>CAYOLF010000077.1:0-30781 GCA_964404725.1 uncultured Polyangiaceae bacterium
TGGGCGGGCAGCCGTTGGGTGGGCAGCCGTTGGGCGGGCAGCCGTTGGGTGGGCAGCCGTTGGGCGGGCAGCCGTTGGGCGGGCAGCCGTTGGGCGGGCAGCCCGTTGCCCCCACCCTCGGTGGTCAGCCTCTGGATGCTCCGCCCATGGGGGCTCCGCCCATGGGGTCGCCAGTGGGCGCCATGGCGCCGATGGGGGCACCTGCCGCCGGCTTCGGCGCTCCCCCGATGGGAGCCCCCGGAGGGATGCCGCCCGCGGGGGCCATCGCTCCGATGCCTGCGGCCGGGCTCGCGACCGGCGCGCGCGGGCCCGTCGGCACGACGCGAAACCCGATCATGGTGCTCCTGTTCGGGTCGATCAGCTGCGGCCTGTACGCCATCTGGACCATCTACTCGATGGCGAACGAGCTCAACCTGTTCCGCCAGAAGAGCGACGTCAACCCGCTCTTGTGCATCTTCTACATCGGGATGTTCTCCGTCCCGGACGCCGTGGTCGAGGCCCGTCAGCTCGCCGGAATGGCCCCAGGCTCGCCGCCGAACGCCATCCTGTACATCCTGGCCTGGTGGTGGTTCCTGGTGAACGATCTCAACGAGGTCTGGGAAGCCGCCAAGCGCACCGGCGGGTGACCGATCGGTGCCGACACCGCCGCGTGCCGACCGGACGGCGGCGGTACCCGGGGCGGGCCCGGCCACGCTGAGCGGCCCACCGGGATCGCGGCCTCGAACGGTGGGGTCCGAGCCGGGCTCCTCAACGGCGCGGCGAGACGGGACCGACCTGCGAGCCCTGATCGGACTGGGCGTCGCGACGCTGCTGATCGGTGAGGTCGGCGGCGTCACCACCTGCCCCTGGGCCGGCTTGCTCGGCGTGCCCTGCCCGGGCTGCGGCCTGACGCGCGCCACCTGGGCGATCCTGAACGGTCACCCCGCCGACGCGATCGCCCTGCACCCGTTCGTGCTCGTGGCCGTGCCGGCGCTCGGCATCATGCTGCTGCTCCTGGCGCTCCGTCGCGGGGTTTCCGACGCATCCTGGCTCGCCTCGCCACGACTCGCCCGCATCGGCGAGCGGGTGGCGGTCGCCATCGCCCTGGCGATGGTCGCCCTCTGGCTCGCGCGCTTCCTGGGCGCCTGCCACGGTCCCGTCCCGGTGGATCCGTGGTTCCGCTGAGCTGACCGGCGCGGCTCGCGCGCCACGACCCATCGCCCCCCCCGGGGCGGGCGGGGCTTCCCTCGCGGCGGCGCAGTGCCGGCGACCCTCGCCGCCGCCGCCCGAACGGCCGGGAGTGCCCTGGCGCCCCGCGCGTGGTAGACGGCCGCTCGACGTCGGGGAACCGTCCCGGGAGAGGTCGATTCGATGAACCTGGTCGAGTGGTTGCTGCGGTTGATGGTCGGTTTCGGCGCCGAGTGGGTGATGTGGCTGCTCGTGGGCCTGAGCGTCGTGTCCGTGGCCATCATGCTCGAGCGAAGCTGGTTTTACTGGACCCTTCGCGACGACATCGGAAGGCTCGCCGCGGAGCTCCGCGCGGAGCTCCGCGCGGCCGACCTCGACGGCGCGCGCAAGCGCCTCGAGCGCTCGTCCAGCGCGGAGGCGGTGGTCGTCCTCGCCGGGCTGGCGGTGGCGGACGACGGCCCCCGGGCCGCGGAGGAGGCCATGCGCGGCGCCGCGTCGCTGCAGCGCCTCAAGCTCGAGCGCCGCATCGCGTTCCTGGGAACGCTCGGTAACATTGCCCCCTTCATCGGGCTGTTCGGCACCGTGATCGGGATCGTCGGCGCCTTCGAGGCGCTCGGGACGCAGTCGAACGTCGCCGCGACCGCTGCGGTCGGCGCCCCCACCCAGGTGATGACCGCGCTCGCCGAGGCACTGGTGGCGACCGCCGTCGGGCTCGGCGTCGCCATCCCGGCCGTGGTCACCTTCAACTACTTCCAGCGGCACATCCGCGCCATCCTCGCCAACACCGACGCCCTGTGCCGCCTGGTCCTCAGTCACCTGCTGGCGCAGGACGGGGAGCCCCCTCCCGAGGAGGCGACGCCATGATCACCGGCAACGAGGACGACTCCCTCATCACCAACATCAACGTGACGCCGATGGTGGACGTCACGCTGGTGCTCCTGATCATCTTCATCGTCACGGCCAAGATCATCGTCCAATCGGGCCTGCCGATGGATCTGCCGAAGGCCGCCAGCGGCGAAGAGGTCCAGGTGACCTTCAGCGTCGAGCTGCTGGCGGACGGCGCGACCTTCGTGGACTCGAAGCCGATCACCCCCGGGGGCTCGGTCGCCGACCTCGCCCGCAACGCGAAGGCGAAGCACCCCGACGTGCGTGCCGTCATCCGGGCGGAGAACGCCGTCCAACACGGACGCGTCATCGGCGTCCTGGACGTGCTCAAGCGCGCCGGCATCGCCAAGATCGCGTTCGCGACCTCCAAGGTAGACCCGGGCACGCCGGTGGAGGCGCCCGGCGCCCAGTAGGTGTCGAAGGTGCCGGCTCCCGCCTCGGCCGCAGGCCCGCTCGAGGGCACCTCGTCCGCCCACCCGGGGGCGAGCGGCGCGAGCCTCGAGCCGCATCCCCGAGATCCGCTCGGTCCGGTGCTGCGGCTCGACGCCCGCCCGGCGCGGCGCGCCGGCCTCGCCCTCGGCCTGTCCGGTGCCCTGCTCGTGCACGGGGCCGTGGCCGCCACCGCGATGAGCCAGCTCGAGGCGGCGGGCGCGTTCGCCGCGGCCGTCCCCGCCGCGGTCGCGGAGAGGAGCGAGGCCGAGTACGACCTGGACCTCTCCGCGCCCCCACCGAAGACGGAGGCGACACCCCTACCGGAAGCGGAGCCGCCGCCCCAGGCGGCGCCACCCCGGGAGACGCCGCCCCAGGAGACGCCGCCCGTGGCCGCAGCGACCCCAACGCCAGCACCGCCCCCCGCGGCCGCCGCGGGGGAGGCGCTCACCGCGGAGCCGGAACCGACCGCGCCGCTCGACCCGACCGACGAGGCCTTCTCGATCGTGACCGCCCCGGGCGATCGCTACCCGGGCGGGCTCAGCGAGGGGCGGGGCACGGCCACCGCCGCCGTCCACGACCATCGCGCGCGCGGGGACGCGCCCTGGCTCGCCGCCCCGAGATCCGCCGCCGCGCCACCACGACGCCCTCCCTCTCTGGACCTCTCGCGACCGGCCGGTGTCCTCGGCAGCACCAACTGGAGCACCTGCCCGTTCCCGGTGGAGGCCGAGCGAGCCCAGATCGACTCGGCGCGCGTCACGCTCGTGGTGTCGGTGGACGCCAGCGGGCGCGCGCGCTCGGCCGCGGTGCAGAGCGAGGCGCCGAGCGGCTTCGGCTTCGCCACCCGGGCCCGGCAGTGCGCGCTAGCGCGCCGGTTCGAGCCGGCTCGCGCCGCGGACGGCGAGCCCGTCGCCGGCACCACGCCGCCGCTGAACATTCGCTTTACGCAGTGAGGCGAGCGCGCCCGGCTGGGGGTTTCTGGTCGCCGGTCGACCCGCTGGGTTAGACTGAGCCTTCCCGCGATGACCGACCGCGTCGAGCAGCTGCAGCGCATCGAGCTCTTCACGGGCCTAAAGCCCGCGGCGGTGGAGCTCATCGCGCAGGTCGCGACCGAGGAGTCCCACGCCCTCGGCACCAAGATCTTTCAGCACGGGGACGCTGGCGACAAGCTCTACCTCATCCTCGAAGGGCGAGTGCGGATCAGCCGCGAGGTGCCCGGCATGGGAGAGGAGGCGCTCGCCGTGCTCGGCCCCGGGCAGGTCTTCGGCGAGATGGCGCTGCTCGACGAGTCGCCCCGCTCCGCCGACGCGCGGGTGCACGAGCGCTGTCGCCTCCTCGCCATCCCCAAGGACGGCTTCGACGATCTGCTCTTCCTCCACAAGGATCTGGCCTACGAGGTCCTCTGGAGCATCGTGCGAATGCTGGTCGGCAGGTTGCGCGAGACGACCGACAAGCTGACGTTCCTCTCGGTGAGCAGCAAGTTCTGAAGCCGTGGCGCCTTGCGGCGGCGCGAGCGGGCGGGTCACCCCCCGAGCTCACCTCACCGGGTCGGCCGATCGGCCATTGCGGCGCGGCCTCGGCAGCGCGGCCTCGGCAGCGCGCGAGGAGAAGGCGTCGGCCGCGGTAGCGGGGCTATGCGCTTCGTCACGGATGCACAGTCCTCATAATTTGACGGGCCAACACCCGTTCAGTAGCCTTCCGGACGCCATGCAGGGTCTGACCCAGCGCCAGTTGCAGACGCTCGACTTCATCCGCCACTCCATCGAGGCGCGCGGTTACCCGCCGACCCTGCGTGAAATCGGCGAGCACATGGGGATCCGCTCGACCAACGGGGTCAACGATCACCTTCGGGCCCTCGAGCGGAAGGGGTACCTCCGGCGCGAGGACATGAAGAGCCGGGCGCTGCGGGTCGTCGAGGACCCGCCCCCGGCTCCCGCCCGGGCCGAGGACGACGAGGAGCTCGCGACGGTGCAGGTCGTCGGTCGCGTCGCGGCGGGTCTGCCGCTGCTGGCCGAAGAGAACGTCATCGACACCGTCCGCATCGACCGCATGCTGGTCCGCGGTGGTCGCGACGTCTTCGGCCTCCGGGTCGCGGGGGACTCGATGGTCGACGCCGGCATCTTCAGCGGCGACTACATCTTCGTTAAGAAGCAGTCGACCGCCGACCGCGGTGACATCGTCGTCGCTCTCATCGGCGACGAGGCCACGGTCAAGTACTACTTCCCGGAGAAGGACTACGTCCGCTTCCAGCCTGCGAACGCGCAGATGGCGCCGATCCTGGTTCGGGCCAGCGATTTCCGCTCCACGATGTTGCTCGGGAAGGTGATCGGCGTCTTCCGTCGCGTCTGATCCCCCCCGGGCCGCTGACGCCCCCGGGCTGCCCGGATCGGCGCCGTGCACCGGCCGACCCCGGTCCTGAGGTGGGCCCCCAGGGGGCGAGAACCGGGCGCGCGGCGGGGCTTCGTGGCAGACTGCCCGCGCGCACCGCGGAGGTTGACGGCCCGTTCGGCGCGTTGCTAGCGTCCTAGAGCCTCGAAACCCACGCGCCGCTAGGAAGATAGGATGCGTTCCTCGTCCTGCCACGGCCCCGCCCTGCGCCCGGTTCTCGCGGTCGTCTGCGCGGGCGTCCTCGCCGGGCTCCCGGGGTGCGGGAACGCCATCTACGCGATCCAGGCGACGACCGCGTCGCGCAACCTCGAGCAGGCGCGGGAGGTCGGCGCCGAAACCCTGGCTCCTTACGAGTTCTTCTACGCGGAGGAGCACCTGAGGAAGGCGCAATCCGAGGCGGCCGAGGCCGATTACGGGGACGCGCGGATCCTCGCCCACGAGAGCAACGAGTACTCGAAGCGGGCGATCCACATCGCGAGAGAGAGCCCGAGCGGAGGGGAGCGATGAGGTCGCCGCGCGCCTCGCGGTCCGTCCTCCCGCCGGTCCTCGCCCTTTCGGTGGCGGCGCTTGCCCCCGCCTGCACGCAAGCGCCCAAGCTGCGCGGCAAGATCGAGGGGCTCGAGCACATCACGGAGCAGGCGGCGCAGAACGGCGCCGTGCGCTGCGCGCCGCGCGAGCTCGCCATGGCCCAGAGCCACCTCCAGTTCGCCCGCATCGAGCTCGGGCAGGGCTTCCTGTCCAAGGCGAACCACCACCTCTGGCTGGCCGAGCCGAACGCGCGGGCAGCGCTGTTCCTGTCGCCCCCCGAGCACTGTCTCGTCCACGGCGATCGCGACGGGGACGGCTACCTCGACGCGCAGGACGGCTGCCCCGACGATCCGGAGAACTTCAACGGCTTCCAGGACCACGACGGCTGCCCCGACGATCCGGACACGGACGGCGACGGCATCCCCGACTCGGTCGACGCCTGCGTGCTCGACCCCGAGGACGCCGACCAGTACCTCGACGAGGACGGCTGCCCGGACCTCGACAACGACCTGGACGGGATCCCGGACGCGACCGACCGGTGCCCGAACGACCCGGAGGATCCCGACGGCTTCGAGGACGAGGACGGCTGCCCCGACCTCGACAACGACCAGGACACGGTCCCGGATCTGACCGATCAGTGCCCGAACGAGGTCGGCTCCTCGGAGAAGGAGCCGCTCGGCTGCCCAGCGAAGCCGGCGCTCGTCGTGGTGACCGACTGCGAGGTGAAGATCACGCAGCAGATCCACTTCGAGTACAACAAGGACGCGATCCGCAAGGAGAGCTACCCGGTCCTCGACGCCGTGGTCGAGGCGCTGGTGAGGAGCCCCGCCATCAAGATCGAGGTGCAGGGCCACACCGACAACCGCGGCGGCGCGACCTACAACCAGTCGCTGAGCGAGCGGCGCGCCGCCTCGGTGAAGCGGTACCTCGTGTCACACGGGATCGCCGCCGAGCGCCTCGCCTCCAAGGGCTACGGCTTCGACCGACCGCTGGTGCCGAACACCAGCGACCAGAACCGTGCCCTCAACCGCCGCGTGCAGTTCATCCGGACGGAGGGCGCCAAGGCAGGCTGCCCCGCCACCACCGTCGACTGAGCTTGGATCCCGCGCGGCCGCGCGCTTCCCCTTCGCCCCCCATAAGAGCACCGTGTACCGACGAATCGCCTCCCAGGCCCTGCTGCTGGTCCTCGCCCTGACTCCGATCGCCGCGCACGCCGCCCCCCGCGACGCCGCCGCGAAGAAGAAGATCGACGAGGCGATCAACACCCATTACCTGACCACGGACTTCGACAAGGCCGAGTCGGTGCTCCTCGGCACGCTCTCCGCCTGCGAGGATCGCTGCAGCGGGCCGGTGCGGGCTCAGGCCTGGATGTACATCGGCATCGTTCGCGGGAGCGGCAAGACGGACCAGGCCGGCGCCCTCGAGGCGTTCCAGGCCGCGGTCGCCGAGGATCCGAACATCCAGCTCGACGAGGCCCTGGCGACGCCGGAGACCATCGCCACCTTCAAGAAGGCGAAGGCGAAGGCAGGCGCCCCCGCCACCCCCGCCGCCCCCGCCGCGCCCAGCGCCCCGGCGGCGCCGATGGCGCCCGCCGCACCCGCGATGGCTGGCAGCATGCTCTGCCTCCCGACCGTCCGCGAGGTGCAGACCCGCCGCGCGGTCCCCCTGAGCTGCGAGACGCCGCAGCCGGCCGTGAAGGGGGTTATTTACTATAAGGAGTTCGGCGGGGACGCCTGGCGGGAGATCGTGATGGAGAAGCGGGGCACGTCGCTCCAGGGGATGATCCCCTGCGACGCGACCAGCCTCGCGGGCAAGCTCCAGGTCTACGTGGAGGCGCGCGACGCGGCGGGCAACATCGTGGACGTGAGCGGGTCGCAGCTGACGCCGATCGAGTTCACCGTCCTCGGCGCCACCAACCAGCCGCCCCCGGCCTACCCGGGGCAGGACCCGCCGGAGCGCTGCGCCGAGGCGACCGACTGTCCGCCGGACTTCCCGGGCTGCTCCACGGGCAAGGGCGACAAAGCCTGGGGCGACAGCTGCGCCTCCAACGACGAGTGCCAGACGGGGCTCTGCGTCTCGGGGAGCTGCGACTACTGCGGAGGCGACGCCGACTGCTCGGGGGGCGCCACCTGCGACGATGGGATGTGCAAGGGGGGCAGCACGGGGGGCAAGGGCGGGGTCGGCCCCTACAAGAAGCTCTGGTTCGGGCTCCACGGGGGTTTCGACGTCGCGCTGGTGAGCGGCAACAACGTGTGCATGGACCCGAACTGGAGCTGCTTCTACCAGACCCCACCGCCGAACCCGGCGGTCGCCAACAGCGACAACGTCTGGTACCCGTACGCCACCTACCCGAACGGCGCCGGCAACGTCAAAGGCGGGATGACGTTCGCGACCATCCGCGCGCTGCTCTCCTTCGACTACGCGCTGTCTCCGCACATGCTCCTCGGCACCCGCCTGGGCATGGCGTTCAACGGGGGTCCCGCCGGCAACGCCAAGTTCTTCCCCCTGCACGCCGAGGGCCGCTTCACCTACTCCTTCGTCTCGCTCGACAAGAAGGGCTTCCGCCCCTACGTGCACCTCGGCGGCGGCCTCGGCCAGGTCGACGGCAAGGTCCCCATCGAGATCTACGACTGCGCCATGAACAACGCGGCCGAGCAGGGCTACCCGATGCTCAACGATCCGGGCTACACCAAGTGCGCGAATGGGCTGCAGCCTCCGGAAGCAGACCCCCAGCCGACGCAGGTGGCGTTGCTCACGGTCGACGCCTACAAACGGATGGGGCAGCTCTTCGTCGGGCCGGGCGGGGGCGTCGTGTACGCCATCACGCCGAACATGGGCGTAGAGGTCAACGTCGACCTCAAGATCCTGCTACCCACCACCGGCTTCGCCATCTCCCCGTCCCTCGGCTTCATCTACGGCCTGTAGCGCGCGCCGCGGGCCCCCGGGGTCGATCATCCCGGCCAACCGTCTGGCGGCGTCAGCCGTAGCGAGCCGCGTGGACGAGGGCCGTCCCCACGGGATAGGCGAGCAGGAGCCCCGTGACGAGCCGCGCGGCGCGCCACTCGGGGTGTAGCCCCAGGCCCTCGGCGAGCACGTCGAGGACCATCGCGAGCGCCGCCGCGAAGACCCAGCCCCGGAGCACCGTGGCCCGGAGGCGCGGCCAGGCGATGAGCCCGCCGAGGCCGAGCCCCGCGTAGATCCCGAAGCAGCGCGCGCAGACCGGTAGGGCATGGCCCGGCAGTGACAGGCTCCGCGCGGGATCGCGGTGGCACTGGAACCGAAACCAGGACTCGAGCAGCCCGCCCAGCAGCTCGAGCCCCGGCAGCCCCGCCACCAGCGGCGGGACGAGGGGGCCGACGCCGACCAGGACCAGCACCGCCCGGACCCCCCACGCGAGGCCACGACGGTCGGTCGGGGGCGCCGGCGCGGGCTCCGTCACTGACTCCGCCCCGGCACCTCGCGCCCCAGGTGGCGCAGGACCTCCTTGAGGTCGTTCCACACGTCGCGCTTGGCCGACGGGGTGCGCAGGAGGTACGCCGGGTGGAAGGTGGGCATGACGGCAATCTTGCCGCGGTAGAGGCGCCAGGTCCCCCGGAGCCGCGTGATCCCCGCGGTGGTGCCGAACAGCCCCTGCACCGCGGTCGCTCCAAGCGCGACCATCACCTCGGGATCGATGAGCTCGAGCTGCTCCTCGAGGAAGGGACGGCAGGCGGCCATCTCTTCGGGCAGCGGCTTGCGGTTGTCCGGGGGCCGACACTTCACGATGTTGCAGATGTAGACCTCGTCGCGGACGAGGCCCATCCCTTCGATCATGCGATCGAGCAGCTGGCCCGCCGCGCCCACGAAGGGGATCCCCTGCGCGTCCTCGTCGGCGCCGGGCCCCTCGCCGACGAAGCAGATGCCCGACGTGCCGGTGCCGCGCGCGAAGACGGTGCGTTGGCGCCCGCGGTGAAGCGCGCAGCGCTCGCAGGCGGCCACCTCGCGCTCGAGCTCCGCGAGGCGCGCCAGCGCCTGGGGGGAGCCGCGCACCGAGCCCCTGCCGGCGGCGCCGTCCACTGTGCCCCGCATGGCGCTCGGCGCTGCGACGGCAGCGGCGGGGCCTGCCGCGGGCCGCGAGCCGGGCTCCACGAGGACCGCACGCGGCGACGGCTCCGCGACCGGGTGGGCGGCGGACGCACGCGGCAGCGCCACGTCGGCGGCGAGCTCGCCGCCCGCCACCACCGGCACGGCGGCGCTGTGCGGCGCCGACGGCTCGGCACCGCGCGACGGACGCGCCAAGGCCCGCGGAAAGCCCGTGGTGCCGGCCGCCGCCTGACGCACGACGTAATCCCGGAACGCGGCCACGAGCTCAGCGAGCTCACCGCGCAGCGGATCGGGCGCGCTCTCGCCGGACAACCCTCACTCCCGGTGCAGCGCAAGCCAGCGCTCCGCATCGAGCGCGGCCATGCACCCCGTGCCCGCCGCGGTCACCGCCTGGCGGTAGACCCAGTCGGCGACGTCGCCCGCGGCGAACACGCCGGGCACGCTGGTGGCGGTCGTCCCGGGCCGGGTGAGCTTCACGTACCCGTTCTCCGCCAGCTCGAGCTGCCCGCGCACCAGATCCGTGAGCGGCGTGTGGCCGATGGCGACGAACATCGCCGCGCAGTCGACGACCTGCTCCGCCCCCGTCTTCACGTTCCTCACCTTGACCCCCGTCACCCGGTCCTGGCCGACGTCGAGGACGTCCACCACCACGTGGCTGTACAGGATCTCGATCTTGGGATTGCTGGTGACTCGCTCCTGCATCGCCTGGGACGCGCGGAGCTCGTCGCGCCGGTGGATGAGCGTCACCTTGCCGCAGATCCCGGCGAGGTAGTGGGCCTCCTCCATGGCGGTGTCACCCCCGCCCACCACGACCACCTCGCGGCCCTTGTAAAGCGGGCCGTCGCAGACGGCGCAGGCGCTCACCCCCTTGTTCTTGAGCTGCTCCTCGTGGTGTAGACCGAGGTAGTTGGCGCGGGCGCCGGTGGCGAGGATGAGCGTCTGCGCCAGGTGGAGCACCGGGGAGTCCTCCCCGACCCACACCTGAAAGGGGCGCTTCGAGAGATCGAGCCGGGAGACGTCCTCCGTGACCAGCTCCGCACCCTGCCGCTCCGCCTGCTCCCGCATCCGCGCCATCAGCTCCTGCCCCGAGACGTGGGTCGGGAAGCCCGGAAAGTTCTCCACGTCCGAGGTGAACATGAGCTGCCCGCCGGCAATGAGCCCACCGGCGCTGAAGCCCTCGACGCAGAGCGGCTTCAGGTTGGCGCGGGCGGCATAGATCGCCGCGGTCA
This sequence comes from uncultured Polyangiaceae bacterium, assembly GCA_964404725.1. Lineage (GTDB taxonomy): Bacteria > Myxococcota_A > Polyangia > Polyangiales > Polyangiaceae > JAFGBI01. The sequence goes on from CAYOLF010000077.1 coordinate 10,710, forward strand.
GGCCCGCGGGACCGGATCCGACGATGACGACTTCGTGTGAGGTAGGCTCGGTCATGAGTGCTCCTGTCTCGGGCGGGGCCCGCGCCCCGCAGGGCGGGATGGGGCCCGGGTGGGGACGCGGTGGCGCCCCCCGCTCACTCCTTGATGGGGCTAGCCTTCAGGGCGGCCTTGCCCTCCTTGACGTAGACGCTGAAGCGGACCCGGGCGGCGCCGTGCCGCTTGATCAGCGTCTCCTCGTTGCGCCGCAGCGTCTGCTCGAACTTCTCGTAGGTGAAGCCCTCGGTGCTCTCCCCGCACTGCTGCTTGACGGAGACGAACTCCTCGAAGACCCGGCGCCACTCCGCGAGGCGCTCCGCCGCGGGATCCGCCGGCTCCGCCGCCGCCCCACCAGTCCACGGCGGGGCCCCCGCGGGCGCCGCGGCCTCGGCGCCGGCGGCTCGCGCGACGCCGGGCAGGCGCTTGCCGCCCGGCGCGCTCGGGAGCGGGCGCGAGCGCGCCTCGGGCGCGGGCGCCGCCGGGGGCGCCGCCCCACCCCCCTCACCGGGGAAGGCGAAGGCGCTCATCTGCGGCTCCGCCGGCAGATCCCCGAGCACCTGCTGCAGGTCGGCCGCGCGACGCGGCACGCCACCCCGGGCCGCGACTTGATCGATCCCGTCGTTCAGATCGGAGGCGATCTTGCGGTAAAGTCCCCGGAATTTGCTGGGAAGGAGCTGGTCCGCCTTGCCCTGCGCCAGGGCGATGGCCTCGCGGCGGAAGAGGTGCAGCGGGCGCGTGTGTTCGTAGTAGCTGAAGAGCAGGCCGACGAGCAGCGCCACCAGGACCACGATCGCGACGACGCCGAGCTTCGCCGACGCCTTGTCCTTGTCGTCAGCGCCCTTGAAGAACCCGAAGGGGCTCCTGACGTGCGCAGGTACCCGACCGACGATGTAGCCGGCCCCGAGCGCGTAGGCCTCCCCGGGGATGCGCGCGTAGACGACGCCCATGTTGTTGGTGCCGACGCGGTGAACGTCGCTGCGACCCTTCTCGACGAGCGCTGGATCCTGGCTGATTGCTTCCGTGTTGATGTCCAGATCGCCACGGTTGAAGCTCTCCGGAGCCCCCGTGGCCCCTCGCGAGCCGCGCATGTAGAAGGCGACCGCGGCGCCCGTGCGCCGGGACAGCTCCCGCGCGAAGCGGTCGTCGATGATGCGGGCGCCGACGATGGCCCCCGCGGGCGGTGCGCCGACCTCGTACTCCACCGGACGGGCGACGACCCGGTACATGCGGTCGAGAACGAGCGTGTCGTCGCGCAGGTAGCCGTGGAGCGCGTCGGCCACCACCGGGTAGCCGCCGAGCTCGAAGTCGTCCATGCCGCGGGCCTGGTCGTACCCGAGGTGGGCCACCACGCGCCCGTGGCGATCGACGGCGAACACCGCGTCGAAGGCGAAGTCGGGAGGGATCTGGGCGTTGATCTTGCGCAGCGCCTCCGCCACCTTGTCCGGCACGTCCTTGGGCACCGCCTCCTCGGACTGGCTCGACTTCAGCAGCCCCTTCTGGATGGCCCCGTCGAGAGCGAACTGCGTGAGCTGACCGGAGCGCTCCCGCGCGTCGTTGCGCAGGTACCAGGAGACGAACTGGCTGTCGGACGCCAGCCCCTCCGCCATGGCCAGCTCCCCGGCGCGGTTGTACATGCTCTGCGCCAGGAAGAGCACGAAGAGGGCTGCCCCGAGCAGCAGCGAGAGGACGACGTACCAGAAGCGACTGAGCAGCATGGCGGCCTACTGGGCTTCCTCGCCCTTGGCTTCCTCGCCCTTCGCCGCCGCGACTGGCTTCTTGTCGGGCTTGGCGGAGGGATCGGCGACCTTGATGGCGTCCTTGGAGATGTCGATGTCGCGACCCGCGCTGGCGTCCACCAAGACGGGCGGCCCCACCTTCTTGCCGGCGAAATAGGCCTGCACGGTGTAGGTGCCGGGCAACTCCGGCCGGAGCGCGAACTCCCCGGACATCGAGGGATAGGCGATGGTGGCGACGTTCGGCTCGGCCACGATCCACATCCGGAGGCTCGGGGCGAGCTCGTCGCGGATCTCGAAGGTCCCGGCGCTGGGGACCGTCCAGTCCCGCGCGCCGCCCTTGATGGTGTCGTTCGGCGTCAGGGTGCTCTGCCCCATCCCGTACAGACGGTGGGGAAAGGGGTCCGTGTTCTTGAACCGGAGTCGGGTTTCGGGGGCGACCACGATGGTCACCGGCGTCGTCCGACCGCCGCCGACCCGGATCAGGACCGCCTTTCGCGACGCCGGCTGCTTCTGGTCGCTGAGCGCCGCGATGCAGAGCTCCTTGGGGATGTGCGGGTAGAGGGCCCGGTGCTTGGCGGGCACGGTCGGGACGATCTCCCGGAAGGAGTAGAGCTTCTTCTCGGGGTCCTTGGCCTCCTCCCACACGGGGTTCAGGAGGTGCTCGAAATTCGCGACCCGGCCCTTGATCTTCGGCCCGGTGGCGAGCACCGGCAGGGCGAAGAACGCGACCAGGGCGACAGCGCGGACCGCCCAGCTCTGGGGCGACCGCCAGAACTCCCCGAGCGACGACAAGGCGCGCTGGCGGCTCGCGGATCGGTCGTTCATGACCGGCGAAGCTAGTCGAGGCCGGCCGCTGACGGAAGGCCGAACGCCGCACCGCTCCCACCACGCGCGCCCCGACAAGGCGAACGGGCCGGCGGTTCGTCCGTCGGCCCGTTCATGGGTTCCTTACCGCCTGAGCCGTCTGGGCGACGCTAAGCTCGAACCCCTAGCTTCGCTAGGTGGAAGGCTCGTTGCGGCTTCTGGCTTCCCGGTGAATCGTTTCCGGGCCTAGCGCTCCACCGTAAGCTCGCCTCCCTGGTTCGATGCCTTGTGTGGGATTCGTAACTTGGCGCCAGTCGCGCTCTGCAGAGGGAACTAAGGGAAATTCTAACGACTCCTCGCGAACCGTCAACGCCTAGCGACCCGCTGCGAGCGGAGCGCGAGGGGTCACGCAGGGTCGCTCGGGCCGAATTCGCCGCCGGCCAGGCCGGTATGGCCCCGTCCGCCTCGTCACGGGCCCACGACGTCGGCCGCAGGGGTGGTTCGGCCCTTCCCCGTGGCGTCGGGCCCCGGGGAAGGGCCACAAACTGGGCCTTCGGCGGGCAATCGGCCAAATGCTTCGGCATGACGTGCCCCTCGACGACCTGCCCCGCCGCGGCGCGAACGCTCGGCGAGGTGGACCTGATGGCGGTTTCAACGCTCGACGCGGCGCTCGTCCGCGCCGAGCGCGACGGCTTCCTGAGCGTGACGGTGCCCGCGCCGGGGCCGAGCCGACGCGGTCGGCTGGCGCTCGCGATCGAGGAGGCCGTGGAGGACACGCTCGCGCGCCGCGGAGCGGCGCCCCCGGGAGTCAGTGCGGCGAGCCTCCTCGACGCCACGCTCGGCGATCAGCTCTATCGTGCCCGCCTCATCGGGGCCGCCGGCATCGCCGTCGCCTTCCCGGCCCTGGAAGGGATCGCGAACCTGGCGGGGTCGCTGGACGCCGAGGACAGCGCCGTGCTGCGCTGGTGGATCGCCGCGACCCGGGAGCGGCCGGTGCGGCTGTTCTTCGCGGAGCGGGATCAGCGGCTCGGCGTCTACGGCGCACCCGTGACGCTGGAGAGCTTGCTCGAGACGCCGGAGCCGGCAGCGGCCGAGCGGCTCGCGTCCGCGCCGACCGCGCCGGCGCCGGCCCCTGAGGTGGCGGCCAGCGTCGCGGCGATGGAGCTCAGCGATGCGCCGCCCGCGGTCGCCCCGGACCCGCTCGCGGCGCCGGAGCCCCCGGTGACCGGCGACGGAACGACCGCCGCGGCACCCGCTCCCGACGCCGCCCTCGACGGCGAGCCCGAGGAGCCCGCACCCCGCGCCGCGATGTCGCCGGCGCTCCCGCCGATCAAGCACATCACCCCACCGGGGCGGCAGCTCGCCCGGAGCCGAGGCGAGCTCCGCGAATCCGCCGAGCCGAGCCCCGAGCCGCGCGAGCCCTCCCCCGCCGACCCGAGCGCGATGGACGCCCGCCGTCCACCCGAGCCGCTGCAGCTGCAGCTCCCGCTGCGCCCGGCCCTCGCCGAAGGATCTCGCCCCAACGCCCTCGCCGGCGTCGACGACCCGACGGCAGCGGCGCCGAGCGCGGACGAGCCGCCCCGCGCGGCGCGCGACGACCGTAGCCCTGGTGCCGAGGGCTTGCCGGCGCAACGCCAGACCGATGCTGACGAGCCCGCGTCCCCCTCCCCCCTCGTGGCGGACGCAGCCACCCGCTGGCCGGCGTGGGTCGAGGAGCTCGACGCCACGCGAGGCCCGAAGCCGCTGGCGGCCGTCGAGCGCCTATTCGTCTCGACCTACCTCCCCCTCCGCGACGCACACGCTCATGGAATCACGGACGCGCGGGCGCAGCAGGTCGCTGACGCCTGGGCGACGAGCTTCGAGAAGAGCTACAGCGAGGCCTTCGACGCCCTCCGCATGCGGGGGAAGCGCCCGAGCATGGTGCTGGACGTCCCCGACCTCGCCCAGCGGCTCGCCCGCCTCCACGGCGCCCGATCGATCCAGCTCGTGCTGGTGGACGGGATGCGCTTCGACCTCGGTCTGAGGATGCACGGGCGGCTACAGCAGCGCCTGGAGCGGCGGGCCGCCCTCGCCGAGCGGCTGCTGCTCTGGTCGGCCCTCCCCACCACGACGGCCACCCAGCTCGATCTCATCGGTCGCGGCCCGGAGGCGCTCAAGGACGCCCACCGGACTCCGGAGACGACCCTCCCGGTCGCCCGTGGCCGCGCCGCGGCGACGCCACGCCGGGTCCGGGCCGGGCACCGCGACCTGCTCAAGCTCGACCTGATCGCGACGCGCCTGGCGGAGCGGGAGCCGCTCGGCGCGGCCGAACTCGACGCCCTCGCGACGTCGGTGGGGGACTCGCTCGCGGAGTGCCTGGGCCGCCTCGCTCCCCGGACGCTCGCCTTCGTCTTCGGCGACCACGGCTTCCGCATCGAGGCCGATGGGGCCCCCGCGGAAGGCGGTGCCTCGCCGGACGAGGTGCTCGTCCCTGCCTTCGCCTGGATGGTCGGCGAGATGCACTAGCGCCGAAATCGAGAAACCGCCGCGCTACCGGTGGGACGCTCGGGCGCGAAGGCCCAGCCGGGTCGCGTCGGCCACCAGCGAGGAGCCCCCTCGACGGCTCGGGCGAAAGAGCAGGGCCGCGAGGGCGACGGCCTCGACGACGGCGACGACGACCGCGAACCCCCCGTGATCCCCCCAGAGCTCCAGCATCGATCGGCACCTCCCATTCCGAGAGGTGCCCGCGGATCAGGGCCTGGGCCAAGTTCTTGCGCGCAGCGGGGCCGTCGCGCCCCGAGACGGCGACGACGACGACCGGCCGAGGTCACTCCCGCTCGTGCCCGCCGGCGCCGCTCGGGAGCGGGTTCGGCTCCTTCTCCAGGTACCGGAAGATGGTGCGGGGGTCGACCCCGAGGTCCCGCGCCGTCTGGGTGCGGTTGCCGTTGTTGCGCTCGAGCGCCTCGAGCACGTACCGGCGCTGGAAGTCCTCCTTCGCCTTCTCGAGCGGGAGGATGGACTCCTGCGCCTCCGGGCCGAGGTCGAGATCCTCTGGCCCGAGCAGCGTCTTGTCGCAGAGCACGAGCGCCTTCTTGATCCGGTTCTCGAGCTGCCGGATGTTGCCGGGCCAGGGGTACTTCCTCACCGCAGCGAGCGCTTGCGGCGCGAAGCCGCGCACGGCGCTGCCGAGCTCGTCAGCGTACTTGCTGAGCAAGGCGCGGGCGATGATGAACAGATCGTCGCCCCGGTCGCGCAGGGGCGGCAGCCAGAGGTTCACCACGTTGAGCCGGTAGTAGAGATCCTCGCGGAACTCACCGGTCTTGATCATCTCGTCCAGCTCGCGGTTGGTCGCGGCGACGATGCGGATGTCGCACTTCTCCGGGCGATTGTCCCCCACCCGGAAGACCACGTGCTCCTGGATCGCCCGCAGCAGCTTGACCTGGAGCTGGGGCGTCAGCTCGCCGATCTCGTCGAGGAAGAGCGTGCCCGCGTCGGCCTGCTGGAACTTGCCGGGGCGGCTCGCGATCGCCCCCGTGAAGGCGCCCTTCACGTGGCCGAACATCTCGCTCTCCATCAGGTTCTCCGGGATCGCCCCGCAGTTGACGGTGACGAACGGCCCCTGCGCGCGGTTGCTGCGGCGGTGGAGCTCCCGGGCGATGAGCTCCTTGCCAGTGCCGGTCTCGCCGGTGATGAGGACGCTGATGTCCGTGGCGGCCACCTTCTGCAGCTTGCGGAAGACCTCCTGCATCGAGGGGCAGGTGCCGATGATCTCGCCGAACCGCTTGTCCTTCAGCTCCGCGCTGAGCTTCTCCTTGTCCGCGCGGAGCGCGCTGAGCAGGATCGCGTTCTGGAGGATGAGCGAGGCCTGGCCGGCGAAGATGTTGAGCATCTCGAGCTGCGCCCGCTCGAACAGGTGCTTCACCTCGTCGTTGCCCACGTAGAGCGCGCCGATGACGTCGCCCTGGCTCAGGAGCGGCACGCACATCACGCTCGACAGCTTGAGCGCCACCACGCTCTCGCTCTTGCCGAAGGTGGTGTCGGTGAGCGCGTCGCTCACGATGACGGGGCGGCGCGACTCGATCACCTGCCGGACGATGCTGTCGCTGATCTGCCCGCTCGGGTCCTCGATGACCTCCCGCTGCACGTTGCGCGAGGCTCGCACCCGCGGCGTGCGCACCTCAGCGTCGCCGGACTCGACCAGCAGGACGACGCCGCGACCGGCGCCGGTGAGCTCGATGACGTCGTCGAGCAGCGCCTCGAGGACGCTGTCGACGTCGCGACTCGTCATCAGCCGTTCGCTGAAGGAGTGCAGCCGGCGGACCCAGGCCATTTCGTCCGAGGCGGCCCGCTGGCTCTCCGCGCCGCCCCGATCCGAGGCCACCTCGGAGAACATGCTGAACCCCAGCTGCGCGCGGCCGAGCGTGATCCGATCGCCGTTGACGAGCCGGGCTCGCCGCTTCTTCTTGCCGTTGATCAGGATCTCTGCGGCCCGGTCCACCTCCTCGAGCTGGAAATCGCGGCCGTTGAACACGATCTGCACGTGATGGTCGGCGACGGACGGGTCCGCCACGTGCACGTCGTTGCCGAGGTCGCGGCCGACGGTCGTCACGGGCTTGTGGACCCCGAAATGCGCAGGGGCCCCGTCCGAGGGGTAATAGCGGATGGTCGCCATGGCGCCCGGGAGCCTACCATCGGTCAACGCCGGCGGGTGCTCCCCGCGCGGACTCGCCCGTTGGCCGCGGAGTCGCTCGAGCGCTCCCAGCCCTCCTCGCCGGGCGACACGCCCCGGGCGAAGTGGAAGCCGAGGCGGGTGCCGAGGTGGGAGCCAAAGCGGGCGCCGATGGCGCCGCCCCGGAAGACGCTGCTCTTCGTGAGGCGGCGCGTGGCTCTCGGGCGTCGGCTCGAGGTCGTCGCTCTTCCGGCCGCTGCCGACCCTTCCCGAGTCGTGCCGGGGACGGCCGGGCTCGCGGCGTCCCGCCGCCATCGCGCCACTGACGGCCAATCGGCCGGATCCCCGATCGACCCCGGTGGATTTCGCGGAGGAGCCGCGCGATGCTGCCCACCGTGTCGGCGATCCGGACGAGGCGACGCGTCGGGGCGATGCTGAGAGGCGTCGGGCTCATCGGCGTGCTGCTGGCGACGACCGGCTGCGCGGGGAGAGAGTCGCTGGTCAAGGTGGTCGGACCGGGCGTCGTCAACGACCCGCGCAACAAGACGCTGCGCTTCGACATCCTGCGGTTCGGGCTCGACGAGCTCTGCCGGGAGATGAACCGCCGGGGGATCCCGCTCAGCATGCGCGACGGCGAGCCGGTGAGCGGCCGCTTCTTCGCGGATGCCTGCGGCGCTCAGGTCATCGACGACGACGCGCGGCAGTCGCTCGTCCTGCAGTACTCCGGCAGGGGCTACGCCTGGAGCTCCATCACCCGACGCGTCGGCTTCACTTCGTCCGGCGTCGTCGAGTACTCCCCCGACTTTCAGCTGCACGAGGGGGCCATGTACGTCTACTTCCGGCCCCGCAGCGTCAGCGCGGCCAACGTCCAGACGGTGCTCATCGAGTCGGGGGCGGCAAGCTCCACTATGACGGCGCTCGGCGTCAACGCGAACGAGGTCGGCACGGCGATCCTGCGCGGGCAACTCCAGCGCGGGTTCACGGTGATCCGTAAGGGCACGAAGGGAGAGGTCGCCTTCGGCGTGGGGTACATCCCCCGCGGGGAGGCCCCCTTCGCCCCCTTCACCGTCGAGCGCTCGAGGCACCTCGCGCTCGCCAACTCCACGACGGAGATCCACTCGGGACAGCAGGACTACGTCGGGGGCTTCGAGATCACCGAGAAGCGGCAGGCCCTGCACGTCACGGCGACCCTCGAGGGCGCCACGTCGGTCGACCTGTTCGTCCTGAACAAGGCCTACGCCGACCAGATGACGGGCACCTACGTGAGCCAGTCCGGACCCGCGCCCCTGGTGGCTGCCCCGCTCTTCGAGGACACGCTCGTGGTGGGCCAGCAGTACCGGCGCACGATCCCGCTGCCGGAGGGGATCTACTACCTCGTTTTCGACAACGCGGCCGGGGTCGGCCGGGCCAGCCCCGACGCGGGGGCGACCGGCGACCGCGCGGCGAAGATCGACTACCTCGTCCAGTCCGGCAAGGCGCGATGAGCCGCCGTGCGCCGCCGCGGCGGTCCAACTGTGGGAAGCCAGCTTCCCCGGTTGCCGCTTATTCCACATCCGAGTAGAAGGCGAGCCTCTCCGCGGCAAACCCGTGCAACGTTCCAAGCTGCTTCGCTCGGTCTTTTGGGGCCTCTGGTTCGTCCTGGTGCCGCTGCTGCTCGCGTGGGCGACGGTGGAGGTCCTCAAGTCGGAAGACGCCTTCGCGCCCGGGCTGATCGCCCGCTTCCGGTTCTTGCTGCACGACCAGCGCCTCCCTGCCCTGATCGTATTCTTCACGGTCTTCGAGATGACGCTGTACCGGTGGCGACACCGGCTCCCGCTCGCGCGGTACGTCGACGCGGGCGGGCGCCCCGACGTCCCCGCGCCGCTCCGTCGCGACTACGAGCAGGCGTTTCAGCTCCTGGACGAGGCTGGCCGCCTCCTGAGCAAGCACCAGCGCGCGGTGGATCGCCGGGTGCCGGAGGCAGGGCGGGCGGAGCTCGTGGCCGCACTCGACGATCTCCGCGCCACCGTCGAGGGAGAGCGGTTCGTCGAGGCCGATTTCGTGGAGGCCAACGAGCGCGCCTCCACGCTGGTCGCCCGCCACCTCGGGCCGTGGCGCAAGAGCGAGCTCCGTGAGTACACCGAGTCGATCGCGATCGCCGTCCTGGTGGCCGTGCTCCTCCGCGCCTTCGTCGTTGAGGCCTTCAAGATCCCCAGCGGCTCGATGCTCCCGACGCTACAGATCCAGGATCACATCTTCGTCAACAAGCTCGCCTACGGGCCGCCGATCCCGTTCACGGAGCGGCGCCTCTTCCAGCACCTGCCCCCGCGGCGGGGCGACGTGATGGTGTTCGAGTTCCCGGAGAACCGCGCCGACGACTACATCAAGCGAGCCATCGCCTTTCCCGGCGACACCCTGGTCGTGAGGGGGGGGCACCCGTTCATCAACGGCTGGATGGTCCCCTACTGCTACGTGGGAGAGCTCGAGCACGACGACGGCAGCCGACGCGGCGGCCAGCGCGGGCTGCTCTTCATGGAGTATCTGGGCGAGTACACCTACCTCACCCTCTACGAGGAGGGTCGCCTCGGGGCGACGACGGCCGAAGGGCTCACCCCCGGCACTCTCTTCGAGAACGGACCGGACGTTCTGGCCCAGTTCGATCCGATCGACGACGAGGGGCCGTACGCCATCGGGGCAAACGAGGTGTGGGTCCTCGGGGATAACCGCAACAACAGCAGCGACTCGCGCGCGTGGAACAACCGTCGCGGCGGCGGGGTGCCGTTCCCGCTGATCAAGGGTCGCGCCATGTTCGTCTGGCTCAGCTTCCAGACGGGAGGCGGCCTCCACGTGCGCCGCATCTTCCACGACGTGATGGGGGAGCCGTCGCTGCCCCGATCGCAGCTCACCCTGCCGCTGCAGTCGGGCATCGCCGCCTGCCAGAGCCGTCGCCCGTCGGCCACCCTGCCCCCCCCGCCGACCCCGAACCCGCCGGATCGCTGAAGGGGCCGCGCCGCGCGTCCCCGGTCGCACGCGCGCCGGGGCGTCCTTGTCACCTCGGCCCGAAGCGTCGCTGGGAGCGCGCGACTCGGAGCCCCTGGCGGCGTCCTCGAACGGGGTTCTTCGGCTCGAGCCGTGGATTTCGGGCGCCGAAGCCGGACCCGGGGTCGCCGCCGCACGCCGGGGCGAGCAGGATCAGCAGGGTCTTGGGCTCGGCGGGGCGGTTCATGACGGCGGCTCGATGTTCTAGCCTACGCTCGGGCCATCCCCTCGCTTCCCCCGATCGTCGCCCGGCGCGGGCAGCTCGCGCCGTCTCGTAAAGCGACGGCTCGGCGCGACCGCGGCGCCACGCCGGTCCGGCGCGCGCCCGGGCTCAGCGCGCCCCGGGCGGCGGGTCGACGCAGTTGCGGCCCCGCGCCTTGGCCGCGTACAGCCGCTCGTCGGCGCGCTCGCGGAGCTGGCTCGGCTGGTCGATCCCCGGCTCGTGCGAGGCGGCCACCCCGATCGACACGGTCATGGCGAGCCGCTGCCCGCGCCACTCGAACGGGGTGGCCGCGACGCTCCTGCACAGCCGCTCGGCAAGCAGGACCCCGGCCTCGAGGCGCGTGGCCTTGCAGAGCACGGCGAACTCCTCGCCCCCGACGCGCGCGAACACGTCCTCTCCCCGGAGGCTGGCGGCGACCGTGTTGACGATCTCCTGCAAGGCGGCGTCGCCCGCGAGGTGTCCGAGCCCGTCGTTCAAGCTCTTGAAGTGGTCCACGTCGATCATCAAGAGGGCACAGGCCTGCTCGTGGCGCACCGCCCAGGGCCACTCCGACTCCATCCGCTCCTCGAAGTAGCGGAGGTTGTGCGCGCGCGTCAGGGGGTCCCGCGTCGCCAGCGCGTAGAGCTCCTCGCGGAGCCGACGTTCCAGGGACCCTTCCCGCGAGAAGCGCAGGATGACCCGCCCCCCGAGGCTGATCCGGTCGCCCTCACCGAGCTCGACTGGGCTCGCGACGGGGATACCCCGGCAGAAGGTGCCGTTGGTGGACCCCAGGTCCTCCAGCACGTAGCTCCCCACCTGCTCGACGATCTGCGCATGGCGACGCGAAACGCCCTCGAAGACCACCTGCACGTCGGCGTCGTCGCCACGACCGAGCACGTTCCGGCCATGGTGCAGCCCGTAGACGGTGCCGAGCCGCGGCCCCTGGAGCACGGTCAGCGCCCCGACCACTCCCCCCTCCTCGTCCTCGTCGGGCGGCAGCGAACGGGCCGAGTATCGCCCGGTACTCTCGTCCGGGCGGGGGGCGGTGCTCATCCGCGGTCCATTCTGCCTCACGATTCCCAGTTTCACCAAGAAGTGCTGACCCTCGGGCCGGACACGACCGGCGGGGGAGAGCGCGGCGGGGTCCCCGCCGGGCCGGTCTGCCGCGTGGTAAATGGGCGGTGCGAGCGTGCGGCACCGAGGACCCAGGGAACCAGCGGCTGCGCACGGTGCGACGGGCGCCGCGACCGCCGCCGGCGCGAGCCTTGAGGACGAGCGCCGGAGGCACTCCGCCGCGGGGACGCCCGGACGTCCCCGGGTGCTCGCCTGGGGCGAGCTGCTCTGGGACCTGTTCGAGGACGGCCCCCGCCTCGGCGGGGCAGCGGCCAACGTCGCCTACCACGCCGCCCAACTCGGCGCCGATGCCGCCCTGGTCAGCCGGGTCGGGGCCGACGAGCTCGGGGCGCGCGCCCGCGCGGTGCTGGCGGCCAGCGGGGTGGACGTGGCGCTGGTGCCACGGGATCCGGGCTCGGCCACGGGCACCGTCACCGTCACGATGGACGGCGGCGACCCTCGCTACCGGATCGCGACCGAGGTCGCCTGGGACCGGATCGCCGCGGACGAGCCCGTGCTCGCGGCCGTGCGCCGCGCCGACGTCCTCTGCTTCGGCACCCTCGCCCAGCGCACCGTGCTCGGGGCCGGCGCGCTCGCCGCCGCGTGGGCCGCCGCCCCGCCGAGCTGCCTGCGCGTCTGTGACCTCAACGTTCGACCTCCGTTCGTCGAACCCGCCGTGATCGACGCCGCCGTGACGCACGCCGAGGTCGTCAAGCTCAACGAGGCGGAGGCCGCGCTCGTCGCGCGCCAGGCCGGGGTCACCGATCCGGTGCGCTGGCTCCTGGGGCGCGGCGTGCGACTGGTGGCGCTCACGCGCGGGGCGCGAGGCTGCTTGCTCGGCACCGCGTCGGCCACGGTCGAGCACCCGGGGTTCCCGCTCGCCACGGGCGCTGGCGATCCGGTCGGCGCCGGCGACGCCTTCGTGGCCGTGCTCGCCGTCGAGCTGGGCCGTGCGCGCGCGATCCCCGACGATCTGGCCCGGCTGGCCGCGCGCGCGAACCGAGTCGCCGCGCACGTCGCGTCGTGTCCGGGGGCGATGCCGCCGATCCCGGCGCGGCTGGCGGCCGGCTGAGCGGGCGCGCGGCGCGATCGCAGCCGATCGCGCCCAGGCCCGCGCCCCGCGGCGACGCGGCGCTCGGTCACCCGCCGTCGCACTCGAGCGTCGACCAGTCGAAGCCAGTCAGCCGGAGCCGCAGCGTGGAGCCGGTGGTCTGGCGCTCGGCCTGGAAGATCGCGACCTCGTAGCGCTCGCCATCACCAAGGCCGAGGCTCGCCGTGAGCTCGTCGACGCGGACCGCGCCCGCGACGGGCGTGTGGATCCCACCGAGGTCGAGCGCCAGGCGGCCGTCCACGAAGACCCACACGTCGTCGTCGCCGGTGATCTCGATGACGGGGCTCCGGCCGGAGTCGTGCTCGAACCAGAAGCGGATCTCGCTCGTGAAGTGGAAGTTGTGCCTCGTGCTCTCGTCCTCGTTCTCCCAGTTGCCGCCGTACTCCGGGGCGATCGTGGCCTGGAGGTACTCGTCGGTGGGCGTGGTGTCCGCGCCCTCGCCGTCGACGGGGAAGAACACGGGCGTCCCGTCGAAGTGCGCGGCGGTCGCCGCGCACTCGGGCATCGCGGGGTTCGGACAGGGATCGTAGCAGGAGGTGCCCTCGGGGAGCGGATCGCAGCTCCCGCAGCTGGTGCCGCCGTTGCCGCACCAGGTCTGGTTGGTGTAGGCCGTCCACTGCTCGCCGTCGGCTCCCCAGCGGTTCACGTAGCCCCCGTCCCCGTCGTCGAAGAGCAACAGGCTCCCGACGATGGTGGCGTTCACCTCGGGCAGGTCCCGGTACCACTCGGCGAAGGTATCGGCGCCGGAGATGCCCCCGCCCTCGCTCGCGAGCTCGGGGACCCCGTCCGCGCCGAGGCTCGAGGCGACCAGGCCAACGGTCGTCTCGGTCTGCCCCGACACACCGGGTTCGAAGTCGGGGTGAGCGGCGCCGAAGTCCCGGAAGGTCGCGGGCAAGGTGAGCGTCGAGCCCGAGACGACGCAGGGGACGCTTCCGGTACCGACGGCCGCGCCAGCGCCTCCCTCGGCGACGCCGGAGCCCCCGGCGCCGTCCGCGCCCGCGCCCCCGTCCGTCCCGGTGCCGCAGTCGCAGGGACCCCAGCCCGATCCGTCGGCCTCGCATGCCTGTCCCCCTTCACAGGCCCCGGGCCCGTAACAGATCCGGGTTTCGTTGGGGGTGCAGACGGCGCCCTCGGGCCAGACACCGCCGCCCCCGGATCCGCTCGCGTCACCGCCCGTCGTCTCGCCGCTGCACGCGCCCACCGCGAGGAGCAAGAGCCCAGCCGCGCCGAGCGACGCGCCGACACCGCGCGCCGACCGCCCGACGGCGCGCCGCCCCCGCGCCCGAGCCTCGCCCTGGTCCCGTCCCAACTCCGTCAAGCACGCCATGATTCCTCCTCGGCCGCCGTCCGTCGGCTCCGGCCGCGGGCGGGATACTACAGCATCGCTAGCGCCTCCACCGACAGCCCCCGGTCAGCGCTCGCCCGGTGCGGCCTCGTCAGCGGCGGCCTCGTGCAGGAAGCAGCGCACGGCGCACCCCCGGACGCGATAGAGGGGCGGCGCCTCGCGCGAGCAGCGCGGCATGACCTCGGGGCAGCGGGTGTGGAAGCGGCACCCCGACGGCGGCGCCGCCGGAGAGGGCACGTCGCCGAGGACCCGCACCTCGACCCGCCGCACCGCCGGATCGAGCGACGGCACGGCGGCGAGGAGCCCGCGGGTGTAAGGGTGGAGCGGTTCGGCGAAGAGCGCCTCGGTGGGAGCCTGCTCGACGATCTCGCCGAGGTACATCACGGCGACCCGCCGCGCGAGGTAGCGCACCACGGAGAGGTCGTGGGTGATGAAGAGGTACGCGATCCCGAGCTCGGCCTGGAGGTCCCCGAGGAGGTTGAGGATCTGGGCCTGGATGGAGACGTCGAGCGCGGAGACGGCCTCGTCGAGCACGATCAGCCGCGGCTCGACGGAGAGGGCGCGCGCGATCCCGATCCGCTGCCGCTGCCCACCCGAGAACTCGTGTGGGAAGCGGGAGAGGTGCTCCGCCGGCAGCCGGACCCGCTCGAGCAGCGCGCGCGCCCGCGCGGTGCGCTCGGCGGCGCTGGCCCCGATGCCGTAGGCGTCGAGCCCCTCGACCACGATGTCGCGGACGCGCATCCGCGGATCGAGCGCCGTCATCGGGTCCTGGAACACCATCTGCATCGCGCGGCGCACCCGCCGAAGCTGCCGCGGTCCGAGGCCAACGAGCTCCTCGCCGGCGAAGCGCACGGAGCCCTCGTGCGGCTCCACCAGCCGCAGCAGCGAGCGTCCCACGGTGGTCTTGCCGCACCCGCTCTCGCCGACGAGCGCCACCGTCTCACCCGCAGCGACGTCGAGGCTCACCCCGTCAACCGCGCGGACGTGCCCGACCACGCGCTTCAGCACGCCCCGCCGGATCGGGAACCAGGTCCGGAGCCCGGTTACCTCGAGCAGGCTCGGGTCGGTCATGCGTCCGTCTCCCGGGGTGGCGGCCCCGACGGCGCGCCTCCGCCCTCGCCCGGGCCAGCGCCAGCCGCGCCGACCCGAGCGTGGCAGAAGACCTCGCGCTCCGGCGACGGGACGACGCGGGGCGCCGGCTCCGCCGCGCAGCAGGGCAGCACCTCCGGGCAGCGGCCGGCGAAGCGGCACCCGCGCGACCATTCCGTCGGCGGCGGCACCACCCCGGCGATCTCGTAGAGGCGCTCGCCACGCCGCGCGCGCCCCGGCATCGCGGCGAGCAGCCCCTTCGTGTACGGGTGCCAGGGATCCCCGAGGACCGCGCGCCGGGTCCCCGTCTCCACCAGCTTGCCCGCGTACATGACGGCGACGCGATCGGCCAGCTCGTTGACCACCCCGAGGTCGTGCGTGATGAGCAGGATTGCGGTGCCGGTGTCGCGCTGCAGCTCCCGCAGCAGCTCCAGGATCTGGGCCTGGATGGTCACGTCGAGGGCGGTGGTCGGCTCGTCGGCGAGGAGCACCGCCGGCCGCATCGAGAGGGCCATCGCGATCATCACGCGCTGCTTGAGGCCACCGGAGAGCTGGTGGGGGTAGGCGCCCAGACGCGCCGCTGGGTCCGGGATGCCCACCGCGCTGAAGAGCTCGACGGTCCGCGCCCGCGCCGCGCGCGCCGGGACGCGCTCGTGGAGGCGAATCGCCTCCACCACCTGCGCGCCGACGGTCATCACCGGGTTCAGGCTCGACATGGGCTCCTGAAAGATCATCGCCATGCGGTGGCCCCGGAGCCGCCGCATCGCGGGCACGTCGAGGGCGAGCACCTCCGTCTCGCCGAGGCGCACGGAGCCCCCCTCGACGCGCCCCGGCTTTGGCACCAGGCGCAGCATCGAGAGCGCCGTCATCGATTTGCCGCACCCGCTCTCGCCCACCAGCGCCAGCACCTCGCCGGGCGCGACGTCGAAGCTCACCGAATCGACCACGGCGACGCGGCGCCCGCCGCTCGGGAAGGTGGTGACGAGATCGCGCACGCGGACCGTGGCGTCGGCGGGAGAGCTGGCGGCCGTCATCGCCCTAGTCTCGCTCCCGCCGGGTGCGCGGATCGAGGATGTCGCGGACCGCGTCACCGACCGCGTTGATGCCGAGCAGGAGCACGAACATCGCGCCGCCCGCCGCGAGCACGTTCCAGTACACGGCCGGCTCCCGCGAGAGCTCGTCCTTGGCCTGCGCGATCATCTGCCCCCAGCTCCCGGCCGCGCCGATCCCGAGCCACGCCAGGACCGCCTCCACCAGCACCTGCCCGGAGAACATGAGGACGAAGGTGATCACCACCAGGTGCAGCAGGTTCGGCAGGATGTGCCGCCAGATGATGCCCAGCTCCGACACCCCCATCAGCCGCGCCGCGTGGATGTAGTCGAGCTCGCGGAGCTTCATCGTCTCGCCGCGGGCGATGCGGCAGAAGCTCACCCAGCTGGTGATGGCGAGGGCGAGGCAAACCTGCACCGTCCCCTGCCCCAGCGCCATCACCAGGGCGATCAGCAGCAGGATCCCCGGGATCGACGCCAGCGTGGACATCACGAAGAACACCACGTCGTCCACGCGTCGCCCGAAATAGCCCGCGCTCACCCCGAAGAAGAGCGCCAGCGGGATGGCGATGAGGCTCGTCAGGCCGCCCACCAGCAGGGCCACCCGCGCGCCCTTCAGCATGAGCAGCAGCGTGTCCCGCCCGAGGATGTCGGTGCCGAGCGGGTGGCGACCGGGGTGCTCCAGCGGGCGCGGGGGCGTCCCGTAGAGCTCGGTGGCGGCGAAGGGGGCCGAGTAGCTCTTTTCGGGCCGGCCACCGAACGCCCGATCGATGATCGAGCGCGGCTGGTGCGCCGACACCACGTCGTCCCCCTGGGCCCTGCCGTCCACCCACGCCACCGAGTCGGCCAGGCCCGCCGCCACGAACCCAATGACGACCAGGAGCGCCACCGGGCGCCGTCGCCAGAGCTCGCGCGCCGCCTCCCGCCACAGCTCGTGCCGGCGGACCGCGACCGCCGCCGCCACGCTGGCGAGCAGCAGCGCCGCGACGACCGCGTTGGAGAACCAGTGGTGCTCGAGGAGTGCCTGCAAAGGACCTACTCCAGGCGGATCCGAGGATCGACCAGCGTGTAGCTGATGTCGGTCAGGATCTGCCCCAGGACGAAGAGCAGCGCGTCGATGTAGACGATGGTGCGCAGGGTGGCGAAGTCGTTGCCGTCGATGGCGTCGACGGTCAGCGAGCCGAGGCCGGGGATCCCGAAGAAGGCCTCGAGCAGGAGCGAGCCGGTGAACAGGAACGGGATCGCCATCACCACGTTGGTGAGGATCGGGATCATCGCGTTGCCGAGGACGTGGCGGAGCATCACCAGCCCGTCGCCGGCGCCCTTCGCCCGCGCCGTGCGCACGTAGTCGCGGTTCACCTCCTCCACGAACACCGTGCGGTAGAAGCGCACGTTGCTCCCCAGCGAGCTCATCACCCCGACCAGGACCGGCAAGGCGAGGAACCGCCAGACGACCGCCGGATCCGGATCGAAGCCCGAGATGGGGAACCAGCGGAGGAGCTTGCCCACCAGGAACTGGGCCCCGATGATGTAGAGCAGGATGGACAGGCTCATCCCCAGCACCGCGAGGAACACCCCCGCCCGGTCGATGTAGGTCTCCCGGAAGAAGGCGACGAACAGGCTGAGCAAGATGCCGAGGCAGAGCCCGATCGCGAAGAGCGGCGTCGTCAAGAGGAGGCTCGGCACCGCGCCGGCCTTGATCCGATCGAGGATGAGGGAGTCGTCGGCGTCGCTGCGACCGAAGTCGAAGGTCAGCATGCGACGGAAATGCTCCACCAGCATGTTGTCCCCCAGGTGGCCCGGCCCGGGCATCAGCGGCCGATCGTAGCCGTGGAGCGACTTCCACTGATCGATCTGCTCCTGCCGAGCCTTCTCCCCGAGCGCCTTGCGCGCCACGTCGTCGGGCGCCGTGACGGTGAAGAAGAGCAGGAAGAGCAGGAACAGGACGCCGACGACCGTGACGGCCCCGTAGGCGATGCGACGGACGACGTAGGCGAGCATCACTGCCGCTCCCGGAAGAAGGTCACGATCCCGGGCGCGAGCACCAGGAGCAGGAGGGCGAAGCCAGCGAACGCCGGCCACAGCACGGGGCGATTCCAGGCGCGTCGCTGGCGCTGCCGCTCGGCCGGATCGAGGTCGTAATACTTGGCCAGCGGCACCGAGAGCCCCATCGGCTTCACGTGGCGAAGCCAGCCGTGATAGAGCGAGAACTGCTCCGGGTGAAACATCGGGATCCAGGGGCAATCCGCGTCGACGCGCGCGCGCATCTCGCGGATGATGGCGAGGCGCTCGGGCCCGCTCTCCATGGCTTTCATGCGGAGGAACTGGGCGTCGTAGTCCGGATCCGAGTAGTTGGCGGTGTTGGGCCCGTTGTTCGCCTTGCGCGACATCTTGGACCACAAGAGAAAGAGGAAGTTCTCCGGGTCCGGGTAGTCGGCGACCCACCCCCAGCTGAAGATCTGGAAGCCGCCGTCGCGCATCTTCTCCTGGAAGCGGTTGTAGTTGGTCGCCTCGAGCACGACATCGAGCCCGAGCCGCCGCCAGGAGTTGACGTAGTAGGTGTAGTGCAGGCGCCCGTCGGCGCTGGTGTCCCCGGTGTCGAAGGTGAGGCGGAGCGGGGCGCGGGTGGCCGGATCGATGCCGCCCGGGTAGCCCGCCTCCTCCAGTAGCCGCTTGGCGCGCGAGACATCGACGGCGCGGTAGGGGTTCCGGTACTCGGGCTCGTGGCCGAAGATCCCGGGCGGCAGGAGCGACTGCGCCGGCACGCCGCGCCCGTTGAGGAACAGGCGCAGGTACTCCTCGGCGTCGATGGCGAGGCTCATCGCCTGCCGGAGCTTCCGCGAGCGCTCGCCGCCCGGCGCGCCGAGCACGCGGTCGTCCATGTTGAAGCCGAGGTAGTAGATCGCGGGCTCCACCGACTTGCGGAGCGCGATCCCCCGCTCGCTCATCTCGGGAGAGAGGCGCTCGTTCTGCACCACCTTGTCGAAGCTCTCCTTCACGATGCCCGAGGAGTCGTAGTAGCCTTGGAGGAACTTGTTGAAGGCCGGGATCCGCTCCTTCTCGCGCCGGAGCTCGATGCGCTCGATGAAGGGCAGGCCCGCCCCGCGCACCTCGGGCGGCGCGATGACCCCCAGGTCCTCGGGGGGCACTTCGGTCGGGAACACGGTCCCCGGGGCCTGCCACTCGGGGTGCCGCCGGCCGTGCCAGTTGGGGTTCTGCTCGAGGACGATCCGGCTCTGCTTGTCGTAAAGGGCGATGCGATAGGGGCCCGCTCCCACCGGGTGGTCCGCCAGGTGCGGGCGACCGTCCTGGCCGTCGTAATGGGCCACGGCCTCCCACGGCATCGGCGCCGTGAACGGCATGGTGAACCAGTAGAGGATCTGCGGGTACGGCTCGGCGAGGGTCAGCTCGAGCACGGTGTCCGAGCGCACGTCGACGCCCGCGATCCGCCCCGCCCGCTGGTACTGCTCCGTCACGGGGAGCGCCGCCACGGCCGGCTCCGCGGCGCGCAGCGCGGTGAGCCGCGCCCGGAACGCGAGGAAGTCTTCGACGTGAGCGAAGGGCTCGACCGCAGGACTGTTCACCGCCGGGTCGGCGATGCGCAGCAGCGCGAACTCGACGTCGCGCGCCGTGAGGGGGCGCGTCGTCGCCCCCCCGTGGTGCGCGGCGAAACAGGGATCGTCCTGGAACCGGAGGTCGGGGTAGAGCTCGAAGCGGTAGGCGGTCCGCTCGCCCCGGCGCTCGGCGACGGGGACGGCACGAGCCAGCCCAGGGGCGAGCGCGTAGGGGCGCTTGAGGTAGTGGTACTCGAGCAGCGAGACGTTCACGAGCCCGTTGATGTCGTGGGCCGTCGTCGTGTAGGCGACCGCCGGGTCGAGCGTCTTCGGCGCCTCGGAGAAGGGGCGGTAGAGCACCTTCGCG
>CAYOLF010000078.1:0-13980 GCA_964404725.1 uncultured Polyangiaceae bacterium
GCGAGGACGCACCGTAGCCGTCGTTTCGACGCCGTTCTCGACGCCGTTCTCGACGGCGAGTGCGACGGGGATCTGGCGGCCGATGTTGCGGTGGGTTGCCACCGGGACCACCGGGACGAGCTGCTGGAGGCCACCACGGGGGCCTGACGCTGCCGGAGCCGCCCTCGACGGCCAGGAGCTGGACGGCTGGATCCGGGAGCGTCACGTCGAGGACGGGGAGCGGGAGGGTGCGTCGGTGGTGAGCAACGGAGCGGCGTGAATGAGGGCGCACCAGCGCCGGCGGGCCCCGTCGACTTCGAGGGGAGGATCGTGGCGGGCGGGTAGGCGTCGAGGATCGGGGCTGGATCCTGCTCGTTCGGGTCGTCGAACGGCAACCTACTCCGCCGCGTGACGACGCACGGCCACAGGAGCCACCCGACGACCGCCCACACCACCGCGAAGACCACCATCAGGACGAGCCAGGTCCCTGCGGTCTTCCAGGAATCCCTGCGCTGCAAGGTCGTCGGCCGGCCGCACTTGGGGCAGAACTCCAGGCCCGACACGTCGGTCTTGCAGACGAGGCAGGATGTGGGGTCCACAGGCTGGAGGGTACCACCGGTGGGAGCGAGCGCTCCCGCGGTGGAGTACGACGGGTGCGACGGCGGCCAGCGTCCTTCAGCGCTGGAGGGAACCCGCCAGCAGCGCCGCCGGAACCGGAGCACGGGCGCGGCGGGTAGCGCGACCGCGGGCGCCAGCGCGGCGGTCCAAACGGACGGCGGCGCACCAGGCGGATCATGGCCTGACGGAGCGGCGATCGTGGCCGGAGGTGACGGGGAAAGCAGCGACGATCCGGACTCGATGCCAAGCCTGGGAGCGTCGCCCGCGGCAGCTGGCGCCGTAGATGGCTCGGGCGCGTGCATGTGCCGCGTGGGCCACCGCTCCAGCTCGACCGGCGCCGCGTGGTCGGCGCTGGCTCTGTTCGCAGCGTTCGTCGCGCGCCGTCGCACTGCTCGCAGGGCGCGGCCCACCTCGCACCTCGGGTGACGCTTCGGCTACTCGTCCTCTGCCCGTCCGGGAGAGCGGGTGGGGTCATCGTCGAGGCACCCCCACATCATCCCCCGTCCCCATCACGCCGTCCGGCCCGGCCGAGGTCACCGTCACCTCCGGGCCGAACCGATCCATCTCGGCGGCCGTGTAGCGGTCGTCCTCGCCCCCACCGACCCGTCGTGTAGCTTCACATCGCCCCTGTGGTACGCCGTCCCGCATGAGTCGCGTCTCACGGCTGCTGGCCGTCCTGGTCCTTCTGGTCTTGGCCGTGGCTTGCAAGCGGCCGAGCCCCGCGGGAACCTCGGCGCCCTTGCCGAGCGCGGAGCCCCGAGCCTCCGCCAGCGTGACCGTCGCGGCCTCGGCCCATGATCCGGCTCACCCGCCGATCGACTGCCCGCTCCACCAGCACGGGATCGATCCAACGCAGCTTCGTCCGTTCGAGGACGTGGAGAAGTATATCGCCTTCCTGGAGCGGGCTGATCGGGCCGTGTGGCAGAAGCCGGACGAGGTCGTGGCGGCCCTCAAGCTGAAGGGCAGCGAGGTCGTGGCCGACGTGGGCGCCGGGTCCGGCTACTTCTCGTTCCGTTTCGCTCGTGCCCTCCCCAAGGGCCGGGTGGTTGCCGGGGACGTCGAGCCCGAAATGGTCCGGCACGTTCACCATCGGGCCATGACCGAGGGCGTCACGAACCTCCAGGCCACGCTGATCAAGCCGGACGACCCCGAGATCCCGAAGGAGGCGGACTGGGTCTTCATCTGCGACGTGCTTCACCACGTTGCCGATCGGCCTGCCTGGCTGAGCCAGGCCGTCAACGCCATGAAGCCCGGGGCCAAGGTGGCCCTCATCGAATTCAAGGAGGGGGAGCTACCCGCAGGCCCACCTCCAGCGGCCAAGATCCCGAAGGCGGAGCTGATCGAGTTGATGAAGGGCGCGGGTCTGGTGGCGGACGGCGAGATCCAGGATCTGCTGCCGTACCAGGTGTTCCTGGTGTTCAGGAAGCCGTGAGGAAGCGGGATCCGATCACTCCCGGCACCACGACCCTCCCGGCCTCGTCGAGCCCCCTGTACGGGTTGTAGGCCAGGCTCTCCCAGGGGTGGCCGTCGAGATCGGCGTAGGGGGCGGAGGGTGGGGCGTCAGGGGGTGGCGACCAGAGGGGAGTCTGACCGGGCGGTGTTGGTCCGACTGCCCCGGATCAAGCACACCACCCACCCGCCGGGCCCGGCTCCGGAGCAACAGCCGTTCGGATCTCCAGCATGGTGAGGAGGACCGGGAGCGGTGCCACCCGCACGGGGGGTGGCGCCACCGGAGCCCTCGAACTCGTGACGGATGGGAGCAGCACACCGGGGGGACGGTATCACGGGGGCTGAGCCCGGGGCCGTCGCCCCCATCGTCACCCCACCCGAACGACGACCACGGGCACGTCGTCGGGGAGCCTGCCCGTGCGGCCTTGAGCCAACCTGATGAGGGCTCGTGCGGGATCGGCGGGCCCCTCGTTCAGCACCTCGACGATCTTCTCCCGGCGAACGTGGTCGAAGAGGCTGTTGGTCCCGACGATGAGCCAGCCTGGTTGGAGGGGGCGCTCGAAGGTCACGGGGAGTGCGAGCCCGCTGCCGATCCGGCGCTTCCGGTGCTGGTACTCGGTCAAGTCGTCCACCCTGTCGGCCGTGACGAACCAAGCCGAGCTGTCACCGCCTGACGCCCCCGATATGTCCAGGCGGCCGATGGCGACCACTACGGCCGTGGCCTCCCCGGCATCCAGATCGGCCTCGATGTCGGGGTCTAGCTCGGCGAGGAGCCTGGCCACCCTCCTGCCGCCGTCGGGCACGTCCACGGCTCGCTGCACGACGGTCCCGACCCGGCCGATTACCAGCGAGGCGGCCCTGGCTCCGGCTCCCATGCCGCCAACGCCGTCCGCAACTGCAACCACGAGTCCGTCGGCGACCCGCCAGACCTCGGCTCGGTCCTCGCTGTCGGATCGATACGAGTCGACCGCGCTCCACCATCGGAGGGGGGCCAGGCTTGGCTTCGGGAGTGGGCGCCTGTTGGTGACGGGCCCCGGTGTCGTTCTGGATCTGATCTCGCTCGTGATCTGCATGACCGGCGGCCAATGCAGGGAGCGTGCCGTTGCTCATTCGTCGAAACCACCCGTGCGTGACGCTCGGGACCCGGGGGAGCCTCGCCAGGTTGGCCGACCCCACCCCGGCGACGTGGTCAAGCTGTCAAGAGGAGGTGGGATCCGCAGGATCCGGGCGCCGGGGTCGGATCGGGGGAGGGCGCGAGCGTGAGCAGATCGGCATCGTCGCCGTGAGCACAGGAAATCCCTCGTTCGACGTGAACCTGGAATCTCGTGGCCAAGGTCGAACCTCGCTTCCCGAGCAGGCCGTCACCGTCGCGCAGCGCCTCGTGGTTGAGGCGTGGCTCTTCGGTGAGACTACCGATCAGCTGAGCGTGACGGTCTGCCCCTGTGTCTGTGACCGGATGGGCCAAGAGGGGTGGCTCGACGTGGTCTACGGGTGCGGCATGGGACCGCTGTGGACGGGATAGCCTGGGCCTTCTGGGCCTGCTGCTCTCCGAGCCGCTGCTCGCGGCGGCGCTGGGGCTCCATCTCCTGCTGGTGACGGCCACGGCCCGGTCCCTGCGGGGGTGCGAGAAGCCACCGTGGATGGCTCTCTGGGGGCTGCCCGTGCTGGTGGTGGGTCGCGTTGCCGTCGGCAAGACCGTCGTCTTCGTCAGGACCCCGACGAAGCGAGGGGCGGCGGTCGTGCTGGCGGCGTTGGTGGCCGCCCTGGCGACGCCTTCGGGCTGCGCCGTGACGCACCAGATCGACACCGCAATGGATCGATGGTGCGGTTGACGCTGTCGCAAGGGGGCTAACTTCTGGCATGATCCGGCTGAGGCACTCATGACGCAACGCCCCCTTTCGGATCTCATCAACGAGGTAGAGCACGCCTGGCCGGGCGTGCTGGAGATGGTCCAGACCGCCAAGAACGATGTCGTCGTGCTCCCCGATGAGGCCAACCGCGGAGACGAGACGCTGCTGCGCATGCAGGTGACGACGCGTTCCCCGATGGGGGCGATCGTCCACAAGAGCGGCGGCCTGCTGATCGATCACGGGTGGATCCGGCTGCTGGGGGCGGGGCACCCCCGACTGCCCAGGAGCCTGGCGTCGTGGAACTTCGGGGACATCAACGAACCTCGGGAGCGGATGCCCGGCGCCCTGCTGGTAGCCGATGACGTGCTCGGCGGCTTCTTCGCGCTCAACGGTGGGGCCCTTGCCGGTGCACCGGGGAACGTCCACTACCTTCCCCCCGATACGCTGAAGTGGGAGGACCTCGGCCGTGGCTACACGGCGTTCCTGGCCTTCCTTCTGACCGGGAACCTGGCGAAGTTCTACGAGGGTTTCCGCTGGCCGGGTTGGGAGGCGGAATGCAGCACGCTCGACGGTGACCGGGCCTACTCGATCATCCCGTTCCTCTTCACCGCGGGTCCGCCATTCGAGCAGAGGAGTCGGCGACCGGTCCCCGTCGAGGAGCTGTGGTCCCTGCTTGCGGACCAGAGCGCCAGCAAGTGATGGGGACGGACCATCTCCTCACCGTCGCCGACATCTTCGCCATCGAAGGCCGAGGACTCGTCTTCGTCCCGAAAACCGTTGGGTTCGTGGCCCCCTGGAGTGCAGGACCTCGGCAGTTCGATCGCGGGTCAGCTTCCCAAGAGACTACCGGTCCCCGAAGCGGGAACCCTTCTCGGGTACGAGATCCTCGGGTTGGAGGCGGGGGCCACCAACGCCCACTCCTGGCTCTGCCGCAACCTCCACGGAAGGCTCGCTGACCGTTTCGGAGGATGCTCTCCAGAATTCTTCACCCGGGTGGACGATTCCCCGATAGCCCACTCACGGGGCTGACGGCGGCCCAGCGACTACTCGCGCGTCCCCACTGAAGGGGTCCCGAGGGGAGCCGAGGACGGCTCCCCCGGGGCTCACTCGGCCGTCACGTTGGCCACGGGGAACTCGATGCTCCCCTGGCCGCCGCCGACCTCCACCAGGATCTTGGCCTCGAGCAGGTTGGACCCCATCGTCATGCCGGCGCCTACCCACGCGTCGAAGTGATCGGAGATGGTCACCGTCCCGCACTGGCGAGCCGACTGCCGGATGCTCCAGAACTGCTTCCAGGTCGACACGCCGCTGCACCTCGAGCCGCCCGTCCCCTGCGTGTCGTTCTGGAACAGCTTGTAGTTCTCGCCATCGATGTTGGCGGTGCCCATCTGCTGCGCGTTCCAGGCGTTGAACGGGAAGTTATTCCACGAGTCGTCTACGATGTAGTACTCGACGCAGGGGTTGTTGGTCCACCCGTAGATACCGATATAGGAAAAACCGCCGGCGGTGCCCGACTTTTTGTAGGAGAAGTCCGCCTTGAGCGTCCCGTACTCCGTGTAGGCCTTGCCGTTGTTGCCGAACTCGAGGCCGATGCGGGCGAGGAAGTCGCCGGATTCGTTCCAGCTCGCGCTGAACGCGGGGGTGCTAAAGGTGGTAATGCACGAGTTGCTGTTGATGGCGTTCGACCAGAGCGACCACGCGAGCCCGCCGTCCGTGCCTTGGTCGTTCCTTCCGCAGTGAGGCGTGCCACCGGTTGGCATGGTGGCCGAGCAGTCCACCGCCGCTCCACCGCCCGTCCCGGGGCCGCCTCCGGTTTCCGGGGTGGTCCCGCCGGTTTCCGGGCTGCCTCCGTCTCCGCTCAACCCGCCCGTCTCCGCGGTGCCGCCGGTGGGCGGCGTGCCGCCGGTGGCGGGTCCCCAGCCGCCGGTCGGCGCGGTGCCGCCGGTCGGCGTGGTGCCGCCGGTCGGCGGGGTGCCGCCGGTCGGCTGGGTGCCGCCGGTCGGCGCGGTGCCGCCGGTGGCGGGGCCGAAGCCGCCGGTCGGCTGGGTGCCACCGGTCGGCGTGGTGCCACCGGTCGGTGGAGTGCCGCCGGTCGGCGCGGTGCCGCCGGTCGGCGCGGTGCCGCCGGTCGGTGGGGTGCCGCCGGTGGCGGGGCCCACACCGCCCGTGGTCGGCGTACCGCCCGTGGGCAAGCCGCCGGTGGGAGGCACGGTGCTGCCCCCAGTTCCCGCCGTGCCTCCGGTGCCCGTGCCGATGCCACCCGTCGCGGGTGCCGCGCCGGTGCTCGTCGCGCCCGTCGCCTCGGGACCGCCCAAGAGCGAGGGATCCTCGCCCGACTCGGCGCTACAAGCCGCGCCGCTGCCTGCCAGCGCCAGGACCAAGAGCCAGGGCTTACGACTCGTCCACCGCATCATTGCACGCTCCATAATTAAGCGTAGCTGCGCGGAGGACCCGGGCCCACGGGCGAAAGGGAGCCCCCCTCGTCTGGATACTTGCAGCATCGACGCAATGGAAACGTCGCCAGGGTGGCGCTCGCGCTCCCGAACAGGCCCGCTCCTGCCGCTCCCGACTCGAGATCGACGCGGGAGCGGCAGCGGACGCGGGGGAGCGACTACCAGGTGCGGACGAAGGTGAACCGGCCCGCTAGGCCTCGCTCGGCAAAGACGGGGGCGGCGTCCTCGTCCACCGCTCCGGTGTCTACCTGCCGCGCGGCCTCGACTGTCTCGTAGCCGAGGGCGAGGAGCAGGGTGTTGTTCTGGCCGTAGCTCAGGCTGACGGCGCCCTGCAGCGGCAAGCTCACCAGCGTGTTGCGGTCGTTGTTGAGGGCCAGCGTGGCTTCCATGTGCGGGCCGATCGCGACGTTGTCGGTGAGGCTGACGAGGAGGAAGTTCCTCAGGTAAATGTCGTTGTTAGCGCCCTCGACGAAGACCGAGTTGAAGAATGCCTGCGTCCAGGACTCGAAATACACCGGGCCCAGGGTGAGGTAGAGGAAGAGCTGCGGAGCCACCAGGGTCAGGGCGCGCTTCTGCGTCCAATCGACGCCGAGGCCCGCCATCGGCGTGACGATGAGGGAGCTACTGTCCCCGAGCTCGGCCGTGAAGGACGGGCCGATATCGAACTCCGCGAAGCTGCCGGAATTCACGTAGATGTCCGTCGCGATGTCCACGGGACCGAGCGAGTGGGTGGCCCCCACCCACAGCTGCAGCCCCAGGAGATCGCTGTCGATCCGGAACCACCCCGGCACGGAGGCGTCCTCGTCCTCGTCCGCGGCCTCGGCGGCGGGGGGCGGTGCGGTGGGCGCCGCCGAACCGGGGGGGGCGGCGGGGGAGCTTCCGGGGGGCGCCGCCTCGGTCGGCGTCGGGGTGACGGCCGGCGCCGGCGCGGGCTGCTCCGCGTCCGGGAGCGGCTCCGTCTCGACCGCGATCGCGGTCCGGGCGGCGGGCGTTTCGTCGCCGGGGGCGGGCTGCTGCGCTCGGGCCACCAGCGGGCAGAGGAGCGAGCCGATCAAGACCGTGCGCGGTACGGAGGGGGACAGCGTTAGCATCGAGGGATCTCCAGTGGGGGTCGAAGCGCGGAGCCCGTCGGGCCCGTGTTCCGTCCTACTCGGCGATCCGTTGCGGGCTCTTTTCCGACCGGTATCTTCTCGGCGCGGGGCCCCGCCGCTCAAGCGCGGGCATCGATTGCAGGGGGCGCAGGAGCGACGACGGCGCCGGCATCGCCCGCCCCGGCATCGCCCGCCGCCCTCCCGGTGGGATCGTGGTTCCGCCACCAGAGCCCTGCGCGCTCCCGCGTCCAGGGGTGCTCGAACGCCAGCGCATCGAGCTCCTCCCGGAGCTCTCCTGCGGACTGGGGACGCCGGTTCGGGTTCTTCTCCAGGCAACGCATCACCAGCGCCTCCAAGCCCTCGTGCAGCGGGCGGCCGAGCCGCCGCGAGGGCCGCTGCGGCTTCTGGTGCGCGTGCATGATCAGCATGTCGTGACGGGTCGCCGCGTCGAATACGCGCTCGGCGGTGAGCAGCCAGTAGGCGACGCAGCCGAGGGCGTAGACGTCGGCGCGCGCGTCGACGGGGGCCTGGAAGCGAACCATCTCGGGCGCCATCACCGCGGGGGTGCCGACGAAGCGACGCTCGTCGTCGATCTCCTCGGGCGTCGGGTGACGGTCCAGGACCAGCCCGAAGTCGAGCACCTTGACGAAGTCGTGGTCGATCCCGAACCGGCAGGCGAAGAGGTTGGCGGGCTTCACGTCGCGGTGCACGAAGTTCGAGCGGTGTGCCTCCTCGAGGGAGTGGCAGGCCTGGCGGAGCAGCTCGGCGACGCGCTCGGCGGGCTGCGCGCCGAAGCGCTCCACCAGGGTCTGGAGATCGACGCCGTCGAGCAGCTCCATGACGTAGTAGAAGGCACCGTCGGGCGTGATGCCGAAGTCGTAGATCTGGATCGTGTGCGGTGAGCGCAGCGACGCCGTGGTCCGCGCCTCGCGGGCGAAGAGCCGCACCAGGCGCTCCGCGTCCCGCGGGCCATGCTCCATCAGCACGGCGCGCCGGATGACCTTGATGGCGGCGGGGCGCGCCAGCATCCGATGCTCCGCGCGCCAGACCTCCGCCATCCCCCCGACGCCCAGCCGCTCGACCAGGCGATAGGAGCCGATCTTGCGCGCCACGGCGACGTGCTCGCTCAGCTGGTAGACGACCACGGAGAAGCTCACGGCGATCAGCGCGCCCAGCAGCGGGGAGAGGAGCAGGAACGCCAACTGGGGCGCGGGCGGCAGCGCCCCCGGGTTCTGGAGGAAGCAGGCCAGGGGATCCATGGCCGCCGCGCCGAGCAGGGTGATCACCGCCCGCCGGGGCGTGGCCGGGACCAGGGCACCGAAGGCGAAGATCGGCACGGTGACGAGCGACCACTGGCGCACCGTCTCCGACGCGGGCCAGGGCTCGAGGTGTCGCAGCAGCCCGAGCAGGAGGCAGAGCCCGAAGAGGTAGGCGTAGCCCAGATCGACCGCGTGGTCGGCGCGGAGGCGCTTCAGCCGGGTCGCGCCCGCCGTCACGGCGCTCACCAGGGCCGCAGCGGCGAGCAGCCCCGCGGCGGCGCCAGCGGGGGCACCGCTCTCCGCCCAGGCCGCCGCGGCGCAGGCGATGGCGTAGACGCCAGTGAGGACGGTGGCGACCTCGGCGATGCGGCGGATCCGCCCCACGGCGACGCGCAGCATCTCGGGCGCGAGCTCGCGCCGCGCCGCGCTCCGCAGCGTCTCCTCGGGGTTCCATACCGTGACGTCGAAGAGGGAGCTCGGCGGCGCCGACGAGTCGAGCGCAGCGGCGGGCTCGGCGAGAACGGGCGGGTCGTCGGTGGGCGCAGGCGACGACGCGTTCGACACGGCGCCATCATAGGACGCTCGGGCTCGATGTCAGCGGACCCCGGGCGTCGCGGCAGAAAATGCGACCGGATTCACCAGAAAGGAACGGGAATCATTCCCGAAACAGATCCCGGGGGAGAAGGAATGAGTCAACGGACACCACGCCTCGTCTCAGCGCCGCTCGAGGTCTTCGTCGCCTTCACGGCGGCAAGCGGGGCAAGCCGTCCTCTGGAGCCTGAATGCCATGAAGAGACTACTGCCACTCGTGATGGGCACGGGCGTCGCTGCGGCGACCCTCTTCCTCCTCCCCAGCCCGGCCGCGGCGGACTCCGCCGAGCCGGCGGCCGCCGCCGCGACGGTGAGCGCGCCCAACGCCGATCTCGAACGCCGGCTCCAGGACCTCGAGGCGTACGTCGGCAACGGCGCGCGCGTGGACGACGCGACCAGCAAGGTGTCCGGGCCGGGGCCGGGGCACAACGCCTTCATCATGCTCTCGGCTGCGCTCGTCCTCTTCATGACGCTCCCGGGCCTGGCCCTGTTCTACGGCGGCTTGGTGCGGAGCAAGAACGTCCTGTCGATCATGGCCCAGTGCATGGGGATCGCCGGTCTGGTCACCCTGATGTGGTGGGCGTTCGGCTATTCGGTGACCTTCGCGACCGGCAGCCCCTTCCTGGGGGGCCTGGAGTACGCCTTCTTGAACGGCGTGGGGGCGCTCCCCAACACCGCCTACGGCGCCTGGGTTTCCCAGAGCACGTTCTCGATGTATCAGCTGATGTTCGCCATCATCACCCCAGCGCTCATCGTCGGCGCCATCGCCGAGCGAGTGAAGTTCAGCGCGCTGATGGCGTTCGTCGCCGCCTGGATGGTGGTGGTGTACTTCCCGCTCGCCCACATGGTGTGGGGTGCCGACGGCTTCATGAACGGCGTCTGGAACGCGGACGCCGGGATCAAAGCCATCGACTTTGCGGGCGGCACCGTGGTGCACATGTCCTCCGGGTGGTCGGCGCTGGTGCTGGCGCTCATCGTCGGCAAGCGGCGCGGCTTCGGGACCGACAACTTCGCTCCGCACAGCCTGGTGCTCACCACGGTCGGCACCGGGATGCTGTGGGTCGGCTGGTACGGGTTCAACGCGGGCAGCGCGGTGGCCGCCGACGGCATCGCCGCCAACGCCTTCATGACGACGACCCTCGCCGCGGCGGTCGCCGGCTTCTCCTGGGCCGGGGCGGAGTGGATCTCGCGCGGCAAGCCGACCGTCCTCGGGTTCTGCTCGGGCATCGTCGGTGGCCTGGTGGTGGTGACGCCGGGGGCCGGGTTCGTGACGGCGTCCGGGGCCGTGATCATCGGCATCGTCGCCGGGGTCGTGCCCTACGTCGCCTGCACCAAGCTCAAGAGCGCCCTCGGCTACGACGACGCGCTGGACACCTTCGGGGTGCACGCGGTGGGCGGCACCCTCGGCGCCCTGCTGACGGGGCTGCTGGCAACCCCGTTGGCCAACCCCAACCTCGACCTGAACCTGGCGGGGATCGTCGGCTCGACGCTGTGGCTCGAGCAGCTCAAGGCGATGGGCGTCACCCTGGCGCTCGCGGTCGGAGCCACCGCGGCCATCGGCTACGCCCTCAAGGCCACCATCGGTCTGCGGCCGAGCGCCGACGACGAGGAGAGCGGCCTCGACATCACCGACCACGGCGAGCGCGGCTACCACCTGAGCGAGGTCTGAACGCCGCGGCTCGAGTCGAGCGCTCCCGGTCCCGACGAAACGGCCGCGCCCATGCCGGGCGCGGCCGTCGCCGTTTGGGGGCTCGACGACGTCTTGTCGGGGGGTCCTCCAGGACGCAACGCCGCCCCCGGAGCCCGGGGCCCCGGGGCCTCATGCGCGGCGCGCCGTCAGCGGCCGGCGCCGGCGTTCGCGCCCGCGACGAGGGCGGTCGCGACGTCCGGGAACGCCCAGGTCGGCGGGGAGGCGTCGCGATCGAGCAGCCCGAAACCATCGGCGCCGCGGGCGGTCGCGCCGTTGTCCCACCAGATGGGGCACATGCCGCGCTCCCGCACCAGGCGCGCGTAGGTTTCGGCGTGGTCCGCGCGGACGGCCGTGTTGTCCAGGTTCACGGTGCCCCACTCACCGATGATGGTGGCGCGACCCCGCGCGGGGAGCAGCCCTTGGATGCGATCGAGCTCCGCTTCCATCTCGGCCCGGTCGGCGCCGTCGCCCCAGCTTGGCGTGTCCCCGAAGCTCACATCGTTGGGGTAGTAGGTGTGCAGCGACACGATGATCCTGGGATCGTCGTGGGGGATCTCGAGGGCCTCGACGCACGTGTCGGAGGCGTTGGCCGCGTGCGTCGGGATCATGAGGTGGCGCAGTTCGTTGTTGCCGCCGGTGGCCCGGATGGCGTCGACCGCCGCGAGGTTGTAGCCGTTGAGGATGGCGCGGGCCTCGGGGGTTCCCCCCGACCACTGAGTCGCGTCGCGCGTTCGTGGCTCGTTCAGGGTCTCGAAGATCAGGTGATCGTCGTAGTCGCGGAACCGCGTGGCGATCTGCGTCCACAGCCGGGCGATCCGATCCGAGATCCCGGCGTGGTCCTCCCCCGGCATCAGCGACACCCACTCCTCGTGGTGGGTGTTGAGGACGGCGTACATGCCGGTGGACAGGACGTAGTTCACGACGTCCTCCACGCGGCTCATCCAGGCCTCGTCCACCGAGTAGCTCGGCGGTCCACCCATGTGGTGCGCCCAGGTGACCGGGATCCTCACCGTGCCGAAGCCGGCGTCGTGGACGGCGTCCATCATCGCCTGGGTCGTCAGGGGATTACCCCAGCCCGTCTCGTTGGGTTCCGCGTCGAGGGTGTTGCCGAGGTTCCAGCCGAGGTGCATCTCCTCGACGATCTGGGTGGAGGGGATGTCTCGCATGTCCGTGCTCGTCCCGCCGGTGTTGGAGCCGCCGGTGGCGCCGTCGCCGCCGGAGCCGTTCGTCCCACCCGTCGCTTCCTCGCCGCCGGTGTTGGAGCCGCCGGTGCTGCTGCCACCGGTGCTGGAGCCGCCGGTGCTGGAGCCGCCGGTGTTGCTGCCACCGGTGCTGGAGCCGCCGGTGCTGGAGCCGCCGGTACTGGAGCCGCCGGTGCTCGGGCGGCCGCCGGTGCTGGAGCCGCCGGTATTGGAGCCGCCGGTATTGGAGCCGCCGGTATTGGAGCCGCCGGTGTTGCTGCCACCGGTGTTGCTGCCACCGGTGCTCGGGCGGCCGCCGCTGGTCGTGCCCCCCGAGGTGATCTCGCCGCCGGTGGCGCCACCCGCGGGCGGGGAGCCGCCGTCACCCGAGGTCCCACCGGAGGCGGGAGCGCCGGACTCGTCGCCGTCGTTTCCACCGCAACCGGTGGCGAGCAAGAGGGTGAGGACGAAGACCGGGGGGAAGCGAAGGAGACGATGGGGCACGGCGCTTGGAAGACTTCTGCCACGAAAACGCCCACGTGCAACGCCTCGTCCGCCGACGTCGCGGCGCTATGCCTCACGATCCTACGTCGATGTGCGCGCTGAATATCAGCGCGCACCCGGACCCACATGGGGCTCCCGGAAACGGTCGATCGATCTCGGGAGGCAGCGCGAGGGCGCGTGTCGCGAGTCGACGGATGGCGTCGCGCTCGGGGTTGCCGGCGCGGCGCGGTTGCCGATGATCGCCCGAGCGTCTCGCTCGACGGAGTCACGAATCGCAGCTCGCCTGCAGGCGCGCGAGCTCGCTGCCGAGCTCGGACAGCGCTCGGGGCAGATCGGCCCAGCCCGCCACGGACACCTCGGGGAAGCGTGCGGTGGGCGAGAACCGGTAGGTTTCGGAGCGCGAGTAGTTCGCGGTCGGGGGCGGCCCGCTGGAGGTCGAATAGCTCGCGGAGCCGATCGCCGCCTGAGCCCCGTCGACCCGGCGACCGAGCTCGGCCAGCTCGGTGGTGCTCAGCGCGGGGCAGGGGTGCACCGTGGGGCCTTGCACCTTGCCGTCCGAGCTCCAGCGCCGCGACTCGAGGACGACCTCGCCGGTTCGTGTCACGATGATGGTGAGGACATTGCCCCCGCCCTCGAGGTGGCCCGACTCGAGCACGGCGCGAGAGACGAGGAGTGGCTTCTTCGTCGGGCCCTGCGCGTCGCCCTCGGGCTCCGGCAACGGTGCGGCGGGAACCAGCTCCGATCCCGGCGCCGCCGCGCTCGAGCTCGGCTCCGCCGCGGGGGACGCGGGAGGACGCGACGTCGCGCAAGCGACGAGTGATACCGCGATGACGACCGCCGGAACCCGCTTCATCCCCGATACCTCCGGGGCCAGGGTCACGCGTCCTCGGGCGAGAGACAACCCGTGTTCGCGTTCCCCCGGGGGTCTTCGTGACCTTGCTGCTCCGTCTTCGGGGGCTCGCGCCACTAATGAGGTGGCGCGCGCACGCTCCCGGTGGGGTTCGTTCGTGCGGCCAGCGGCGGCGGAAAAATTCGCCCGCATCGGACAAGTCCCGCACCAGGGGGATCGGAGTCACCGTGTCGACGCGAGAATCCAGGAGCAACACTCCCCTTCCTGGCGGTCCCCTTGCCTGGGTGTCGTTCATCCTCGCGGCCCTGGTGCAGGGATGCGCCGGCGCGGACGAGAGCGCGACGACGGATCAGGGAACCGGGGGCACGCCGGGATCCGGCGGGGCACCCACCGGTGGAGCGGCGACGGGCGGAGTGGCGACGGGTGGAGCGGCGACGGGTGGAGCGGCGACGGGTGGAGCGGCGA
>CAYOLF010000078.1:14080-25995 GCA_964404725.1 uncultured Polyangiaceae bacterium
TGGCGACGGGTGGAGCGGCGACGGGTGGAGCGGCGACGGGTGGAGCGGCGACGGGCGGCACGCCAGGAACCGGCGGGGTGGCGACTGGCGGTGCCGTGACCGGCGGCG
Source organism: uncultured Polyangiaceae bacterium (assembly GCA_964404725.1). Classification (GTDB taxonomy): domain Bacteria; phylum Myxococcota_A; class Polyangia; order Polyangiales; family Polyangiaceae; genus JAFGBI01. The sequence continues at coordinate 14,189 of CAYOLF010000078.1, forward strand.
TCGCGGGCTCGGGCGGAGCCCCCATCGGTGGCGCTCAGAGCGGCGGCGAAGCGACGGGAGGGGACGTCCCTGGCGGCGGCTCCACCGCTGGGAGCTGCTCCCGACCGGTGGGGGCTTGCACCGCGCCGGAGGTGACGGTCACCGAGATCGACGTGGGGACCCCCGTTACCCCGTACGGTCGTGAGGATGACACGGAGCCGTTGCCGATGGCGATCGCGGCGATGCCGTCCGGCGGCTCCCGCCTCGCCTGGCTCGGCACCGACCAGCGAGTGTACGTGGCCGAGCTCGACTGCGACGACCACCTGGTCGATACCCCGCTCAGCTTCCCGGCCGTGGATCTGCAGGACGTCTATGCCGACGAGGGGGGCGGGGTCGTGCTGCTCACCCGCGACGCGACCAACGGGGGGACCGACAACTGCGGCGGCGGCCAGCTCTGCGGCGGCACCTCCAGCCCGTGCCGCGCCATCTGGATGGTGCGCTTCGACCAGTCCGGCAGCGTCGTCTGGGAGACCCAGGTCACCAACCTCAGCGACACCCGCGCCGGGTACGACGACGGGGCCATCTTCACCTGGTGGTACCAGCACCATGGACGCCTCGCCTCCGACGGCTCGAACTACGCCGCGTACTTCGGCGCCGCCATCTCCGTCGGGACCAGCTGCGTCGACATCCACGAGGGAGACCGCATGCAGGTGGTGGGGCCGACCGGCGCGCTGCTGACCTCGCACCCCGACGCCTTCGACTGGGGGCTCAGCCACGCCTGGACCTCGCGCATCGTGTGGGACCCGCGGTCGGGCCACTTCGCCATGGCGGCCGCGACGGACAACGAATGCCGGATCGCCAGGCCGAACTACACGACCATCGCCGCTGGCGCCTGCGACGGCACGCTCTTCAACGGCGATCTGGTGCTCTCGCGGGCCGGCGGCACCTGGGACGCGTGGAGCCAGGGCGGCACCATCCGGCTCGAGCATTTCACGGCCACCGGCCCCGCGGACCAGACGATCCCCTCCGCGGGCAGCTCGCAGCACCCGCACCTGGTGTCGTACGGGGAGAGCCACATGCTCCTCGCGTGGGCCTCCGGCTCGTCGATGGCGGCGCAGGTGCGCGACTCGGGGGACGGCGCCACCGTGGGTGCAGAGTTCACCATCGACGCCTCCGACCACCAGTACCAGGCCTTCAAGGCCTACGGGGACGGGAGCGTCGCGGTCCCGGCGGAGGGCAGCAGCGCCACCGCGATCGAGGTCGCCCGGGTCATGCCCTGCAACTGAGCGTTCGGGGTGACGCCGCTCGGTCGCTGCGGTATGCGCCCCGCGTGCTCGCTGGCGTCGATGACGAGGCCTTCCACGATCGTTTCCGGCAGGGGCGCCGGTTTCGTCGCGAGGTTGGGGCCGAGGTCGAGATCGCCGCTCCGGTCGGCAGGGTGTGGGACGCGCTGGTCGATCTCGCTGCCTACCCGGCGTGGAACCCCTTCACGGTCGCCGTCCGCGGTAGGCTGCGGGTCGGCTCTCCGGTGGACCTCTTCGTGAGCTTCGACGGGCGCCGCCCCTTTCGGCAGCGCGAGTGGGTGAACCGGGTGGAGGCGGGCCGCGTCCTCTGCTGGGGCACGCGGATGGGCCCCGCCTGGGTGCTCACGGCCAACCGCTGGCAGTGGGTCGAGCCGCTCGGCGCCGAACGCTGCCGGTATCGCACGACCGATCGCTTCAGCGGCTGGCTCGTGCCCCTTGTCTTCGCGCTGTACGGTCCGGCCATGGAGCGCGCCTTCACGGCCATGGCCCAGGCGCTCGCGCGCGAGGTGGAGCGACGAGGATGAGACGCCTCCTGGTCTGGGTGCTGGGCTGGTTCCGGCGGCTCTCGCTCGCCTGGCTGCGCCTGCGTGGGCAGACACCCGCGAGCGCGGCCGCGGCGCGGGTCGTCTCGGGGAGGGCCTGGGACGAGTTCTGCGACACGCTCAAGGGCGCGGGGGCCGCGCTGGTGTTCCCGGGTGCGCCCCGCGATCCGATGAGCCAGGCGGAGGGGTACCGCTACCTCACGCGCCTGCTCCGCGGCGGGCTCGAGGCCTTCGTCGAGCATGCCGACCCCCGGGCACCCGTGCTCCACCGCGTCGTGCACGAGACGGTGAAGATGGGGGCGGACAACCCCGACAACCACTACCTGACCGCGCGGCTCGACGGGCGGCTCGAGTATCGGATCGTCGGGCAACGGAACACCGTCCACTACCTGGCGTTCGGCACCCAGCGGGGCCACTACGGGCAGGGTGGGGGGTTGCCGCCGTCCGGGTTCCTCGAGGGTTCGTCCCTGGAGCTCGAGCCCGACGGCAGCTTCGTCGTCCACCTGAGCCGCCACCCGCAACCCAAGAACTGGCTGCCGATGACCGAGGACACCGGCGCGCTGGTCGTGCGCCAGACGTTCCTCGATCGGGAGCACGAGCGCGTTGCCGAGCTCCGGATCGAGCTCGTCGGGGAGCCGATCGTCCCGGGGACGCTCACGCCCGAGCTGCTCGAGGAGGGGCTGCGCAACGCGAGCACGCTGGTGGCCGGCGCCTCCCTGCTCTTCGCCAAGTGGGCCCGGGACTTCCAGCGCCACACCAACGCGCTCCCGCGGTTCGACCCCGAGGTGTCACGGCAGGCGGGGGGCGATCCGAACATCGCCTACTACCACTCGCACTGGCGCCTCGAACCGGACGAGGCCCTGGTCATCGAGGTCACGCCTCCCCGCTGCGAGCACTGGAACTTCCAGCTCGACGACTACTGGATGGAATCGCTCGACTACCGGTACTTCCGCGTGCACATCAACCGACACACGGCCCACTACGAGCCCGACGGCTCGGTGCGGATCGTGGTGGCGCATCGGGATCCGGGCGTTCCCAACTGGATCCAGACGGTGGGGCACCGGGAGGGCACGATGTGCCTGCGCTGGGTACGGGCCGACGTGCACCCGACCCCGCGGACGCGAGTGGTGCGGGTCGCGGAGCTGGCCGCGGCGCCGGCGGGGACCGCGGGGTGAGGCGACCAGTCCCCTCCGACCCGGCGCCGCCCTACCGGCCGCTCGCCGCGCGGCTCGCCGAGCGGATCGCCCCGGGGGGACCGCTCGAGCTCGACGCGCTGCTCGCGACCGCGCTCCGCCGCGCCCGCGCCGCAAGGTTCGCGGAGCCGAGCTTCTTGCCGGCGCTCGGGATCCTGCTCGACTCGATGAACGCCGAGGCCCAGCTGAACGGGGTCGGGCGGTGGCTGCAGCGGGAGCGGCTGCTCGGTAACCTCGTCAACCGCCAGCGGCTCGAGGCGCTCCTGCCCGCGGAGTCCGAGGCCCTGGCGACCCCGCTCCCGCCGGTCGTCGTGGTCGCGGGGCTGCAGCGCAGCGGCACCACGCTGCTGCAGCGCCTGCTCGCGGCCGCGCCGGGGGCACGGAGCCTCCCGTCCTGGGAGGCGCTCAACCCCGCGCCGTTTCCCGGCGAAGGGCAGCGGCCCCGGCGCCGGCGCCGGACGGCCTGGTGGGCGCGGCAGGTGGTTCGCCACCTCGCCCCGGAGTTCTTCGCCATCCACCCGATCGAGATCGACGAGCCCGAGGAAGAGGTGCTGCTCGCGGATCTCACCTTCGAGAGCCAGACGGCGGAGGCGCTGCTCCACGTCCCCACCTACGCCGCCTGGGTCGAGGCTCGTGACGCCGAGCCGGTGTACCGCTACCTGCGCCGGGTGCTGCTCTGCCTGGGGCGCGCGCGGCCGCACACCCACTGGGTCCTCAAGTCGCCCATGCATCTCGATCATTTCGAGGTGCTCGCGCGGGTCTTCCCCGAGGTGGTCATCGTGCAGACCCACCGCGATCCGCTGAGGACCGTGCCCTCCTTCGCGTCGCTGGTCGCGCGCAGCCGCGGGCTCTTCTCGGACCACGTCTCCCCGGCGGACATCGGGGCACAATGGTCGGGCCGGATCGAGCGCATGGTGCGCCGTGCGCTCGCCGCCCGCGACCGGCTCCCCGCGGCGCGCTTCGTGGACGTCGCCTATTCGGCCCTGGTCGCCGATCCCCTGGGGGCGGCCGCCGTGGTGCACGAGCGCGCGGGTCTGCCCTGGGACGCGGCCACCGCGGCGGCGCTCACCGCGGCCCGGGAGCGCAACCGGCGCGGGCGGTACGGACGGCACCGCTATGACCTCGCCGACTTCGACCTGGATGAGGCCACGCTGCGCGAGCGCTTCGCTGGCTACGTCGAGCGGTTCCTGGCCCCGGCCGCGGCGGAGGCGGAGTGAACCTCGGCCACGACGATCCGCTACGCGCGACGCTCACCGGGCTCGCGGATCTGCTCCGGCGCCACGACACCGTGCCCGCGCTGCCCGCCGACACCCGCCTCGACGGGCGGACGGCGCTGGTCACCGGGGCGAGCAGCGGGCTGGGGCAGGTCGTGGCGCTCGAGCTCGCGCGCCGGGGTGCCCGGCTCCTCCTGCCGCTCCGCAGCGGGGTGGACACCGTCCCCGTGTCGATTGCGCGCGAGACGGGCAACCCGCGGGTGGAGGCGCTCCCCGTCGATCTCGCCGATCTCGACCAGGTGTCCGCGCTCGCCGACGCGCTCCGTGAGCGCGGGGAGCGGCTCGACGTCGCCGTGCTCAACGCGGGCCTGATGCCGCGGCGAGCGCGGCCGAGCGCGCAGGGCTTCGAGATCATGGTCGCGGTGCACTTCCTCGCCAACCGGCTGCTGCTGCACCGCTGGCTCAACGACGGCGTGCTCCCGCCCGCGCGCGCTCCGGGCGAGCACGTGCCCCGCGTCGTCTTGGTCGCCTCGGACGCGCACCGCTCGGCCCCGCGGGTGGAATGGGAGCGGCTCGGGGCCATGGTGGACTACGGGCTCCGCGGTGGCATGGCGCATTACGCGCACAGCAAGCTCCTGGTGATGACCCTCGCGCAGGCGCTGGCCGCGCGGCTCCGCGACGACGGGCGCCCCACGGTCGCGGTGCACGCGCTCTGTCCCGGCGCGGTCGCGAGCCGCATCGGGCGCGAGGCCCCCGCGCTGGTCCGCCCCCTGCTCGACGCGGTGATGCGCGTCGGCTTCGCCTCGCCCGCGAAGGCGGCCGTGCCGGTGCTCACGCTCGCCGCCGCCCCTCACCTGGAGGGACGGACGGGCCTGTACTACCACCTGCTGCGCGAGGCCGAGCCCGCCGCCCTCGCCCTCGACCCCGTCGAGCAGCGGGCGATGTGGGAGACGAGCGCCGCCCTGCTCGCGCCGTGGCTCGCACGATAGGGTCCGGCGGTCCCGGGCGTGCGGCGACGACGGGGGCGTGCCACTCTGCGGGGTCACACCCGGCCGTGATCGCGCGACGTCGACCCGTGGCCTGTCTTCGAGGCACCTCGCTGCTGCTGGTCGCCGCGCTGGCGGCCTGCTCCCGATCGACCGCGACGCAGCGGTTGCCGGGAGCGGCGACGCCGTCGAGCGAGCGACCGGCGCCGGAGCCGCCGGTCCGGTCGTCCGCGAGCCCAACCCGCCCTCCCGGCGCGACAGCAGCGCCCGCGGGCTCGGCGAGCGCCATCTGGTCAGCCGCGCCGAGCGCGCCGCCCCTGGCCGATCGCGGGATCTTCCCGGATCTGGACCGCCAGGTGCGCGTCCGCCCCCCGGGATGGCTCGCGCCGGGTCCCGCCCTCGTGGTGCGCGCGGGGGACGCGCGCCTGCTCTACGTCGCCGGGCAGGCCGTGGGGTTCGCCCCCGCCGGCACCGCACCGACGCTCACGCTCACCGCCCCGGATCCGAACGACGCCGACGGCGACGGGATCCCGGACGCACTCGACGTGCTGCTGGGCGCGAAGAAGGCGGCCGCCAACGGCGCCCATTACCGAAACACCTACCGCGTCCTCACCTACCCGGGCGGCGATCTGCCGCGCGACGAGGGGGTGTGCACGGACGTCGTCGTCCGCAGCCTGCGCAACGCTGGGCTCGATCTGCAGCGGCTGGTGCACGAGGACCTCCGCGCGCGCCCCCGCGCCTACCCGCTGATCGAGCGCCCAGACCGCAACATCGACCACCGGCGCGTGCGCAACCTGCTCGTGTACTTCGCCGCCCACTGGGAGTCGCTGCCGCCCGATCCCCGCGACGCGACCGCACCGTGGCTGCCCGGCGACGTGTGCTTGCTCGACACGCTCCCGGCGCCGGGCCCCGACCACATCGGGATCGTGTCGGACACGCTGGGACCTTCCGGGCTACCCTTCCTCGTGAACAACTGGACCGACGGCTACCGCACCCAGCCGATGGATCTGCTCGGGTGGGTGCCGGTCACGCACCGATTTCGGGCGCCGCGACGGCCCCTCGCCGTCGCCGAGGAGGACCGCGGCGTCGGCGGGGTCCTCCGACGGAGCGGGCTCCGCGTGCCGGCCGCGACGCGCCAACTCGTCGTTGTCACGGCGGCGACCTGGCAGACCACGGCGGGCTGGCTCCGGCGCTTCGAGCGCGAGGGCGACGGGTGGCGCGCCGTCGGCGCGCCGATCCCCGCGCGGCTGGGTACCCAGGGGCTCGGTCGGGGGCGAGGCGTCGCCGCGCCCGGGCTCTCCGGACCGGAGAAGCGCGAAGGCGATCAGCGCTCTCCGGCGGGGCTCTTCTCTCTCGGCGCTGCCTTCGGGCGCGCGCTCCCGGTCCCCCTCGCCGAGCTTCGCTGGCCCTGGCGCGCGGCGACCTCGAGCGACCACTTCGTCGACGACCCCGCGTCACCCCAGTACAACCGCTGGGTGACGCTCACCGCGGGGCAGGCCCCGAGCTGGACCAGTGCCGAGGCCCTCGCCGCCTACGAGCTGGGCCTGATCGTCGAGCACAACACCCGGGCTCCCGTGCCCGGCGCGGGCAGCGCCATCTTCCTTCATCCCTGGGCGTCGCCCGAGACGACCACGGCGGGCTGCACGGCCGTGGAGCGCGCCGAGCTGGTGACGCTCCTAAGCTGGCTCGACCCCGCGGCTCGACCGCTCCTGCTCCAGGTGCCCGGGGAGCTATTGTAGGCGAGGCGGGCTCTGCAGGACCATCTCGAAGCGTTCGGACTCGTAGCGACAGAAGCGCTCCTCGAGGGTCAGTCCCCAGATGGCCTCGAGCAGGCAGGCGCGCGAGGCGGCGTCGGGCTCGGCGAGCTTGACCACCGGCACGTCGACGATCTCGTCCCACGTCGTCTCGACGGTCACCTCGACGGTCCCCTCGCCGCCGCAGTGGTGCCAGGCGGCCTGGACCAGCGCCGCCAGCGCTTCATCAGGAATCCAGCCGTCGGACGCGCTGCCGAGCGACCCAATGCTGCCCAGGCCGATGCCCTCGCCGCGGCCGCCACCGCCCTCGCCGATGCCGCTGAGGCCCAGTCCGTCCTGGTCGAGCCCGGCGGTGGACGGGCGTACCCCCGGCTCGATCGCCAGGTAGCTCGTGACGGGGCTCACCGCGTCTCCACGGAACGCGAGCGCCAGCATCTCCGCCTCGTCGAGCTCGCGGTGGGCCTCTTCGCCGAAGACGAGCGCCGCCCACCGTCGAGACTCGTCCGCGTCGGGCCGCCAGACCTCGCGGTACGCCTGCGACCAGAGCTCGCCCGTGAGCTCGACCCACGGCACGGGGGCCCCGACGACGAGCTCGGTGATGCTCGCGCCCTCGGCGAGCGCACCCGCACCGGAGTCGTCGCCAGGGTCGAGGGGCCGGTCGCTCGTCTCGCGCCCCGATACGTGGAGCTCAGCGCGGTCGATCCGCAACGGGCGCGCCCACTCCTCGAACACGCGTCGGGCGTCCTCCGCGTCGGCGGCCGCGTCCTCGCCGACCGGCGCCACCGCGGACCAGAACAGGCCCCCCGTTCGACGCGCGACGCGGGACCACGCGTGCTCGTCGTCGCGGGAGAGGCTCGCCTCGCCGGGGTCGATGGTGCCAAGGTGCAGGATCGCCCGGCTGCGGGAGAGGCCCGCCTCGAGGTCGCGGATCGTGAGCGAGGAGCGGACGCGGGTGTCCGTCACGAGGACGATGCGGCCAGGGCCCGGGTGCTCCGTCAGCAGCTGATCGGCGAACTCCAGGGCCGCGTCCACGTGACTCCCGTTCCCGAGCGGCACCGCGCGTCGCTCGAGATCGGAGATCGCGGCGCTCGGCGTCACGAAACGACCGTGACGGCGGTGCGGGCGACGATCGAAATCGATCACCTCCACCTCGGCCGCGTCGAAGTGGGACAGGTACGCGGCTGCGGCCGCCGCCCCGGCCTGGTGTCGTTGCCGGGTCATCGAGCGCGAAGCGTCGATGGCGATGATCACGCGGGCGTGCCGAGGGACCTCGGAGATCCGGTGGGCGACGTCGAGCCGCCAGCGTGAGACCGCCGTGCCGTGGCCCGTCTCGGCGAGGGCCAGCGCGCCCTCGACGGGAGGCGGTGCGGAGGGGAGGAGCTCGACGGTCCGTGGGGCGTCCAGCTCGATGCGGGCGCCCTTCACCAGCGGCTGTCCGTCGAGCAGGAGACGATCGGAGACCCTGGCCGCGTGCACCGTCGCCGTCGCTGGCAGCTGCTGCGTCCCCAGACGGGGGAGTCGCAGCAGGTGCCGCCCATCCTCGTAGTGGGTCGGCATGAGCAGCGTGTACTCGATGGTCTTCTGCGCCTGCGGCGCGCAGGGGAACACCTGCAGCCGGAGCTCCCCGAGCTCTTGCCACGACAGGAGCGCCGGATCCTTGGGCTCGGCGTCGCCGATGCCGGTGAGCTCTCGATACCGGCTGGCGGCTTCCGCGGCCTCCAGCAGCTCACCCGCGAACCAGTGCGGGCGTCCGGCACGCGTGCCGAGAGTGCGCAGCCCGACCGCCACGGCCGCGTCCGGCAACGAGACGCTGAAGAGCGCCTGATCGTGCTCCGCACCTCCGTTGTAGAGGGTGCGCCGCACGACGAGCCTCGCGTGCCCGCGATCGACGACGATCTCGAGGTGGTGGGACCGCTCGACCAGCTCGCTCGACCGGGTGCCGGTGACGGTGTCCTCTGCGCGGGCCGGGACGGCCACGCCGGCCGCGGCCGCAATGCCGAGCCACGCCGTCAGCGCACGCACGCCCGTTCGCATGGACGCACCGACAACCCGGACGGCGCCGGGTTCCCCCGAGCGCGGTCGGCCTCGCGCTCGGGCACCCCCCGTCGCGCGCCGGAACCGCGGAAGTCCACGATGGATCTTTCCGCGCGATCAGTCCGCCGCGCCCGCGCATTACCCCTCGTGATGACCCTGCGCCTCGCCCTCGCCCTGGTTTCGTTCGTCGCCACCACCTCGCTCGTCGCCTGCGGCGACGACGGCAGCGAGGGGAATGACCCCGCGGGAGGAGCCGGGGGGACGGCCGCGGCCGGGTCGGGGGGCGGGGGCACGAGCAGCGGCGGCGTCGCGACCTCCGGCGGCTCGACGCTCACGGGTGGCGCCAGCAGCGGGGGCCTGGCCACCGGTGGCGCCAGCAGCAGCGGCGGCGCGACGGGCAGCGGCGGCAGCCCCGCAACTGGCGGGGCGACGGGGTCGGGCGGGGTGACCGGCAGCGGCGGGGCCTTGCCCACCGGCGGGACCGCAACGACGGGTGGGAGCGAGGCGACGGGCGGGAGCGAGCCCAGCGGCGGGACCGCGACGACGGGTGGGAGCGAGACGTCGGGCGGGAGCGAGCCCAGCGGTGGGACCCCCATGACGGGTGGCGTCGCCAGCACCGGCGGGACCGACCCGACCGGCGGGGCTACCCCGACGGGCGGCGTCGAACCCACGGGAGGGGCCACCGGAACGGGCGGGACCGTGGGCACCGGCGACTGTCGGGCGCTGATCGAGGATCCCACCATCAACTGGCACCAGTCCGCGCTGCAGACCGACCAGGAGATCGTCGAGTGCCTGGCGACCTCGCTCGGCACCCCCGTCGGCTACGGGGAGAGGGCCACCGGTGGCTACGACCCCACGGGCAATAGTCGCCTCGTCGTCATCACGCGCGACGGGGGCGCGTCGGTCGAGCAGCAGATCCTCGACGCCATCAGCAGCGAGGACCACCAGTGGATCGTCTTCGACAAGGACGACTTCGCCGAGCCGCACGAGATCGCGATGTACCGGCTCTGGTGCGATGACGCGGCCGTACAGTCGGCGATCGGCGCCTCCAGCGCCGAGAGCTGCCGTGACCACCGACTCTGGTGCAGCGAGCACGGGGTGGCCGCCGCGGACTGCGTCGAGCAGTTCTTCAACGTCGCCCTCAACGACGGGGATTTGCCTATCCGCGTGAGCCAGATCCACTCGAACACGACCCTCGACGGGCGGGGGAGCCAGGCGCACTTCTTCTTCAGCGGCTTCAAGGTCGGGGCGGACAGCGACAGCCAGCCCACCCACACCGACGAGAACGTGATCGTCACCAACCTGCGCTTCCAGGGCGCGGGCCACACCGAGGATCACGATCTAGACCCGGACATGATCCGCTCCACCGGCGCCTCGCACGACATCTGGATCCACCAGAATACCTTCGACACCACGGGCGACTCGGCCTGGGACGTCAAGGTGGGCGCTCACGACATCACCATGTCCAGTAACCTCGTGCGCAACGTTCAGCGGACCTGTCTGCATGCCTCCAAGGACAGTGAGACGGTGAGCACCGCGATCGCGACCACGATGCACGGCAACGCCTTCGTGACCACCGACGACCTGTTCGATTACTTCGGGCAGGGGGGGCGCCGGGTCCCGCTGATCCGGTTCGGCAAGAGTCACATGTTCAATAACGTCTTCTACAATTACCGCCGCGAGGTGGTGAGCGTGCGGGTGGGGGCGCGCCTGTTGATGAACGACAACATGTTCTTGGTCAACGCCGCCTCCGCCGCCAGTCGGGACGACGATCTGCCCTACTACGTCGAGCAGCTGCTCACCGGCTTCGAGGACGACGGGGGCGGCCTCGAGGTGATCCGGAGTAGTGTCTGGCTCTCCGACGCCGCCTGCGCGCTCGATCCGTCCGCCTCCGGTGATCTGACCGCCTCCCACGGCAGCACCCCGGACCTGCTCGCGGACTACGGAGAGGTGTCGCGCGCGACCATCGCCGCGAATCTGATCCCGGCGGGCGTCGAGCTCGCCGCCTACGTCTTCGCGACGGCCGGGAAGGGGGCCGCCGTGCCCTTCAACTCGCCTCACACCCTCGGTCGAGACGCGATCTTTGCGCTCGAGCGCCGTGGCTGCCAGGAGTAGGCGGCGTCCGGCGGCGAGCGCGCCTCCGCGCGGACCTGTTGGCGTTGGCGGCGGCTCGATTCCAAGTTGAGCCCTGAACTTGGCGGACGGGGAGCCGGTTCGACGCTGGCCCGTGCGCGTGGGCGTCGTGCCGATTGGGGGGATGTCGGATCGGGCTCGCCACGCGACATTGCGATTGTAGCAACCGAAGCGAGGCGTTAGATAGCGCCCGCACGCAGCGATCGACGCTGGCACGGGGCCGCCGGGAAGGGGCGACCGATCCCTCGATCGAGGGGTCGGGTCGGTGGCGCGGGCCAGCTCGGGGGCGCTCGCGGGCGATGCCTCCTCCTCGGGAGGGGGCTGCACCAAGGAGATAGACGGATCATGACTGAAGGAAGAAGCGAACCTCGGGTCCGGCGGACGCGCAGGGTGGCGGTGGCCTCGCTCGGCTTCGCCGCGGCGCTGCTCGGCTGCAACGCGGAGGATGAGGGCTCGAGCGTGGGGACGGCGAGCCAGGCCGTGATCGGCTCGTACGTGATCTCGGGGGTGGTGCGCGCGGCGAACGGGCCGATCGTCGGCGCGACGGTGCGGCTGAGCGGCTCCGAGATGCGCACCGCGTTCTCGGACGCGAACGGAAACTACTCGATCTCGGGCCTCGGCTACGGCAGCTACCAGCTCTCCGCGACGGCCGGCAGCAACTGCTCGGC
>CAYOLF010000078.1:26095-29622 GCA_964404725.1 uncultured Polyangiaceae bacterium
GACGGCGCTGATGGTGCGACCGGTCCGGCGGGTCCGCAGGGTCCGGCAGGAGCTGATGGCGCGCAGGGTCCAGCGGGTCCGGCAGGCGCCGCGGGTGCGCAGGGTCCAGAGGGTCCGCAGGGTCCAGAGGGTCCGCAGGGCCCGCCCGGCTCCGGCGCCGAGCCGCCGCCCCTCGCCGAGGTCGGTACCTTCCAGGCCAGCGGGCTCCCCGAGGGCGCGATCCGCGCCTTCCGGCAGCAGTTCGCCCACTCATCGTACGACGAGATCACGGGACCTGCCGAGCTCGGCCCGGTCGAGATCGTGCGCGACGCGGACGCGTCGAGCCCGGAGCTCTACTACTTCGCCGCCGTCGGCACGGTCCTCCCGGAGGTCGACATCGTCCTCGCGGAGGGGGCGTTCTCGATCCGGCTCGAGGGCGCCAGGGTGACGGAGGTCGGCGCGGAGGGGATCCAGGGCGGTCGGCCCCTCGAGCGCTTCACGATCCACTTCACCCGGATCTTCTGGTCGGTGGACGACGGCAGCGGCATCCTCCAGGCCTCGTACGACATGCGGGACCGCGAGGGCGGCGGACCCGCCTGGGGCGAGGAGTCCTTCGTGCACCTCGGGCCGGGCGTCCCTGGTTCCCCCGATATGCTGCTGCTCTCGGATCTGACGCACGGGATCACGGTCCCGTGGGAATTGGGACGACCCATCGGGCGAACGCAGCTCGAGCCGCTCGGCCTGCTCTCGCCGGGAGGGGCGTCGACCTTGGCCCACCTCAGCGCGATCGCCCGGGGCGAGGTGGCGCCGTCCCTGGAGGCGCGCTTCACGGCGATCGGCCAGAACGGAGCGCCCATCGATCGGATTGCCTACCGTCTCGAGCCCGCCCGGATGATGTCGGTGCAGCTCGAGACGGACCCGGCCGGCTCGCTCACGGAGGCGTTCGACGTCATCGGCGAGTCGATCGAGTGGTCCGCGCAGCGGCCCGACGGCAGCACGGTGGCGCAGACCTGGGATACCATGGACAATTGATGGCCCCGCGGGGGGCGCCCTGCGGGGCGCCCCTGCCGCCGCCCCGTTGGGGGCGCGCACCGCTACGGTCGGGGGAGCTGCTCGGCCAGGCGCCGGACGATCGCGCGCACCGCCGGCCGGTACCCGTAGGCGGGCGAGTCAGGGTCGCCCATGACCTTGGGGCAGGTCGAGCCCACGATGGCGTTCTCGCCGAAGTCGCGCAGCAGCGCCAGGTGACGCAGCCCCGGGTAGGCCTTGGCGGCGTACTGGGTGGTCCCCGCGACGGTCGAGCCCGGCTCCTGGCAGAGGGGCTTGGTGGCGAGGTTCGTGTCCTCCCCCCTGCAGTCGCAGCCGACCTCGACGTCGTCGGAGCAGAGCCGCGGGGTGGCGAGCGGGAAGGAGCACGCGAACTGAAGATCGCCGCCGTCCGTCACCGTGTACTCATGCCCGTTGATCGGGCTCGCGGCGCCCGCCGAGGACGGGTCGAGCGGACGGTCGCCCGTCACCGGGTTCGCCTCGGGGAACGGCAGCCCGCTGAGGGCGTGGACCCCGACGCGCGGCGTGACCGACTCCCACATGAACGGATCGGCGGGGTAGAGGCGAGGTTCGGCGTCCGGATCGCCGAGGATGACGTCCCAGCGGGACGCGAACGCGGGATCCGTCACCGACAGGAGCTCGAGGTCGGTGGCCGAGGTGAGCGTCGCCTCGGTGGCGAGATCCTGCCACGGCACGCCGACGATCCCCGCCAGGTAGATCCGCCGCGAGTCGGGGCGCGGGGTGAGATCGGGGTAGACCGCGCTCGCCGAGAACAGGGGGTTGGCGTACCGGCAGTAGCGGGCGCCGCCGCCCACCTCGACGCAGGTGCCCCCATCCGGCTGCTGGGGGCTCCCGAGGCAGTCCGCGTCGGCGGTGCAGGCGCGGCCGTAGACGAGGGGGTCGGTGAGCCCGGCGACGTAGCGCCGTGTCGGGTTGAGGAAATCGATACCGAAGCGCCGCTCCTGCTCGTAGCAGCGGAGGTTCGCGTGCTCCTCCTCCCGGGCGAACGGCCCGAGCAGGCAGGCCGGGTCGACGTCGAGCTCCGTGCAGCCCTCGGGGGGGCTCGCTTCGGCCAGCGCGCAGGAGCGGCAGCAGGGGTCGTTGGGATCGGTGGCGCAGACCTGCGCAGCGCGCGGCAGCTTCCCGCCTGAGCTCGTCCCGGCGACGTAGAACCCCGGACCGTCGTCACGCACGGAGCAGTCGTTCTCGTCGGTCAGCATCACGATGGCGACGAGGGAGTCCGGACGAAGGAACTGGGCCCGCTGCTCGAGGAGCGTCGTGTTGAAGCCGTCCACGACCGAGGCCGCTCCGTCGTTCATGACCGCAGTCGGCGGCATCGGGTCGACGAGGAAGCGGTACCAGGCCTCGAGGGGCGCCTCGTAGCCGCAGCCGGTTTCGCCCGCCGCCGCCACGATGGCGTCGAAATCGCTCACCAGAGTCGCGATGTCCGCGGTGGTCCCGGGCTCGGGCTCCGCGCGTGCATCCCAGGCCAGAAACCCGAGGTTCTGGAAGGAGGCGACGCCGCGGAGCGGCGCGATGAGCTCCGCGCGGTCGTCCTTCTCCGGTACCCAGGTGCTCCCCTCGGCCGGCGTGCACGCGATGCCGCCGTGGCCGCCGAGGCTCGAGGTGATGACGGCCGCGTGCAGATCCACCACGGGAGCGAACGCCTCGACCGTGCCCGCCGGGCAGGGCCCCCCGGCGGCGGGCCGGCGCGTGAGCAGACCGTCGCCGTCCACGCAGTCCGGGCTCGTGAGCTGCTCGACGAGCTCCGGGAGGGTTTCGCGGAGGACCGCCTGCTTGTCCGCCATGGAGATCGAGTTGTCGATGACCAGCAGCAGGTCGACCCTGTCGGCGGGGCCGAGGGGAACGGTCCCACCGGTTCCGCCGCCGCCCAGGGCGGAGCCGCCCGTGCCGAGTCCATTGCCGCCGGTGTCCGGGCCAGCACCCGCGGAGCCGGCGACAGCGCCGCCCGTCGCGGAGCCGCTGCCGCTCGCCCCGCCCGTGGCCTGGCCGCCGCTCTCGTTCGCACTGCCCGCGGCCGAGCCGCCGTCGCTCGCGCTGCCCGCGGCGGAACCGCCGTCGCCTGCGCCGCCCGCGGCGGAGCCGCCGTCGTTCACCCCGCCAGCGCCGTCACCGGCTCGGCCAGGAGCCTCTCCGCCGCCGCCACTCGCGCCTCCCGTGGCGGAATCCTCCGCGACGCACTCGCCGTCGACGAGCACCGTGCCCGCCTCGCATTCGTCCGCCGCGGTTGGCCGCTCCTCCGTCGCCTTGCCACACGCGAGGAGCGCGACCCCGCTCAGCAGCAGCCAACCCCTCGCACCCACCGCCGTGTGCACCATGCCCGATCCCTCCGCGGCTCCGTCGCTCGGGAGCCGACGGCGGCAATTGCAGCCTGCAGGACGGGTGGGCGTCAAGGCGCGGCCGCGGACCGCCGCGGGCGCTCGGAGGCATGGGGCGGTGACTCCCGCGGGGCATGGATGCCAAGCTGTTCGCCATGACCG
>CAYOLF010000079.1:0-25781 GCA_964404725.1 uncultured Polyangiaceae bacterium
CGCACCGCCGGCCCGCTACCTCGGACGAATCCGCTCGCAGGGGGACCCGCTCGATTTGCTTTACGCGCCTTAGCCTTCAACGCTTGTGCTCACGGCGGGGGCGACGTGACATACTCGCAGGGCGCTCGCAGCCGGACGGTGAGGTGGCCCATGAGCACGACGGCTAGGTCTTTGGCGATAGCTCTGGGTTGTGGCCTTGGCTTCGGCCTGGCCTGCGGCGGGAGCACCCGACATGAAGCGTCCGAAGGCTCGGCCGAGTCCGGTGCGGCCAACGTCGGCGGTACTCCGGGTGGTGGGACCGAAGCTGGTGAAACCGGCGCCGATGCGGGCGGGACTGAGGGGGGCTCGGATTCGGGCGGGACGGGCGCGAGCGAAATCGCCGGCTCGGGGTCAATCGCCACCGGTGGGAACCCGGGTGGCGGCGGCAGCTCCGGTGCCGGAGCAGGCACCTCGGCGGGTACGGCGGGCGCGTCGGGGGGAGCGTTCCCCGAGGGCGGCGCTGGGCCCGGTCCCAGCGGTGGAGATGGCGCTACTGGTGACGGATTCATCTGGGAAGGACACGATCTCACGGGCGTGGAGATCGACGAGTCATCCAGCGGCATTCCGGTACCGGCAGATGACCCGGGAAACGCCTACGGCCGTCCGAGCAGCGGCGAAAACGAATCTGGCATGCTGCTGGACTGTCCGGCCGGGGGCTTCGGCACGTCAGTCACGTGCTTGGCGTTCAGTGCCTGCGCTGCCCCCTGCTCAGCGTCGGAAGAGTGTCCCCCGGTGGAGTCGGGGGACACCATTCCGGAGTGCGGCGGCTCGCTCGGAGAGGACCTCTGTGTGCTGCCCTGTGGAGACGGACTGATCTGTCCGGATGGAATGGCCTGCGTGCTGGTCGAGACGCAGCACCTCTGCGCCTGGCCGAGACTCATCCTCATCCCGGGGTGCCCTGGCTACTGCGTGGAGCAGGACGGCCCCTGCGATTCGTGGGCTGCCGGGGAGTGTTGCGAGGGACTCGTGTGCGCACCGTGGAGTCAATGTGAACCCGGGAGCTGTCTGCGTCCTTCGTGGCCATGCAACGACGACACCGCGCCCTGCTGCGAAGGCGCCGAGTGCGTGGACGGCTACTGCGCGTAGCGGTCCATGGAGTCGCCGAGCGGGGCATGGCGGCGGATCCGGGGCAGGGGGTGATCGGACAGAGGGCTCCGCAGGACGTCCTGCGGACCGCGGCGAGGGGTCCGCGCCGCCTCCGTTCAACGATGCAAGGAACGCCGCCTGCTCGCACCAGCGAAACCCAACGGGTGCCAGGGGCTGACCAGCTCGCGGGCCCGCCTCGCTGCAACCCGGAGGCACGGAAACCGCCGAATACGGCCCGAATCTCCGGCGGCTCCCCGCTCAGCAACGAGAGCTGCGACGGCGGTGGGTGTACCATCGACTGCCGCGCCGGCAACACCTGCACGAGGCTCCCGTGTGGGAGGCGAGTGCGCCATCGACTGCGCCCCGGGCGTGACCGGCAGCATCGGGAGCTGACCTTCGGGCGTCTGCCAATGCAACGGCGCAGGCTGTGCTGATGATGGCGGATGCGGTGCCGGGAACGGACATCGCGCGGGTGCTGGGTGTGCACCCCCACACGGTCGAGAAGTGGCGGCGACGGTTCGAGTGCGAAAATCCTAGCGAAAGGCTGGCGGATGCCCCGCGCTCGGGACGGCCGCCCTCTCTCTCGGATGCCGTAGCGGCGCGCGTGGAGGCGGAGGCCTGCCGCCCACCCAGCGAGGTTGTCGTGCCGGTCGCGCAGTGGTCGGTGGCGTTGCTGGGCAAGCACGTCCGATCGCAGGGGATCGAGATGAGCGACCGCTCGGTCGAGGCCTTCGCAGCCCTAGAAACCGCCGCCCTCGTCGGTGACGCCGAGGCGGCCCACGTGCACGCCTGCCTGCCCATCGCCCAGCGCCTCTACGCCCTCCTCACCGGCCTCCTCAAGTGAGGCCTCGGCCGAGGTTCGGGTTCAGGAGCAGGAGCAGGCCCTGCACCTGCTCCAGAAACCTCCACCTGCTCCCGCACCTGCTCGTGCTCGACCACCAGTACTCAATTTTTACTTGCGCCGCGCGGCACTAGCGGCGCCGCTCAGCCTCCCGACAGCACGGCGCCCTCGACCTCGCCGGCGGTGTCCTCCGTGGCCCGCGGCGTCGCGGTGAGGGAGGTCAGGCGGCACACGATGTCGATCTTCTGCCAGATCTTGCGGGAGAGGCCCGAGGTGAGGCTCTCGAGATCGTTGACGGAGGCCAGCACCACCGGATCCGGAAAGTCCTGGACGAGGAGCGCCGAGAGCTTCCCCACCAGCGCCAGCATCTCGGTGCAGTAGTCGAGATAGCGGGAGAGCTCGAACGGGCTCAGCCCGCGCTGAGGTGAAGACCTGGTGTCCGGCGTCGGGTCGATGGCGCGCTCGGGATCCTTGGTCAGCTGGTGCATGTCGATGAGGTGTGCCAGCGCGCGCAGGGCGTGCAGGGAGCTCAACGCGCGCCGACGTTTGAGGCGCTCCTCGATGGAGAGGAGGAACCAGGCCGCGACGCCGATGAACACCAGATCGTTGATCGCGGACTCGAGGGCGGCCATCCACTCCCACAGCCCGCGGGGGGCGAGGTTGAGGTCGATGCTGGCCAGGACGCCCACCACCGCGCCGAGGAGCAGAAGCAACCCGATGCAGCACACGACCCGGATCCTCCACCAGGGGCGCGCGAGGTCGCGCGACAGCCGGAGGGTGGACTCGGTCAGCGTGACGAGATCGCGGCCGATCGCGCCCAAGTGGCGGTCGGGGAAGCGCTCCTCGACGCGGCTCGTGAGCCTGCGGGCGGTGCTCACGATGTATTTGCCGTCGAGGCGCAGGTACCGGGTCATGCGCGGCCATTGTACCCCGGACGCTGCCCGGTTCGCGGCCGATTCCGGCAGTGAACGAGGACCGTCCGGCGCAGACTGCACCGAGAGGAGCCGCTACCTTGGCGCTCACCCTGGGGAGTCCAAATGGCCACGACTTCGATCCACACGACCGAGACCCGCTGTGGCGAAGCCCGTCCATCCCCGGCGACGCGACCCGGACGCGACTGGACGCGGGGACGCCCGGAGGGCGATGAGCTCGCTCATCGTGCCATACGGAGGCCCGTCGGCGACTGCGCGTCGCGGGATCACCCGACCGCGGATGCGAGCGCCTCGGCGGACTCCGGCGGCCGGCCCCCGCAGTCGTGGTCCGCCCCTGCGCCATCTCAGCCGGCGCTCGTGAGTCTGGCTCGGCCGTCCCCTCCTGCTACGCTCCGCCCCCGTGTTTCTCCACCGCCTCCTCGACCCCGACGCCCGGCGCGCCTTCGCCGGGCTCGCGTACTACCTGCTCCATTTGGGAGACGTGAGCGCCCGCGAAGCGCGGACCGTTTTCAACATGCTCGGCGAGCTCTCGCTCGGGGTCGAAGAGCTCACGCCCACGGAACCCTTCGAGCAGCTGGCTGCTCGTATCGTGCATCCACGGGCTCGGCTGGCCTCACTGTTCGAGCTGGTGAGGCTCGCGCGAATCGATCGCGAGCTCTCGCCCGAGGAGCTCGAGATCGTCCGCTGGCTGGCCAGGGCCTGGTCCATCGGCGCACCAGAACTCCTCACCGTGCTCGACTGGGTCGAGCGCTTCATCGCGCTACAACGCGAGGCCGAGTCCGCCATCGATCGGGCCAGGTAGCAGCGAACGGGGCGGTCCGGAGTCGTGGCACGACGCAAGACGGAGCCTCTCGCCCGGTCCGAGGAGCAGCCGTCCCGTCGCGGAGGCACGGGGGCGTTACGGGTGCCGCCGAGCGGTGAGCTCGATCTCCTGCACCTGATCGAGAAGGACGCGGCTCGGCAGCTGTGGCGGCAGCTGGTGGCACATTGGGACGATCTGAGCCGCCGGGTCGGGCGCGCGATGCCGCTGCGTGCCGCCGCCATCGACTGGCTGTATCTCCACCAGCTGGAGGAGCGCCCGATTCACCCGTTCCATGGGGAGGCCAAGTCGTTCAACCGTCCTGGCCGTGCGACCAGGCTGAACAATCCCCGTAACACGATCCACATCGCGCAGTGATGCTGGAACTTCGGCCAGGGTGGCCAGCGATGGCCGGCTATGCGCCCCCTGCAGCGAGGATCCACGCCACGTCGCGCCATGGCAGCGCGGTCGCGTCCGTCCGCCGCTGCTCGGCGTCGTTGCCGTAGTCGACCCGGCGGAGCGCGGGCACGGTGGGGTGGGCGGCGGGGGCGGCTTCCCCGAGCGTGCGCAGGGCACCGATCCCGGCGGCGGAGCCGGTGCGATGACGCCGGTCCCGAGCCAGAGCCTGGCCTCCAGCAGCGGTGGCCGGCGGCGGACGGCAGCCGAGCCGGGCGAGCCCCATCCCCACCGCCGGGGCCAGAACCGTGGACCGACGGCGGTGCATCAAGCTACGTCGCAGCGGCGCGCCGGGCGAGCACCTCCCGCAGCGCCGCCAGCACCTGGGATGGGGTCAGTGGCTTGGCGATGAAGTTGACGCCGGGGTCCAGCACGCCCTGGTGCACGATGCAGTTCTCGGTGTATCCGGACATATAGAGCACGGCCGTCGTCGGCCGTGCTTCGAGCACCTGCTTGGCGACCTCGCTTCCGCTCATCATGGGCATGAGCACGTCGGTGAGCAGCACATCGATGTCACCCCGATGCTCCCGGGCCAGGCGGAGCGCCTCGGCGGGCGTCTTGGCGTTCAGGACCGTGTAACCCGCTCGGCGGAGCACGCGGGCGACCATATCGCGCAGCTGCTCGTCGTCGTCGACCAGCAGCACGACGCCTCCGGATCCAGGGGCGACGGAGCTCGACGATGCCGGGCCAGGGCACGGGGCTTCGTCCGTGCTGGGGAGGTAGACCTTGAAGGTCGTGCCTCGACCCACCTCGCTATACACCCAGATGCTCCCCCCGCTCTGCTGCACGATCCCGAACACCGTGGACAGGCCGAGCCCCGTGCCCTCTCCCGCGCCCTTGGTCGTGAAGAAGGGCTCGAAGATCCGCGCCCGGGTCGCCTCATCCATGCCAGACCCCGTATCCGAGACGGCCATGACGGCGTATCGCCCTGGCTTCACGTCCAGCTTGAGTCCGGCCTGCGCGCTATCGAGCGTCACGTCCTGCGTTTCGATCGTCACGACGCCGCCGCGAGGCATGGCGTCGCGGGCATTGACCACCAGGTTGAGCAAGATCTGTTGGATCTGATTCGGGTCGGCCTTGATGTTCACCGCCGAGGGCGACGACAGCATCGAGATCTCGACGCTGTCGTCCACCAGCCGGCGCAACATCGGCAACGTCTCTCGAACCGTCGCGTTGAGATCCACGACCCGGACCTGCCGGATCTGCTTGCGACCGAAGGCGAGCAGCTGGCGCGTGAGGGACGCCGCCCGATCCGTCGCCAGGCGCACCTGATCGAGATCTGAGATCGCCGGATGCCCCCGCTCGAGCTGCGCCTGCGCGAGCTCGGTGAAGCCGGTGATGGCCGAGAGGAGGTTGTTGAAATCGTGGGCGACACCGCCCGCCAGGCGACCGACGGCCTCCATCTTGTGGGCTTGGCGAAACTGCTCCTCGAGCTCACGCTCCCGGGACCGATCGCGAGCGATCGTCGAGAAGCGCTCGACGGTCCCGTCCTGGTCACGGTGCGCGATGATCACCTGGGACACTGGGACGATGGTCCCGTCGTGCCGGCGGAAGTCGACCTCCGCTGACCAGAGGCCCTCCCGAGCGGCGGCGGTGAAGCCCTCGGCCAGGATGCGTTCGGCTACGGCGGGCGGGTACACCGAGGCAGCGCTCCGAGTCGACAGCTCGTCCGCCGAACCCATCCCCAGCAAGGCTCTGCCGGCCGGATTGAGGTAGTCGAGCTTGCCGTCGCTGGCGGCGATCCAGACGATGTCCGGGGTGACATCCAGAATGGCCGTCCGCTGGCGGCGCTCGGCGTCCGCTCGCTTCTGCTCGGTGACGTCGAGGATGGCGCCGATGGCGCCGAGGGGCACGCGCTGGCCTTCAACTTCGCCGAACTCGGTGGTACCTCGAACCATCAACCACCGGAGAGAGCCATCGGGATGACGCCAGCGATACTCGGCTTCGGTCACGCCATTCCCCGCCGGATCGTTGGCCCGCTCGACCGCCGCCTCCAGGATTGGCGCGTCGTCGGGGTGGGTCCGCCCACTGAACCACGCGTAGTCCGGCTCGGCATCCGCAGGGAAGCCCAGGAGCTCCCGCATCGTCGTTGACCAGTGCGTCTGGCTACCCCGAGAAGGCTCGAATTGCATCTCGTACAAGCCGACTCTCGATGCCCTGATCGCCTGCTGTACCCGATGCTCGCTCTGGCGGAGCTCCTGGGCGAGCAGCTCGGACTCGGTCACGTCCATCACCGTACCGTGCGTGACCACGGGAGCGCGCCGCCCGTCGACTTGCCCGAAGGTGGTCTGCGCGCGACAACGGACCCAACGGACACTCCCGTCGCCGCGACGGACGCGCTGGCGCACATCGAACTGGCCGTCACCTCCCGGGTCGTGCGCAGCCGTGACCTGCTTGCGCACACGCTCTTGGTCCCGCGGATGGACGCAGTCGGTGAGAAACTGGAGCGTGGGTCTTTGGCCCGGTGCCAGGCCGTAGATCTGACGCATTCGCGGGCAGATGAACACGGCGTCGGTGACGTGGTCGTGCTCGAAGACGCCGACCTGCCAGAGGCAGATCGCAAACTCGCGCAGCCTCGCCTCGATCCGCGCTTCTTCGCGCTCGGTCGAAGCTGCCGCCTCCGGCAACATGAGCACGACCGGCTCGTCGCCGACGTGGGCGCGGCTCGTGGGACCGGCGAGGGTCCAGCGGGTGCCGTCGGCGGCGGCGAGCGTGACGTGCTCCCACGCATCGTCGCGGCAAGCCTCGCTCGAGGCTGCGTGACCGCCCGGAGCCGACCCAGAACCGGCGCCGGCGAGCCCCGTGCTGGCCCTTCCCAGCAGGGCCGCCGCTTCGCAGCCCAGCATGGCCAGGGCGCCGGTGTTGACGGCCACCACGCGATGGCCCCCGTCGAAGGCCACGGCGGGTCTGGGGAGCATCGCGACGAACGCGGTGAAGTCGTCCCAGTTCATGGGCCCCAAACCCGACCCGGGTGGACGAGGCTACCTACACGCACACGGGCCAAGCTGGGGAGCATAACGAAGACGAAGCGCCGTGTCAGCCCGGGGTGACCCAGCACGGCCCCACGTGCTCGTCGCACCTGGCGAAGCGACTGCCTGGTCGGCGTGTCCGGTCGTCGCCTGGTCCGAAACGCCCGGCTCCCCTTCCGGCGCGGCCACCGGATGTCTGGCACACACTCGCTAGCCGCAGGCCCAGGTGGGACTGGCGGCGGGCCCACCACCGATCTCGCAGGTGCAGCTCGTCTGGCCGTACGGGCACACCAGAGTGAGATCCGCGAAGTTGCACAGGTTTCCCTCCAAGGGCGCGGTCACGGGGCACCCATCTGCGGTCGTGCCACAGGTCCACTCGAGGCCACCACCGGGACCGAACACCTGCTCGCAGACGCAGGTTTCCCCGTCGAACTCGCAAGCGAGCGAGGCCTCCGCGCAAGCGTCGCCGTCGGTGGACGGGCTTCCCTGGTGACCCGCACCCGACAGCCGAGGACGGAGCCCACCAGCTTCACGGACCCGTCACGCGACGGCACCCACCCCGCGATTCGCCACGCCTTGTCCGGCCTTCACCGTGGTCCGTCGCGACGTCGCACATCGGGCCGCTGGCGGCCCCGTTGCCCCGCGCACCCCGAGCTGGCCCGTCGAACCCGCGCGAGGTGCAGACCCTGCCGGCGCGCGTGATGCGGCGGATGACGCGCCCGGGCTGAATCCAACAGGCGTCCGGAGACGACCGCCGAAACACCCACACCGAGGACGGCGGACCGTAGTTTGAGCGACGGCGGCAGCCCCGAGACGACCGACCGTTCTGGGTCGAGTTGCCGGTGGGCCTCCGCCGCCCGCTGAACTGCCTCGATGCGGCGCAGGTAGGAGCGAGGTGTTCCAGGTTCGCTCGCGAGACGTGACCGGCCGCGAACGGTGGTCCCGCACGGACCGCTCGCGTCGCGCGTTCCCGCTGCGGAGAGCGGGCACCGACCGCCTTTCCTGTCCACTAGAGATTCAATGGCGTATAGTCGCCGCATGGGGACGCACACGACGAGATCGAGAATCGCTGCGGGAGCCGGGCCGATCGCGCTCCTGGCGCTGCTGGCCCTGGCGCTCGGCTGCAACGACGCCGAGGACGCCGGCGCGAACCGCGACACGATGGGGGCCGACCAAGACTGCGTGATCGTCTCCACCACGGCGGTCGCGTGGACCGCGGAGACGTCGCTCGGGACGCCCGCAGAGGTCTTCGCCAGCGCCACCGGGAGCTGCGAGGCCGACCTCGCCTGGGACGGCTCCGGCTGGTCCTCGCTCGCGATCACGCCCGAGTCCGGGACCGACCGGGTCACCGCGACGGTGACCGTGGACGAAGGCTCCGCGCGGTGGGTCGAGCAGCGCGCGGACGAGGCGGCCTCCGGCGACGTCGCCTGCGGTCCCTACCTCGAGGTCGACGCCGCGGTGACGCTGGAAACCACGGACGGGACCATCGCGCGCGACGCGCCGACCACGGTGCGGACCTACGGCGACGAGACGGCCCCGACCGTGGATGTCGAGCTCACGCCGGGGGACGTCGAGGACTGGATCGAGATCTCCGCGCCCGCCGACACCACGGTCCACCTCTTCGCCCAGCTCGCACCGCTCGGCGAGGCCTGCGCGGGAGAGATGACGCTGCGGGCCGAGACCTCGCACGGGAACACCGGCACCGGCGCGGCGCAGACCGGCTTCGCCACCTGGTCCGACACCGACGCGAACCGCGACACGATGGGGGCCGACGACGACTGCGTGATCGTCTCCACCACGGCGGTCGCGTGGACCGCGGAGACGTCGCTCGGGACGCCCGCAGAGGTCTACTCCAGCGCCGCCGGCAGCTGCGAGGCCGACCTCGCCTGGGACGGCTCCGGCTGGTCCCCGCTCCTCGCGATCACGCCCGAGGCCGGGACCGACCGGGTCACCGCGACGGTGACCGTGGACGAGGGCTCCGCGCGGTGGGTCGAGCAGCGCAAGAGCGAGGCAGCCTCCGGCGTCGTCGCCTGCGGTTCCTACCTCGAGATCGACGCCGCGGTGACGCTGGAAACCACGAACGGGACCATCGCGCGCGACGCGCCGACCACGGTGCGGACCTACGGCGACGAGACGGCCCCGACCGTGGATGTCGAGCTCACGCCGGGGGACGTCGAGGACTGGATCGAGATCTCCGCGCCCGCCGACACCACGGTCCACCTCTTCGCCCAGCTCGCACCGCTCGGCGAGGCCTGCGTGGGAGAGATGATGCTGTGGACCGAAACCACGCGCGGGAACACCGGCACCGGCGGGGGCCAGCCCGGCTTCGCCACCTGGTCCGACACCGACTGCGGCGTCGGCGAATTCGCCGTCGACCTCACCGAGCCGTTCCGGGGCGTGGATCTCCTGGCGGAGCTCGCGAGCGCGTTCGGCGCGGCCGAGGTCAGCGCGACCTGGAACGACGAGAGCGAAACCGTCCTCGACCTCGCGGTGAGCACCGAGGCGACCGAGGCCTGCGCGCGGGACCTCGATGAGAACGTCGAGATCGCCGGCATCCCCATCGAAGTGACGCTCGCGACCGACGACGGTCGCCTGGTCGCGCTCACGGCGCCCGGCGAGGCCCGCGCGGTCTTCTCGCCCGACGGCCTGCTCGAGCTCCAGTTCGGGTTCAGCACGGACCTCGAGTGCGACTCGGAGGCCGACGTACTCCCCTACCGGTCGCCGGACTGCGCCGAGGTCGCGAGCGTCACCGCGCAGCTCATAGCGAACCACTACGCCGCGGACCCCGGGCAGGACGGCGGCACCTTCGAGGCCTACGTCACCTTCCGTGAGAGCACCGCCGTCCCCGGCGCCGCCGACACCGTCGAGTCACTGCGCTGGGGTCCGTAGGCCCGGAGCTGTTGTAGCGGGTTTCCTGCTGCGCCGGCGGCGCTCGCTCCGCTCGGGCCGTGGTCCTCGGTGCACTCGTGCCGGCCGCCGCACTCGTGCACTCCGGCTCAGGTAGATCCAGAGCAACGCCCGCTCTGCAGGGCCGCGAGGAGGCTCCGCGCCGTCGTCACCTGGCCCGCGAACGTCCGCCGCGCCGTGGAACGCCGCGGCCTCCACCATCACTGGATGGGATTCGCCTGCAGGTGCGCGAGCGTCTCCTCGGCCACGACCGTTGGCTGCTCGTCGACGATGAAATGGCCGCCATCCGGCTGCACGACGCGATAGCTGCCCGTCATGAGCGGTGCGGTATCGGTCACCGTGCTCTGCCCCATGTCGTCACTGCCGAAGATGAGGAGCGTGGGGACATCTACCTCCCAGGGCTCAAAATCCTCGATCACGCTCCGGTGGCCTCGCGACGCCCGGTACCAGTTCAGGGCCGCGGTCATGGCGCCCGGCTCCATCATGTGCGCGATGGTCGCCTCGGTCTGCTCGGCAGGCTTCGCCGACCACATGTTCCTCATCGCCTCCGGTGTCCAGAAGGCTTCCCCGTCGCCTTCGGTCATCCAGATGTCGAGCAACGAGAGGTAGGTAGCCATCCCCTGGTCTTCGTAGACCGAGCGCGCCCAGACCTGGTAGTGCGGGATAGAGATCGCGGTGAAGGAGGCGACCGGCGAGGGATCCGTGGCGAGCATGAGCCACCCCACGTTCGCGCCCCAATCGTGGGCGACCAGGTGGAACCGATCGCCGAGTTCGCGGCCGAAGGCGAACGCATCCGCGATGAGCTCCTCGTAACGGTAAGCGTCCACCTCGGTCGGGCGCGCGCCGGGGCTGTACCCGCGCTGGTCCGGTGCGAGGCAGTGGTAGCCGTTGCTCGACAACACCGGCATCAGGCCGGACCACATCAGCGACGTGTCGGGAAAACCATGTAGCAGCAGGACCGGCTCGCCGTCGGGCCCCGCTTCGAGCGCATCGAAGGTGAGCCCCCCCACCTCGATCGTGCGCGCGTGCGTCGCTTCGCCACGCCCCGCCCCGCCGGTCTCTGGTGCTCCGCCCGAGCCCGCCGCGCCCCCGGTGCCCACGTCGCCGCTCGAGCCGCCGCTCGACGGGGATCCCCCGGTGCCGGCGGTGCCGCCCGAGCCCGCGGCGCCACCCGTTTCGGTAACGCCACCCGAAGGCGCCCCGCCGCTCTCTGGTGCGCCGCCCGAGCCAGGTGCGCCCCCAGTGCGTGCGTCGCCGCCCGAGCCGCCGCTCGCGGTGGATCCCCCGGTGCTGGTGGTGCCGCCCGAGGTCGGGGCACCGCCCGTTCCGGTGGAGCCCCCTGACGTGGGCTGCGCCCCGCCGCTGGGCTGTT
This sequence comes from uncultured Polyangiaceae bacterium, assembly GCA_964404725.1. Taxonomy (GTDB): domain Bacteria; phylum Myxococcota_A; class Polyangia; order Polyangiales; family Polyangiaceae; genus JAFGBI01. Next base: position 11,402 of record CAYOLF010000079.1, read on the forward strand.
CACCGCCCGAGCCTGGTCCGCCTCCAGTGCGTGCGTCGCCGCCCGCACCGCCGCTCGGTGTGGATCCCCCGGTGCTGGAAGTGCCGCCCGAGCTCGGGCCGCCACCCGTGACGCTGGAGCCACCCGTATCGCTGGAGCCACCCGAATCCGATGCGCAGGCCGCCCCCAGCACCGTCAGTGCCACGAAGCCCACGGACAGAAGAGTCGATCTCATGAGGACCTCTGCAGAATGCGAGCGCGCGAGCAAACCGTAGCGCCTATTCCCCTTCGCGCGTAGGTCGATCAAGCGCGACTCATCGGACCGTCCGCAGGCGCGCGGCACTCGAACCTCCGCGTGGCAACCGCTCCCCCCGCGCCAGCGAAGTGCTCACCGATGGCACTTCGCCAGCGCTGGCGAACAATGACGAGGCCAAGGAACTCAATCCGGCCGAATCAGCCTCTCTGGGTTGAGCTGCCTAATTGCAGCCGCCCGCTGGGCACCGTGCTGGTACGAACGTCGACTGGCCAACGTCCTGGGTGGCATAGAACGACGCCGCCTGACCCTTCGGGATCTCCTCGCTGCAGCTGGTACCGATGCAGGTGGGAGGGTACTCGCCGCTGGTGTTCGAGTAGATCTCGAACATCCTGAAGTCAGCGCGCTCATACGCCTGGTACGAGTTGTGATAGAAGGTGCCCCCGTCCGCTGACACGGTGTACAGGTAATCGCACGCGTATCCGTCGGCGTGTGTTATCCGCAGGAACGTGTCGTTGACGGTGAACCAGCTACCGTTGGCGAGGATGATCGATTGCCCTCCATCGATGACGACGAACCTGAATTCGTCGGGGTCCACGTCTTTTCTGTAGTTGTGCGTCCCACCGGCGTTGATGTTGTTCTGGAACCATCCCTGGCCCACTCCATCGAGCAGCCGCGGATCCTGTCCCTTAGCCGACTCGGGGATGCTCTCCATGTCGACCATCTTGTAGTTGGGCCCGGCCGCCGTGGCGAGGGCCTCGCCGCTCTGCAGGTTGGCGATGCTCGGCTTGGCGATGCTGTCCCCCGGCTCCTTCGCGATCCTCCCGATGAAGCCGCCGGTCCCAAAGCCAAAACCGGCGTTGGAGAGCAGCGACCCCTGCGTTTCATCCAGGAAGATATACTGGTAGGTGACGCTTTCTCCTGAATTCGGCACGAACACGAAGGCGATATTGTTCGAAGTGAACCACTGGCCGTCAGCGCTGCCTTGTCTGGCGGTCCCATCCTCCCAGACCCTGAGATCCATGGTGCCAAACCCCAGCTCGGCACCCGCTACCCAGTGCATATCGCTGCCGGTGATCCACCGCGGGTCGCGGTAGGAATTGTCCGGCTCCTCCACCTTCAGGGGGCAGATCTCGCAGGGCGGCACATATTCCTCCGGGTATTCCATCTCATTCGAGACGACCAAGCGGCAAGCGGGGCCGATGCCGTCGATGGAACGGATGAGGCGCCCGGTGATGTTGTCGCCAGTCGCCTTGTCGCGCCGCGTCTTCTGCGTGTGTTTTCCGCTGGCCGCCCCGACCGGATCCGTGAGGTCGGTCGAATGGGTGCCACTCCACGAATTGTACGCCCACTCCTCGCTGCTGTCGATCTGTGCCAGCTTGCTCAGGTGGTTCTTCGCTGCGTATTCGAACTCAGCCTCGGTCTGCATCCGATACGGCCTGCCTGTCTGGCGGCTCAACTCGCAAGCGAGTCTGATGCAGTCGTACCAGTTGCCGCTGCCGAAGCCGGACGAACTCTCACCCGTCACGGCTTGTCGCAGAGCGGACGAAACCTCGTTCTTCATCATGTGATAGCTGCTGACTGACACGCCCGACACGGGGCTCGTGTCGGGATCGCAGCTACCGCCTTCACACCCCAGAGTGAAGGTGCCGCCCGGTATGTAGACCATGTCGAAGGACACACCGCCGACCTCTTCCGCGTAGTCTGCCGCAGGCGCCGGGTTATCCAGAACCGGCAGGGTGGTGTCGCAGTCGGGGTCTTCGGTGCCACCGCCGCCGGTCGTGGCCCCGCCGGTTTCGGCGCCACCGGTCGTGGCGCCACCGGTTTCGGCGCCGCCGGTTTCGGCGCCGCCGGTCGTGGCCCCGCCGGTTTCGACGCCACCGCCACCGGTGGTGGTCCCACCGCCACCGGTCGTGGCCCCGCCGCCACCGGTGGTGGCCCCACCGCCACCGGTCGTGGTCCCGCCGCCACCGGTCGTGGTCCCGCCGCCGCCGGTCGTGGTCCCGCCGGTGCCAGCCCCGCCGGTGCCGCCGCCGGTGCAGACCCCATTGGTGCAGCTCTGGCCGGCAGCGCAGGCGTTGTTACAAGCGCCGCAGTGCGCCACACTGGTCCGCGCGTCCACGCACGCGCCGCCGCAGAGGAGCTGACCCGCGACCGCGCACTGACAGGCGCCGGCGCTGCAGGCCTGGCCGGCCGCGCAGGGGACGTCGCATGCGCCGCAGTGCTGGAGGCTGGTGTCGGTGTCGACGCAGCTGGTGCCGCAGGCGGTCAGGTCCCCCGCGCAGGCGCCCGAGCAGGTGCCCATGGAGCAGACCTGCGGGGCGACGCAGACGGTGCCGCAGGCCCCGCAGTTGTTGCCGTCCTCGTTGGTGTTCGTGCAGCCGGCCCCGCAGGCGGTCAGCCCCGCCTGGCACTGGCACTGGGAGCTCTGGCAGGTCATCCCCGCCGAACAGGCGGTGCCGCAGGCCCCGCAGTTGCTCGGATCCACGCGGGGGTCCACGCACGTGTTGCCGCACTGGAGCTGGTCGGGGAGGCACCCCCCCGCGGGGTCAGCCCCCTCCGACGGGTCGCTGGAACAGCCACCCACGCCGAGCAGCGACGCGACGAGAACCCAGGGAAACGCACGCACGACCCGAGAGCCAACCCACTTCATTTCCAATCTCCAGTGTTGAGACTCGTTGCAGTATATCTTGGATGTCGGGCAACGTCTGCCGAAAATCAGCGTCCGCTTTCAGTTCAAAGGTCCGCGCGGAGCGGTGACGCCGTCTGGCGGCTCCGCGAGCTAGGAGGCAAAAAACCAGCGTGGAACGTCACCGAGGGCGGGCCGCGAACCGCATCAGAGAGCGGTCACGGGTGTGAGGAACTGCACCCCCGCTGCATAGGATTCACGCGAGACTTGATTGCTTGTTTGGAGCCGTCGTGGTCGCGCATTTCGCCGCAGGTAGATCGCGCATTTCTCGGCCGCGCGGGCGATGGGTTCGGGGCATCGTGGTCCGCTCCGTCCCGATACTGATCCCCGGCTTCTGCGCCTCGGTCGCGGCCGCCACCACTCGGCGACGCGGCCGGCCGCCAGTTCAGCGAGTCGCGTCCTACTTGGGTCGGGAGGGGAGGCGCGCAGCGACGTCGTGTCCCCGAGGCCCGCAGGCCGCACGGGGCGGAGACGGTCGCCAGCAACCGACGCTCGTGCCGGTTCCGCCCCGCCTGGCCGGGTCCGCACCTCGCCACGCTCCTCTGGAGTCAGCAGCGAGACGGCGGCGACGAGGGTGACGGTGGAGGGCGACCCTCGATCCCGCGGAGCGGAGCCATGGCACGCAGCTCGGCGACGCTCTGCGACGGGTGACCAGGGTGAGTCACGTGGTGACTCCGGGGTCGCGCCGTGGAGGTTGCTCGGGGGGCCTGGAATCCTGTGCGCGGTCCCCGAGATCCGGGTTCCATCGGCGCGCGGTCGCGGATAGGGTCGGGCCACCCCCTGTGCCGGCAGCCGGGGGGGCCCTCGGGCCGCCATGGAGACTCTCGACCTGGGCCTCATGCTTGCGCTGGGTTTCGCCTCGTCGCTCCACTGCACGACGATGTGTGGACCGCTCATCGCCGTGGCCTCGGCGCCGCTCGGGGCGCTGCCCGCCGCCGGCTCGGCGAGCCCGGAGGCCTTGCGCGTCGCGGCGACGCCCGACTGCGGCAGCCTCGGGGACTGCGGCGGCAAGCGGGGCTGCCCCCAGGCAGCGGCGGGCGCGGGTCGCTTCGGGTGGCGGCTCGCCGGTTGGCAGGCCGCCTACCACGCCGGTCGCGGCGTCGGCTACGCGCTGATCGGCATGCTGCTCGGGGCGGCGGGGGTCGCCATCGGCTCGCTCTTCGCGTCGCGCGCGGTGGGGGGGTGGATCCAGGTGCTGCTCGGCGTTGGCATCATCGCCATCGGCCTCCTGGAGCTACGCCGCCCGGCGGCGAACCGTGGTGGGCCAGGGGGCTTGTTGACCCACGGGCTGCGGCGGCTGGTCACCTCGGGGCATGGGCTCGGCATGCTCGGGCTGGGCCTGCTCACGGCGCTACTGCCCTGCGGCGTGCTGTACGTCGCGTTCGCGCGGGCCGTCACGGCGGGCTCGGCGATCGGCGGCGGGCTCGCGTTGCTGGCGTTCTGGGCGGGGACCGTCCCGCTGCTCGCCGCCGTGGGGCTCGTCTCCGGGCACGCGTTTCGCCGGTTCGGACGACTGGCGCCGGCGCTGCTCGCCGTGGCCATGACGGTGACGGGGGGCTGGCTCGTGCTCAAGGGACAGCGGAACCTCTCGTCCGTGGCCCAGGCGGGCACCGCGGCTCCTGCACCCTGCCCCCACCATCCTTGATGACTTCGGCGCCGGCTTCCGACCAGGATCATTCATGGAGAGACGCAGGTTCCTCGAGCTGATGGGGCTGATCGGGGCGGCGACGGCGACCTCCTGCCACGGGGCGCCAAAAGAGCGCCTCCACGCCTACCTCACGCCGCTGCGCGAGCAGACCCCGGGCGTCGCCACTTACTTCGCCACGGTCTGTCGGGCGTGCCCGGCGGGCTGCGGGGTGGTGGTCAAGACCCGGGAGGCGCGCCCCATCAAGCTCGAGGGAAACCCCGCGCACCCCATCAATCAGGGAGCCCTCTGCGCCCGCGGTCAGGCCTTCATCCAGGGGCTCTACTCGCCCCACCGCGTGGCTCGCCCGCTGATCCGGCGCGGAGGGCGCCTGGAGGAGGCGAGCTGGGAGGAGGCGCTGGTCGAGGTCGCAGCGCATCTCCGGGGGGCTCGCAGCCTCGGCGTCTTCACTGGGCTGGAGAGCGGGGCCTTCGAGGATCTGCTGGCCGACGCGCTCGCACCCTGGCCGGCGGTGACGCTGGTGCACCACGAGCCCACGGCCCCGACCGCGCTGGCCCACGCCTCGGGCGTGGTGTTCGACCGGCCCGAGGTCCCCTTCGTCGACCTCCGCGGGACGGACTTCGTCGCCTCCCTCGGCGCGGATTTCCTCGACGGCTTCCTGTCGCCGGTCAAGCTCTCGCGCGAGTGGGCCGGTGAGCACGGTTTCGGCGCCTCGGGCCGTCGGATGGCGCTCGAGTACTGGGGCCCACGGCGCAACCTCACAGCGACCGGGGCCGATCGATTCCGCGCCGTCCCCGCCGACGCCCTGGGCGCCGCGGCCGTGGAGCTCCTCGGGGCCGTGTTCCGGCGACGGCGAGACGGCCTGCCAGCGGAGCGCGCGGCGCGGTATCAGGCCGCGATCGCCGCGCTGGGCGCGCCTCGGAGCGGGATCGACGTCGAGCCGCTCGCCGAGCTGCTGGTCACCGCGCAGAGTCCGCTCGTGCTCTACGGCGGCTCGGAGGTCGCCACCGCGCAAGCGAGCTCGGTGCAGGCGGCGGTCCTGCTCACCAACGCCCTGCTGGGCGCCGTCGGGCGCGCACTCCGCTACGGGGCGGAGACGGCCCTGTCCAAGGCCAGCCCGATGCGCGCGGCGATCGCCCTCGCCGCGAGCGCCGCCGACCTGGACGTCCTCCTCGTGCAGGGGTCCAACCCCGCCTACTCGCTGCCACAGGAAGCGGCCGCGCGCCTCGGAGGCAGCAAGTTCCTGGTCGCGCTCGCCACCGAGCACGACGAGACCACCGCGCAGGCGCACGTCGTCCTGCCGGTGCACCATCCCCTGGAGTCGTGGGGTGATTTCGACGTGGCGCGGGGGATTTCCGGCATGATGCAGCCGGTCCGCGCGCCCCTCCACCCCTCGCGCCACGCGGGCGACGTGCTCCTCGAGCTGGTCCGCCGCGCAGGGCACACGACGCGCCACGGCGACTTCAAGCGGTACGTGGTGGAGCGGTGGGCTCAGCGTACGCCGCGAGAGCTCGACGACGTCCTGGTCGTCGGCGGCTCGTTCGCCGAAGACGTGCCCGCGACGGCCGTCGAGCTCTCCGCTGGCCTCCCCCGGGGGCTCGAGGTGGTCCCCAGCCCGACGACCTCGGCGGAAGGTGACGCCGCGCTCGTCGTCGCCATGTCCTCCCTGCTCCACGACGGCCGTGAGGCGACGCGTTCCTGGCTGCTCGAAACCCCTGACTCGCTCACGCAGACGGCGTGGGAGGTGCCCGTCGAGGTGGCCCAGGACCTGGCCGAGGCACGAGGGATCCGCACCGGCGATGAGCTCCGCCTGGAGGCGCGGGGCGTCGAGCTCCGGGGGCCCGCCCTGGTCGACCCCGATCTGGCGCCCGGCTCCGTGGCGGTCCGCTGCGGCGGCGGGCGCGTCCACACGGCGGGCGCGATGACGAGCGGCAACGTCCTGGCCCTCGTCGCGCCGGTGCTCGACGTGCCGAGCGGAGCGCTCGCGCTCGCCGCCACCCGGGTCGCGGTGACTCGACTCGGCCCGGGCGAACTCACCAGCGTCTCCGGGGGCACGGAGTCGGCGGAGCGCTTCCTGGCCCTCGGGGTCGAGCTGCCCGACGCGCGCGCCGGCCGGTTCCCGATCATGACCCGCCACGGCGAGGAGCTGCCACCGCCGGGGGAGAAGCCGCACGGCAAGCCGCTGCCGATGCCCGCGGACGAGGTCTTCTCGGGCGGGCAGCCCGTCCCGGAGAACATCGTACCGCTGACCACGCACCCGGAGCACCGCTGGGGGATGGTGGTCGACCTCGACCTGTGCACGGGCTGCGGCGCCTGCGTGGTGGCCTGCTACGCCGAGAACAACGTGGCCACGGTGGGGCAGCAGCAGGTCCGCCTGGGGCGCGAGCAGTCCTGGATCCGCATCGAGAAGCACGTAGCCCCGGCGCCCGGGGGGGCCCCGCGGATCCGCTGGCTGCCGGTCATGTGCCAGCACTGCACCCAGGCGCCCTGCGAGACCGTGTGCCCGGTGTTCGCTGCCTATCACACCCCCGATGGGCTCAACGCGCAGATCTACAACCGGTGCATCGGGACCCGCTACTGCGCCAACAACTGCCCCTACAAGGTCCGGCGGTTCAACTACTTCGACTGGCCCCGCCCCGAGCCGGAGAACCAGCAGCTCAATCCGGACGTGACCGTTCGTACCCGCGGCGTGATGGAGAAGTGCACGTTGTGCATCCAGCGCATCCGCGAGGTCACCAACCGCGCCAAGGCCGAGCGGCGAACGGTGCGCGATCAGGAGATCCGCCCCGCCTGCGTGCAGACCTGTCCGACCGGGGCGCTCAGCTTCGGCGACTTCCGGGAGAGCTCGGCCCGAGTCACACGGCTAGCGCAGGATCCGCGGGCCTACCGCCTGCTCGACTGGTCGTTGAACACCCGACCCGGGGTGGTCTACCTCCGCCGGGTGCACTCGACGCCGGAGGAGGTGTAGCGTGAGCGCCGCCGCGCACCACGTCGACCCCATCCGGGTAAGGAACCTGGGCGATTTCAGCTACGCCCGCGTCGAGGACGACATCCTGGCCACGCTCGGTCGGCCGGGGCGGTGGTATCTCGCGTTGCTCGGCCTTTGCCTGGCGCTGGTCGCCTTGGGCGGGGGTTGCTGGACCTACCTCGTCTTCCGGGGAATGGGCGTGACCGGCCTGAACAACCCCGTGGGCTGGGGAGCGCTGATCACCACCTTCGTGTTCTGGGTCGGCATCGGCCACGCCGGCACGCTGGTTTCGGCGATCTTGTTCCTGCTCCGGGTGCCGTGGCGCACCGCCATCTTCCGCGCCGCGGAGACGTCCACCATCTTCGCCGTGATGACGGCCGGCCTCTTCCCGCTCATCCACCTGGGGCGGCTGTGGGTGATGTACTACATCCTGCCGTACCCCAACGGCCGGGAGCTGTGGCCAAACTTCCGGTCACCGCTGGTCTGGGACGTGCTCGCGATCAGCACCTACCTGACGGTGAGCGCCGTCTTCTTCTACATCGGCCTGGTCCCCGACATCGCGTCCATCCGGGAGCGCGAGTCGCGCCCGCTCTTCCGACCCGTCTGGCGGATCCTGAGCTTGGGGTGGGTGGGCTCGGTGCGCCAGTGGAAGCATTACGGGGCGGCGTACGTCCTGCTCGCGGGGCTCGCCACGCCGCTGGTCATCTCGGTGCACTCGGTCGTCAGCTGGGATTTCGCGATGAGCGTGGTCCCCGGCTGGCACACCACCATCTTCGCTCCCTACTTCGTCGCCGGGGCGATCCTGTCCGGGTTAGCCATGGTCCTGACCATCGGCATCCCCCTCCGGCGCGTGTTCCGCGTGGAGCACATCATCCGCATCTACCACCTCGAGGGCATGGCGAAGGTGCTGCTCTTCACCTCCCTGGTGGTCGGCTACGCCTACGGCGTCGAGTTCTTCCTGGCCTGGTACATGGGCAATCCCTTCGAGGTCGCGGTGTTCCGGTACCGCCCCACCGGCGAGTACGCGGTGGTCTTCTGGGGCATGGTGCTATGTAACGCGGTCATCCCGCTGCTGTTCTTCTGGAAGCGCGTCCGGACCAGCCTGCTGGGTCTCTTCCTGGTCAGTATGGCCGTCAACCTCGGCATGTGGTTCGAGCGCTTCAACATCATCGTCACCTCGCTCGCCCACGACTTCCTGCCGCACGCCTGGGGCACGTACTGGCCAACCTGGGTGGAGTGGGGGATCGTCGCCGGGTCCTTCGGCTGGTTCTTCCTCCTGTTCCTGGGGTTCATCAAGGTCCTCCCCGCCCTGTCGGTCGCCGAGGTGAAGGAATCGATGCCGCACCCGGTGCGGGGAGGCGCCTCGTGAGCCGGCGACGCAGCCGCGTGGCGAACGGCGCCGGGCGGGGCCTGCTCGGTGTCTTCGCCCATGTGGACTGCCTGCACGCCGCCCTGCGCGGGCTCGGCGAGGACAAGCTCGCGGTGGTCGACGTCTACTCCCCGGTCCCCGACGAGCAGGTGCTGCGGACGGTCAGCCCGGGTCGCAGCGGGGTCCGGTTCGTCACCTTCACCGGCGCTGCCGCCGGGCTGATCACCGGCCTGGGGCTCGCCCTCTTGACCGCGGCGGTCTGGGAGCTGGTCGTGGGCGGCAAGCCGGTCTACTCGGTGGTGCCGATCGTGGTCGTCGGCTTCGAGCTCACCATTTTGTTCGGCGCCCTGTTCACCCTCGGCGGGCTGCTGGCCTTCGCGGGGCTGCCGGCCTTCGGGCCCCCGCCGCGCGGCTACCGCGCCGAGTTTTCCCGCGATCGGTTCGGGATCTGGGTCGTGGGTGACGACGGCGAGCTCGACCGGGCGCGCGAGATCCTGGAGGGCGCCGGGGCCGTCGAGGTGCAGGAGCTCGGCGAGGAGGGCCGCCCGTGAGCCGGCGCAAGCTCGTCGAACGCGTGCTCCAGGCGGCGCCGAGCGCGGTCGGCCCGGGCGTGAAGATCGCCGCCGTCGCGTCGCTCGGCCTCGGTGCCGCCGGGATCGCCGGGAGCCTCGTCAGCGGGCGGCCGGCGGCCGCGTATGTCGCCCTGCTCGTGAGCACGGTGGTGGTGGCCGGGCTCGGCGTGTCGGGCCCCGTGCTGTCCGCCATCTTCCAGCTCACCGGGGCCAAGTGGGGGCGCGCCTATCGACGACTCGCCGAGGGGAGCCTCGTGCTGATGCCCCTCGCCGTCGTCGGCGTCCTGCTGCTGCTCGGCTTCGGCGGCGACTTCCTCCCCTGGGCACACGCTCACCACCTGCAGGGAGGCCGCGCCGCGTGGCTGGTGCGGGGGTTCTGGGACGCCAGGGTGCTCGGGTGCCTGGGCCTGGCGTACGGCGTCTCGCTGTGGTTCCTCTATTACTCGTTCCGGCGCGACTTCTGCCTGCCCCAGGTCCGCCGTCGCTTCGACGGTGGGCTCGGTCGATGGCTCGCCCGGGGCATCGAGGACGGCGCGACGGAGGCGCTCCGCTGCGAGCGTCGCCTGGCGGTGCTGGCTCCGGCCGTGTGCATCGTGTTCGCCACCTGCTTCTCCCTGCTCGGCTTCGACCTGGTGATGGCGCTCGACCCGACCTGGATCAGCACGCTCTTCGGGGCCTGGCACTTCATCGGCGCGCTGTTCTCGGGGCTCGCGCTCCTGGTGCTGGCGTCCCTCGGCCTGCGGCGAAGCCTGCCGCTGTCGCACTTCCTCACCGCGCAACGCCAGCGCGACCTCGCGACCTTGCTCTTCGCCTTCACCCTGGTGAACACGGACTTCTTCTGGTCGCAGTACCTCACCATCTGGTACGGCAACCTGCCGGAAGAAACCGCCTACCTCATCACCCGCGAGCGGGGGGTCGGCACCCCCTGGGCGAGCGTCTCCTGGCTCAGCCTCGGCCTCTACTTCCTCGTCCCGTTCTCGGCGCTGCTCTTTCGTAAGGTCAAGTCGACCCGGGCCCTGCTCGGCCCGGTCGCCGTCGCGGTCGTGCTTGGGATCTTCCTCGCCCGGTTCGTCGAGATCGCGCCGCCCATCCTCGCCCACGCCGGCGCCGGACATGCGGAGGCGCACGCGCTCCACGACGCCGCGCCGCTCGGACCGCTCGCCGCCTCGGCCCTGGCGCTCCTGGGCTGCCTCGGCCTGGGTTGGTACGCCTTCCACGCCCTCTTCACCCGGGTCCCCATCATGCCGATCGGGGATGAGATCTTCGCCCGCGAGTTCGGCGGCGGCTCGCAGGGGACGAGGCCATGAGCGCGACGACGAACCCGGGGTCGCGGCGGCTCCGCGGCGGTATCGCCGGACCGCTGCTGGTCGGGCTCTTCGGCGTGGTGGCCGTCGGCACCTTCGTCGCGGTCCAGCTCCTACCCCGCTGGTCCCGGGACTACGGCCAGGAGCTGGCCTTCGATCGGGCGATGTTCGCGGGACCGATCGAGCAGCCCATCGCGTTCTCCCACCGGCTGCACGCGACGGACAAGGCGATCGACTGCAATTACTGCCACGAATCCGCCGAGCGTTCGCAGAACGCGGGCGTGCCCGCCGCGGCGAAGTGCCTCGGCTGCCACGACCACATCATCCCCCACCACACGGAGATCGAGACGCTGAAGGGCTTCGTGACCCGCGGCGAGGAGGTGCCCTGGGTCCGCGTCTACTACAACCCCGACCACGTGTACTTCCCCCACTTCCGTCACCTGACCTCCGGCGTCCGCTGCCAGGAATGCCACGGCGACGTCGAGCAGGTGGACCGCCTGCGGAAGGTGACCTTCTACATGGGGTTCTGCCTCGATTGCCACACCGAGCGGGACGCGCCGAGGACTTGCGTGGCATGCCACCAGTGACGGCGAGTCCGGAGCCAAGCACATGGGCCAGGTGATCGACCTACTGCTGCCGAACGAGCCGGGGAGCGCCTCGCGCCGCTTCTTCATCACCTCCGCCGTCTGGCTCGGCGTCGCTCTCCTGCTCGGGCTCACGGCGGCCTACGAGATGGTGGCGCCCGACCTGCTGCCCTCGGTGCCCGAGCTCTCCTTCGGTCGGCTGCGCCCGACGCACATCAACCTGGTCATCTTCGGGTTCCTGCTGCCGGCCTACTTCGGGGGCTTCCTCCACGTGGTCCCCGCCGTCTGCCGTTCCCGGCTCCCGTCCGAGCGGATCGCGAACTTCGCGGTCTGGTTCTGGAACGCCCTGTGCCTCGGCATCCTCTTCGCGCTCCCCTACGGCCTGACCCAGGGGCGAGAGTACGCGGAGCTGCCGTGGGTGCTCGACGTGGGGATCCTGGTGGCGGTGGCGGTGCTCATCTATCTCGTGTTCGGGACCATCGCCCGGCGGCAGGAGCCGCTGCTCTACGTCAGCGTGTGGTACGTCGCGGGCGGGCTGCTCTGGACGTTCTTCGTCTACGCCGTGGGCAACGTCGTCTGGCGGCCCTCGGTCGGGTCCTGGGAGGGGATCGACGATCAGATCTTGCTGTGGTTCTACGGGCACAACGTGGTGGGGCTGGTGATCACGCCGCAAGCGATCGCGCTGGCCTATTACATCCTGCCCCGGGCCACGCGGACGCCCCTCTGGAGCCACACGCTATCGCTGTTCGGCTTCTGGGCGCTGATCGTGATGTACACCCACACGGGCACCCACCACCTGCTCCAGGCGCCGGTCCCGCAGTGGCTCAAGGTGATCTCCGTCGTCAACTCCATCGCGCTGGTGATCCCGGTGTTCGCCTTCCTGACCAACGTCTGGCTGCCGGTGCGGGGCCGCCTCGACCGCCTGCTCGACGACGTCGGGGCCAAGTACGTGTTCACGGGCACCCTGTGGTACCTGGTCACCTGCCTCCAGGGCCCGTTCCAGTCGCTGCCCAGCGTGCAGCGGGTCACCCACTTCACACAGTGGGTGGTGGCCCACGCGCACATCGCGCTGCTGGGCTTCGGCGGCTTCATCGCCATGGGGTCCGTCTACTCTCTCCTCCCCTTGGTCACGCGCCGTCCCCTCCACTCGACGCGCCTCGCGGACATCCAGTTCTGGTTGATGCTCACCGGGACCATGGGCATCTTCCTGTCGCTCACCTTCGCCGGGCTCATCCAGGGGGAGGGCTGGCTGAGCGGTGAGGACGTCTATCGCCTGCTGCCCGCGCTCCACCGCTACTTCGCGGTGCGGGCCATCTCCGGGATCATGGTCTTCACGGGGGCGCTCCTGTTCATCTACAACGTCGTCTTGAGCGCGGTCGGAAGGTCCGCGAGCGCCGAGCTCCCGATCTCCGCGGCCGCGCGCGCGCCGAGGGCCGAGTCCGGCGGGCGGGGCGACGAGGTGAGCGAGCCGTCCCCGCGCGACGGCGATCGCGGGGGTCTGGAAGGCGTGGTGACGCCATGATCGTGATGGACGCCAAGGTCTTAGCGATCGGCACCACGAGCATCCTGGTTCTGATCTTCTTCGCCGTGGTCGTCACCCCGGGGTTGACCAATCCGCACCACAACGTCCCGTCACCGAACCGGGTGCCGCCCACGCCGCTCGAGCAGGAGGGAAAGCGGCTCTATATCCAGTATGGCTGCCAGTACTGCCACACCCAGTACGTCCGCAAATACGACTGGGGACCGATGGCTGGGCGCCTGGCGGAGGCCGGGGACTACGCGGGCGAGTCGGCGCCCCAGCTCGGCTCCAATCGCAACGGGCCGGACCTCTCTCAGGCGGGCGGTCAGCGCACCGACGACTGGCACCGCGCCCACTTCTACAACCCCCGGTGGACCCGACCCGACTCGTTCATGCCAGCCTTCTCTCACCTCGACGCTGCCGACCAGGACCGATTGATCGCGTACGTGCAGAGCCTCGGCGGGAAGCTAGCCAAGGAGCGGAACGATCGCCAGTGGCACTGGCGGCACCAGGCCATCGACGCGTACCAGCGCGGGGCCGACGAGAACGTCGAGTGGCTGCACCGGCACGTGCCCCGCGGGTGGCTCGAGGTCCCGAACCCCTACCCCATCACGGAGGTGCTACTGACCCGAGGCGCGGTGGTCTACCAGCGGAATTGCCTCGGCTGCCACGGGCCGGTCGGCGACGGACAGGGGCCGGCGGCGGCGTTCGTCTACCCGCCGCCCCTGAACTTCACCACCCTGCGCCGCCACGGCCTGGCTGGGGGCGCGACCGGCGGAATGCTCTACTACCAAATCATGAACGGCGTCACCGGGACGGCGATGCCGAGCTTCAAACACGAGCTCGAGAGCGAGAAGATCTGGGACGTCTCGGGCTACGTGGCCCGGCAGTTCATCGGGATCGACGACGGGAACGCCGAGCCGCGCGGCATCGACGCCGCGTTCGAGCCCGCCGATCCAAGGCCGTCGAGTCCGAGCCCGGAGGTCCGGTGATGTTCGTTCCCTTCTGGCTCTTCTACCTGATCAGCGGCACCGTGATGGCGGTGCTGGTGCTCCTGTGGGCGCTCCGCACCCGGCAGTTCGACGACCAGGATCGCGCCCGTTACCTCCCCCTCGCCGGGGCGAGCGCCGCGGAGCCGCATGCCGCGCCGGCGCGGCGCCGGCTGTCCTACGTCGCGGTGGGCGCCGTGCTGCTCACGGGGGGCCTCGCCCTCCTGTCCACCCTGGTCGTCGTGCTGAAGACCCTCGACTGAAGGGAGAGCCCCGGATGCCGCCCTACTTGATGCTCGGAGAGCTCGACGCCATCCTGGTCACCGGGCTCGGCGTGCTCCTCGTCCTGGTCATCGTCCTGGCCAGGTCGAGCCATGTGCTGACGTATTCCTTCACCAAACGGACCGAGCGAGAGCTCGAGGAAGGCGTGCACCATTTCGGCGGCGACGTGAGCGAAACCGAGCGGCCGACGCCGTGGCTCGTCTGGCTGGTGTTCGTCGGGTATTTCG
>CAYOLF010000079.1:25881-28852 GCA_964404725.1 uncultured Polyangiaceae bacterium
CCCTCGCGGGGCTGGGGGTTCCGGCTCGGAGTGGGCGCGCTGCTGGTCGGTGTCGCGCTCCTCCCGCTCGCCCTGTTCGACCGCGGGGACTGGTTCCCCTTCGAGCGCACCATCCGGGCGGCGGTCAACGGCTGGGACATGTGGTCGACCCCAGCCGTGCGGCCCTTCGAGGCGCCGATGCCGCCGGCGCCCGACGGCGCGGTGCCGTTCGGGGGAACCGTCGGCTTCGAGACGGCGAGCGCTGCGGTCGCCCGCATGACCCCGGATGACCGGAGCGCCGCCGGTCGGGAAGCGTACCGGCGATACTGCAGCCACTGTCACGCCGCCGCCGGCGACGCGCGGAGCATCGTGGGCGAGAGCTTCGCGCCGAAGCCGACGGATCTTCGCTCCGAGCGGGTCCAGTCCCGGCCCACCCGGGAGCTCTTCCAGGTGGTCCGCGACGGCCAGGGCAACATGCTGCCGCTGGCGGACACGCTGACACCGGAGCAGACCCTGCTCGCCCTCGAGCACGTTCGGACGCTGGCCGGAGCCAGCGCGGGCTCGGGCCCCGTGTTCCCGCCGCGGGACACCGCGCCGCTCCGGTGAGCCGTGGTCGACGGGGTGCAGGCCGGGCTGGCTCGCTGTCGCCTCTGCGGCGCGCCCGTGCGCCCCGGCGGCGGGGAGTTCTGCTGTCACGGCTGCGCGCGGGTCCACGAGGTCCTGTCGGGCCTGGACGAGAGCAGCGGCCGCGCCTACCTCGAGGCGGCGCGACGCATGGGGATCGTGCCCGGCGGCGACGAGGCACCCACGCCAGCCGAGTCGCTCCCGCCGGATCCCGAGGCGGAGCGCGAGGAGCGCTTCTACGTCGATGGGATGGTGTGCCCTTCCTGTGCCTGGGTGGTCGAGCAGCTCCTCGGCAGCCAGCCTGGGGTGCGATCGGCGCGCTTCGAGTTCCTGAGCGGGGCGGGGACGCTGCGCTACGATCTCCGCCAGACCTCGGCGGCCGCGCTCCACGGGCTGCTCACTCCGCTCGGCTACGATCTTCGCCGCGTGGAGGACGAGCAGAAGAGCCGGCTCGGCCGGGGGCTCACCTTCCGGTTCGTGGCGGCCGCCGTCATCACCATGAACCTGATGTCACTGGCGGTGATCCGCTACGCCCACGATCTCGGGTGGATGGATCAGCCGCCGCGGTTCTTGCTCTGGACGGAGCTGGTCCTGTGTCTGCCCGTGCTGTGGCTCGGGTGGGTGCCAGCCGTGCGACGCGCGGTCTCCTCCCTCAGGGCGCGGCGGCCCGGCATGGACGTGCTGATCGCGCTCTCGGTGGGCGCCGCCTTCGTGCTGTCCGTCGCCGCGCTGCTCGCGGACAGCGACCAGGTCTACTTCGAGACCGCCGCGGGCCTCGTCACCGTCTCGCTTCTGGGCCGGATGATCGAGGCGCGCCTGCGCGAGCGGGCGTTCCGCGAGACCGCAGCCTTGATGCGTCTGGAGTCGAGCCGCGTGCGGGTCCCTGATCTCGAGGGGGTGGACGCCTTCCGTCCCGTGTCCGAGGTGGCCCGTGGGGATCTGGTCCTGCTCCGCGCCGACGAGATCGTGCCCTTCGACGGCGTGGCCGAGGGAGCGGTGGTTCACGTCAGCGAGGCCGTGCTCACCGGCGAGCCCGCCCCCATCGCCAAGCGCCCGGGTGACCCGGTGGTCGCGGGGTCCTTGGTGCTCGACGGGGAACTCCGCCTGCGCGTCACCGGCGTTCACTCGGAGACAGGGCTCCGCCGCATCGTCCGGGAGATCGAGCAGTCGCTCCAGCAGAGCGAGAGCCGGCTCCAGTCGGCGGACGTGATCGCGAGGTGGTTCGTGCCCCTGGTGGTGGTGGTGGCTTTGGGCGCGTGGCTCGCGCGCCTGGGCGCCTTCGGACTGGCACAGGCGCTGTCGGCGGCGGGCTGGTTCCCCTCGGTCGCCGTCCTGGCCGTGGCCTGTCCCTGCGCCTTCAGCCTCGCCGGGGTGGCGGCGATCGCCGCTGCCACGGGGGCCCTGGCCCGGCGGGGCACGCTGGTGCGCGACTCGGCCGCGCTCGAGCGAATCGGTCGGGTCGAGACGGTGATCTTCGACAAGACCGGCACCTTGACGGAGGGAAAGCTCGAGGTCGAACGGATCGCCTGGACCGGCGGTGAGCGAGCCGACTGGCTCCCCGTCGTCCTCGCCCTGGAGGAGGGCTCGACCCACCCCGTGGCCCGCGCCATCCGAGCTCACCTGACCGCCCTGCGGATCGAACCCACCGAGCTGACGGAGCCCGTGGAGGACGTGCCGGGACAAGGGCGCGCCACCGTGCGCGATGGTCGCAGGGTCGCGGTGGGGGCGCGCGGACTGTTCGCAGACGCTCGCCTCCCCGCGGGGGCCACCGATCGTCAGACGCTGGTCTGGTTCGGCTTCGGCGACGATCCCGCCGGCTGCCTCTTGCTCGGGGACGTCCTCCGCGGCGACGCCCCCGAAACCGTCCACCAGCTCCAGCGGCTCGGGCTCGCGGTCGAGATCCTCACCGGTGATCGGCAGCCCGTCGCCGACCAGGTCCGAGCTGCGCTCGGCGTCGGCGCGGCTCGGGGCGGCGTGAGCCTCGAAGCGAAGGTCGAGCTGGTGGGCCGCCGCGAGGCGGGCGGCGAGCGCATCCTCTACGTCGGCGATGGCACCAACGACGCGCTCGCCATGCGGGAGGCGTCCGCGTCGGTGTCCCTCGCCTGCTCAACGGACGAGGCCCTCACCGCCGCGAGCTTCGTGGCCACCCACGGGCGCCTGACGGACGCGCCGCTGCTCGTGCTCACCGGACGCAAGCTCGCCCGCGTCGTGCGCGCCAACTACCTCTGGGCTTTCGGCTTCAACGGGCTCTTCGTCCCGGTGGCGGCGGCGGGATGGCTGACGCCGCTCCTGGCGATGCTCCTGATGGTCCTGAGCTCCACCGCCGTGCTGGCCAGCTCGCTCCGCCTCCGGTCGCTGCCCCCGAGCG
>CAYOLF010000080.1:0-28438 GCA_964404725.1 uncultured Polyangiaceae bacterium
TGCTGCTCGAGGTGTTCGGCGCCCAGACCTGACGGCAGGGGTGACGGCGGCGCGCAGCCGCTGCTCAGCGCGACGCGGTGAACTCGGCGAGCTGGGCCTCGACGAGCGGCCCGCGCTCGACGAGGAAGGTCCGGAGGCCCTCGACGAACTCCTCGCTGCGGGCGTCGCCGTACGGGCGGCGCGTGTCCTCGGCGCGGGCGTCGGCGGTGAGCTCGAGCGCGGCCTCGAGCTCGTCGAGGAGTGGGAGGCCGTTCCACACCTCGAGCGCGGTCTGGAGGCGAGCGAGGTAGTCGGCCCAGCAGGCGTCGTCCTGGCGGCAGCGTCGGAACAGGACGCCGTTCTCGCGACCGGAGGTCGAGTGGTCGACGGCGTACTCGAGCTGCGCCAGCGGCTCGCCGCGCTCGCCGTCCGCGGTCCCGAAGGTCTGATCGATCCCCCAGGGGATGAGCAGGAACCGGTCGCGCGCGAGCTCGTGGTAGAGCTCGTAGTTGTTGGCGGCGCCGAAGTAGCCGTCCCAGTCCGCGACGACGGCCTGCGCGGCGCCCAGCGTCAGCACCTCGTCCCAGTCGAGGACCGCGCCGACCTCCGCATAGAACGACTCCGCCGGCGCGCCGACGGCGGCGATCAGCGCCTCGAGATCGGAGGTGTCCGGCGCGTCGTGGTTGGTCTCGAGCTCGAAGGACCCCAGCCACTCGGGCAGGAAGTCGACGAAGTAGACGTCGTTGGAGGTGTCGTACAGGTTGCCCGGCGCCGGGTCGAAGCGGCTCTCCGCGAACTCGTCGTCGACCGTCTCGAGGTTGGCGTACAGGCCGTAGGGCTCGCCGTCCACCACGACGCGGGCGTAGTTGCAGAGGGGAGCGGGGACGCCGACCGCGCGGTAGTAGCGGTAGCCGAGCACCTCGTGGGCCATGCTCGGGTCCTGAACCATGTTGTTCAGGGTGAGCCGCCGGGTGCCGAAGAGCCGGGGGCCGTCGAGGTACTCGTCGAGCTTGATCTTGAACGACGGCTTCTCGGTC
Organism: uncultured Polyangiaceae bacterium; assembly: GCA_964404725.1. Classification (GTDB taxonomy): domain Bacteria; phylum Myxococcota_A; class Polyangia; order Polyangiales; family Polyangiaceae; genus JAFGBI01. The sequence goes on from CAYOLF010000080.1 coordinate 1,017, forward strand.
AAGGGCTGCATCGTCGCGCGGCCCTTGAGGCGGATCCCCACCAGGGGAAAGGTCAGGCTCGGCCCGGCGGGCGGACGGTAGGTGACCGCGCCCTCGCAGTACTCGGTGGGCTCGGCCTGCAGCGCCTCCCGGCAAGCCTCGGGGATGGTCAGCTCGAAGGTGGCGAGCGTCGCCGGGTCGTAGAGCACCTCGGCGCCGGGCGGCGGCGGAGCGTCGTCGCCGCCCGCGCCCGCCGTGCCCGAGTCCGCGCCGCCCGAGTCCATTCCGGCGAACCCGGGCGCCCCGGCGTCACCGAATACCCCGGCGCTCCCGGCCATCGTCGGCGTCGAGCCCCCCGACGCTGGCGTCTCGCCATTGTCACCGGCGGCATTCGCGCCGCTCGTGCCTCCCGAGGTGCTGGCGCCGCCGGTGCCCGATGGTGCTCCCGCGCTCTCGCCGGCGGGTCGCGGAAGGGGCCGATTCGAGCCGCACCCGACCAGGGGCGCGGCGGTTGCGGCAAGGAACAGCCAGGGCCAGCGGGGGCGGCCGAGCGCGCGACGCGGTGAAGCCATGTGCAAGCAAGGGGCGAGGTGGGGGGGCTCGCGATGGCGAAACCATAGCCCGGAGACGCACGGCGGTCGAACGACCGCGCCGCGTCCCGGCCCCGCGCGCGCGAAATCCGCTCGAGGGCGGCCTGACGGAGCTCGGTCGAGAGGGGGACCGGATTGTCCCTCCGGCCTGGCCCGAAGGTCGGTGTAGAATGATTTCGACGCTCTCGGCTCGCGAGGCGGGATGACCATCGACTCCCTCATTCACGCCATCGTCCGGCAGACGACGATCCTCATCGCGCAGCTCGCTACGTCGCGAGGGCTCCGGGCCCCACTGGCGCAGATCGCGGATCAGGTGTTCCTCGACCTGGTCCGGGAGCTCGAGCGCCAGCGGGTCAGTCGAAAGGTGAGCGCGGACATGTTCGGGCTGGGGCTTCGCACCTATCGGCGCAAGATCCAGCGGCTGAGCGAGAGCGTGACCGAGCGGGGGCGGTCGCTCTGGGAGGTCGTGCTCGAGTACCTGCGGAGTCGGAGCACGGCGACTCGCGCCGAGATCCTGACGCGGTTTTACGTCGACGACGAGACGCAAGTGAAGGCCGTGCTCCACGATCTGTGCGAGAGCCAGCTCGTCATCGTCTCGGGCACGGGGCCCGGCGCGATCTACCGGGCGGCGGGCGGGGAGGAGCTCCTCGCGCTGCAGCAAGGGCGCGGCACGGAGGGACTGGCCGAGCTCGTCCAATCGCTCATCTTCCGCGAGCCGCCGCTCACCGTCGAGGAGATCGCGGGCAAGGCCAGCCTCGACGCCGCCGCGCTCGCCCCGATCCTCGCCGAGCTAGAGCGAGAGGGGCGTCTGGAGCGCACGGAGCGCGACGGGGTCCCGCTCTACCAGGTCACCCGCCTCCTGGTGCCGCTCGGCGCGACCGCCGGCTGGGAGGCGGCCGTGTTCGACCATTTCCGGGCCATGGTCACCACCGTGATCTGCCGGCTGCGCGAGGAGGCGGCGGCACCCGAGCTCGCCGACCGGGTTGGCGGGAGCACCTATACCGTCACCGTCTGGCCCGGGCATCCGCTCGCCGAGGAGGTCTATGCTACGCTCGGACGGCTCCGCGCCGAGCTCGGTGAGCTCCGCGCACGAGTCGCCGAGGCCAATCGAGGGCACGAGGTCCCCGAGGGCCACACGCGGGTCGTCATGTACCTGGGACAATGCCTCATCGACGAGGGAAATGAGCCGACCGTCCCCCACGAGTAGCGGCCGCGGCCGGCGACGCCTCCTCCACGTCCTGTGCGCGTTGCTCCCGGCGCTCGGCTGTCGTGTCGTCCAGGAGCCCCCGGTGGACGGAGAGACGCACTTCTTGCGCGCCTGTCGCCCCGATTGCAGCGAGTGCGGCGCGGGGCTGGTCTGCCTCGGCGGCCTCTGTACGCTGCCGTGCACCGAGGGCGGTGACTGCCGGGGGCTGGCCTCATCGGCGGAGTGCGTGGACGTGGCCGGAGGGCCTTCGGCCCTCGTCTGCTCGGATCGCTCCGTCACGGCCGTCTGTGACCTGCCTTGCACCGCCGACGGGGACTGCGCCGACCTGTCCGGCTCACCCCGTTGCGTCGGGGGCTTCTGCCGGTTCGACGCCGGCGCGGGCGGTACCGGGGGCGCAGGCGGCACCGGGGGCGCGGGCGGTACCGGGGGCGCGGGCGGTACCGGGGGCGCGGGCGGTACCGGGGGCGCGGGCGACACCGGGGGCGCGGGCGGCACCGGAGGCGCGGGCGGCACCGGGGGCGCGGGCGGTGCGAGCGGTGCGAGCGGCGCGGCCGGTGCTAGCGGTGCGAGCGGCGCCGCCGGTTCTAGCGGTGCGAGCGGTGCTAGCGGCGTCGCCGGTGCCAGCGGTGCTAGTGGTGCGAGCGGCGTCGCCGGTGCCAGCGGTGCGAGCGGTGCGAGCGGCGCCGCCGGTGCCAGCGGGGCTGGCGGCGCGGCGGGGGCCGGTGGCTGTCCGGACAGCGGGGTCGTCGGCGCGGACGTGATGGTGCTCGGGGACGTGTTCCTCTGGCAGGAACGCCTGATCCCGACGTCCTTGGAGATCCTGGCCCGGGACGCCGGCGCCCTCGCGCTCGATGATCAGTACCGGGACTACACGGACGGTACCAGCAATTCCCTCGCGCTCGGTGGGCGTCTCATCGCGCAACAGTACGCCACGGGCTGGGGTGAGGGCCCCGCCCGCGTGGTCGTCACGGATGGAGGCGGCACCGACATCTTGGTCGGGACCTGCCCGGAGCCGCCGACCCCGGACTGCCCGCTGGTGGCGGACGCCGTTACCGCGGCGGACGAGCTCCTGGATCAGATGGGCGCGGACGGGGTGGAGCACGTGGTCTGGGTCGGCTACCCCGGCCCCGCGGACGCGGTCCTGCGCGCGAAGATGGACGTGCTCCTCCCGCTGTTGCATGAGGTGTGCGAGCTGAGCGTCGTGCCCTGTCACTGGGTCGACTTGCAGACCCGTTTTGCCGAAAGCTACGGCGAGTACATGCAGACCGACGCGATCCCCACCGCGGCCGGCGCCGACGTCGCGGCCGCGGAGATCTGGTCGGTGATGCAGCAGCGTTGCGTCGCGCAGTGAGCTCGCTCGATGCAGGCCTGGGTGGCGACCGCGAGCCCAGGCTCCCAGGCCCGCGAGCGCCACCGGGGGGACAATACTGTCCCTCTTCGTCGGCGTCCCGGCGCGCGTAAGTTCCCGCGCATGAGTAGCGCCAAAGTCTTTCACCTCGCTCTTGTCCTACCGCTTCTGCTGTCCTGCTCGGACGAGTCCCCTTCGTCCGAGTCTTCGACCGGCGGCACTGGCGGCGTGACCCCCGGCAGCGGGGGGCTCGCCACTGGCGGGGTCGTCGCCAGTGGCGGTCAGGGCACGACCGGCGGACAGGGTGTGAGCGGTGGCTCCCCGGCGACCGGTGGTGTGCAGGCGACCGGCGGGCAGTCCACGGGCGGGACAGCTCCGTCGGGCGGCCAAGCCACGGGTGGCCAGGCCACGGGCGGAGTGCGACCGACCGGTGGCGCGCCGCCCACGGGCGGAAGCCCACCGACGGGCGGCCAGGCGAGCGGTGGTGGCGGCACCGGCGGTGCCACAGGTGGCGTGAGCACGGGCGGCTTCTCCTTCGCCGGCGGCGTCGGGGGCGACACGGGCGGCGTGAGCACCGGGGGCGTCGGCGACGACACGGGCGGCGCGAGCACGGGCGGCGACGCCACGGGCGGTGTCGGTGACACCGGCGGTGCGAACCCCGGCGGCGCGAACACCGGCGGCGACGCGACCGGCGGCGTCGGCGAGACGGGGGGTGGCGGGTCGGTCACCTGTCCCTCCACCGCGCTGAGCGCCGGCGACACCAACGAAACGGTGCAGGTGGGTGGCGAGAGCCGGGAGTTCATCCTCCATGTGCCCGCCGCCTACGACGGCAGCCAGCCGGTGCCCCTCGTGGTGGACTTCCACCCGATCGGCGGCAGCGCCAGCGGCGAGAGAGGTAGCTCGCCGTATCCCGCGCAGACCGACCCGGAGGGCGTTATCATGGCCTTCCCGAACGGCAAGCCTGGACCGATGGGCAACGCCTGGAACGTCGGGCCCTGCTGCGTGGCCAACACCGACGACGTCGCCTTCGCCCGGGCGCTGGTCGAGCGGGTGCAGGAGGTCGCCTGCATCGATCCGAAGCGCGTCTACGCCGTCGGCTTCTCGATGGGGGGCGGCATGTCCCATTACGTCGCGTGCCATGCCGCCGACCTGTTCGCGGCGGTGGCGCCGGCCGCCTTCGACCTGCTCGAGGAGAACGTCGGCAGCTGCAACCCGCCCCGTCCGATCTCCGTCATCGCCTTCCGCGGCACCGGGGATACGGTCGTGCCCTACGACGGCGGGTACTCCCCGGTCGTGTCGGGCATGCCGATCACATTCCTGGGCGCGCAGGGGACCTTCGAGCAGTGGGCCGAGCTCAACGGGTGCACGGGCTCGGCCTCCGCCGAGGACGCCCAGGGGTGCAAGTCGTACTCGACCTGCGAGGCGGGCGTCGAGGTGACCCTCTGCACCAAGCAGGGCGGGGGCCACGACGCCGGCAACGCCAGCGTTGGCTGGCCCGCGCTGAAGCGGCACACGATGCCCTGATCTGGCGGGAACGCCGCGCCCGCCGCGGCACGGCCGCTCAGACCTGCGAGATGGAGTCCTACACCTCGGTCACCGCGCGCAGCAGGCGGGCGGGCAGGCCTCGGCCATGACGCAGTACGGCTCGTTGCCCTCGCCGTGGTACCCCGGGCACCCGACGGGACCGACCCACCGGCAACAGGAGTTGACGGTGCCGTCCGCGTCACGAAAGGCGGCGCTACCCGCGCAGTCCTCGCACTCGGCGCAATCCTCAGGGGTCGGTCGCACGGCTGCTGGAGCGCCCGTCGCGCCCGGCGTGCGCGGTGTGGCACGTTCGCCCGCCCCGGGTGCCGGAGCGTCGTCCGTCGCGTGGGCCTCTGCCGGCGCTCGCGTCGGCGGCTCTGCGTGCGGCGCGGGCGCGCAGCCGAGCGCCACCAGGGCGGCCAGCGCGACGGCCCGCGCGGAGCCGCGTCCGAGCCGTCGTCCCCGCTCCGGGGTGCTGGCGCCAGAGCGACCGAAGATCCATCGGGTTGTGCGTGGCGAGGACGCTGCTGGCCGATCCATACTCAGCACCGTGACAGGGCGGGGGCGCGGCGGACAGCTGGGAATCGCGCTCGGGATCGCCCTCGCGGTCCCCGCCGGTTTCGCGCGACGATCGACGCGCCGCCCCACCCGGCGCGCCCGCGCGCCCGCGCTCCACGGCGACCTCCCCGGCGCCTCGGTGGCGTCCGTAATCAGCCTCCTGCTCTCCGGGTGCGGAGCCGGGCATGCCACCGCTCAGGCCGGGGCCGCGCCGTCGGCGGCGCGCGCGGCCCTGCTCGATCCCGCGAACGGCCTCACCTCGTCACCCTTGGCCGAACGCGCCCGGCAGGGCAATCCGCCGTGAAGGCGCCCGCGGACGAGGGCTCCACGGTCCGCTGCGACACGGCCGAGATCCCAGCAGCCCGGCTCGGTCTGGATCGCGCCGGGTGGATCTCGTAGCCTGGGGTCCGGTTCAGGGCGGTTGAACGTCTTGGCCACGGCGCTGCCATGGACGACCCGCACCCCGCCGAGCTCCGGATCCCCCTGCGGCCGCAGCGCTGGTTGTTCATCCTCAACCTGGTCGTGCAGCCCGCGGTGTGCGCGCTCTTCGTCCTGGTGGCCATGCACGCCGACGGGTTGGGGGCCGTATTCGGCGGAGTGATGGCGCTCGTCACGCTGGTGCTGTTCGGTTTCTCGGTGCTCGTCCTGATCCGGACCTGCGGCAAGACCTTCGAGCTCGTCGTCGGCGACACCGTCGAGGTTCCGAGCCTCCTGACCGGGCGCGTTAGCCGGGTGCCGCTCGTGGCTATTCGTGGCGGACGCATCGAGGAGACTCGGGCGCGGGGGGTAACGTTCTACGCGCTGCGGCTCGAGCTCGCCGAGGGCGAGTCCCCGCGGTCGATCGTGGTCAGCAGCCAGCTCGTCGGGCTCGCGGCCTACGACCGATTCTATGCGGCGCTCGCGGCGCGGGGCGTCCCCCTCGGGTAGCCGGGCGAACCCCGTCTCGCTGCCCGCGCGGCCGGGATTGGGAGCGAGCCCGTGGAGCAACCGCGCCTCGCTCCCTCCGGCTCGGCTACCGACCCGCGCTCCCGCCGGGATCCTCCCGGAAGTCCACGCTGCGCTCACGGACCCACGGGGATCCGACCGCGATCCTCGAGGTAGGTGGGGAAGCGGCGCTGGAGCTCCAGGAAGAGGTCGTACGCCTCCTTGGAGCGGCCTTGCCGGGCGAGCACGCGCATCAGGTTCGCCAGCTGCTTGGGGTCGTCGGGCCACCCGGCGCGTCCGGCGCGCAGCACCCGCTCGGCGTCCACGAGCCGACCCGCGGCGACGTAGGCGCGGGCGAGGTGGGTGGTCGCTCGTCGCGCCGTCTCGTCGGGCGGCGCGCAGCGGGCGAGGGCGGCCTCGAGCGCGGCGGTGGCTCCCGGCACGTCGCCCTGCTCGAGCCGGAGGAGCCCGATCTGCGTGGGGGGGACGCAGGAGCCCGGGGCCTTCACCATCGCGTCCTCGAAGAGCGCGATCGTGTCGGCGAAGAGAGCGGCTCGCTCCGCCGTGTGGCGCGCCGGGGCCCCCAGGGCCAGGGTCGCGGCGAGCACGGCCCCGCGACGCCAGCCCGGGCGCAGGCGCGTCACCGCGGCGCCCACCCCCGCGCCCACCGCGATCCCGAGCGCCATGACCGACAGGAACGCGTAGCGGTCGGCCATCGCGTTCTGCAGGGGGAAGGCGATCTGGCTCACCGGGGCGAGCGGCGCGGCAAACCAGAGGAAGGTGACCAGCAGGACAGGCCGGTCCCGGCGCCACCAGAGTGCTGCCCCCGCGACGGCCCACAGCCCGAGCAGCGCCCACCCGGCCGCGGACGCCGCGGTGAGGCGGGTGAGCAGCGCCACCTCGTGCACGACGCTGAGCGTCGCCGGGCACAGGAGCAGGCCCAGGTAGCGGAGCCACACGGGGCCCATGCTCAGGGCGGCGGTGAGCCGAGACCCGCCGAGGGGCGAGCCGACCATGTGCATCGTCCCCCCGACGGTCAGGTGCGGCCACAGGCACAGCGCGGCCGCCGCGACGGACGCGGCCAGCACGCGCAGGTCGGGGCGGCGGCGCGCGAGCAGATCGAGCGTGGGCAGGAGCGCCGGCGTCACCACGCTCATCGATTTGGAGAAGCAGGCGGCCACGATCGCCACCGGGGCGAGCCAGCGCAGGGCGCGTCGTTCGGCGACGTAGGCGCGGAGCGCGAGCGCGACGAAGAGCAAGGCCAGGACGTCCTTTCGGCTCGCGATCCAGGCCACCGACTCGGCGTGGACGGGGTGGAGCGCGAAGAGGGCCGTCGCGAGCTCGGCGGCGATCGGATCCGGCCAGGCGCGGCGCAGGGCGGCGCGGAAAGCGGCGATGGCCCCGAGGTAGAGGGCGAGCTGGGAGAGTCGGAGCGGCCCGGCGCCGAGTCCCCAGAGTTGGGCCTCGATCCAGAGGTTGGTGTCGCGCACGGGGAGGTACTCGGCGCCGAGCACGAGCCGGGTGGGCCCGGAGAGATCGAGCCAGATCCGGCCGAGCGCGCCGAGCGATGGGTCGCGCAAGATCGTGTTGCGCGTGATGAGCCAGTCGTCGTCGTACCCGAGGAGCGGCCCGCCGAGCGACGGGAGGTAGACGAGGCAGGTGGTGAGCAGGATCAGCGCGAGGGGCGAGTGCGTGACGGCGACTCGGCGCCAGGGGGATGCCCCCCAACGGCTCACGGAACGCACCAGGACAGGCAGCTCGAAGCCCCTGACTGGATCCGATCCTGGCTGACGCAGCGCTCGCTCGTCGCGCAGCTCGCGACGACGGCGCCGAGACCACAGCCGTCGCGGCAGACGCGCGTGCAGACGCCATCGAGGCAGTAGAAGGAATCGCCCGCCGCCAGTCGGCAGTCCGCGTCGGCGTCGCACGGCGCCACGCAGTGCGCCCCGAGGTGACCGCCCCGCGCGCAGACCCAATCGTCGTCACAGGGGGATGCGTCGTCGCACGCGCTCCCGAGGGCCCCGTCGGCGGGGGTCGTCGGGTCGTCTGCGGGCTCGAGCGTGCACGCCGCGAGGACGAGCGCGAGGAGCGCCGCGGGGAGAAGCCGCGCCGAGGATCCGAGCGAGCTCGTCGTCGCCATCGCGCGGCACGATCTTGCGGGCGCGGAGGCGAAAGTCAACGTCTGCCCGGCCCCGACTACCGGCGCCGGCGCCTCGACCCGACCGCGCCGAGCGCCAGCGCGGTCAGCAGCCAGGACGATCCGCTCCGCCGCTGAGCCGTGCGGCAGCCGCAGCCGCCGTCGTCGCCGGAGTCGCCCGCGGCGGCAGCCCAGGCGTTCGCGCCGCCGCTCGCCGTCGCGCCGGACGCCGCCGCGCCGCCCTCGGGACGCGCGCCGCCGTGACCCTCCGCCCCGCCGCTGCCGGTCGCTCCGCCGTCGCCGCCGGTGCTGCCGCCCTCGGGCGTGAGCACGACGTGGTAGGCGGAGAGCGCCGGGAGCTCGATGGTGAAGGCGTTGTCGCTCACGGACACCGCGCCCCGGCCGGTGATCGTGGCGCTCTCACCGTCGAAGCCCCAAGCCTCGCCGGCGAGGTACGCCGTCGCACCCGCGACGGTCACCGCGGCCGTCTGGGCGGCGGACAGGCTCCGGTTGATCAGCACCAGGTGGAGGCGGGCCCCATCGACGGCGGCGTAGACGGGCACGTTCACCACGTCCGAGGACGTGGCCCGCACGCTCGTCGCGCCAAAGGCGGAGCCCGCGCCGTCGTAGTCGAGGTAGAGCCGGTACGCCGCGTCCGTGTAGCTCCCCGGATCCCCCCAGCGTGTCGCGAGGTACAGGCCCTCGCGCCCGAAGACGCCGAGGGCGTCCGCTTCCGCGATGCCGCCGCTCACGTGGTCCGCGGCCCCAAAGTCGTACTCGGTGATCGCGAACCGAGTCCCCGGGTAGTTCTCCTCGATTTGACCCATTACGCGGGGGATGAGCGCGATGGGGTCGTTCCACTCCGTGATCCAGCTCTTCTCGCCCAAGGTGGGATCGTCCGCGGAGTACCCGTAGGACGGATCCCAGAGCGAGCGCGTCGACTGCACGCGGGCCCCCGCGTTCTCCGTGGTGCCCGACTGCACGCGGACGTCGTTCTCACGCGCCTCGCTGTAGTAGTGTAGGTCGAGCACGTCGAGGAGGCGCGTCCCCGCCGCGGTGGAAGCGGCCGCGAGCTCGGCGAGGAAGTACTCCGTGTACCAGGTGTGGTCGCCGCGCTCGCGCTCCCAGTCGGGGGCTTCCTGGAGGTTGACGAACCCCGCGTAGCCGTACGACACCAGCCCGAAGATCTCGGCGTCGGGATCGACCGCCTTGACGGCCGCCGCCAGCGCCGCGCTGCGCTCGACCAGCTCCCGCGCCCCCACGGGGTCGGGGTGGATGCGGGGGTGGGTCGAGGACCACAGGTCGGGCTCGTTGTCGAGTGCGTAGCCGCGGACACCGCCGGCCGCGGCCCCCCCGAACCGCCCCACGAGGAAGCTCACGAACTCGTCCAGGTAGACGCTGCCGTCGTCCGGATCGGGGCTGGTCGTGAAGGGGGTACCCTTCGCCGCGATGACCTCACGCCAGCGCGCGGAGGGCGCCGTCTCGGCCTCGGCGACGGTGCCGTCCGCGTCCGCCGCGACGTACCCGGCCATTGGCAGCGTCACCAGCGGGTACGCGTCCGCGGCGAGCGCGCTCGTCACGAAGGACGCCGCGACGGCGCCGGGCTCGGCGCACCGGGCGTCGTCGAGGCCGGAGGTCGAGCACAGATAGGTGTCACTGCTGTGCTCCCAGTCGCTGCCGGCGCTCGAGAGGCCGTTCTCCCAGTTATAGCCGGTCAGGCGGTTCCCGCCGAGCCGGTAGGCCGTGAACCTCGCGCTCGCTCCGTCGACCTGGTTCGCGCCGTAGACGTAGGGGCTGATCGGCTTCCGGTCCGCTCCCGGGTCGACGACGACGTCGGCGGCGAGGGACCGCGCGGAGAGCGAGAGCGGGATCGAGGCGACCAGGATGGAGAGGCGAAGCTTCATGGCCGCGAAGCATAGCCGATGGCGTTCGTCGCGCCGGTGTGTCCACCGGCCGGGCCCCGGCGGAGGGTGGCTGCGTGCGGGACGGGCGGGCCGGCCCCCGGGTTCGAGGCGGGGGTGAGGTGCGCTGGCGCGTCACCTGTCGTAGAACGCCGCGGCCATGAAGCCCTGGGAAGTGCTCGCGAGTCGGACCCTGATCGAGCGGCGCTGGCTGACCGTCCGCGAGGAGCGCGTCCGCACCGCTTCCGGGCACGTGATCGAGGAGTTCCACGTGATCGACTCCCCGAGCTGGGCCTGCGTCTGCTGTGTCACGGCGGAGCGCGAGCTCGTGCTCATCGAGCAGTACCGGCACGGGCGCGGCGCGATCACCCTCGAGCTGCCCGCTGGCGTGATCGAGCGCGACGAGTCACCCCTGGCCGGAGCCCAGCGCGAGCTCCGCGAGGAGACGGGGTTCGAGGCAGCGCAGTGGGCCTCGCTCGGCGAGCTCACCCCCGAGCCGGCCCGGGGCACCCACCGCGCTCACCTCTTCGTCGCGCTCGGCGCCACTCTGCGCCACTCCCAGTGCCTGGACGCCAGTGAGGACGTCCGCGTCCGCCGCTTCCCGCTCGAGGCCGTGGGCGACCTCATCGACGGCGGACGCATCGAGCACGCGGTGCACGTGGCGGCGCTGCTCCAGGCCGCCCGGCGGGGCCTGCTCGCCGGTTGAGCGGCCCCGCGCCGCGGCCGGCCGCGCGGGGTGGCCTCCGGGGGCCGCCCGTCGCGAGGGGCCCCCGCGCGGCGCGGATGCGCGTATAGTCTTCGCGTAGGCCCCATGAGCGATCCCCCAGGCAGCGGACGGCACGGTCCCCACGGCACCCGGTTCCTCGGCGACCTCGGGGCGGGCCGCGGTCCCGGCCCAGCCGGGGCGGGCGGCGCGCCCGACGTTGACGACGGCGAGGGACGGAGCGCGCAGCTCCCGGTCGAGCTGCCGCCGGCAAGCTGGGCGGAGCTGCCCGTGGTGCCGCAGCCGCCCCCGGGCGCCGAGGCCGGGCGCTACGGCGCCGGCCCAGCAGGGCTCACCCCGCTCCCGCGCGACGCCCGGCGCTCGGAGCTCAGCGAGCGCCCACTGCGCGAGTCCCTCCTGCTCGCCATGCGCCAGCAGCGCACGACCGCCTTCGAGATCGGCGATCTCGCGCACCGGCTCTCCGTGCTCGCGCCGGGGTTCGGCGAGGCCTCGCTCGTGGTGCGACAGCTCGCGGTGTCCTTCGCCATCGCCCTCGGCGTGGTGCTGCTCGCCACCATGGCGATCGCGGCCGGGACGCTCCGGCTGGTGCTCGGCGTGCTCGCGGGGACCGTCGCCACGACGCTCGCCGTACTGGCCGCGCTGCGGATCGTGTCGCGTCTCGGGAGCCGGCGCGGGGCCCGCGTGCTGCCCGGCTCGGCGCTGATCTGGGTTGGCGGGGTCGTGTTCGTGGTGGCGGCATCGGCCGTGGCCTTCACCTGGGGCGTCTCCGAGGTGACCCGGCCACTCGCGGTGGCGCGGGTGCGCCCGGTGCCGGCCCCTGCGGAGTCTGCCAGCGCCTCGGCGAGTGCCGCCGGGCCGCGGGCGGACGCGGCGATGCGGCGCGGCGTCCACGCCAACATCGGGCGCGGGGTGCTCTACGCGCCGCCGGGCTTCAGCGCGCCGGACGGGCTCTTCGACGTGATCGTGCACTATCACGGCAACACCGAACTCGTGGAGCAGAGCGTCGCGGCCTCGGGCGTCAACGCGCTCGTCGTCGTCATCAACCTCGGAGACGGCTCGGACCGCTACTCCAAGCCGCTGCAGAACCAGGTCGTCTTCGACCAGCTCCTCGGGTCGATCGAGACGACGGCCGAGTCGGGCCTCGGGCTCGAGAAGCCGCGGATCCGCCGGGTCGCGCTCTCGGCCTGGAGCGCCGGGTACGGCGCCCTCTACCACATCCTCTCCAGCCGCAGCCGGCTGGAGCTCGTCGACGCGGTGCTGCTCATGGACAGCATGCACGCGAGCTACGCCGCCGGTAGCGAGACGGAGGTGCACCCGATCAGCATCAAGCCCTTCGTCGCGTTCGCGCGCCGCGCCGTCGCGGGAGAAAAACTCATGGTGCTCACGCACTCAGCCATCGAGACGGAGGGCTACGCCAGCACCACCCGCACCACCGACGCGGTCCTCGCCAGCCTGGGGGTAGAGCGGCAGCCGCCCGTCTCCGCCCCCGTGGCGGGCGCGCCGGCGGCGTCGTCCTTCTCCGCCCCCGTCACGCTGCCGGTCGCCGTCCGGGCCTTCCCCACCGGCGAGCGGCGGGGGCTGGTCGTCAGCAGCGAGGTGCACCAGGGGAACTTGCACGTGCTCGCCTGCCGGGGTAACGGCAAGGGCGATCATATCGCGCACCTCGCGCAGATGTCGGTGAGCGTACTGCCGCCGCTCATCGCGCGGTGGCGGTGAGGCGCCAGGCTCAGTCGGTGGCGAAGCGGAGCGACCCGTCTACGAGGCCGCCGACCACCACGCCGCGGTGCCGCTCAGGGTCGTCGATCGAGAAGAGGGGGACGACGTAGGGCGTGAAGCCGAGCTGCCCGTTGAAGGATCTGCCCTCGCGCACGAAGTCCGCACCCACGTAGCCCCCGAGGAGGGGGCCCAGCGCCCAGAAGGACGGCCCGCGACCGGCGCCGTCCTTCTCGGATCGGTAGTCGGGACCGTGGTGCAGCGAGATACCGGCGGTCGGCCCCAGGATGAGGTCCGTCCTCCCCGAGCCCCGCACGCGGAAGCGCAGGGAGGCGGACGGCTCGAACTGCACCATGTCGAAGGCGGCGGCGAACAGCAGCGGGCGCATCACCGGCAGATCGAGATCCAGCGCTACATTGTCGCCGAGGCCGAGCTCCGTGAAGAAGGAGAGGTCTGCGGCCGGGCCTCCCTTGACGCCCGCCGGGGTCGCCACGCACATCCGCACGGCGTCGTAGCGACCGCCCGCGCGCAGCCGGAGGCCGAGGATCACCTGCCCGCGCTCCGTAGGCTCGGACTGGGCCGCCGCCGGCGCCGTGATCGCGGCCAGCCCCAGCCCCGCCAGCAGCGCCGCGCCGCCTCGCCTCGCTCCCCCAGGGTTCGTCACCCCACGTATCTCCAGTCGCGGGCGCCGAGCGTCAAGGGGCGGGGTGGCGCGGCCCGGCTTAACCGGCGCTGCGTTTCGTGCTACGCGCGGCTCTCGGAGGGGTTCGACGACTCCCCGCCCTGGCCATGACCCACGCCATCGACTCCGTGCTGGCCCCGATCCTCGGCCGCCGCAGCATCCGCGCCTACGAGGACCGGCCCGTTTCCGACGACCTCGTCCGCGCTCTGCTCGAGGCCGCGATGGCTGCGCCGTCGGCCGTCGCTCGCGATCCCTGGCACTTCGTGGTCTTGCGGTCCAGGGCCGTGATGGCCCAGGTGGCCGAGGCGCTCCCGAACGGCAAGATGCTCGGCCAGGCCGGGGTCGGCTTCGCCGTCATCGGCGATCCGGAGGCCGCCCACGATGGGCAGCTGAGCTACCTCCTGCAGGACTGCTCGGCGGCGGTGGAGAACCTCCTGCTCGCGGCGCACGCGCTCGGGCTGGGGGCGGTGTGGCTCGGCGTGCACCCACGTCCCGATCGTATCGTGCACGTCCGTCGCGTGCTCTCCGTGCCGGAGGCGTTGCTCCCGATCGCCTGCGTCGCCGTCGGTCACCCCAAGGAGAAGAAGTCCGGGCGGACCCGTTACGACGAGGCCAAGGTCCACCACGACAAGTGGTGACCTCGCGGCCGGGTGGGGCGCGCCGCCTCACGCGGGCTGGTGGGTCAGGTACCAGGCGTAGAGCTCACGCACCCCCTCGGCGAGCGGCGTGCGCGCCCGCCACCCGAGGGCCCGCAGCCGGCTCACGTCGAGCAGCTTCCGGGGGGGACCGTCGGGCATCGAGGCGTCGAACACGAGCCGCCCCTCGAACCCCACGACGTCGCGGACGAGCTCCGCGAGCTCCCGGATGGTGACGTCCTCGCCGACGCCAACGTTGACACACATGGCCTCGGCCTCGCGATCACGACCGGCGTCGAAGTGATCCATCAAGAACACCAGGGCGTCCGCGAGATCGTCCACGTGCAAGAACTCTCGCCGCACCTCGCCCGAGCCCCACACCGCCGCGGTGGCGAATCCGCGGAGCTTGGCTTCGTGGAACTTGCGCATCAGGGCCGGCAGAACGTGGCTCCCGTCGAGGTCGAAGTTGTCGTTGGGGCCGTACAGGTTTGTCGGCATGGCGGCGATGAAGTTGGTGCCGTGCTGCCGGTTGTAGCTCTTGCACGTCACGATGCCGGCGATCTTGGCCAGCGCGTAGGCGTCGTTGGTCGGCTCGAGCTTGCCCGTGAGCAGGTGCTCCTCTCGCATCGGCTGGGGGGCGTGTTTCGGGTAGATGCAGGAGCTGCCGAGGAACAGGAGCTTGCGCACCTGGTGGTGGAAGGCCGCGTCGATGACGCTGGTCTGGATCTGGAGGTTGACGCGGATGAAGTCGGCGGGGTGGCTGTCGTTGGCCTTGATGCCCCCCACCTTCGCCGCCGCCAGGAAGACGTACTCGGGGCGGGTACGCGCGAAGAACTCCGAGGTCGCGCGCGGGTCGGTCAGATCGAAGGCGTCGCGGCCGCTGACCACCACGTTGGTGAACCCGCCCGTGTGCAGCCGCCGCTCTATTGCCGAGCCGACCAGGCCGCGGTGGCCGGCGACGTAGACGCGGGCGTCCTTCTGCATGGGGACCGGCACGGGGCAAAGATGCCACCGCCGGGCCGCCGGGAAAACCCCGGCCGGCGGCTCAGCGGTGGCGCTCGCGGATTCGGCGCTCAACGTCCTCCAGAGTCCCCCGGAACGGGCCAGTGGACTCCATTTTGATCGACACCAGGGCGGCCGCGAGCTTCAGCGACGCGGCCGGATCGTGATCGAGCCGGTGCGAGAGGTAGGCGGCAAAGGTGGTGTCTCCACGGCCCGTCCTGCCCACCACGCTGTCGTTGGAGAGGCGCTCGTAGAGCGCTCTCACCGCGCACGCGCGCCGCCACCCCCTCGGCGTGGGTGACCAGCACCTCGGGGCAGCCCCATCCCGGCACAGGCCCCCGTAGCCCGAGCACGCGGCGTCGCAGGTCACCACCCGGCCGTTGTCGTAGGGGATCACCGGGGTGCCAACGTCGCGAGGGTCGTCCGGGGGGGCCGGGACCATCCTCCCCGCTGCCGGCGCCGCAGAGCCGGACCAGCAGGACCGACCGAGTCGGATCGACATCCTCATCACCTCCCACCGCGACAGGGGAGACCAGAGATCCCCGTTTGGTCGAGCGTCAATCGACGAGCGGGCAGTCGCGACGGACATGGTCTTAGCGGTCGACGGTTCACGCATGCGTCGCCTCGCTCCCGGCAGCTTACGGGGACCCATCGCGGTCGGCGCCCGTTACCGAGGGACGCTGCCCGCGGCCGCGGAGGCGTCCCGCCGGCGCCGCGCGAGTTCGGCGCGCGCGGCCATCAGATCAGGGGCGTCTGGCGTCGCGGCCTCGAGCTCGGGCAGGAGCTGCTCGATGGCGTGAAGGTCGCCGGTGGCGAGGAGCGCGCGGATCCGCAGCAGCCGTGGTCCGACCAGCGAGGGACGCGCGAGGACGTACCGCTCGAGCAGACGGGCCGCGCCGGCCGGATCGCCGCGCGCCATGCGGGCCGAGGCGCGGCAGTAATCGGCCCGGTCGGAGGCGGGCTTGGCGGCGGCGTAGGCCGCGCAGTGCGGCTCGGCCGCGAGCGGATCGCCGCGGACGTGCAGCAGCACCCCCAGCGCGAGCTCGGTCTGCGGGTCGTCGGGTCGCGCCTGGACCATCGCGAGCTGGAGCGACTCCTGGTCTCGCCACGCCGCGTCACGCGCCCAGGTGAGCGGGGTCATCGCCACGGCGAACGCCGGGACCAGCCCCTGGAGCAGCCATGGCCGCGGTGAGGCTGCCGCGGCGTGCCACAGGGCCTCGAGCAGGGGCGTCGCCATCAAGAGCACCCCGATCAGCGCGCCGTAGGCGTATCGATCGGCGATGAAGCCGAACTGCGCCGCCGTGGGCGCGTGAACGACGGCGGCGGACAGGATCGTGACGGCGCCGGCGAGGGTCACCGGCAGCAGCGGGCGGGCGCGCGCCGCCGTGACGGCGATCGCGCCCGCGAGCCCGGCGAGCAGGAGCCCGGCTCGCGCGAGATCGGCGCCGGTCGCCGGCTCGATGGACACCTCCACGGAGACGTCGTTCGGGAGCAGCGCCACGCGCACCAGCCGCCAGGCGACCGGTGGGATCGCGGCCGCGACCGCCCCGAGCCCGCCCGGCTCCGGCGGCGGGACGCCCACGACCGCGCGCAGCGCGAGCACCAGCCCCAGGCCGACGGCCCCGCCGAGCGCGGTGGTGGTGAGGCAGGGCCGCAGGCGCGCGCGGTCCCGGAGCGCCCAGGGCAGGAGCAGAAGCGGCGCCGTGAGGAACGCCTCCCGCGACAGCGCCGCGCCGGCCGTCGCGAGCGCCGCCGGCAGCACGAGCAGCGGAGCCTGCCCCGCGCGGCGAGCGATCGCGAGTGCGCCGCCGAGCAGGCAGGACCAGCCGAGCAGATCGTGCCGGCCGGCGAGGTAAGCGGCGACCTCGGGCGTCGCCGGGTGGACGAGCAGGATCAACCCGGCGAAGAAGGCGGGGCCGCGCCGCACCCCAGCGGCGGTGAGCGCTGCGGCGAGCAGCGCCGCCACCAGACCGTGCAGCGCGAGGTTCAGGGCATGCTGGAGCGGCGCGCTCGCCCCGACGAGCTGGTACGCTGCGAAGGTGACGAGCCCCGCGAGCGGCCGATAGTACGGCGTCACGCGGAAGTCGGCGCTAGCCTCGAACAGCCCACTCGTTAGCAGCCGGCCGAGCCCCGAGAGGTTGCGAAGGAAGGGGTTGTCGACGAGCAGGGCCCGGTCATCGAGGACGTAACCCGCGGTCAGCGCCGGGGCGTGCGCCAGGAAGGACAGCGGCACCAGCGCCAGCGGCAGCCACCTGCGGGCGCGCGTGGTGCGCATCCTGGCGGCGGCCGGCGCGCGGGGGGGGCCAGCTCCGCTCACGGTCGCCCCCGGGTGGAGGGCTCCTCCGCGGGCGGCCGCGCCCCCGTCGCCGCGGCGAAGGAGCAGCAGGCGGTGCGCCCGCGCTCGTCGTCCCAGAGGTGGAGGGAGTTGCCCTGGCAGCGGGGCCACTCGCGGCACGTCGCGCAATCGCCCGTGCGCATCCAGCCCCGGTCGCGGAAGTCCCCGAAGCGACGTTCCCAGACCTCGAGCAGGTCATCGTCACGCACGTTGCCCTGCACGAGCGCGCGTGACAGGTTCGGGCAAGCGCCGATGGCGCCGTCCGAGAGCACCGAGGCGATGTCGATCCCCGCCCGGCAGAAGTACGGCTCGTCCCGGACCTCTGCGTCGAGGGCCGGTGGCAGGTACCCCTCGCAGCTCAGCGCCGCCCGGACGGGGCCGCCGCGCGCGCGGGCGTCGCGGATGAAGGCGAGCAGCCGCCGGTACCCGGCGGCGTCGAGCTGGAGCTCGGGGTCGGCGGCGGCGCGACCGCGCGGGAAGATCGGGAACAGGCGCCACGCGGGCACCCCGAGCTCCGCGAGCAGCGCCTGGATGGCGGGGAGTTCGTCGAGGTTGCGCGGGTGGACACAGGTGACGACGTCGAAGTGGAGCGGCGGCGCGCTCGCCAGTCGGGCGATGCCGTCCCGGGCGCGCGTGAAGGCGCCCGCGCTCCCCCGCAGCCAGTCGTGCGAGGCGTGAAGCCCGTCCAGGCTCACGGTGACCGCGTTGACCCCGTACGCGACGAGCCGCTCCACGTTGTGCTCGGTCAAGAGCTGCCCGTTGGTGACCAGCCCCCAGGTGAGGCCGCGCTCGTGCAGTCGGGCGAGCAGCCGCTCGAGGTCGGGGTGGCACAGCGGCTCGCCGCCCGTGAGCACCAGCGCCACGCGGTCTCGTCGGCAGCGCGTGGCGAGCCAGTCGAAGAACGCGAGCCACTCCTCGGTGTCGAGCTCGCCCGCGCGCGGCTCGCTCCCGCAATCGCTCCCGCAGTGACGACAGCGGAGGTTGCAGCGCTGCGTGATCTCGACGAAGAGGTAGCGGAGCGGGTGGACCGCCGTTTCGAGCCGGCGATGGAGCGGGTGGAGCCAGCGTCGGAGCGCGGTCGCGCGCGGCGTGGTCAAGGCGCCGGGTGGAGCTCGACGTCGGTCGCGCAGCCGTCGCAGGCGTCCACCGGGACGACCCGGGAGGCGTAGCGGCCGTTCGCGTCACCATCCAGGTCGGCGACGTCGAGGGCGGTGCAGCCGGCGGGCGACTCGAGGGTGAAGGCGCCGTCGGCGCCGGTGGTCGTCTCGGCGACGACGGGCGCCTGCGGGGCCGCGGCGCCGTCGAGGCAGCGCACGGTGATCCCGCGCACCCCGACGCCGTTGCGTGCGGTGGCGACGCGCCCGCCCTGTCGATAGAGCTGGGGGGTCCCGTAGCAGGCGGCGATGGCGAATGGGAGCGCGGTGGTCAATAGCCACAGCAGCGGTCGAGCGAGCGTCTTCATCTCGGAGCCTCCGCGGACGTCACCGAGTCTAGCAGACCCAACGCCCGGGATGCGGCGGCCGCGGCTCGGTGCCGCTGGCGGCGGGAAAGAGCGGCGCTTCGGCGGCCATCCCGCGCCCCGCGGGGGCCGGGCGCGCCGGGGCGCGGCCCGGGGGCTCAGGAGAAGAGGCGCTCGCAGACCACCGTGGCTACGAACGCCATCGCCGCGCTGAGCGGGAGGGTGAGGACCCAGGCGATCAGGATGTTGCCCGCGACGCCCCAGCGCACCGCGCTCAGCCGGCGGCTGGCGCCGGCGCCGAGGATGCATGCGTTGATGCAGTGGGTCGTCGACACCGGCATGCCGAAGTGGGTGGCGGCTAGGATCGTGATGGCGCCCGAGCTCTCGGCGGCGAAGCCCTGCATTGGCGTGATCCGGATGAGCTTGGAGCCCATCGTCTTGATGATCCGCTTGCCGCCGGCGAAGGTCCCAGCCGCGATCGCCCCCGCGCAGACGATCTTGACCCAGAGGGGCACCTCGTTGATGTCGTCGGCGACCATCCAGTCGGGGAGCGGCGCGCCCCCGTTGACCACCCAGGTGGCGAGCGCGAGCGTGATGATCCCCATCGACTTCTGGGCGTCGTTGGAGCCGTGCGAGAACGCCATCGCGCAGGCCGAGACGAGCTGGAGGCGCCGCGACACCAGCGTTGCCGTGCGCGGCAGCACCCGGCGGAACGCCCAGGTCAAGCCGATGATGAACACGAAGGCGAAGACGAACCCGAGGGTGGGCGAGACGACCAGCGGCACGATCACCTTGGAGACGAGGGCCGACCAGTTGAAGCTTCCGGCACCTGCGTGCGCCGTCACCCCGCCGGCCAGGCCCCCGATCAGCGCGTGCGAGGAGCTCGAGGGGATCCCGAACCACCAGGTGAGCAGGTTCCAGGCGCAAGCGCCCAGCAGCGCACCCAGGACGACCACCTGCGTCACCTCCCCGGGGTCGGCGAACCCGGAGGCGATGGTCTTCGCCACCGCCGTGCCGGCGAGCGCCCCGCCGAAGTTGAGGATGGCCGCCAGGGTCACCGCGAGGCGCAGGCTCAGCACCCCCGTGGACACGCTGGTCGCGATGGCGTTCGCCGCGTCGTGGAAGCCGTTGATGTAGTCGAAGACGATCGCCGTGACGATGACCGCGATGAGGAGACTAACCATGCTTCACCGCGAGGTTGCAGAGCGTGTTCCCCAGGCGGTCGCAGCGGTCCACGGCGTCCTCGATGTGCTCGATGACCTCTTTTTCCTTCAGCAGGCGCTTGGCGTCCACCGCCGGGTCCTGGAACAGCGCGCTCAGGGTCTGCCGGAAGATGACGTCCGCCTCCTTCTCGAGCCCGCGGATCGTCCGCCCCGACTCCAGGATGGTGGTGTAGTCGCGCCGTCGAAGGCGGGGTAGCGCCTCGGCGAGCGCCTGGGTGCACCGCTCGAGCGTGTTCGCCAGGTCCACCATCGGCGGCGTGAGCTCGGTGATGTGATAGAGCGCGCAGGTTCTCGCCGAGAGGTTGACCATGTCCACGATCTCGTCGATCTCGAAGGCGATCTCGTGGATGTCCTCGCGGTCGATCGGGGTGACGAAGGTGCGCGCCAGCCCCGTCTCCACCTCGTGGAAGGCCCGGTCCGCCTCGTGCTCCACCTCCTGCACCCGCGCTGCGACGGCCTCGGCGCCGTCTCCGTTGGCCCCGAGCGTCCGGAACTCCGTGACCGATCGGCAGGCGAGCGCCCCCAGGCGCTCGAGCAGGGTGTAGAAGGACTCCTCCTTGGGGAAGACGCGGCGGGCGATCGTTTGGAGGGACATGAACCTGCGGTCGACTATCGACCGCAGCTCGGTGACGTTTTGGTGACAGCCCGGTGACTCTCGGGTGATCGCGCGCGGAAGATCCCGTGACCGGTCCGCCGGCAGGGCACCGCGGCTCGCCGGCCTGCCGGCGGCAGCGCCGGGCCGTTCGCCGGGGGGGCTCAGTCCACGCAGGGGTCGTGCGCGACGCACACCCCGCCGGCGCAGTTCCCGCTGAAGCATTGCTCCTGGTCGAGGCACGCTTCGCCGAGATGCGCTCTGACCCGGCAGGTGTCGGCGGCGCACGAGAGCCCAGGGGCGCAGGTTTCGTCGGCGGTACAGGGCGCACCGTCACCGGGCAGTGGCTGGCAGGTGCCGTCGGTCGCGTCGTCGGGAATGGCGCAGTAGCTCCCCTCCGGGCAGGCGTCGGGGATCGAGTCGCGGCACGCGGCGCCGGCCCCGAAGCCCGTGCTCGCGCAGTGCGCGGACTCCGAGAGGGACGCGCCCGGGTCGGCGACGCAGAAGAGCTCCCGAAGGCAGTATCGGGGGCCCACGGCGTAGCCGCAGGCCTCGCCCTCGGCGCCGTCGAACATCGAAGCTCCGCTCCGGCAGGTTCCCGTGGTCGCGTCGCAGTAGGTCCCGGCGATACAGGGCGCCAGGTCGGAGCCATCCGGCGAGCAGCTCCCCGACTCCGGGATGGCCGCGACGCAGAGCTGGGTGGAGAAGTCGCAGGCCAGCCCCTCCGCGCAATGCTCGTAAAAATTGCAGGGTCCGCCGATCGGAGCGCGCTCGAGACAGGTCCCCGGACAGGCGTTGTCGAGCGCGCAGAAGTGCCCCGCGTCGCACTCTTCCGTGAGGCGGCAGGGGCTTCCCTCCGTCACCCGGCCCTGGAGCATCCCGGAGCAGGTCGTGAGCTCGGCGGGGCTGGTGCCGCACTCGAGCCCCGGATACTCCGCCAGGCACGCCGCGGCCTGGCGCCCGTCGTATCCGAGGCGCCCGGCGTCGACCGCCGCGGCCAGGTAGCTGAAGCTGCCCTCCTCGAGCTCGGCGCGGAACGTCGCGGCGCAGTCGGAACCGCCGAGGAAGTACATCACCGGGCCGAAGCAGCGGTCGTAGTACGCGCAGAGGACGGGTGCGACCGCCTCCGGCAGGTCCTCGAGGGCGAGCGAGTCCCCCGCGAACCCGCCGCCGGCGCCGGACGTCGTGTCGTCGTCGCGGTCGGCCGTCGAGTCGCCGCCGCAGCTCGGGAGCGCCACCGCCCAGCCGGCTGCCCAGATCGCCGGCGCCAACGATCCCCACATCGCCCTCCACATGGCCCGTAGACTACCCAGCGCGCACTGGGCCAGCAACCGGAGCGTCGACGCCCGCGTCGCCCATCGCCTGGGTCAGCACCTCGGCGAGTTCGCCCCGCTCGAACGGCTTGCGCAAGAAGCGGCTGGGGCCGCGGCCGAGCCGGGACTGGATATCGTGATCCTTGGCGAAGCCGGAGGTGAGCACGATCGGCAGCTCGGGGTCCTGCTGGCGGAGCGCGTCGAAGCAGTCCGCGCCGCTCATCACCGGCATGGCCACGTCGAGCACCACGGCGCCGACGCGCGCACGATGCGCCGAGTATAGCCGCATCGCCTCCTCCCCGTCGGCGGCGGTGAGCACCTCGAAGCCCAGGCCCTCGCCGATCCGCTGCCCCGCCCGTCGCAATAGAGGCTCGTCGTCGACGATCAGGAGCAGGTTGCGTGCCGCGTCCACCGCGGGGATCCGCTGTGAGGGTGGGGCCTCGCTCTCGGGGCGCGCGTGGAGGGGGAACACCACGCTCACGGTGGTCCCCCGGCCGACGACGCTCCGGACCGTGATCCCACCGCGGTGCTCCTGCACTGTGCCGTAGACCATCGACAGTCCCAGGCCGGAGCGCCCCTGCTGCGACTTGGTGGAGAAGTACGGCTCGAAGACGCGCGGCAGGCAGTCCGCGGGGATGCCCTGGCCGTCGTCGGTGACCGTGATCTCGACGTACTCCCCGGGGGGGACGCCGTAGGCGCCCGCCATCGCCTCGTCGAGGCGGGCGGTGCGCGTGGAGATCAAGACGTGCCCGAAGCCCTCGATGGCGTCCGCGGAGTTCAGGCAGAGGTTCATCACCAGGTGGTTGATCTGGCCGGCGTCCCCCTCGATCCATTGCTCCTCTGCGGAGGGGGCGACGTTCACCGCGATGCGCTTGGGGAGCGTCCGCCGGAGCAGGACCTCCACCTCTCCGAGCACCATCTCGACGCGAAAGGGCGCGACCCGGGGGGGAACCCGCCGCGCAAAGCTCAGGATGTTCTGCGTCAGCGTGGAGCCGCGGCGGGCGGCGGTGAGGATGTCGCCGAGCTCCTGGCGGGCCGGCGCGCCAGGGCCGAGGGACTGGACCGCCTCCGAGGCGATGGCAGAGATGGCCCCCAGCACGTTGTTCATGTCGTGGGCCACCCCCCCGGCCAGCGTCCCCAGCGCCTCGAGCTTCTGGGCCTGCCGGAGCTGCTCCTCGAGCTGCTGGCGCCGCTTCTCGCTGCGCTGGTGCTCGGCGAACTCGTGCTCCGCCCGCGCCAGGGCCTGCGCGAGCTCCTCCGCGGTCTGGCGGGTCTGGCGCCGGAGCGCGAGCAAGCGCTGCTCGCTGCGGATCCGGCCGAAGCAGAGGGCGGCGCCGAACAGGGAGGTCACGAGCTGCATCACGCAGAAGTCGACGAGCTCGTCGGTCGAGCCGACGCGTGCCGCCGCCGGCACCGCCATGGCGGCGGTGCCCAGCAGCAGGATCAGCAGCGCGCGCGACGAGAGCGCGATCGCGCCCCCGCCCACGACGATGGCCTGCATGTAGCGCAGGTCCGAGCCTTCACCCTGCACGAGCACGCTGGCCGAGGTGTTCGCGGCGACCAGGAGGCCCACGGTGACCGTGACGCCGTTGGCCCAGGTGACCGGGATCCCGCGCCGCTGCATGGCCAGGAAGGCCAGGCCGGAGACGATGATGACGAGCTGGTCCAGGGCAATGACCAGCCACGCGCCGGGGGCGTCGAGATCGAACAGCCGGTAGACGGTGAAGGCCGCGAAAATAAGCGCCACCCCGCCGGCCATCCAGCGCACCAGGTCATACAGGGCCTCGGCGGTGTCGCGGTCCTCGAGCAGAGGCCCGGGACCGGGGCGGAGCGTCCCTCGCGGTGGGGGCGAGCTCGGTCCGGGCGACGCCGGCCCCCTCCCCGCGACGGGCCCCTGGCTGGGACGAGGCGTCGTCACGCTCCGACACCCGCTCCGACGCGCGATGCTGGTTCGCCGCCGCAGGTCATGGGGCCTGCCCACGGTACCCCGCGGGCCATGGGGCCGCAACGGACGGACGGGCGTAGCGCCCACCGCAGCGCGGTCGTGGACCGGAGCCTGACCGAGCGCCGAGTCACGGGGGGGTGCGACGGGCGGGCGTCCGCGGCCGCACCCGGTCGTGCCGGGTAGCGCGCGCCGCGCAGGGGTCGCCGGCAGGGGCAAGGTGTGTTAAGGCTGCCCCGCTTGCGGGCGAACGCGCCCCGCGCGGGACCCATGAGCTGCATGGGATCCCGTGCGCTCCGGCGCATCCGCCGCGGCGTCGCCCCTCGCCCGGAACCGGTCGAGCGAGGGCTACCCAGAGCGCGAACGAGCAGTCGGCGATGAGCACCCACCTACCCGCAGCGAGCCCGAGCCTCTCCCGCGATCCCGGCCAGGTCGTCCCGGGCGGCTGCGGCAGTTGCACCGCCTGCGCGGGCGGCGAGGGTGGCGGCGGCGTGGCGATCGCGGCGTCGCCCCTCGGCGGCGCGGCGCTGGTCGCCGCTGCCGCGGTCTTCTTCCTGCTGCCCATCGCGTTCGCCATGGCCGCCGCGTTGCTCGCCGGCGCCGGCGTCGGCGCCGATCGGCGCTCGCTCGCGGCGCTGCTCGGGCTCGCGGCAGGGCTCGGGGTGGCCGTGGTCATCGCGCGCGGGTGGACGCGCCGGCTCGAGCGCACCGCCTCGACCGCAGCGGGGCCGCTGGCGCCGCCGGAGCGGGACCGGGAGGAGACGCACCATGGTTGACGCGGTCGCGGTCGCGCAGGGAGCCGGGACGTTCGCGCGAGGGATCCACCCCTACGAGGGCAAGCAGCTGGCGGAGGACGCTGCCATCGAGGTCCTGCCCACGCCCAAGCAGCTCCTGATCCCGGTGCTCCAGCACATCGGCGCGCCCGCCAAGCTCCCGCCGAAGCTCCCGAAGGAGGCCGTCGCCGGCGCCGTGCTCGCGGAGGCGGGCGGCTTCGTCTCGGCGCCCGTGCATGCGTCCGTCGGCGGCAAGGTCGGCAAGGTTATCCGGGTGACGCTGCCGAACGGGCGCCACATCGACGCGGTCGCCCTCACCCCCGATGGCGAGCAGCCGTCCGCGGCGGAAACCTACGACGCCGTCGTCGGCGGCGACTGGCCCACGACGGACCTGCCGGCGCTGGAGCCCGCGGCCATCGTCGAGGCGGTGCGGGCCGCGGGCCTCGTCGGGATGGGTGGCGCCGCCTTCCCCACCCACGTCAAGCTGACCCAGAACCCCAAGAAGCCGGTCGACGTCCTGCTGGTGAACGGGTGTGAGTGCGAGCCGTACCTCACCGCCGACTACCGGGTGATGGTCGAGGCGCCGCGCGGCGTCGTCGCCGGGGCGCTCCTCGCCGCGCGTGCCGCGGGGGCGAAGTCCGTCGTCATCGCCGTCGAGAAGAACAAGCCGCGGGGCATCACCGCGCTGCGCGAGGCCTGTCGGGGCACCGGCGCCGTGGTCAAGGAGCTCGAGACGAAGTACCCGATGGGCGGCGAGAAGCAGACCGTGCCGGCCGCCCTGGGCCGCACCGTCCCCACCGGGGGACTGCCGCTCGACGTCGGCGTGGTGGTCCTCAACGTCGGCACGGCGATCTCGATCGCGCGCGCCGTGCTCCGCGGGGGGCCGGTGACCCACCGCGTGGTGACGGTCACCGGTCATGGGGTCCGGACGCCCAAGAACCTGCTGGCGCCGATCGGCGCCCCCTACTCGGACCTGATCGAGCTCGCCGGCGGCCTGACGCCGGACGCGGTCCGGATCCTCTCCGGCGGCCCCATGATGGGCTTCGCGGTCGCCGATCTCTCGGTCCCCGTCACCAAGGGCACCAGCGGGATCACGGTGCTGACCCGCCGCGACCTCGCGCAGGCCGAGCCGACCGCGTGCATCCGGTGTGGGCGCTGCGTGGACGTCTGCCCGCTCGGGCTGGTCCCCACCAAGCTTGCGCTCGCCGCGCGCAAGTCCGTCTGGGACGTGGCGCGCCGCTACCACATCATGGCCTGCATGGAGTGCGGCTGCTGCGCCTACACCTGCCCGGCCAGCATCCCGCTCGTGCAGCTGATCCGGATGGGCAAGGCCCGCCTCCCGAAGGACTGACCGCCCCCGCGCCCCGCCGACCCGAAGGACCGTCCGATGACCGAGAACGCCGCCGAGAAGCTCGAGGCCGCCGCGGAGGCGCCGCGTCTGGCGCTTCAGGTGGGGCCCTCGCCGCACGCGTTCGACCTCGCCCTCACCACGCGCCGGATGATGCTGGACGTCCTGCTCGCGCTGGTGCCGCCGACGGCGATGGCCGTGGCGCTCTTCGGGTGGCGAGCGGTGCTGGTGGTTTCGGTGACCACGGCGAGCTGCCTCGCCGCCGAGGAGCTCTTCATGCGCGTGCGCGGCGCCCGCTCCACGCTGGGCGATCTGTCCGCGGCCGTCACCGGGGTCATCCTCGGCCTCACCCTGCCGGCCACCTGCCCCTGGTGGGTGGCGATGATCGCCGGCTTCGTGGGCGTTGGGATCGGAAAGACGGTCTTCGGCTCGCTGGGGCAGAACGTCTTCAACCCGGCCATGGTCGGGCGCGCCTTCGTGATGATCAGCTTCTCGAAGTTCCTCGGCGCGCCGGCGTACCAGGTCGCGGACGCGGTCGGGATCCTGAGCCAGGCGACGCCGCTCACGGCCGCCCGGGAGGCGAGCGCGACACTGCCGGCCCTCTACCCGATGTTCCTCGGCACCGTGAACGGCAGCCTCGGCGAAACCAGCGCGCTCGCCTGCTTGCTCGGCGGGCTGTTCCTCTGCGGGCGGCGCACGGCCAGCTGGGAGGTTCCGGTGGGGGTGATCGGCACGGTCGTGGTGCTCGCGGGCCTCACCCAGCTCGCGGTGACGCCGGCGGCGATCTCCGCCGTGCCAGCGCTCCGGCTCACCGTGCTCCAGCACCTGACCGGCGGCGCGCTGCTGTTCGGCGCGTTCTTCATCGCCACCGATCCGGTCACCAGCCCGATCACGGCGCGCGGCAAGCTGATCTTCGGGGTGGGTGTCGGCGCCTTCGTGTGGCTCATCCGCACCTTCAGCGGCTACCCCGAGGGCGTGATGTTCGCGGTGCTGCTGATGAACGCGGTGGTGCCGCTCATCAATCGCTGGACCGTCCCGGTGCCCGTGGGCGGCCCCGTCCCGGCGAGGTAGAGGGGGAAGAGGCGACGACCATGGCGGAAGAGAAGGAACCCGGAGGCGCGCGCGATGCCCCCCCCGCCGAGGCGTCGGCGCCGGTGGGCGTAAGGGAGCCCGGAGCGGTGCCGGAGCTCTCCCCGGTGGAGGCGGCCGCGCCGCTGGTGGTGGCGGACTCCCCGGCCCAGGTGCACCTGCCGGTGGTGGCGTCCGGGGCTCAGCTCACCCAGCGGCCCACGGGCAACGTCCTGGCGCAGGCCTGGCTGGTCCTGGTGCTCGCCACCGTGTTCGGCTCTGGCCTGGCGGGCGTCGAGTACGCGCTCGGCCCGCGCATCGCGCAGAACCGGCTGAACGAAACCCTCGCCCAGGTGCCGAAGCTGGTGCCCGGCGCCGCGCAGGGGCGGGCGGACGACGCCGTGGTCCCGGGGCGGCGCGTCTTCCGCGCCCTCGACGCGGGCGG
>CAYOLF010000081.1:0-1992 GCA_964404725.1 uncultured Polyangiaceae bacterium
GATGGGCGAGGCGGCCGGGCGGGGGACCGATTCCCCTTGCTCGGGGCCGCGCCCCCGCGCTACATAACCGCGCTCTCGTCACGCAGCGGTGGCGGAACTGGCAGACGCGCTGGATTCAGGTTCCAGTGGCCGCAAGGCTGTGGAGGTTCAAGTCCTCTCCGCTGCACCCCCGAACGCCGTGGTGGTCGTCACCGCGGCGTTCGTCTTTGGTGGGGGCGCCGGCGGCGTCAAGGGATGGGGGAGGGCTCACCGGCCGGGGAAGAGCAGGTGCAGGAGCAGCACCAGGAGCGCGAGCAGGGCGATGGGCCCGGCGAACCAGGCGATGACCGTCCACCAGGCGCGCCGGAGGCTCTGGCCCCCGCGCCGGGCGCAGTCCAGGCAGATGGCGTAGGGCTTCGCTCCGCCCTCCGTGAGCACGCAGCAGTCGCCGCAGAGCGGCGCGCGACACCGGGCGCAGGGGCCGACGGCGAGCCTCCCGCAGCCGACGCAGCGCTCGGGGCTGCCGGTCGGATCGCCGACGTTCATCAACGTCACCAGCGCAGCCTACCCGGTGAGGCGCGCCCTGGCACCTGGTGCTCGGCGGCCGTTCTCGGGGGTGGCTGGCGCGCGGGGCGGAGGGTGGTTAGCTTGCCGCCTCGTGTTCGAGCGCGGCTACTGGACGGTCACGAAGCTCGGGGGCGTTCCCCTCCGCCTGCACTGGTCGACCGCCCTCGGCGCCCTGGTGTTCGGTGGCCTCCGGTTCGCGCCCGCCGCGTGGCTCGCGTTCCTCGTGATCGTGCTCCTGCACGAGGTCGGTCACGCCCTCGTCGTGCGCGCGCTCCGGCATCGCGTGATGGCCATCGAGGTCACGGGCTTCGGCGGCCTCTGCCGCTGGTCGGGAGCGGCGACGCCGCTCGAGCGATCGATGATCGCCTGGGGCGGCGTGCTCGCGCAGACGGTCCTCCTCGTGGTCGCGCTTGCGGTGCTGGCGCTCGGCGGCTGGCGAGCGGTGCCGTTCGGCGGTGAGCTCGCCCACACCTTCGTGTGGACCAACCTCTGGCTCATCGCGCTCAACCTGCTGCCGTTCGCGCCGCTCGACGGCGCCGAGGCGTGGCGCCTCGTGACGGAGCTGGGCCGGCGCCGCCGCACTCGGCTCGACGCGCGCGCGGGCCGCGAGCTGCTCGATCAGATCCTCGCCCGGCCCGCGCCACGGCGGCCCGCCGCCCGCCGCTCGGAGGGACCCGAGACCGGTGACGGTGTGGGCGCGGGTCGCCCCGCGCCGCCCGGCGGCCCGGATCCGCGCTCGGGCGGGGCTCGCGGCGACGCGGACGCTCAGCAGGAGCTGGCCGAGCTGCTGCGGCGGGTCGGGGACGAGGCAGGGCGCGCACGTCGCGATCGCGAGCGGTGACGCGAAGCGCCGTTCGCGTTCCGCAGCGTCGACGCGCTGCGTCTCGCGCGGCGGGGTGCTCCGTGTTTCAGATCGATTCACGACACGACGATCACGCCTGACGACGTCGAGCGTCTTCGTCGCGGCGCGCGCGGAGCGGGGCGATCGGGGCTGTTTCCATGGGGATTCGCCCGGTCGGTGCCGGCGCGCCACGCGTGGCACGCATCCTGCTGTGTTCGAGCGTCGGGTCCCTCGGGATCCACGACCCCTCACCGATGCTTGGAGGACAGGATGCGTATTTTCAAGAGTTTCATGGCCACGTTCGCGCTCGCATCCGTGCTCGGCGTCATCGCCTGCAACGACGACGACGACTCGGACGACACCACCACGGCCGAGGGTGGCGCTGCCGGCGCGGCAGCGGGTGGCGCGGCCGGTGACGACGAAGGCAGCGATGCCGGCTCCACCAGCGTCGCGGGACAGGGCGCCGGCGGCGCCAGCGATGGCGGCAGCACGGCGGCCGCGGGGAGCGATCCCGTCGCCAGCGCGGGCAGCCCGGCGGCTGCGGGCAGCACCGCTGCCGCGGGCAGCACGGCGGCTGCGGGCAGCGATCCCGGTGCGAGCGCAGG
>CAYOLF010000081.1:2092-28125 GCA_964404725.1 uncultured Polyangiaceae bacterium
CCGCTGCCGCGGGCAGCACGGCGGCTGCGGGCAGCGATCCCGGTGCGAGCGCAGGTGGCCCCGCTGCCGCGGGCAGCACCGCTGCCGCGGGCAGCTCGGCAGAAGCGGGCAGCCCGGCGGCTGCGGGCAGCGATCCCGGTGCGAGCGCAGGTGGCCCCGCTGCCGCGGGCAGCCCCGCTGCCGCGGGTAGCTCGGCAGAAGCGGGCAGCCCAGCGGCTGCTGGCAGCGACGCCTGACACGCGGGCGTAGGACTTCCCGGCGCCGGCGGCGCTCCTCCTCCTGGGTGCGGGGGCGGGGCGGTGCCGCCGGCGCCGGGCTTACTTCCCGGGTGCCCGCGCTTGCGCGGCGTCGGTGCGTCTGAAAAGCTCGGCTCACATGCGGTCTGGTCCGATCGGAGTCGCGCTGCTGCTCACGGCCTGCGGTCCCGCGCTGCGCGGCGGGGTGACGTTCGACGGTCGCACGGCCGCTGTCGCCGTCACGGCGGAGGGGATCGCGGAGTTTGCCACGCTACCGGCGACCCACCGGCGCCTCGGCGCGGTGGACGCCGCCTGCGTCCTGACGGAGCCGTTCGGGGCGGTGGAGGGCGCCTGGCTCAGCGACGTGGATTGCCGGGAGGGGCGCCTGCGGGCCGCGCTGCGCGAGCGCGCGGCCGCCGTCGGCGGGGAGGCGCTGGTTGGGCTCGATTGCCGCTCCGAGCGGCGCGGGTCGGCCGTAACCGGGCGCCGGCTCC
The DNA here is from genome assembly GCA_964404725.1 of uncultured Polyangiaceae bacterium. GTDB lineage: Bacteria > Myxococcota_A > Polyangia > Polyangiales > Polyangiaceae > JAFGBI01. The sequence goes on from CAYOLF010000081.1 coordinate 2,823, forward strand.
GGATCTCGTGCGGCGCGGAGGTCGCGCGCTCGCGGGGAGGGGAGGCGCCGCTCGCGGCACCAGCGTTCACGGCGGCGGCGCACGCGCGGTGGCCCGGGCGGGCGAGCGCGAGCGAGGCCTGGTCAATCCGCGTGGACTACACGCCCGAGGCGGGCGTTGCGGCGCGCGCGGCGCGTCACCCGGACTCCGTGCGTGAGCGGGCGCTGATCCCGCCGAGCCACGTGCGCCTGGGGTCGGTGATCGTGCGCTGCGACGCGGGCTGCACCGAGGCCGGGGCCTTCGAGGGGCTGGTCGCCGCCGCCGCGCGCGCCGGCGCCACCGACGTCGCCGAGGTCGCGTGCGGTGCGCGTGGGGAGGGCTTCGCCTGCACCGCGACCGCCATCGGGCACCACGACGATCTCGATCGGACGCCCGACGCGCGCTGAGGTCGCTCCGGAGGGGTCGCGCTCACCAGCCGAGCTCGCGCCGGACCACCGCGAGCCGATCGATGAGATCGAGCCGCTCTGCGGCCGCGAGCTCGAGCTCGGGCGAGAGCAGCCCGAGCGCACGCGCTGTGTCGGCGTGGTCCCGGAGCCGCTCGGCGCTGCCGAAGAGCAGGAGGAACTCCGCGGCCTCGGCCCGCTCCGGCGGGGCGGTGTCTGGCGCGGTGAAGAGCAGCTCCCAGAGTGCCTCCGCGTGCGCGCGCCGCCCGAGCCGGGCGAGAGCGCGGGCGCGCGCGGCCGGGCTGGGCTGTCCGCTCAGCGAACGGGCGGCGGCCTCGACCTCGGGCCAGCCCGCGAGCAGGGTGTGCGCGGGCGACGTTGCGGGCAGGTGGGCCGTCGCCGCTTCGAGCTCGCGGCGCGCCGGCTCGAGGGCCCCCGCGTGCATCAACGCCAGCGCGTGGCCATGGCGGAGCCGCGGCATCTCGGGGTGGGCCTCGACGAGGAGGCGCGCCGCCTCGAGCTCGGCGCGGTGATCCCCCGCCATCCCCTGGGCGCCCGAAAGCCCCTCGACCAGTCGGGGGTAGCCGAGGACCGCGGGAGCGCCGGGCATGAGCCCCGCGCGGCGGATCGCCGTGTGGTAGAGCTCGACGGCTCGCTCGTAGTCTCCGGCGCGGTGGTGGAGCCCGGCGAGGCTGGCGAGCGGCTGGGGGTTCTCGGGGTGGGCGCAGCGCAGGGTCTCGGACCACAGCTTCACCTCGTCGGTCCAAACCGGCGCGCGGAGGTACGTCGTGGCTCCGGCCGCGACCGCCATCCCGAGCGCGGTGACGGCGGTGAGGGCTCGGGGCCCGCGGCGGGCGAGGCGGGGCGCCAGGAGCAGCGTGGCCGCCGCCAGGGGCAGGTACAGGAACCGATCCGCCGCGACGACGTTGGTCGGCAGGGGATACAGGTGCAGGACCGGGGCGACGCTGGCGACCAGCAGGGCGAGCGCCTCCACGTCGGTGGGCTTCGTGGCGTTCCGGGCGCGGAGGATCAGCGCGACGCCGAGCAGCAGTCCCACGACGCCGAGCGCGACCAGGCTCCAGCGCGGGCCGTCGAGGAGCCCGATCTGCGCGCAGGGCTGGAGCGCGTCGACGGTCGACCAGAGATAGGTGCCCAGCGCCTCCAGCGCGAGCCGCGCGCGGTCCACGAGCGGCCGTCCCTCGGTTTGTGGCATCCAGCCGACGGCTCGCGCGCGGAGCAGCGCCCAGATCACGACCGCCGCTCCGGTGGCACCCAGCGTCGCGAACGGCCAGCGCCAGCGGCCCCGCCCGGGCTCCCCTGGGGGGCGGACGGCCGCTCCCGCGACGAGCGCGATCGCCCCCGCGAGGGCCACCTCCTTCGCCAGCAGGCCCAGCAGCAGCAGCGCGGCGGCGATCAGCGGCGGTCGGCGGGGGTCGGGCTCGCGCGGTCGGGCGGCGAGCGCCGCGAGGACGCCGGTCGCCGCCAGGAGATCCGTGCGCCCGCTCACCCAGTCGGTGGCCTCGGAGAGCCGCGGCAGGAGCGCCCAGAGGGTCGCGGCCAGGCACGCGCCGAGGATCGGCACCCGCCGAAGCGAGAGGAGCCGGACGAGCAGTGCCGTGTTGAGCAGGTGGAGCGCGAGGTTACTCAGGTGGTAGCCCGCCGGGTTTGCGCCGTGGATCGCGTGATCGATCGCGAGCGAGAGGGTGGTGAGCGGACGGTAGAAGACCCGCGTCGCCGCCCCCTCGCCGGCGGCGTCCCAGAAGCCCCCGCGCAGGTACTCGAGCAGGGGGGCGAGGTGTTGCACGCGGTCGTCCGCGAGGAGGAAGCGGTCGTCCCAGACGAACTCCCCCCCGAGCGCGGAGCTGTGGGCCACGGCCACGGCGGTCAACGCCGCCGCCACCGCGAGCCAGGCCCGCGGCGGCCGGTCCGACGCGGCCCCGGAGCCGTCGGGGCTGGACCGGTCCTCGTCCGCCATGGGTGCGCCTCGAACCCTATCCGATGCCCTCGCGGAGGCGAAGTCGAATGCGGGCTTCGCTCGCGGCCGTGCGTCGATGGCGAGAGCGTCGTATGATCGCGGCGCCAAGAGGTGGTTTCATGGCCATGCACGAACGGCGACGGATGAGGTGGGTAGGGGCGATGCCCCGCGCGCTCGGGGCTGGGCTGATCCTCGCGACGCTCCACGGCCTGCCGAGCTGCAAGCATCGGGGTGACGATGACGACGATCTGACGGCACCAGCCGGTGGTGGCACCCTGTTCGCCGGTATGGGCGGATTTGCGCCATCGGGGGGCGCGTCGACCCCCACCGCGGGCGGCGCTGGGTACGGGGTCGGCGGTTTCCCGGGCCTGGGGGGGTACGTCCCCTTCCCCGTGGGGGGCGGCCCGGTCGGTGGGTTCGTGCCGATGGGCGGCGACGGCGCGGAGGGTGGCGAGTTCGAGGAGGGCGGCGCCGGCGGGGCGGGCGAGCCCACGTTCGGTGGTGAGGGGGGGGAGCCTCCAGTCGGTGGCGCGGCGGGCGAGCCAACGGTCGGTGGCGAGGGGGGCGAGGCGCCGCTCGGTGGCGCGGGTGGCGAGCCCCCGCTTGGCGGTGCGGGTGGCGAGCCCCCGCTTGGCGGTGCGGCGGGCGAGCCGCTGGTCGGTGGCGCGGGCGGCGCGGCGAACGGTGGTGGCGCGGGCGTGCCCGGCTGTCCGGAGGTCACCCCCCGCTCGCTGGTGGGGTGCGAGGCCCCGGGGCTCACGTGCACCTATCCGGACTGCTGCGGCAGCTTGGGAACGCGGGTGGTCACCTGCGCAGCCCCGGGCAAGTGGGTGATCGACGAGGAGCTCTCGCGTCGCTGCGGGACCTGTCCGGACGCGCTCCCGACCGCGGGCGCCGTGTGCGAGCCGTTCACCTGCGACAACCTTACGGGCGACAACGTCGAGTGCATGTACGAGGACCCGCTGTCCTCCTGCTCCTTCCCGGATCTCGCGACCTGCCGCGGCGGAACTTGGGTCATCACGCCCGGCTGCGCGACGAGCCTCTGAGCGACGGGGCGCGGAGCCACGCCGACGGCCTCGCCGTCCCCGGGACGTAGCAGCGGTTGGCGGGCCCACGCTCCCCGGTGCGACCCGGGCGCGCGCCGCGGCGGCGATCTGCTATGTCACGCGAGGTCATGGTGGAGCTCGCGTTCGTCGGAGGGACCCTCGAGGTTCGAGGCGTCGCGCAGGGGGATCCGGCGCTGCCGCCCTGCTGCAGCTGGGACGGCCGCACCCGCTGCCACCGGGCCCGGGCGCTCCACTACGCCGAGATCGTCCAGGCGCTCCGGCGCGCCGAGGTGCCGCTGGAGGACCGCGCGCGGCGCTACGTCGAGCTCGACGCGCGCTTGCGGGTCGTGCGGCGGCCGCACCCGTTTCAGGTCGAGGCGGTCGAGGCCTGGCTCCGCGCGCGCGGCCGCGGCGTCGTCGTGCTCCCGACGGGGGCGGGGAAGAGCCACGTCGCCGTGCTCGCGATCGAGGACCGTCGGCGCAGCGCGCTGGTGGTCGCGCCGACTCTCGATCTGGTGCGCCAGTGGTACGACCTCTTGCGCACGAGCTTCGACGTGCCGGTGGGGGTGGTGGGTGGCGGCGACTACGACGTGCAGCCGCTCACCGTCACCACCTACGACAGCGCCTACGCGCACATGGGGCGGCTCGGCGCGGACTTCGGGATCCTCGTGTTCGACGAGTGCCACCACCTCCCCGGCGCGAGCTACGCGCTCGCGGCCTCCCTGTGCCTCGCGCCGTACCGCCTGGGCCTGACGGCCACCCCCGAGCGCACCGACGGGCGGGAGGCGCTGCTGGAGGAGCTCATCGGGCCGATCGTGTACCGGCGGGACATCCTGGAGCTGTCGGGCACCTACCTCGCCGAGTACGACACGGAGCGGCTCACCGTCGCCCTCAGCCCCGCCGAGCGCGCCGAGTACGAGGCCGAGCGGGGGCTCTACCTCGCGTTCGTGCGGCAGCAGGGGATCCGCCTGGGATCGCCGCGTGGCTTCAGCGAGTTCATCCTGCGCGCGGCCCGGAGCGAGGCGGGGCAACGGGCGATGCGCGCCTACCGGCGCCAGCGCGAGATCGCCTTCGCGGCGCCGGCCAAGCTCGAGCTGCTCGCGCACCTGCTTCGGCGCCACGCCCGCGACCGGGCGCTGGTCTTCACCCAGGACAACGCCACCGCCTACCGGATCGCGCGGCAGTTCCTGGTGCCGATCATCACGCACCAGACCCGCGTCAAGGAGCGGAGCGAGATCCTCGAGCGCTTCGCCGCGGGGGAGTACGGCGTCGTGGTGACGAGCAAGGTCCTCAACGAGGGAGTGGACGTGCCCGACGCCAACGTGGCCGTCGTGATCAGCGGGAGCGGCTCGGTGCGCGAGCACGTGCAGCGTCTGGGGCGGATCCTCCGGCGGCGCGACGGCAAGCGCGCGGTGCTCTACGAGGTCGTCACCGTCGACACCGCCGAGGCCTTCACCAGCGCGCGGCGGCGCGACCACGACGCCTACCGGGGCGGCTGAGGGAGGGGACGCGGTCGTGCTGACGGTCGATCTGGTGCGGGCGCGCGCGCGGGACGGGCGGCTGGTGCTCCAGCGCCTGGACCGGCGTGGTCGCGAGCGCGCCGAGGAGCTCGGCGCCACCCTGCTGGCCGTCGCCCGTGAGCAGGTGGGGACCACGCGCGACGAGCTGCGGGAGGCCCTGCGCGCGTGCGAGGCCACGGCGAGCGAGCAGAAGCTCGTGCTCGGCCTCTGCAAGCTGATCGAGGACACCGCGACGTTCGCCGAGGCGGACGGCGACGACGCGGTCGCGCTCCGGCGCGAGGTGTTCCTGCGCGCAGCCGGGGCGCGCGCGGCGGACGCCGGGGACTCGCTGCGTGTCGAGGCCTTCGATCGGGACGCCGTGCTCAGCGCGATCGCCCGGGAGCGGGGCCTGGCGGTGGCGGCCGTGGAGGCGGCGTTGTTCGCGGATCTGCGCGGCGCGCAGCCGCTCCTCGCCGTCGCCAGCGAGGCGCCCGCGGCGCTGATCGAACGGTACGAGCGCGCGTCGGTGCAGGCGGTGCTGCTGCGCGCGGTCCGCGTCATCGCCGACGTGGAGTGCCCGCCAGTGGCCGCCCGCGCGCTCTTCCACCGGCTCAAGTTTCACCGCCTGCTGCACCGGATCGAGCGCCGGGAGCGGGGCTACCGCATCACCATCGACGGGCCCTACAGCCTGTTCGACGCGGTGACAAAGTACGGGCTCGAGCTCGCGCTGATGCTCCCGGTCCTCGAGGCGTCCGACCGCCTGGAGCTCGAGGCCGAGGTGCGCTGGGGCACCCAGCGGCGACCGTTGATCTTCCGCCACGAGGCGCGCCGTCCGGGCGCGGGCGCGGCGGGGGCTCCGCCCGCGGTCACGGAGGAGGTCCAGGAGCTCATGACCGCCTTCGTCGCTCTCGACACGCCGTGGCGCGTGGCGCCGGCGGACACGGTGCTCGACCTGCCCGGGCTCGGGCTGGTGGTGCCGGACCTCGTCTTCTCACACCCCTCGCTGGCCGAGCCGGTGTACCTGGAGGTGCTCGGGTACTGGAGCCGCAGCGCCGTCTGGCGCCGGATCGAGCTGGTCCAGGCGGGGCTGCCCCACCGCATCGTCTTCGCCGTCTCGAGCCGCCTCCGCGTGAGCGAGGAGCTGCTCTCCGACAGCGAGTCGGCCTCGCTCCTCGTGTTCAAGGGGAGCGTCGGCGCCCGGGCGCTGCAGCGCAAGCTCGACGCCCTGCGCCCCGGGTGAGGGCGCCGCGGCGTCCCACGCGGGGCGTCACGGCTCGAAATCGACCGCGACCGCGCCGGCGCGGAGCGGTCGCAGCCACTCGGCGAAGGCACGGTGCGCGGGGTTCGCCTGGTAGGCGTCGTGCGCGGCGCGGGAGCCGAAGCGGACGATGAGCGCCACGTCGTAGGACCGCTCCTGTCGGACCACGTCGATGCCGACCTCCAGCCCGAGGATCCCCGGGATCTCGTCCCGCAGGGCGAGCAGGCCCTGGCGGACGCGCTCGGCGTCGGCGCTCGGGTCCACGAGCTTGAAGAGCACGACGTGGGTGAACATGGCGAGCGCGGCGAGGCCCGGCGGGTCAGCGCGTCGGGGGCGCTGCGGCGGCCTCGGCGCTAGGTTTCCCGAGCCGGTCGGGCCAGGGGGTCAGGGTGTCCAGGGGCGGAATTGAACCGTCGACACGTGGATTTTCAGTCCACTGCTCTACCAACTGAGCTACCTGGACAGGGTCCCGGTCACCCGGGGCTCCTGTCGCCGCGGGCGGCGGGCGCCCGAGCGAGGGGAAGAGTGTTTAGCCTACGTCCTTGCTCCTCTGCAACCAGCGAAGCGCGACGCGCCGTGCCTGCCGTGCCCGGCCGGCGGGCGCCCGATGCGCGGGCCAGCGGGCGAGGGGCGCTGCTCCTCGGCGCGGCCGCGCTCCTCGCCGCGGCGGGGACGCTGGGGTGCAACGCCTGCTCGCGCGCGCCCGAGGCCGTGCCGCCGGAGTCCGCGGGGGCCGCTCGACCGGTCGCGAGCGCGGTTCGGCCCCGGGCCCCGAGCTTCCGTCCGGCCGAGCCCGCCGCGGACTCGGGCGTCTTGGGCTCGCCCGCCTGGCGCCTCGCCGCGGGCGGGGACCCGGCGGCCCTGGTGGAGCTTGCCGTCACCGAGGGGGCCGCGGGGCTGCTCGAGGTGGCCCGCGGGGGGGGCACGGCGGGCAGGGTCGCGCTCGCGGCGCTCGCCCACGCCCCCGACGCCGAGGCGGTCGTCGGCGTGGTCTGCGATTGGTCGCGGACGGCGGATGCAGCCGACGCCGCGCTGGTCCTCGGGGCCGTCCACCAGGTGCTGGCGCGCCCTCCCACCGGCAACGAGCGCTTCGATCCGGACGGCGTGGCGAGCTGCGCCGTCGCGCTGCTCGCCGTGGCGTCGCGCACCGACCTCGACCCCGCAGCCCGGGATCTGGGGGCGAGCGCGCTCGCGATGCTCCGCGCCGGAGCCCCGCGCCGCCCGGAAAAGGGACTATCCTCCCCTCCGTGAGCCCCCCGGCCTCGACCACCCCCTTCGCTTCCGAGGATTACCTCAAGCAGTTGCTCGCCAAGGCCGTCGCCGCCGGCGCCCGTGACGTCCACATCAAGGTGGGCCAGCCGCCGGGGGCCCGCGTGCGCGACTCGATCGTCTACTTCCGGCTCGACCGGGTGCGCGCGGAGGACACCGTGGAGGTGGCCCGTCACCTGATCCGGGACGAGCAACTCCGCGCCAATCTCGACGGGCTCCTCGAGTACGACACCTCCTACGCGGTGGAGGGGCTGGCGCGCTTTCGCGTCAACATCTACCGGCAGCGGGGGACGCTCTCGGTGGTCATGCGCGCGATCCCCGCGAAGATCCCCACCTTCGAGGAGCTCGGCGCGCCGGGCGTCTGCGAGACGCTGGCCGAGAAGGACCGCGGCCTGGTGCTCGTGGTCGGCGCCGCCGGCAACGGCAAGAGCAGCACGTTGGCCTCGATGGTGGGGCACATGAACCGCACCATGTCGCGGCACGTCATCACCATCGAGGATCCGATCGAGTTCTTGCACATTGATGACAAGTGCTCGGTGAGCCAGCGCGAGATCGGGCTCGACACGGCGAGCTTCACCAGCGCCCTGCGCGCGGCGCTCCGGCAGGATCCGGACGTCATCCAGGTCGGCGAGATCCGGGACGGAGAAACCATGGAGATCGCGCTGAAGGCGGCGGAGACGGGGCACCTCGTGCTCTCGACGCTGCACACGCCCGACGTCTCGCGGACCATGAACCGCATCATCGCCCTGGTGGAGCGAGGCTCCGACGACATCCGCGAGCGGCTCGCGGACTCGCTGCAGGGGATCATCGCCCAGCGGCTGCTGCCGCGCGGCGATCGCCCCGGGCTCGTGCTCGCCGCCGAGGTGCTCATCGCCACCGGCTCGGTGCGAGAGTCGATCCGGAGACCCCAGGGGAGCCCGCCGCTGAAGGAGCTGATGGAGAATGGCGGGGACCTCTACGGTATGCAGACCTTCGAGATGCACATCAAGCGGCTGGTCCGCGAGGGGTACCTCGAGCGCGACGTCGCGCGCGCCGCGATCGGGTTCTAGCGCCGGCGCGGGCTCCCGCGGCGCCCGACCCCCTGCGCCGAGGGGCGCCCGGGGGGCTCGACGGACCCCGCTCGATTGGCTAGACCCCGCCCATGTCGCGCCACGACTGGACCCTGCCCGAGGTTCGCGCCATCCACGACCTTCCACTCTTCGAGCTCGTGGATCGGGCGCGGGCCGTCCACCGTGACCACCAACCCGCGAATGAGGTGCAGATTTGCAGCCTCGTCAGCGTCAAGACCGGCGGCTGCACCGAGGACTGCGGTTACTGCGCGCAGTCCTCCCGGCACCAGGCAGTGCGCAGCGAGGCGATGCTCTCGGTGGAGGAGGTGGTGCGGCTCGCCCGCGAGGCGAAGGCGAACGGCGCCACCCGGCTGTGCATGGGGACGGCCTGGCGCGGCCCCAAGACGGGGCCCGCGTTCGAGCGCGTCCTGACCATGGTGCGCGAGGTCAAAGCGGTGGGCCTCGAGACCTGCGTGACGCTGGGGCTGCTCGAGGACGAACACGCGCGCGCGCTCCGCGCCGCGGGGCTCGACTCGTACAACCACAATCTGGACACGTCGCGCGAGTACTACCCGGAGATCGTCACCACGCACTCGTTCGAGGACCGCCTGGCGACCCTCCGCCGGGTTCGGGAGCAGGGGATCAGCCTCTGCTCCGGCGGGATCCTCGGGCTGGGCGAGGCGGTGGACGATCGCTGCCGGCTATTGATCGAGCTCGCCACGCTCGATCCGCACCCCGACAGCGTTCCGATCAACGCCCTGATCCCCATCCCTGGTACGCCGCTCGAGGCGCGGCCTCGCGTTGACGCGCTCGATGTCGTCCGGCTGGTGGCGACGGCGCGGATCCTGATGCCCACGGCCCGAGTTCGACTGAGCGCCGGCAGGAAGGAGCTCGGGCGCGAGGCGCAGCTCTTCGCCATGTATGCCGGCGCCAACAGTATCTTCCTGGGCGATCGCCTGCTCACCGCCGAGAACGCCAGCGCCGAGTCGGATGCGGAGCTGCTCCGCGCCGCTGGCCTGCGCGGGCAGCCACCACGGCCCCGCGCGGTGGAGCCGACGCCGTAGCGCCGGGGCTGCCCCAGGGCAGGAGCCCGGTCAGCGCCGCGTCGCGGCCTCGCGCACGAGACCGCGCGCCTCGTCCAGGGTGCGATTCACGAGGCGCTTGACGGCGCCGTCTTCGGCGCCGATGAGCTCGGGCAGCGAGGGGCTGGGCCGGAGCCTGACCACGCCGCGTGCGTCCGCGCGCAGCGGGAAGTGGCCCTGGGCTCGGCCCGTGACGACCAGCGCGCCGCCGCCGCCCCGGCGCAGGAAGACCAGCGTGTGGCTGCCCGCGCGGAGCTGCGCCTCGCCGTGGACGATCTGGCCAAGCTCGCCGACCGCGCCGCCCAGGGTCCGCACCAGGCACACGCCGTCACCGGTCCCGTCGACGTCCTCGTCCACCACCAGCCGGGTGTAGCTCACGATGCGGCGCGAGCCGCCGATCGACTCCCACTGGGAGCTGGTGGCCTCCGGCGTACCGAGCAGGACGCGGTGACTCTGGCCGACGAGCTGCTGCAGGGTGAGCGCCACCGCCGTGGTGGCGGCGGCCGGGCGGGCGCCGAGCGCCGCCACGCTGACGCCGAGGAGCGACCCGAGGACCTGACGACGACCGATCGAGGAGCTCACCGCCCGGCAAGATACCACAGGGGCTCCGTGGGCGCCCGGGGGTGGCCGTCGGGGCGCCTGGATCCGGTCGTCCACGCGCGTTATGTACGCCGGGCCCCCCGCGGCCCCGCTCCCCATGCCAGAACCGAGCTCCCCGTCCGATCCCCGGCCGCTCTTCGAGGGGCCGCTCGCCACCGTGCTGTTCGCCGAGCTCAAGCGGTACCTCGGCCGCCACGGCGCCGAGGTGGAGGCGATGATCGCCGGGGGGGGGGCCGAGTGCGGTGAGACCGCGAGCGGGCGGCTGGCCAAGGTCTTCGACGGCCTCGTCGGCTCGATGTTCCACGCCGTGCGCGCGGTGATGATGCGCGCGGGGACCTGGGAACCGGCGTCGGTGGCCGCCGTGGGCAGCTGGGGTCGGGGAGCCCTCAACTATCGGAGCGATCTCGACGTGCGGCTGCTCTGCCCGTCGCCGTCGCCGGCGGCGGCCACGGCGATGGAGGCGCTCCTGTACCCGCTGTGGGACGCGGGGCTGTCCGTCGGACATCAGGTGGTGACCCTGGACGAGGTCACCGAGCTCGCGCGGACGGACCTACCGACGGCGACCTCCCTGCTCGACTGGCGCACGGTGGCTTCGGATCCCGCCTACGACGTGGATCTGTTCGATCGGGTCCACGAGCGGCTCTTCGGCATCGGGGTGGTCGGGGGGTTCCTCGAGCGGCTGGCCGCGCGCGCGGAGAAGCGCGTCGAACGCTACGGCGGCTCCGTCTACTTGCTCGAACCCGACGTGAAGAACGGCCCCGGAGGGCTCCGTGACCTCGACGTGGCGCACTGGGCGGCGCGGGCGCGCTGGAAGGTCCGGAGCCTCAAGGAGCTGGTGCGCGTGGGCGTGCTCGAGCCGCGGGAGTTACGCCAGATCGCTCACGCGACCGACCTGCTCTGGCGGGTGCGCAACCTCCTGCACCACCTGGCCGGGCGTCGCTCCGACCGCCTGAGCTTCGATCGGCAGGAGCAGCTCGCCGTCATGCTCGGCTACGGGGACGGGCGCCGATCGGTCGAGGACTTCATGAGCGAGTACTACCGGAACGCTCGCGAGATCACCCGGGCTCGCGAGCTCATCCTCGGGCGCGCCATGCCCGAGCCGACGCGCGCCGTCCGCTCCGTGTCCATCGGTCGCGGGCTCCGGATCACCCAGAACGCCATGTCGATCGACGATCCGGCGCTGCTGGAGGAGGACCCGGCGCTTGCGCTCCGGATCTACGACGAGGCGCTCCGTCGCAATCTGCCCGTGTACCCCTTCGCGCGGGACGCCGTCGCCCGCGCCGCGCTCTCCAGCAGCTTCGCGGACCGCCTACGTGTCTCCAGCGAGGCGGCGCGGCTCTTCGTGCGTCTGGTCACCAACACGACGCCCGCCCGCGTCAAGTGGCCCTCACTCCTCCACGAGCTCCACGACGTCGGGCTGCTGCTCGCGATGGTGCCGGAGTTTTCGCCGGTCGTGGGCCGCGTGCACCACGACATCTACCACGTGCTCACCGTCGACGCGCACTCGGTGGCGGCCGTCGACCGGCTGGGGCGTCTCTGCCGCGGCGAGCTCGCCGCAGAGTTCCCGCTCGCCTCCCGGGTGGCCGCCGAGATCAGCCGCCCGCAGGTGCTGTTCTTCGCGGCGCTGCTCCACGACGTCGGCAAGGATGTCGGCGGCCACCAGCACTCACTCCGCGGCGCCGATCTCGCGGAGGACATCCTCGCTCGCTTCGGCTTCTCCGCGGAAGACACCGTCGAGGTGCAGCACCTCATCCGCGAGCACTTGACCATGTACCACGTGGCGACGCGTCGGGACGTCGACGATCCGGCCACGGTGGCGGAGTTCTGCCGTCACGTCCGCGGCGCGGAGGGGCTCCGCGAGCTCTATCTGCTCACGGTCTGCGACGTCTCGACGACCAGCCCGGACGCGATGACGAGCTGGAAGGCCCGGATGCTCGACGAGCTCTTCGTGGCCGCGGATCGGGCGCTAGGGCAGGGCTCGGAGTCGCGAAACCGCGAGCGAACCGAGCGGATCCGGGCGCAGGTGCGGGCGCGGTGGGGCGCCGACGAGGGCGGCCTGCTCGAGCGCTTCCTGGCCGCCATGCCCGAGCGATACCTGTACGCGAACGAGCCGGCGGCCATCGTCGAGCATGCGCGGTTCATCGCGGCGACGCGCGGCGCCCGGTGCGCGGTTCGGCTCCTGGGCGGTGAGCCGCCCTACTTCGAGCTGGCCTTCGTCGGCGAGGATCGCCCCGGGCTGCTCGCGCTCATCACGGCGACGGTGGCGGCCGCCCGCCTCGCCGTCGTCGGGGCACAGATCTACTCGTGGCGAGACGGGGACGGCGTGGTGCGGGCCCTGGACGTCTTCTGGGTGCGGGCCTCCACGGAGGCAGACATGGAGGCGGCCGTGCGGCGGCTGGAGCGGGACCTCGCCCGCCTGCTCGACGGGGAGGTGACCCCGCGTGACCTGGGCGGCGGGCGGAGGGCGTCGTCCGTCGGCGGCGAGAAGGCGGCGCCGGAGGTCAAGACGGAGATCACCGTGGACAACCGCGCCGCGACCTCACACACGGTGGTGGAGGTGGCGACACGGGATCGGCAGGGGCTCCTCTTCCGGCTGGCGACCGCCATCCAGGACGAGGGGCTCACGATCTCCCTTGCCAAAATCAACACCGAGGGCGACCGTGTGGCCGACGTCTTCTACGTCGAGGACGCCGGCGGAACCAAGCTCATGGAGGCGGCGCGGGTCGAAAGCCTCAAGAACCGCATCCGCGCTGCGATTCGGGAGCTCGAGAACGGGAGGACGACATGAGCCGATGGGGCATTGGTGGGCAATGGACGGGCCAGCTCGCGACGGCGGCGTGTCTCGCGGGCTTGGTGGCTTGCGGGGGACGGCAGGGCAGGGCTACCCAGCCCGACGAGCCGGTCCCCTTCGACTCCGGGGAGACGGCGCCAGCCACGCCGGCCACGAACGCGAAGGTGCAGGCGGGGATCGACGCGATCGAGGCCGGCGACTACGCGGCCGCGAAGGCGGCGCTGACGGAGGCGACCGCGGCGAATCCCGAGGACGCGCAGGCGCCGTACTACCTGGGGGTGGCCCTGGAGGGGCTCGGGGAGACGGAGGCGGCCCGCGCCGCGTATGAGAAGGCGATCTCCGTGGACGGTAAGCTCGTGGAGGCCCGGATCAACCTGTCCGGCATCCTCATCGACGCGGGGGACGGCGCGCGGGGGCTGACGGTGGTGGAGGAGGGGCTACAGCTGGCCCCCGACGACCCGGCGCTGCTGATGAACCACGCGCTGGCGCTCGAGCTCGTGGGGGACCGCGGGCGAGCCGTGGCCGCCTACGCCAAGGCGGTGGAGAAGAACCCTGGAGACGTGACGCTCCGCTACGCCTACGCCGAGAACCTGGCCCAGGCAGGCAAGACCGCCGAGACGAAGGCAGAGCTCGCCAAGGTCCTGGGGTCGACCAAGGACCCCCAGCTCACGGTCGCCGCCGCCCAGCTCTCCAGCAAGGTCGGGGATCACGCCACCTGCGTCCGGGTGCTCGATGGCCTCATCGAGGGCCAGGCGACGCCCGACCTCTACGTTCGACGCGGCCGCTGCAAGGCGGAGGGCGGGGAGGTCAAAGGCGCCGAGGCCGATTACCGGGCGGCGCTCGCCCAGGACGCGAACTTCGCCGGCGCCCATTACTACCTGGGCGTCCTGCTGCAGAAGCAGGGCAAGACCGCTGCGGCGAAGCAGTCGCTCAACAAGGCCGTGGAAACCGGCAAGGAAACGCCCTTCGAAGAGCTCGCGAAGAAGGCGCTCGCCGGCAACTGAGCCGGGAGCGTCGCGGGCTGGCGGCAGCGCCGCGACCGTCTCCCGGTCGCGGCGCCCCGACCTCAGCTCTTCTCGCCCTCGCCCGCCGCGGCCTTCACGATCTGGTCCACCAGGTGTGACGGGACCTGCTCGTACTGGCCAAACTCCATCTTGAAGCTCCCCGCGCCCTGGGTCAAAGACCTCAGATCGGTCGAGTAGCGGAAGAGCTCGCCGAGCGGGACGTCCGCGCGGACCACGTGCAGATCGCCCTGCTGATCCATGCCGGAGACGCGCCCGCGCCGCTGGTTCAGGTCGTTGGTGATGGGGCCGACGTACTCCTCGGAGGCGGTGACCTCCACGCGCATGATCGGCTCGAGCAGAATGGCGCCGGCCTTCTCCTCGGCCTTCTTGAAGGCGAGCGAACCCGCGATCTGGAAGGCCATGTCGGAGGAATCGACGGAGTGGTAGCTCCCGTCGAAGACGGCGCAGCGCACGCCGACCACGGGGTAGCCGCCGAGCGAGCCCTTCTCCATCGCCTTGCGCACCCCGGCCTCGACCGAGGGTACCCACTTGGTCGGGATGACGCCGCCCTTGATCTCGTCGACGAACTCGAACCCGTCGCTGCCCACGAGCGGCTCGACCCGGATCCAGCAGTCGCCGAACTGGCCATGCCCGCCGGACTGCTTCTTGTGGCGGCCCTGGGCCTCGACCTTGCGGGTGATGGTCTGGCGGTAACGAATGTGGGGGGCGCCCCAATCGAGCTCGACGCCGTAGCGCTCCTTGAGCCGTCCGGCCACGAACTCGAGGTGGACCTCGCCCATGCCGCTGAGGATGGTTTCGTTGAACTCGGAGTCGATGTGGTAGTGGAGCGTGGGATCGGTGAAGCAGAGCTTGTTCACCGCGGGCCCCATCTTGTCCTGATCCTTGCGGCTCTTCGGCGTCACCGCGACGGAGTGCACGGGGTTCGGGAGGCGGAGCGGCGCGAGCTTGATGGACTTGCTGGCGGAGAGGGTGTCGCCGATGTTGCTCGCCTTCAGCTTGGGCACCGCGATGACGTCGCCGATGGTCGCGTCGGCGACGTCCTTCTTCTCCCGGCCCTCGATGCGGATGGGGTGCCCGACACGCTCCTTATCGCCGGTGGCCGCGTTGATCAGGTCGTCGCCCGACTTGATGGTCCCGTTGACGACCTTGAGGAAGAAGATGTCCCCGACGCCGGGATCGCTCGAGATCTTGAAGACCTGGGCGACGGCCGGGGCGTCCTCGGCGAGCTTCAGCGTCTCGGTCTCGCCCTCCGCCAGCGGGGGCGGTGGCAGCTCGAGCGCCGAGGGGACGAGGTGGACCAGCGTGTCGAGCAGCATCGTGGTCCCCTTGGGCGGGAAGGAGCTCCCGACGATGACGGGCTGGATGTCGCCGCGGCGGATGCACTCCTTCAGCTGCGGCAGGATGTCCTCCTTGCGCAGGGTTTCGCCGTTGGCCACCTTCTCGAACAGCGCCTCGTCGCCCGCGGCGACCTCCTCGACGAGCTCCTGGTGAGCGAGCGCGAACTCGTCCTGGAGCTCCGCGGGGATGGGGCCCTCGGTGATCTTGTCGTTGTCGTAGGCGAGGTAGCGGGAGTCGACGACGTCGATCACGCCCTTGAAGTCGGGGCCGAAGCCCACCGGCAGGGTGACCGGGAAGGCGCGCTTCGAGAGGTTCTTCCGGATCGAGGCCAGCGTGCCGTCGAAGTCGGCGCGCTCACGATCCATCTTGTTGAGGAAGAACAGGATCGGCTTCTTGCACTGGACGGCGAGGTCGAAGAGCTGCTTGGTGGCGACGTTCACGCCACTCGAGGCGTCGACCACCAGCACCGCGGCGTCGAGGACGGAGAGGGGCGCGATCGCGTTGCCGATGAAGTCGGCGAAGCCGGGGGTGTCGGCGAAATGGAGGCGGTGCTTGTCCCAGATCAGGCTCTGCACCTTGGCGACGACGGTCGCGCTGCGCTTCTCCTCCTCGGACTCGTTGTCGAGGTAGCTGCCGCCGCTCGGCGACCGGCCGAGCTGATGGCAGACGCCGGCGCGGAAGAGCAGCGCCTCCGCGAGGGCGGTCTTGCCGCTGCCGGATGCGCCAATGAGGGTGAAACTTCGGATCTTTTCGGCCGTCACCTGGGTGTGCCTCCGCTCACGAGAAGGGCGCGACAATAGCCGCCCTTCCCCCCCATTTCAAAGGGTATTCGGGCGGCCGGGCCGCCCGCGGCCCACCCCGTCGAGGCGCCGCCGGCGGTCAGAGGATGAGGTCGAGGATTCGGTCGAGCTCGTCGAGGGACGAGTAGCGGATCACCAGCGTCCCGGCGCCGCCGCGGTCGCGGACCTCGCAGCGCGTCCCAAGCTTCTGCGCGAGCCGGCGCTCGAGGTCGCGAGCGCCGGCGGCCTTGGCGGGTTCGGCGCCGTCCCGGTCGCCCTTCGCCTGCTTGGCGGCGCGGACCAGGGCCTCCGTCTGGCGGACGGAGAGCCGCCCCCGGACGACCTTCTCGGCGAGCGAGGCCAGGGCGGCGTCGCTGGGCGCCCCCAGCAGCGCGCGCGCATGCCCCTCGGTGAGCGCCCCCTCGCGGATGCTGGCGCGGACCCCCTCGGGGAGCCGGAGCAGGCGCAGGGCGTTGGCGATGGTCGAGCGGTCCTTGCCGACGCGGCGGGCGAGGCTCTCCTGCGTGTAGTCGTGCTCGTCCAGGAGGCGCTGGAGCGCCTCCGCGAAATCGATCGGATCGAGGTCCTCGCGCTGGACATTCTCGATCAGCGCGAGCTCGAACGCTTCGTGGGCGGAGACGTCGCGGACCACGACGAGGACTTCGCGCAGGCCGGCGCGTTGGGCCGCCCGCCAGCGGCGCTCGCCGGCGATGAGCTCAAGCCGATCCGACCCCGCGACACGCCGGACCACCAGCGGCTCGAGCACGCCGTGCTCCCGGATCGACTGGGCGAGCTCCTCGAGCGCCGCGGCCTCGAAGTGCTGCCGTGGCTGGCCGCGCTGGGGCGTGATCTTGTCGAGCGCGCAGGTGAATACGTCGCTCGCGCCGCCGGCCTCGGCCGGGCGCGCGGGGGCGGCCGCTGGGGCGGGCGGCAGCAGCGCGTCGAGCCCCCGGCCGAGCCCGCGCAACTTCCGCGGGGGCTCACCCGATCGCCGTTCCATCGCGTTCTCGCTGCCCCTCGATGACCTCGCGTGCAAGCCCGAGATAGCCCTGTGCGCCCTTGCACTGCACGTCGTAGAGCAGCACGGGCAGTCCGTGCGACGGCGCCTCGCTGAGGCGCACGTTCCGCGGGATCACGGACTCGAAGACGCGGAAGTGCCGGCGCACCTCGTCGGCAACCTGCAAGGCCAGGCGGTTACGCGCGTCCCACATGGTGAGCACGATGCCCTCCATGGCGAGGGCAGGGTTGAGCGTCCCCCGCACGCGATCGATGGTGGCCATCAGGGAGGTGATCCCCTCGAGGGCGAAGTACTCCGGCTGCAGGGGGACGATGACGCGATCGGCGGCGACCAGGACGTTGATGGTCAGCAGGCCGAGCGATGGCGGCGAGTCGAGGACGACGTACTCGTAGCGACCGAGCACCGGATCCGCGAGCAGCGTCCTCAGGTGGGTGCCGCGCACATCGCCCTCGAACAGCTCGTACTCGAAGGTGGTGAGATCCTGGCTCGCCGGCGCGACGTCGAGCAGCCCGATCGAAGTCTGCCGGATCACCGCCTCCAGCGGCGCCTCGCCGATCAGCGCGTCGTAGATGGTACGGTCCGCCGTCCCGCGCACGACGCCGACCCCGCTCGTCGCGTTGGCCTGGGGATCGAGGTCGATCAGCAGGGTGCGGCGCTCCGCGGCAGCCAGGCTCGCGGCGAGGTTGACCGCGGTGGTGGTCTTGCCGACGCCGCCCTTCTGGTTGGCGATCGCGATGATGGCAGGGGGCTTCGGCATGGAGCGCGAGCGCGGGGCCGTTGGCGCTCGAGCGCTTTTGCCAGTCCCGGGATCGCTCGGCAAGGCGGACCGCCCCGCGGCCGCAGGCAGAGCCCGGGGGCCGGCTCGCCCGGGGCGCGTCCCGTGGCCCTCGTGGCGGGCAGTTATCGAACTGCAACGACGGTCGTCCGTTTCCTGGGCCGAGTTCCCGGTGTGTCGTACTCTGTAGACAGATGTAGGTGAGAGTGGTTTTCGGTGAGGGTGATGCCAAGGGGTCCAGGTTCCGTACGCACCGCGATGCTGCACGCCCTCGGCCCCGGATCGGCGGGAACCGCGCAGGAAGCCCGTGAGCGCCTACTTCGCGAGCAATTCTGGCTATTTGCAGTACCGGTGGGGCGCGGCGTCGCGGTGGTAGTTCCGCTGCAACGGCCGGCTCCGGCGCCCACCGAGAAACCCTGAGCACCCGAGGAGAGCGAGACAGATGGCCCGAAATTACAACAGCTTTGCCGACTTCGAACGCGAGGAGATCCGCCCCGGGTTGCGCATCGGCTGGTCCATCGAAGAGATCGAGGAGTCGTCTGGGCAGGAGCTGGACTTCGACGCCGACCCCTTCGAGCAGAGCCTCCAGGAGGCCGAGCAGGACGACGACGCCGCCGAGGATGACGACGAAGAGGACGACTGAGAGCGCGTCCGAGACCCCGTCCCGTTCCCGGCGGGGCTCCCACCTTGACCTTGGCCGGTGCCCGTTCCGGCGCCGAGCCCGTCCCCTCCCGGGACCCACCGGCCCTCGTGGACTGCCTCCCACGAGGGCCGGGCTTTTTCTCGCCCCTCGCCGCGTATCAGCGAAGATCGCTCGGGATTCTCGCGGTGCAGGCGCTTGACCGCGACCACCCCGCATGGAAGAACGCCGCTTCCCGCCATGCAGGTCAACGTTCAGAGGCTCAGTCCCGTGCTCGTGGAACTCAACGTCGAGGTCGCCGCGGACCGCGTTCACGCCGAGGTCGACAAGGCCTACAGCGCGCTCGCCCGCTCCGCCAAGGTCCGTGGCTTCCGCCCCGGCAAGGCGCCCCGCAAGGTGCTCTCGCACCTGTACGGACCCCGGGTCGCCGCCGACGTCGTCCAGCGCCTGGTGGACGAAACCTTCCAGGCGGCGGTCGCCGAGCAGAAGATGCAGCCGATCTCCAGCCCGGCGTTCGAGCCGCAGAAGCTCGAGGACAACCAGCGCTTCACCTACAAGGCCCGCTTCGAGGTCCTGCCCACCATCGAGTCGGTGACGTACGAGGGCCTCGCCGGAAAGCGGGCTCGCGTCGCGGCCACGGACGAGCAGATCGCCGCGGAGCTGGAGCAGGTGCGCCGCGCCCATTCCACGCTGGAGACGCCGGCGGAGCCGCGGCCCGTCCAGGCTGGGGACGTGGTGACCCTCGACGTCTCGGTCGAGGTCGCGGGCAAGGTCGTGGAGGAGGCGTCGTCCCAGGACTTCCAGGCGGATCTGGGCGCCAACAACCTGATCCCCGCCATCGCCGAGGCCCTGATCGGACAAGCCGTGGGAGCCACCGTCACGGCGGAGTCGGAACTGCCGCAAGCGCACCCGATCCCCAAGCTCCGGGGTGCCCACGCGCACTTCCGCCTGAACATCAAGGACATCAAGTCGCGCGTCCTGCCGGCCCTCGACGACGAGTTCGCCAAGGACGTGGGGGAGTTCGAGACGCTCGACCAGCTGCGAGAGCAGGTCAAGGCGACCATCGAGAAGGGGCTCAAGGAGCAGGCGGAGAACGCCCTGGCCGAGCAGCTCGTGGTGGAGTTGGTCAAGGCCAACCCCATCCCGGTGCCGCAGGCGCTGGTGGAGCAGCAGATGCGCGCCACCGAGCAAGAGATCATCGGCCGCGCGCGCGCCCAGGGTAACGACGCGCGGGGACTCGGCGACGAGCTCCGCGCGCGGGTCCGGGCGGACGCGGAGGTCAAGGTCCGAGCCGGGCTCCTCATGGCCGAGATCGCCAAGATGAAGGGCATCAAGATCGGCAAGGGGGAGATCGACGAGGCGCTCACCGAGCTCTCGGCGCAGACCGGCAAGAACGTGGCCAAGCTCCGGGCCGAGTACGCCGAACCCAAGCAGCGTGAGATCCTGATCGGGATGATCCTCGAGAACAAGGTGCTCGACATCATCGAGGCGAGCGCCAAGATCGAGGAGGTCTGAGGCGCGTTTGGAGCGCGGAGGAACGAGAGTCATGAGCCAGCGACCCGAGACGGCCCGTGCTGCCCTGGAACACCTCGAGCGAAACCTGACCCGGGTGGTGGCCGCCTCGCCGCTCACCCGGCCCATCGGAGACGGGGACGTCGGCGGCGAGGGGGCACGGGGCAACATCATCTACCCCCACGTCGTCGAGACGACGCATCGCGGCGAGCGCACGTGGGACATCTTCAGCCGGCTGCTCAAGGACCGCATCGTCTTTCTAGGCAGCGCCATCGACGACGACGTCTCCAACATCGTCATCGCCCAGTTCTTGTTCCTCGAGAGCGAGGACCCGGACAAGGACATCCAGCTCTACGTGAATTCGCCGGGAGGGGTGGTGACGGCGGGGCTCGCCATCTACGACACCATGCAGTACGTGCGCTGCCCGGTCAGCACGATCTGCATCGGCCAGGCCGCCAGCATGAGCGCGCTCCTGCTCTGTGCGGGGGAGCACGGACGGCGCGTCGCCTTGCCGAACTCGCGGATCATGATCCACCAACCGCTGGGCGGCGCCCGCGGTCAGGCCACCGACATCGAGATCCAGGCTCGGGAGATCCGTCACGCCAAGGACGTGGTGACGGACATCCTCGTCAAGCACACCGGTCGCGGTCGCGAAGACATCGTTCGCGACATCGATCGCGACTTCTACATGGGTCCCGTGCAGGCGAAGGAGTACGGGCTCATCGACGAGGTGATGGATCCGAAGAAGAAGTCCGCCCCTTGATCCGGCCGCTGTGGGGGGAGGCGGGCGGCAGGGGCTCGTCTCGGGGCGGGGGTGGCGGCGGCGCGGCCGCCGTCCGGGCTGCCGTCTCGGTTTGGGCGTGGACCGGCCCCGCTCGCGGGTCGCTGCCTCACGCGGGGGTGGGGGGCGCCGACGGCGGGTGCCGCCCGACGGGGACGCCGTCGCTCGCGGACTGGCTGCCCGGCAGGGTTCGGCTCACCGGACGGGACCGACGGGCCCCCGGCTCTCCGCGGCCAGCGACCGCAGCACAATCCGCGCGGGCGCGGGGTGCCAAGCCCCACGATGTTGCTAGCATTGCGCGGTGCTCGTAAACTATCGACCGAGAGAAAGCGTAGGGCGCGGCGGCGCCGCCGGTTCGTCTGGACCGGGGTGCACGGCGCAGAGGGTGCTGAACCGTGGAGCGTAGGCGCGACGAGTCCAACGGCAACCTGTGCTGCTCCTTCTGCGGGAAATCGCAGAAGGAGGTGAAGAAGCTGATCGCAGGCCCCACCGTCTACATCTGTGACGAGTGCATCGCCCTCTGCAACGACATCATCGCGGAGGAGGTCGAGAAGGACGAGCCGAGCGCCGGCGGCGATCCGATGCCCAAGCCGTCGGAAATCAAGGCGGTCCTCGACGAGTACGTGGTGGGGCAGGAGCGCGCCAAGAAGGTCCTGAGCGTCGCCGTCCACAACCACTACAAGCGGATCGACTCGAAGCTCGCGACCGATGACGTGGAGCTCAGCAAGAGCAACATCTTGCTCCTCGGCCCCACCGGCAGCGGCAAAACCCTGCTCGCGCAAACGCTGGCCAAGATCCTGCGCGTCCCGTTCGCCATCGCCGACGCCACCACCCTGACCGAGGCGGGGTACGTGGGCGAGGACGTCGAGAACATCATCGTGCAGCTCCTCCAGAACGCCGATCACGACGTGGAGCGGGCGCAGCGGGGCATCGTCTACATCGACGAGATCGACAAGATCAGCCGCAAGAGCGACAACCCGTCCATCACGCGCGACGTCTCCGGGGAGGGCGTCCAGCAGGCGCTCCTGAAGATCATCGAAGGGACGGTCGCGAACGTCCCGCCCAAGGGGGGGCGCAAGCATCCGCAGCAGGACTTCCTGCAGGTCGACACCACGAACATCCTCTTCATCTGCGGGGGGGCGTTCGTGGGGCTCGAGCAGATCGTCCAGCGCCGGCTCGGCGTGGCGCGCCTGGGCTTCGGAGCGGACATCCGCAGCAAGGAAGAGTTCAACGTCGGCGAGCTGTTGAACCAGGTTCAGCCCGAGGATCTGCTCAAGTTCGGCCTCATCCCGGAATTCATCGGCCGCCTCCCCGTGGTGGCCACCTTGCACGAGCTCACGGAAGAGGCGCTCATCGACATCCTCACCAAGCCCAAGAACAGCCTGGTCAAGCAGTTCCAGAAGCTCTTCGAGATGGACGGAGTGAAGCTCAAGTTCACGAAGGGCGCGTTGGCCGCCGTCGCGCGCAAGGCGATCGAGCGGGAGAGCGGGGCCCGGGGCCTCCGCGCGATCCTCGAGGAGGCGATGCTGGACATCATGTACGACGTCCCCTCGAAGAGCGGCATCAAGGAGGTCGTCCTCAACGAGGAGGTCATCACGAAGGGTGACGCCCCGCTGATCGTGTACCAGAAGGAGGCGGGCGCGGCGGGCTGAGTCCCCGCCGAGCGTGCTTCGCTCCCGTCGAGGCTCGCGCTCCTCAGTGTCCACCCCATCCTGCCCGCGGTCGGCCCTGCACCCCGTGGCTCCCCCGGCGCTCGCGCTGCGCCCCGCGTGAGCGTGGCTCGCTCACCCACCCGACGGCTCCCCGATGTTCTTCAAGAACGACCCCGACCGGCCCGCCTCGCCGCGACGAACGCTCCCCGCGCTTCCGTTGCGGGACATCGTCGTCTTCCCACACATGGCATCGCAGCTCTTCGTCGGACGCGACAAGAGCATCGCGGCCCTCGACGACGCGATGGCGCGAGAGAAGGAGGTCTTCCTCGCCGCGCAGAAGAGCGCGAAGACGAACGAGCCGACCACCGACGACGTGTTTGCGGTCGGGACCGTGGGCACCATCATGCAGCTGCTTCGGCTCGCGGACGGGACGGTCAAGGTCCTGATCGAGGGTCGTCGGCGCGCGCAGGTCCGTCGCTACCTCGAGTCGCGCACCCACTTCGTGGTGGAGGTCGAGGAGCTCGCCGACGAGATCCCCGCGGACGTCGAGGTCGAGGCGTTGACCCGCCAGGTCCAGAGCACCTTCGAGATCTACGTCAAGCTCAACAAGAAGGTGCAGCCCGAGGTGCTGATGAGCGTCCAGAGCGTCGACGACCCGTCGAAGCTCAGCGACTCCATCGCCGCCAACCTGCCGACGATCAAGCTCGCGGATCGTCAGGGGCTGCTCGAGACGCTCAACGTGAAGCAGCGGCTCGAGCGGCTGTTCGAGCTGATGCAGGCCGAGATCGAGATCCTTCAGGTAGAGAAGAAGATTCGCTCCCGCGTCAAGAAGCAGATGGAGAAGACGCAGAAGGAGTACTACCTGAACGAGCAGATGCAGGCCATCCAGAAGGAGCTGGGTGGCGGGGAGCGCGACGATCTCAAGAGCGAGATCCAGGAGATCGAGGAGAAGCTGAAGTCCAAGCGCCTCAGCGAGGAGGCGGAGTCACGGGTGCGCAAGGAGCTGAAGAAGCTCAAGATGATGCACCCGACGAGCGCCGAGGCGACCGTGGTGCGAAACTACGTCGACTGGATCCTCAGTCTGCCATGGGGGGAGCGGACGGAGGAGCAGTTCGACATCAAGGCAGCGGAGCAGATCCTCGACGACGATCATTTCGGCCTGAAGAAGCCGAAGGAGCGCATCGTCGAGTACCTGGCGGTGCAAGCGCTCACCAAGACCCTGAAGGGGCCGATCCTTTGCTTCGTCGGCCCGCCGGGCGTCGGTAAGACGAGCATCGCGCGCAGCATCGCGCGCGCCACTGGGCGGCGATTCGTCCGAGTGAGCCTGGGCGGCGTGCGGGACGAGGCGGAGATCCGGGGCCATCGCCGGACGTACATCGGCGCCCTGCCCGGGAAGATCATCCAGAACCTCAAGAAGGGCGGCACCAACAACCCGGTGTTCCTCCTCGACGAGGTCGACAAGATGAGCAGCGACTTTCGCGGCGACCCGGCGTCGGCGCTGCTGGAGGTGCTCGACCCGGAGCAGAACCACTCCTTCAACGATCACTACCTCGATCTCGACTACGACCTCTCGGACGTGATGTTCATCACGACGGCGAACACGCTCGGGGGGATCCCGCTGCCGCTCCAGGACCGGATGGAGATCATCCAGCTGTCGTCCTACACGGAGTACGAGAAGCTCAACATCGCTCGACGGTACCTGGTGCCGCGCCAGCGTCGCGAGTGCGGCATCGAGTCGGTGCCCGTCGAGTTGACCGAGAACGCCATCCGTACCGTCATCCACCACTACACGAGGGAGGCGGGGGTGCGCTCGCTCGAGCGCGAGATCGCCAGCATCTGCCGCAAGGTCGCGCTGGAGGTGGTCAAGGACGGGGTGACGGAGCCGCGTGAGCTGAAGGGCGCCGACGTGCCGCGGTTCCTAGGCGTCCCCAAGTTCCGGTTGGGCCGGAAGGACGAGCACGATCAGGTGGGGCTCACGCACGGGCTGAGCGTCTCGGACCACGGCGGCGATATCCTCGACTGCGAGGTGACCGTCCTGCCCGGCAAGGGCAAGCTCGTGATCACCGGGCTGCTCGAGAAGGGGATGGAGGAGAGCGCGCAGGCCGCGATGAGCTACATCCGGGCGCGCGCCGTCAAGCTCGGGCTCGAGCGGGAGTTCTACCAGCACACCGACGTCCACGTGCATTTCCCCGATTTCGTGCGCAAGGACGGGCCGAGTGCGGGTGTAACGATGGCGACGAGCATCGCGAGTTCGCTGACGCAGATCCCGGTCCGGACGCGAGTGGCGATGACGGGTGAGATCACGCTTCGCGGTCGGGTGATGCCGATCGGGGGGCTGAAGGAGAAGCTCATCGCGGCGCACCGGAACGGCGTCGAGGTGGTGGTGATCCCGAAGGAGAACCGGAAGGACCTCCGGGAGGTGCCGCGGCGCGTCCTGCGGGCGATGCGGATCGTGCTGGTGGATCACATGGACGACGTGCTCCGGGAGGCGCTCGTCCTCGAGGCGCCGGACGCGCTGTTCGGTCCGCGGGGACCGATCGTGGAGTACCGGAACGGAGAGCTGTTCGAGGGCGAAGAGGAGCCTTCGCCCGCGGTTTCTCCGGCTCCGGACGGACCCGGCGAGCAACCCTCCGTGTGAGGCGGACGGCGTCCGCTTTCCCCCCGGCGCTGGCCAGGGGGGGAGCGATCGGCTACGGTGCGCCTCCTCGGGCGGGTAGCTCAGCGGCAGAGCGCTGGCCTTACAAGCCGGATGTCGCAGGTTCGATCCCTGTCCCGCCCACCGGAAAAGACGC
>CAYOLF010000082.1:0-27471 GCA_964404725.1 uncultured Polyangiaceae bacterium
ATCCTGTTTGCTCCCCACGCTTTCGCGTCTCAGCGTCAGTCACCGTCCAGAAGGCCGCCTTCGCCACCGGTGTTCCGCTTGATATCTACGAATTTCACCTCTACACCAAGCATTCCACCTTCCTCTCCGGGACTCTAGCCACGCAGTTTCGGGTGCACTTCCTCAGTTGAGCCGAGGTATTTCACATCCGACTTGCACGGCCGCCTACACGCGCTTTACGCCCAGTAATTCCGAACAACGTTTGCACCCTCTGTCTTACCGCGGCTGCTGGCACAGAGTTAGCCGGTGCTTGCTAAAGAGGTACCGTCATCAGACAGAGTATTAGCCTGCCCTTATTCTTCCCTCTCCACAGAGCTTTACAACCCGAGGGCCTTCGTCACTCACGCGGCGTCGCTGCGTCAGGCTTTCGCCCATTGCGCAAGATTCCCCACTGCTGCCTCCCGTAGGAGTCTGGACCGTGTCTCAGTTCCAGTGTGGCTGTTCATCCTCTTAGACCAGCTACCCGTCTTTGCCTTGGTGGGCCGTTACCCCGCCAACTAGCTGATGGGCCGCAGGCTCATCCTCAAGCGCGAGCTTCCATGGAGAGGCCCGCTTTGGCCATTGCTGGCGTCATGCGGTATTAGCCCTCCTTTCGGAGGGTTGTCCCCCACTCGAGGGTAGATGACCTACGTGTTACTCACCCGTGCGCCACTTTACCGGGGCCGAAGCCCTTTCTCGTGCGACTTGCATGTGTTAGGCGCGCCGCTAACGTTCGTTCTGAGCCAGGATCAAACTCTCCAGTTTGAATCCTTACGGCATACACCGCTGCCCGGCCGGTTGCCCGACATGGCAAGGTGCAGCCAATTTCTTCGTTGTTGCACCGCCTCCTGTGATGCGGGTCCGGGATGGACGCCGACCCACGGAGACGTGCGGGGACCGCAAGATCCTTTGCGGTCATGGGACTCAGTTTTCAAGGACCGAGGGGAGAATCCGCTCCCGACGCGGGCCGATGAGCTTACTAGCGCCTCATCGGCTTGTCAACGGCCCCATTTGGGGGCCGAGGGGAATGTTTCCGTCGAAGCGGGCTTCAACCGCTTCCGCGCCTTCTTCAGGTCTTTCGCACTCTTGCTTCGAGCTGGAGCTTAGAGCTGGAGATCGGAGCTGGCCGCCACCGTCGAGGCACTGGAAGAACGTGCAGCCCGAGGCGTTGGCTCTTCTCTCGCCCCGCTGGCGTCGCGGGGGGCGTCTTTATGAACGCTCACCCTCGGGTTGGCAAGCTTTTTCTGGGCGGCCTGTCGATTTCTCTAATGTGCTGAAAGCATTGGGGTTCTGGGTTCCTTTTAGGGCTGCGTCAAACATCCGGAAGGCCGTCCGCGTACCAGACGCCCGGTGGTTCCCGCACCAGGGTCAGATCCGAGCCCGCCTCGAGGCGGGCCCGATAGCCGACCTCTCGATGGCCAAGCGCCTCGGGCACGTAGCGCCCCAGGATCTCGAGGCGGCACCAGCGATCTCCGTGCCAGATCTCGAGCGGGCGCCGCAATGCGCCCGACACCACTCGCACCTGGACCCGGGACCATCGCGCGTCAAGCCAAGCCGTCGGCACCGTGATGCCGCCTTCACGGCAGAGGTCCCGCACGGCCTCGGTGAGCGCCCGCGGAGAGACCGCGAAGCAGCGCGCCGGCAACCTCGCGATCAGGGCGTAGCCCTCCCCCAGGGGCACCGCCGCGAAGCTGGCGCGATCGGCCCGGACCAGCATCTCCCGGGTCTGCGCCAGGCGGAGCGCGCGGCGCACGAGCACGAGGTCCAGCACGAGTCGCCATTCGGCGGCCGCAACGCGAATGTCGTACGGATCCAGGCGACCTGCGTAATCCACCGTCTCCCCCTGGGGGTCGACCAGGGCTGCCCCGAGGGCCCTCGTCGCGTCGCAGAAGCGACCGAGAGAGACGCCGAACGGCGTCGCAGACTGATCACGCGGAGCAGGGATGCGGCGCCGATGGCTCACCGCCACCTCATTGCTCGAGGCGGATGACTCCCGTGACCTCGACGGCAGCACGGTCCACCGCGGGTCGGTCCCGCGCGGAGAGCTCGCGGAGGAGCGCCTTGTGTGACTCCTTCGCCCGCGCCCCGCGCACCACCGGCTCGAGCCTTCGCCGGGCCTCCTCCAGCGGGACGGTCTGCGCGGGCAGCCGCTCGACGAGGCGAATCACGTGGTAGCCGAAGTCCGTCCGAGTGATGGGGCTGGTCCCCCCCTCCTTTTCGATCGCGTGCGCCGCTCGCGCGAACGCCTCGACGAGCCTCCCCCCGCCGGGGACCGCCAGGGCTCCTTCCGCGGTGACCGGGTCCAGTGACTCCACCTTGACCTCGAGGCCGTTCGCGTCCGCGGCCAGGGCGGCCCGCTTGAACTCGGCCGCGTCGGCGACCTCGCTCACTGCGGCGCGAATGTCCTCGGCGACGCCTCGCGCGCGAGGCTCGTCCGCGGCCGCGCTAAACCGCACCACGGCGTGGATCGCCCGCACGGAGGCCGGCCGATCGAACTCCCACCATTGCTGCGCCGCGGCCGCATGGACTTCCGCGTCAGTCACCGGCCGCACGTCGTTCTCGGCGCGAAGGCGCTCGAGCAGGACGCGAGCGAGCACGGCGCGCTCGGCGCTGACGACACGGGACCTCCATGCCGCTTGCGTCCGGGCGTGCTCGGCGAGCAGCGCGTCGTGGATCAGCCGATCAAGCGCCGTGGAGCGGTCGACCCCGTGGACGGCGACCACCGCGGCGACCATCCCGGCCGGAATCGACGCGGCGCCCACCCGCGCGACCACGCCCTCATCGAGATCGGGATCGCTGGTGGACGGACCCGGAGACTTGCGCGGACTGCAGGCGACACCGGAGAGGACGAGCACCCCCAGGAAGACCGCGCGAAACCACGGCCCGCGGACGTCGGCGGCCGTCATCGGGCGCCTCCCCGGGGGCGAAGCAGATCGACCGCGGAGCGCAGGGTGAGCGCGCCCACGGCGAGCCAGTACAGCGCAGTCAGGTCCTGGCGCTCACCGAGGGCGACCACCCCGGCGGTAAACGCGACGCCGGCGCCGAGCAGCAGCAGGAGGCTCGCGATGTCGAGGGCCCGAGTCATGGTCGCCGCGGGATGACGACAGCGATCTTCTACGCGAACAGGCTCCACAGCAACCCGCCCGAGAGGCCGAGGATCAGCAGCACCAGGCCGCCCCCGGCGCCCCGGAGCCGGACCATCGGTTCACCGGCGGTGCGCGCCTGCTCCCCGTCCACGGCCGCCAGACCGCCGACGGTGACCAGCGCGATGGCGGCGAGCACGGCGGCCGCCTGCGCCAGCAAGGCATGCTCGGCCCGAGCGACGGACCAGGCCGCCACCAGGGGCCCGACCGCCCCGACAAACGCGACTCCGAGCAGCAACCGGCTGGTGATGGGGAGCGAACGACGCGGCTCGAGCGGCGCTTGGCTGGCGTCGGTGTTCTCGGGCGAGGCGGGGCCCTCGATGCGCAAGGCTCCCCACCCGAGCATCGTGAGCGACCACCCGAGCCCGCCGAGGCAACCGCGCACGACGTCGATGCGGTCGACGGCGATGGCCTCGCGCGCCAGAGTCCAGGTGAGCAGCGAGGCGCCGGCGAACACGGTGATCCCCAACGCCCTGCCCACCCGAGGCCAGAACGGGGCGAGACCTGCGCCGAGCCAGAGCGCGGCGATGGCGACACCGGCGGCCACCCGGGCGCCGACGCCCGAGGCGAATCCAGGCGACGCAACCGTCGCACCCCAGGCGTAGGTGCCGGGCAGCAGGACGTTGGCCGCCGAGGCGAGCCGAACGGCCGTGGACCTGGCGGCGACCCGCTCCTTCACCGGGACGGCCCGTGTCAGCCGGCGCTCTCCACGAGCTCGAGGAAGGTGAGGACCCCGTGGCCGGTGCCGCCCTTCGGCACGACACCGACGGCACGATCGCTCAGCGCCGGACCGGCGATGTCGCAGTGGATCCAGGGACGCCCCGCGGTGAACTCGCGCAGGAAGAGGGCAGCGGTGATCGCACCGCCCCAGCGTTCTCCCGTGTGCTTGAGGTCGGCGACGTCACTCTTGAGCTGGTCTCGCTGGTCGTCGGCCAGCGGCAGCCGCCAGACCTGCTCGCCCGCTCGCGCCGCCGCCCGTTCGAGCTTGCGCGCCAGCGCCTCACTCGTCGCGAAGTAGCCCGTGCAGGTCTTGCCGAGGGCAACGATGCAAGCGCCGGTGAGGGTCGCTGCGTCCACGATGAGATCCGGCTCCAGCCGCGCCGCATAGGTGAGCGCGTCAGCGAGCACGAGCCGGCCCTCCGCGTCGGTGTTCACGATCTCCACCGTCTTGCCGTCGAGCGAACCGAAGACGTCCCCGGGACGATAGGCCGCGCCGTCCGGCATGTTCTCCGCGGCGGCCACGATGCCATGGACCTCGACCGCGGGCTCGATCGCTCCCACCGCCGCCATCAGCCCGAGCACCGCGGCGGCGCCCCCCATGTCGCTCTTCATCTCGCCCATTCCGTTCGCGGGCTTGATGGAGAGGCCCCCCGAGTCGAACGTGAGGCCCTTGCCGACGAAGACGAGCCGCGCGCGCGCGCGCCGCTTCGGCTTGTAGACGAGGTGGACGAAGCGCGGCTCGTTCGCGCTGCCCTGACCAACGGCATAGTGGAGCTTCATCCCCTTGGCGAGGATGCCCTTCTTGTCGAGGACGGACACCGCGAGCTGATGCGTCTTGCCGATGCGCACCGCGAGCGCGGCGAGCGCGGCCGGCGTGAGCTCGTTCGCTGGCTCGTTGACGGCATCGCGCGCCATTGCCACGGCCTCGCCGACGGCCGCGCCAACCCCGATGGCCTGCCGCTCGGAGGCCGTGGTCTTGCCCTCGCGCCGCAGCACCGTGACGCGGTCGAGCGCCTGCTTGGGGGCCCGGTCGCCGGTCAGGTACTTGGTGAAGCGATAGGCCCCCAGCACGAGCCCCTCGGCCACGGGACGGAGATCTGCTCCGGCGGTCCGGTCGGGCAGCTCCAGCGCCATCGAGCGCGCCTTCGCCGCGTTGGCCGCGCGAGCCGCGACGGCCGCGTAGGAGCGCAGCGCGGCTGGGTCGGCGCCCCGGCGATGACCGATCCCGACCAGCACGACCCGGGGTGCCCGGAGCTTGCCCAGGGTCACCAGATCCATGGTCTGCTCGGCCTTACCCTGGAATTCCTCCGCGGCGGCGAGCCGCCCCACGGCCCCGCCGAGGGCCTGGTCGAGCGCCGCAAAGCTCCGCTGCTTGGCGAGCACGCCTTCGGCCACGGGGATGACGAGGATGTCGGCGTCCACGCGGGAGACGTCGCTCACGGCCAGCTCGATCTGCATGGGTGACTCCGGTGTCGAAGGTCCCGCGTCGAGGCCGACCGCACGCTGCAGGCACGGCCCTCCGGGGCCAGCCATAGTGCCACCCCCACGGCGACCGCGACAACCCAGATACCGGCCCCGGCCCCCGCGGGCACGCGGTCGGACTTGGTGACCAGGATCGCACCGGGTGCTGGAGCCCTGGCGTAACGAGGCTATGCTTGCCTCCATGCGGCTCACCGGCGCGGTCTGGGGCGTGGCGTTGACAGCGGCCTGGATGGCCACCGCGGCACCCGCGGCGGCCCAGGCACCCCAACCTGGCTACGGCCAGCCGGCGCCGCCGCCACCGCCGCCACCGGCCCAACCTGGGTACGTGCAGCCAGCGCAACCGGGACAGCCCGGCTACGTGCAGCCGGCGCAACCGGGACAGCCCGGCTACGTGCAGCCGGCGCAACCGGGACAGCCCGGCTACGTGCAGCCGGCGCAGCCGGGACAGCCCGGCTACCAGCCGCCACCGCCCGCGTATGGGCAGCCACCTCCGGCCGGCTACGGTCAGCCGCCTCCAGCCGGCTACGGTCAGCCGCCCCCCGCCGGCTACGGCGCGCCCCCGCCTCCCGCCGCCACGACCGGGCCGGAGCTGCCCGACTTCTCCGTCCGCCTCGACCCCCTGAACGCGATCATCTACGGGCGGCTCGGGCTGGAGCTGGAAGCGTCGATTCCAGGCGTGGACTGGCTGAGCGTCGAGCTCGTGCCGCGGTTCGTGGTCTGGAAACGACCGCCCGCGTACACCATCGACAGCGGCCCCGACACCCTCTCGCAGCGGGCTCGTGGCATCGGTCCGCTGACGGGCTCGTCGCTCGGCGTGGGCTTCTGGTTCGCAGGGGACCGACCGCTCGACGGCTACGTCGTGCGGTTGATGTACCAGAATTACTCCTACCGGTACCTGGTGGAGCGCAACGATGACGACCCCGGCGACGAGCTTCGAGCCGATATCGGGGGCGGCATCATCGACACCGTGGCCGAGACGGAGCGGCGCCTCGCGGTGACCTTCGGCTCGCACAGCGTGATCGGCAAGTTCTTCACCATCGCCAGCGAGCTCGGCATCGCCTACGAGCTCAACCAGCAGAAGCGCTGCTTCCCGGAGGATGGCGCCGCCGACGACGCCGTCCCGGCGTGGACGGCGATCACGGATTGTGACGACGACGAGCGGCTGATCGGGCTCGACCACTGGACCGTGGGAGAGTCGCTGCCCGTCGCGGATCTCAACGGGTGGCTCTACCCGTTCGACATCTTCATCCGGCTCTCGTTCGGCGTCACGGTCGAACTCTGAGCCGCCGCGTGGGGCGGCCAGGGTACACCGCGGCTGGTGGAGCTCGGGCCAGACGCGGTCACCAGTACCGCTCGAAGGTCACGTGCCCGGGGTTGCGCGTGCGGTGGCGGCGTAGCCCACGAGCACCGAGGAGCGACACCATCTCCTCGATCATTCCCGGATTGCCGCAGAGCAGCACGTGGGACCGGTCGGGCGCGAGTTCCACCCCCAGACGCCGCTCGATGGTGCCGTCCGCGAGGCGCTCGGTGACCCGACCCTGTAGCGCCCCGGGAGCCTCCCCGCGGCTCACCACCGGGACCCGAAGGAAGCGGCCGTCCTGCGCCCGAGCCAGGGACTCGAGCTCTTCAGCGTAGGCCAGGTGCGCTCCTTCGCGAACGCCGTGCACGAGCACGACTCGAGCGAAGCGCGCGAACGGCTCCGGCGTGCGCAGCATGGACACGAACGGAGCGAGCCCCGTACCCGTGGCCCAAAGCCAGAGTTCGGGGACGGCCGGCACCTCGGCGAGGGTGAAGTGGCCGCGCGGCTGCGGGTCGACCCAGATCGGGGAGCCTACGGGGAGCTCGGTAAGCTCCGGCGAGAGATCACCCTCTTCGACCCGGGTCACGAGAAACTCGAGCGGGGCTCCCGGCGCCGAGGCGGCCGAGTAAGCGCGCCGGACCCAGGAGTCTCCCAGGGGGAGCGCGAGGTTGTGAAACTGCCCGGGGATCAGCGGCTCGGTCGTCACCTCGACACGGATCGTGACCAGCCCTGGCGCCCAGACCTGCCGGTGGGTCACGGTTCCCGCGCGGTAGCCTTGCATGGGCCGGGTAGATAGTGCACCCGCGCTCGCTGGACCAGCGGCAGCGCGGAGGGGCAGTTCGCCGCGGCGATGCTAGGGTGACGGCCCGCGACCCCGTGATCCCCCTACACCAGCACCCGTATCGCCCGTTCCTGGCGCGTGTGAGCAAGCCCACGCGGTACACGGGCGGCGAGCACGGTGTCCTCCGCCAGGAGTGGGACGCGGTCGAGGCACGCGTCTGCCTCGCCTTCCCGGACGTGTACGACGTCGGGATGAGCCACCTCGGGTGCCGGATCCTGTATCGGATCCTGAACCGGGACCCGCGGACGCTCGCCGAGCGCTGCTACGCGCCGTGGGTGGATCTGCTCGCGGAGCTGCGGGCCCACGACGTGCCGCTCGTCTCGCTGGAGAGCGCGCGGCCGCTCGCCGAATTCGACGTGGTGGGGTTCTCGCTGCAGTTCGAGCTCACCTTCACCAACGTGCTCCTGATGCTCGACCTCGGCCGGGTCCCGCTGCGGTCCTCAGCGCGCGGTGAGCGGGATCCCCTGGTGATCGCGGGGGGGCCCGTGGCGACGCACCCCGAGCCGCTCGCGCCGTTCGTGGACGCGTTCCTCATCGGTGACGGCGAGGAGGCGACGACCGAGCTCGCGCTGACCTGGACGCGGACCCGGCGGGACGGGCTGCGACGCGCCGAGCGCCTCGCCGCGCTGGCGCGGATCGAGGGGGTCTACGTCCCGTCCCTGTACGACACGACGCTCGATGCGCGGTCGGGTCGGGTCGTGGTGCGAGCGCCAACGAACGACGCCGCTCCGTTCCCGGTGCGGCGGGCGGTGGTGGACCTCGCCCGCCACCCGTTCCCGACTGGCGGGCCCGTCGGCGGGCCGGAGGCCGTCTTCGATCGCACCAGCATCGAGATCGCTCGCGGCTGCACGGAGGGCTGCCGCTTCTGCCAGGCGGGAATGATCTACCGACCCGTGCGCGAGCGGGATCCGGAGGAGATCATCGCGACGGTGCTCGCGGCGATCGAGGAAACCGGCCAGGACGAGGTGAGCCTGACCGCACTCTCGACGGCGGACGTGAGCACCATCGCGCCCCTGGTCAAGGCGCTGGCGAGGATCACAGCGCCACGACGAGTATCGCTCGGGGTCGCGTCGCTCCGGGCCTATGGGCTACCGGAGGACGTCCTCGATGCGATGAGCCAGGTTCGCGCCTCCGGCCTGACCCTCGCGCCGGAGGCCGGCACGCAGCGCCTGCGCGACGTCATCAACAAGAACGTGACCGAGGCGCAACTGCTCGAGACGGCCGAGCGGGTGGTCGCGCGCGGCCACGATCGGCTCAAGCTCTACTTCATGGTCGGGTTGCCGACGGAGACCGACGAGGACGTGCTGGCGATCGGAGCGCTCGGACGGAGTGTGCTCGCCGCGGCGCGGCGCCGCGGATCGCGCCCCACGGTCACCGTCAGCGTCTCCAACCACGTCCCCAAGCCGCACACGCCGTTCCAGTGGTGCGCCATGGACCGGAGGCCCCTGCTCGAGCAGAAGCAGCACGCGCTCCGGGAGTCGGTGCACGGCGCGCGCGGGCTCGGCGTCAAGACGCACGACGCCGCGACCAGCGTGCTCGAGGGGGTGTTCGCGCGCGGCGACCGCCGGCTCGCGGACGTCCTGGAGCAGGCCTACCGCGGCGGCGCCTGCTTCGACTCCTGGGAGGACCAGCTCCGCCTGGACATCTGGCAGGCCGCCTTCGAAACCTGCGGCGTCGATCCGGACTGCTACCTCGGTGCGCTGCCGCTCGACGCCCGGCTGCCCTGGGATCACGTCGACGTCGGCCTCCAGCCGGGCTTCCTGGAGCGGGAGCACCGGCGGGCGATGGCGAGCCGCACCAGCCCTCCGTGCGGGAAGGTGGCGGGCCAGCAGGCGCACCCCACGACCGTCGCCGCGGCCGAGGCGGAGGTGCGGCACCTCGTGTGCCAAGACTGTGGGCTCGCGTGTGATCTCGACCAGATGCGTCGGGTGCGCGTCGACGCGCTGCGGCGCCTCGAGGCGCTCGCGGCGGCGGCCTGCGAGGACTCGCGACCGCCAGGTCCGGAGCCGGGCGGTGAGGCGGCGGGCGCGGCCCCCACGCCACCGGCCGAGAACCCCGCGCGAACCGCGCCGAGCCCGTCAGCGGAGACCCCGGCGCGCCGTCGCATGCCGGAGCGAAACCGGCCGCCCCAGCCGGGCGGGCCGATCACGAGGTGGCGTGTGCGCTACGCGAAGCTCGGCACGATGGCGCTGCTCGGGCACCTCGATCTCATCCGCGAGCTCGGCCGCGTCTTCCGCCGCGCTGGCGTGACCGTCGCCTACACGGCCGGTTTCCACCCGAAGCCGGCGATGTCTTTCTCGCCCGCGCTGCCGCTCGGCATGCCGAGCCTGGGCGAGTACCTCGACGTGAAGCTGATCGACGCTCCCCCCGCGAGCGAGCTCGTCGCCGCGCTCCGCCGCGCTGCCTGCCCAGGTCTGGAGTTCTCGGCGGCGGCCCCGCTCGAGCCCGACGACCGCGGCCTCGCGGCGGTGATCGACGGGGCGCTCTACCTGATCGCCCTGCCGGCCGCCTCGGTGCTGACCCTCGGCGGCGAGGCGGGGGTGACCGCCCTGGTGACGGATTTCCCGGGCGCTCGTCTCGGCGCCGTCGAGCGCACCCGACGAGGCCAGTCGCGCCGCTTCGATCTCGCCGCGGAGCTTCGGTCCGTCGCGCTGGCGGGACCCGCGGACCACGAAACGCTCACCGCGGCCGGCGAGGCCCCCAGCGACGTCCTCGTCCGGATGGAGCTCGCACTCGGCCCCGCCGGCGGGGTGCGGCCGGGCGAGGTCGTCGCGGCGATGGCGGGCGGCGTTGCGGTCGACCATCGCGTGCTGCGGCTGGGCCTGCGCGCCGGGTCCGGTGATCCCCTCGACCTTGGCCGGTTGCGCGCCGAGGCGCGCGCGCGCGCCGAGGCGACTTCGACGGACGGGGCCACGGCCGAGCCGCCGGAAGCGCGCTGATCGGGGGGTGACGACCGCGGCTCCGGCTGATCGGACGTCAACGGACTAGCTCGGCGCAGCGACGGGCGAGCTCGGCGCCGGTGGCGGTAGCGCAGCGGTGCCAGGCCGTCGCCTCGGGCGCCACCGTGCGGACAGCGACCTCGTCGTCCGCGGACGGCGCCCAGAGCAAGACGGTCGCGGTGGGCGGCAGCTCCTCGGCGAGGGCCGCGACCGCCACCGGGCGCACCGACGGCCGCCGACAGTCGACGACCAGAAGGACGCGCCGCGGTGCCATGACCTCGCCGGCGAGGTCCAGCACGTCGCCGACCACCCGGACCTCCGCGAGATCCGCCAGCCGCTCCGCGAGCGCCGCGACCAGCGGGAGGTTGCGGGTCGCCACGACCAGGAGCGCGCGTGCGCCGCGCACCGCGGGCGTCCCCGACCGGGGACTGAAGGTCCTCCGCGGACCCGGCGGTGCGGAGCGGCGGCGACCGCCCGGCCTGGGCGCGGCCCGGCACGATACCGGTGAGAGCGACCGCGGCACCGGATGCGGGGGAAGGACAGGTCCCGAAACGGGGCGCGTCGCGTCCGCTCGCGGGCCCGTGCTCGACCACACGCCGGGCGGGATCGAGCCTCCCATCAGCTCGAGGTCGGCGGTCACCGTCTCCGCCCGGGAGCGACCCAGCACGCGGACGAGGGCGGCCTTGAGCGGCCCGTGAATGAACCGCCGAAACCCGTGGACGTCGCCGGGAAGGGCCCCCCCCTCAACCTCGGTCAGCGCCGCGGCGAGGACGTCCGACCGCACGGTGGGGCTCACCACGCTGTCGAGCGTCTCGTGGAGCGCTGTCTGGATGAGCTGCCGGCTGGACGGGGCCAACTC
This sequence comes from uncultured Polyangiaceae bacterium, assembly GCA_964404725.1. Taxonomy (GTDB): domain Bacteria; phylum Myxococcota_A; class Polyangia; order Polyangiales; family Polyangiaceae; genus JAFGBI01. The sequence goes on from CAYOLF010000082.1 coordinate 11,303, forward strand.
GACTCCCGGTGATGCGGGACACCCTAGCAGGCCCCGGGCCGGATCGTCCACGCTCGGGGCGGGCGCGGACCCGGCTCGCCGCCTCGAGCAGTTGCCTTCGGCCCGGGCTTCGAGCCCGCGACTTGACTCAGCGCCAGCCACGGGGAGAGTTCTCGAGAGTAAGAGGCGCATCGATTGTCCGTTCTCTTCGTGGTGCTGATGGTTGGAGGGATCTGGACCCTCGTCGACGCGATCCGTCGGCGCGCCGGGCCGCTCTGGCTCGCCGCCCTCGTGCTGCTCTTCCCCTTCAGCTGGCCGCTCTATTGGGTGCTGGCGAGGACCGAGAGCTCGCCGCTGTCCCGCTGGTTCCCGAGCCCGGAGGGGGGCGACGGCAAGGTCGGCGTGGCGTCCCCGACCGCGGGGAGGACGCGCCACGGGCAACAGGTGGCGCTGGCCGACTCCCTGGAGGCGCGCGACCGCGCCGCCGACGCCGAGCCGCTCTATCGCGCCGTGATCGCCGAGGACCCCGACGCGCTGGCGGCATGGCACGGCCTGGCGCGAGCACTCCTGTCGCTAGCGCGGCCGGGCGAGGCGGTCGAGGCGCTGGAGCGGGTGCTGACCCGCGACCGGTCCTTCCGCGGCTACTCGGCGGCGCTCGATTACGTGGAGGCCCTCTGGCAGAACGGCCAGCGAAAGGACGCGATCGAGGTCCTGGAGTCCTTGACGAGGCTCACGGGTCGCATGAACCATCAGGTGGCGCTGGCGCACTACCTGGCGCTCGACGATCGCCGTGAGGCCGCCCGGGCCGTGCTCGAGCGGTCGCTGGCCGAGCACCACGACGACCTGGCGGAGCCGACTCAGCGCCGCTGGGCCGTGCGGGCGGTCGCGATGCTCGAGGGGCTCAGGAGCTGAGGCGCTCCGACGCCGCGCCGGGTTCTTCACCGACCGTCGCGTCGTCGACCATCGCCTCGACCCCCACCGTGGCGAGCCCCAGCGCGTGAACTCGGTCGAGGATCCGCGGCAGCGCGCCGATGCTCGCCGGGCTCCGGTCACCGCGCCGCGGAAAGTCGTGCAGGAGGACGATGGCGCCCGCGCCCAGGCGCGCGATCACCCGTCGCACGACGGCGTCGGCGCGGGTGACGACCCCGTCCCCCGAACGCAGGCTGAAGAGGACGATCGGCGCCCGCGCCCGCCTCGCGCCGGCGGCCGTGCGCGGGCTCACGATCCCGATCGGGGGCCGGAAGAGGCGCGGACGGATGCCCGTAGCGCGCTCCACGGCGTCGCGCGCCTGCTCGATGTCCCGGGCGATCGCGCGGGGGGACCACCAGGAGTGGAGCGGCGCGTGGCGGTAGCCGTGGACACCGAGCGAGTGCCCGGCCGCAACGATCTCCCGCACGACGTCCGGGTGCCGATCGACCCGCTCGCCCACCACGAAGAAGGTCGCGCGGTCGCCCTCGCGCGCGAGGATCTCGAGGATGGCGCGGGTGGCCTCGGGGTCCGGGCCGTCGTCGAAAGTGAGTGCGACCGAGCGCGCGTCGGGGCGGCCGCGCACGGTGACGTCGCCGAACATCTCCAGGTCCGCGCGGAGGATCCCGACGGCGATCATCCCGACGTACGCGATCGTCACCGTCCCCGCGAGCCACAGCGGCAGGGGGCCGATGACCAGGGAGCGGACGAGGACGGCGAACGCGGCCACCGAGGCGGAGTACAGGGCGATGCGAGCCGGGGGCATGAGAGCTCAGGAACGGGGGCGGCGACGGAGGGGCGTCGCGGTAGTGGGCGCGTCGGGCAGATCGGCGAGGTCCTCCTCGTCCTCGACGGCGGCGTCCTCCGAGCGAGGGTCGAACGCCGCGACGACGCGCGGCCCGCGCTGCCCAGCGCCCGCGGTCGCCGATGAGCGGTCGGCGGGCGTCGCAGCGACGTCGCCCGTGTTGTCGAGCTCGAAGAGCGATCCGAGCAGCGCCGCCACCAGGGGCAGCATCACTACCGGCAGCTCCCCGATCAGACCGGCGCCGAGCTCGGCGGGCAGCGCGACCGGGACGGGGAGGAAACGCCGGACGAGCAGCAGCATCCCCGCGCCGACGAGCGCCCCCGCGAGCGCCTTGAGCCCCGCCTCGATGCGCGCGTTCGGGGCCCAGAGCGGCCGCCCGGCGAAGACCCCCACGAGCGCGCCGGTGATCCCCGCGGCCAGCAGCGCCAGCCAGGGGCCCCCGAAGACCACGAGCCCGAGCCCCTTCACGAGCACCGCGGCCACCACCGCGCCGATCAGGGTGCCCTTGACCAGACCGAGCAGCGCGCGCTTCAGCACGGGACCAAGCGTTCGGCATCCGGGGCGCTCTCGTCAACTCCGCCCGCTCCTCCGGCCAGGGTAGCCACGCGTTCAGGAGCGGGACCGCGCTGATTTTCCGCCCGGCGGCCGGGCTTCTGAGCTAGTCACGTCGGGCCGGTGCTCTTCAACACGCTCGCCTTCGCGCGGTTCTTCGCGATCGTCTTCGTCGCGGCCTGGATCCTGGTGAACCGGCGCTGGACGCTGCTGCTGCCGTGGCTCGGCCTCGCGTCCTACGTCACCTTCGCGGCGCCCACCGCACAGGGCGCGTGGATCACCGCCGCGGCGCTGATCGTCACCACGGCGCTCTGTCGCGTCACCCGTGAGGATCGGCCCCCGCCCTGGCGCGCGGCCGCCGCCGCCGTGGCAGTCAACTACCTCGCGCTCGCGTGGCTGACCTACCGCGCCTGGGGGCTCGACCCCCTGCTGGTCGGGCTACGGGCGCTCCGCGTGCCCGTAGCGGGCTCCCTGGCGTGGAGCGTGTCGGCCTCCCTGCTCGTCCTCGTCGGGCTCGCCGCCGCGCTGCGGGCCAGGCGGCTCCGGATGGTCTTCATCCTGGTGGCGAGCTACGTCTTCTACGCCCACTGGGACTGGCGGTTCCTGCCACTCATCTGGGCCTCCTCGACCATCGACTGGCTGCTGGGCAACGCGATCGCGAGCGCCCGCACCGAGGGCCGCCGACGCCTCTGGATCGCCAGCACGGTGGCGATCAATCTCGGCATCCTCGGCATCTTCAAGTACTTCAACTTCGGCGTCGACACGGCGCGGGCGTTGCTCACTGCCGCGGGGTACTCGCCGCCGGAGGTCGTGCTGCGCGTCGCGCTCCCCGTCGGGATAAGCTTCTTCACCTTCGAGTCGATGAGCTACGTCATCGACGTCTACCGCGGCCACATCAAGCCGCAGAAGAGCTACGTCGAGTACCTGGCCTTCGTCGCGTTCTTCCCGCACCTGGTAGCGGGCCCGATCGTGCGGCCGCGGGATCTGCTGCCGCAGCTGTCGGGGGCCGCGCGGTTCAGCGTCGAGGACGCCAGCGAGGGCCTCTTCCTGGTGAGCCTCGGCCTGCTGAAGAAGGTCGCGATCGGCGACTACGTGGCCACGAACCTCGTGGATCGCGTGTTCGACGCGCCGCTGCAGTACTCGGCGCTCGAGTGCTACGTCGCCGTGCTCGGCTACGCCGTGCAGATCTACTGCGACTTCTCCGGCTACACGGACATCGCCATCGGCGTCGCGCTGCTGATCGGCGTGCGCATGCCGCTCAATTTCAACGCGCCCTACAAGGCCGCCGAGATCGTCGACTTCTGGCGGCGTTGGCACATCTCGCTCTCCTCCTGGCTGCGCGATTACCTGTACATCTCCCTCGGTGGCAACCGGCACGGGCCGACGCGCAAGTACCTGAACCTGATGATCACGATGCTGCTTGGCGGGCTCTGGCACGGCGCGAGCTGGAGCTTCTTCGTGTGGGGCGGACTGCACGGCTGGGCGCTGACGGTGACCCGACTCTTCGGCGAAACCCAAGGCCGGAGCCACCGCCTGATCGCGCTGATCGCGCCGGCGGTCGGCGCCGGACCGGTGCTCGGCGGCATCCTTTGCCTCTGCCTCTGGACCGCGGATCTGGGGCTCTTCCTGCGGTTCGGCGCGGTCGGCGCCTTTCTCGGGGCCGCGCTGGCCCTCGGGGCGCTCTACTTCGACTGGGCGCTCCGCCACCGCGACGAGAGCCGCGCGCCGGAGCCGCTGCGCGACCCGCGCCGTGACCTGACCATCCCGGGGATGCCCCGGACGCTGCGCGGCCGGCTCTTCCAGATCGCCGCCGTGCTGGCCACCTTCCACGTGGTGTGCGTGGGCTGGGTCTTCTTCCGGGCGGACTCCTTCCGGGACGCGGCCCTCTATTTCGGGCGCCTCCTGACCTTTAGCGGATACCACTCGAACCTGCACGCGAGCGTGCTGGTGGCCATCGCGGTGGGGCTCGGGTCGCAGTGGACCCCGGAACGGTGGTACATTCGCGGCCGGGAGGCGTTCATCGCGGTCCCCGCCCCGGCGCAAGCCGTGGCGCTCTTCGTGGCCGCCCTGGTGCTGCGCGCGATGGCGAGCGCCGAGGCGGTCCCGTTCGTGTACTTCCAGTTCTGATGTCACCCCGGGAGAGCCAGCGCGAGCGCCCCAGCGGCAACGAGACGTCTCGAGCACGACGTGCGCGGCGGCGCGACCGGGCGCCGGACCCGCCGGGTCGGCAGCGCCCCGACCGCGATGCGCAGGGACGCGATCGCCCGACCTTCGTCCTCGACTTCCCCAGCGACCCGGCCCTCGATCGGCTGGTGGCGGCGTTCGAACGGGGTGACTACCGGACGGTACGCCGCCAGGCCCCCCGGTTGGCCCGTGACGCCGCGAGCCCGGCGGTGCGGCGCGCCGCGCTCGAGCTCCAGCGGCGCATCGATCCCGATCCGGTGGCGGTGGTCCTGCTGGCGGTCGCGGCCGCCCTGCTGGCGTTCCTGGTGGCCTGGACGTACGCCTTTCCCCACGCGCACTGATCCGGGATACCCTGCGGTCCGTGCCGACGCCGTCGGAGATCTGGTGCTGGTGCGGCGCGCTGGCCGTCGGGGGCGCGCTCGCGTGCTCCGGCCGGGGGTCGGCGCCCGCCGCGCCGGCGGCGACGCCCAATCCTGGCGACGTGACGCCGTTCGCGCCGCTCGCCGACGGGACGGTGCTCTCGTACGAAACGGAGTCGGATCGCACGGGCCGGGGGCTCATCGTGCTCCAGGTGCGACGCCCTCGCCCGGATCTGGTCGAGCTCGACGACGGGGGGCACGTCGAGCGGCTCACCGTGGACGATGCGGGCCTGCGCTACGCGACGGGCGGCTACTGGCTCAAGGCGCCGCTGCGGGTGGGAGCCTGCTGGGACGGACGCGCCGGCCAGGTCTGCATCACCTCCGTCTCCGAGGCCGTGGAGGTCCCCGCGGGGAACTTCACCGGCTGCGTCGCCACCCTCGAGCTGCTCGAGAGCGGACCGGACGGGTCACGCACGCGCACGGTCTTCTGCCCCGGGGTCGGGATGGCGCTGCTGGAGGTGGAGGGCTGGGCGGGGGAGGCGCCGATGCAGGAGCGCGCGGTACTGCGCTACGCGGGGCCACGGATCGATCTCAACCTCCCCTCCCCCTGAAGCGCGGGGTCCGGGCGCGGCAGGGCCCGGGCGCGGGTCGCCAGGGCCGAGACAAAATGGCGCGGAGGCGACCCGTTCGGGGCCGCCTCCGCGGTTTCATCCGTGCAGCGCGGACTCAGTAGTCGCCGTGGGAGTGCCCGGGAGCGGCCGCCTTCTCCTCCTTGGGCTTCTCCGCCACCAGCGCCTCGGTGGTCAGCATCAGGCCGGCCACGCTGGCCGCGTTCTGGAGGGCCGTGCGCACGACCTTGGCCGGGTCGATGACGCCATCGGCGACCAGATCGGTGTACTGGCTGGTCGCCGCGTTGTACCCGATGTTGCCCTTCGACTCCTTGACCTTCTGGACGATGATCGAGCCCTCCTCGCCGGCGTTCTCGGCAATCTGGCGGAGCGGCTCCTCGATGGCGCGCCGGATGATGCGCACCCCGAACTCCTGCGTCTCGGGCACGTCGAGCTTCTCCAGGGCCTTCTGGGCCCGCAGCAGCGCGACGCCGCCACCGGGGACGATCCCTTCCTCCACCGCCGCGCGGGTGGCGTGCAGGGCGTCCTCGACGCGGGCCTTCTTCTCCTTCATCTCCGTCTCGGTCGCGGCGCCGACCTTGATGACGGCCACGCCGCCCACCAGCTTGGCGAGCCGCTCCTGCAGCTTCTCGCGGTCGTAGTCGCTGGTGGTGTTCTCGATCTGGTTGCGGATCTCCTGCTGCCGCCCCTTGATCTTCTCCTTCTTGCCGCCGCCATCGACGAGGGTGGTCGTGTCCTTGTCGATCTTGACGGTCTTGGCCTTGCCAAGATCGGTGATGGTCACGTTCTCGAGCTTGAGGCCGAGCTCCTCGGCGATCACCTGGCCACCGGTGAGCACCGCGATGTCCTTGAGCATCTCCTTGCGGCGATCGCCGAAGCCCGGGGCCTTCACCGCGGCGCAGGTCAGGGTGCCGCGGAGCTTGTTGACCACCAGCGTCGCCAACGCCTCGCCCTCGACGTCCTCGGCGATGATGAGCAGCGGCTTCTGCTGGCGTGCGATCGCCTCGAGGACCGGGAGCAGATCCTTCATGTTGGCGACCTTCTTCTCGCTGATGAGGATGTAGCAGTCCTCCAGCGAGGCCTCCATGCGCTCCGCGTCGGTGACGAAGTACGGCGAGAGGTACCCGCGGTCGAACTGCATTCCCTCGACGACCTCGAGCGTGGTCTCCGCGCTCTTCGCCTCCTCGACGGTGATCACGCCCTCCTTGCCGACCTTCTCCATCGCCTCGCTGAGGAGCTTGCCGATGGTGACGTCGCCGTTGGCGCTGACCGTACCGACCTGGGCGATCTCGTTCGGATCCTTGGTCTGCTTGGCCATCTTCTTGAGCGACTCGACGCAGACCGCGACGGCCGCGTCGATGCCCCGCTTGATCTCCATCGGGTTGTGCCCGGCGGCGACCAGCTTGGATCCCTCGCGGAAGATCGCCTGCGCGAGCACGGTGGCGGTGGTGGTGCCGTCACCGGCGACGTCGCTGGTCTTGGACGCGACCTCGCGCACCATCTGGGCGCCCATGTTCTCGAACTTGTTCTCGAGCTCGATCTCCTTGGCGACGGTGACGCCGTCCTTGGTGACGATGGGCGAGCCGAAGCTCTTCTCGATCACGACGTTGCGGCCCTTGGGGCCGAGGGTGACCTTGACCGCGTCCGCCAGCGTGTTGACGCCGGTCAAGATGAGGTTTCTAGCCGCTTCCTGGTAGACGATTTCCTTGGCTGCCATCTGAGTTCTCCTCTCGTCAGCTCTCGAGCACGCCGAGGATGTCGTCCTCGCGCAGGATGAGGTGTTCCTCGCCGTCGAGCTTCACCTCGGTCCCTGAGTACTTGCCGAAGAGCACGCGGTCGCCCTTCTTGACCTCGGGCTTCCGGACCGAACCGTCGTCGAGCACCTTGCCGTTGCCGACGGCGATCACCTCGCCCTCGATGGGCTTCTCCTTGGCCGTGTCCGGGATGATGATCCCGCCCTTGGTCTTCTCCTCTTCCTTCACGCGCTTGACGATCACGCGGTCCTGTAGCGGTCGAATCTTCGTTGCCACGCTTTCCTCCGTGCTCTGGCCTTCGCCGACGTCCGTTCCCCGCCCACGCCCCACGAGCCAGCCAGCGGGGCTGAGCGCGACGTGGCGTAAACCACTGAACTTACGTTCAAATAACCCGTTGTTAGCACTCGGCCCTGGTGAGTGCTGACGACGGCGGGGCGGAAGCTAGCCATGTTCCCAGGGCTGTCAAGGCGGACCCAGGACGCCGCGCCGAAGCGGCCAATTCCGGTGGTCGCGGGTCGTGGTTCAACGTTGGGCGGTATCTTGACCGGCCACTCGGATTCTCTATCCAGGCGATCGGGGGTCGGGAGGCTCCCCGCCCGGCGCCGTTGGACCCCGGGGGCGCCCTCCGGTAGCCATGGTCGGGTGTACGCCCTGAAGAACGCGATCAAGGACTACGCCTGGGGATCCCGCACCGCCATCGCCGAGCTGACCGGACGCGACGCCCCGTCTCCCAACCCCGAGGCGGAGCTCTGGATGGGCGCGCACCCGAGCGCCCCGTCGTGCGTCCTGCTTCCCTCCGGACCGGAGCCGCTGGACGCCCTGATCCGGCGGGACCCGGCGACGACACTCGGCGACCGCGTGACGCGGCGCTTCGGCGCGAGGCTTCCCTTCTTGCTCAAGGTCCTCGCCGCCGCCAGGCCGCTCAGCCTCCAGGCGCACCCCAGCGCCGAGCAGGCGACCGCGGGCTACGCGCGCGAGGACGCGCTGGGGATCCCGCTCGTCGCGCCGCACCGCAACTACCGCGACGCGAGCCACAAGCCCGAGCTCATCGTCGCCCTCGGCCGGTTTCGCGCCCTGTGTGGCTTCCGCCGGCGGGATGCCACGGCGTCGCTCCTGACGGAGCTCGACGTGCCCGAGCTCGCGGCGGTGCGGCGTCGCCTGGACGCGGGGCCCGAGGCCGCGGGGATCCAGGCCGCCTTCGAGGCGTTGCTGGCGCTCGCCGCGCCGGAGCGTGTGGCGACGGTCGCCGCCACTGTGGCCGCCTGCGCGCGCCACGTCGGCAGAAGCGGCCGCTTCTCCGAAGAGTTCGCCGTCGCGCTCGCGCTGGCCGACGAGTACCCGGGGGACATCGGGGTGGTGAGCGCGCTCCTGCTCAACCGGGTCACCCTGCTACCCGGCGAGGGCGTCTATCTGCCGGCGGGCAACCTCCACGCCTACCTCGAGGGGGTCGGCGTCGAGATCATGGCGAGCTCGGACAACGTGCTGCGCGGCGGGCTCACGCCGAAGCACGTCGACGTCCCCGAGCTCTTGCGCGTGCTCGATTTCGAGCCCATCGACGCGATCCCGCTCGCGGCCACGCCGTCGGGGACGGAGTCGGTGTACGCGACGCCGGCGCCGGAGTTTCGGCTGAGTCGCGTCGACCTCGCCGGTGGTGCCTGCTCCCTCGCGACGACGGGACCCGAGATCCTGCTGGTGACGGCGGGTGAGGCCGTCGCGCAGGACCGCATCGGTCGCCACCGGCTCCGGAGGGGGGAGTCCGCTTTCCTGCCCGCCGCGAGCGGCGAGGTTTCGCTGGAGGGGACGGCCACCGTGTTCCGCGCGGCCGTGCCGGAGTGACGGCGGACGCCGCGCCGTGCCCGTCAGATCCGGGCACGGGCCAGGACCTCCCCCGAGAAGGCGGGGTCGTCGTCGCGGAGGCCCTCGGTGATCACGTCGGCGGGCGTGCGCCCGGACGCGACCAGATCGCGCAAGGGCCGGAGGTGCACGGTTTCGTCCTGCCCGCGGTCGTCGCGGCGCGCGCGCCGCGTGAGCCCCCCCCAGGCCAGATCGAGCAGCTCTTCGGCCAGCCGCCGCGCCGGCGTCCCCGCGATCTCGGCCTCGAGCCCCCGCGTCACGAGATCCGCTCGCGCGCGCTGGACGGCCTCGTGGGACAGCGGCGCCATCCGGTCGCGCGCGGCGGCGAAGGCCCGCGCGTCGTAGAGGAGCCCGGTGAAGAGCGCCGGAACGGAGGCGGCCAGCGCCATGGGCAGCGCATCGCAGGAGCGGAATTCGACGGTGTGCCCGAGGCGCGCCTCCGGGAACAGGGTGTGCAGGTGGAGGTTCCAGTCGGCAAGCGTGGCGCGGTGTCCCGCGAACCCGTCGGCGAGGAAGCTCCGGAAGGTCTGGCCCGTGTTGGCGACGACGGCGCCGTCGCGCAGGATGAGGAACATGCCGGCGTCGAGCGCCCACTCGACGTAATCCCGGTAGCCGGCGCGTTCGCCGGTCCACAGGCGCGGAATGAGCCCGGATCGCGCGGGATCCATGCGGAGCCAGACGTCCCCGCGCAGGGACCGCCGTCCCGCGCGCCGACCCTCGCAGAAGGGCGAGTTGGCCGTCATCGCGTTGACGAGGGGAGCCAGGCGCAGGCCAAGGCGGAGCTTTTCCATGGCGTCCTCCTCGCTGGAATAGTCGAAGTTGACCTGCACGGAGGCGGTGCGCCGCATCATGTCGAGCGCGCCGCTGCCGAGCGGCGGCAAGTACTCGCGCATGATGGCGTACCGGCGCTTGGGCACCCAGGGCAGCTCGGCCTGGCGTGCCAGCGGGTGAAAGCCGACGGCAAGCCAGGCCAGATCGAGCGTTGCCGAGATCTCCCGGAGCTCGCCGAGGTGCTCGCACATCTCGGCCGCAACCGAGTGGACGTCCGGCAGCGGTGAGCCGCTGAGCTCGAGCTGCGCGCCGGGTTCCAGCGTCACCGCCGCCGCGCCGCGGCGCAGGGCGATCACCGGCCCGTCGGCGTGCTCGCGATCCGACCGCCAGCCGTGCGCGTCCCGTAGCGCCGCGAGGACGCGGACCACGCCGCGGTCACCGTCGAAGGCGATGGGGGCCCCGGTCTTGGCGTCGACCCCGAACTTCTCCGACTCCACGCCGATGAGCCAATCGGCGGCGGGCCGCTCGACGGTGGCGAAGAACGCCGTCAGCTCGTCGAAATCACGGATCGGGGGGGCGGGATCCGCGGGCGCCCCGCTGTCGAAGGTCGGTGGCGCCATTGGTCCTGCGGGTGGGGCTCGGGCGTCTCGCTCGGGCGGCGGCGCCGGGTTCCTAGCGCCACTGGGCGCCGGACACCGGGATCGAGGGGTGAAGGGCGCCGAGCTCCCGGGCGAGCGCCGCCGTATGGGCCTCCGTCGTGCCCGCGCCGCCGCCGATCACCCGAGCGCGCGCCGCGTCGAGCTCGAGCGCGCCGTGCGCCCACCCCTCGGGGTCCGCGTCGGGGTCGGGGTAGCCGCGGACGCTCGCGCCGCTCGCCGCAAGCAGCACGCCGCTGGCCGCCGTGCCGTTGCCCGCCGCCCGCGCGTCGCACAGTCGGTCGACCCCATGGGTGATGGACGCGACCTCGAACAGGATCACCGAAGCTCCAGCGGTTTCGAGCGGCTCCACGAGCTCAGCGACGGCGCCGCCCGTGATGAGCTCTCCGCTCGGCAGGCACTCGATGACGGCCCAGGTGGGCAGCTCGGTGCTGGCCGCTGCCACCACCGCCGCCATCAGGGCGAGGCGCGAGCCCTGGCCGCGCGCGATGAGGATCTCGCAACCGGCGACGGCGAGGCGCTCGGCATGCTCGCGGAGCTCGAGGAGATGCCGTTCGGGCGCGATGGGGCTCACCATCTCCGAGCCCAGGACCCCGGCCACGGCGACCGGCTTCGGCGCCTCCTCGGCCGCCTCGAACGCGAGCTCTACCGCGAGTCCGGTGAGCACTGCCGCCCGGTGCTCCATGCCGACCTCCGCGAGCGCGCGCGGCGTGGTGTCGCCGGTCAGCGCGGAGAGTACGTCGACGCGACTCGCGACCTCGGCCTGGTAATGGACCAGCACGGCCCGCGGATCCTGCCGGAGGAGCCGACCGAGGGCGCCCGCCCCGGCGACGGTAACGCCGCGCGCCCGGAAGGCGGCCCCGGTGTCGGAGTCGAGGACGAGCGGCCGTCCCTGGAGCAGCCGGTGCTGGATGGCGGCGAAGCTCACGGTGTCTTCTCCTCTTCGACGACCCCGGGTGGGATCGTGATCCTTCCGCAGTCGAGCGCACCGAGGAAGGCCACCAGATCGGCGCGCTCGGCGGCGGTGAGCCCGCGGTCCTCGAGGAGCGGGCTCCGGTGGGGGTTCGGCGTCCCGCCCTCCGCCATGGTGCGCACGGCGGCGTCGAGCGTCGGCACCGAGCCGTCGTGGAAGTACGGGGCGCTCCGGGGGACGTTGCGCAGCGTGGGCGGCTTATAGGCTCCGGCGTCCTCGTCCCGCCCCGTCACGGCCCGGCGCCCCGAGCTCGCCGCTCCCGAGGGCTGGCCGAAGAGGCCGACGCCGACGTTGAAGTACGTCCCCTCCGCCACGGCGACCGCGCTGGTGAAGTGCGGCGGGGTGTGGCAGGCGGTGCAGACCGCCTTGCCCATGAACAGGCCGAGCCCGCGCCGCTGCGGATCGGTAAGGGCGCTCCGGTCGCCGCGCGCGAAGCGGTCGAAGGCCGTCTCGGAGCAGCGCAGGGTCCGCACGAAGGTGGCGAGCGCCTGCGCGACCGTCTCCGGGGTCGCCCCGACGCCGGGGAACGCGGCGACGAAGAGCGCTCGATACTCGGGCCAACCGCCGATCGCTCTCGCCTTGGCGCCGAGGCCCGCCTCGCCCACCCCCATGTTCGCGCCCGCCCAGACCTGGGTCGCCACCGCCTCGAGCGTCCGCGCGCGGCCGTCCCAGAACAGCGCGGGCAGGTAGGCCACGTTCCAGAGGACCGGGGCGTGCGTGCCGACGCTCACCCCGTTCGCCCCAACGGCGATGGGATCGTGGCCGCCGGTGCCGTCCTCGTTGCGATGGCAGGAGTAGCAGGACTGCTTCCCGTCCGCGCTCAGGCGCGCGTCGAAGAAGAGGCGGGAGCCGAGCGCTAGCTTCGGCTCGGACCCGGGATTGTCCGCGGGGGCGGGCACCGGGCCGAGGTCATGGGGCACGCTGGTCGGCTCCGGCAGCGGGGCAGCGGCAGCCGGCGCCGCGACGCGGGGATCCGGTGCCGAGGCCGCGGGGGCGCGCTCCCCCGGGGGCGCCTCCCGTCGTGAGCAGGCCCCACCGAACACGAGCGCGCCAAGGACGGCGGCCCAGAGCGCGGGGGCGGGGACGGGGACGGGCAAGAGGGCTTCCTCGGGGCGCGGGCGGCCTCGACCGGCGGCGGGATCACACCGAGCCCGGGGCCCCGCCGGCGAGCCGGGCCGGACTCTCCCAGCCCCCGCGGGGGATGGCAAGCCCGCCGCGCCGGGTGCGCCACCGCCGCGACGCGGGCGCCGGCGCGGTCAATGCTCGTGCAGGAAGGGCTGCCACTCCCGGCACGGGCGGCGCGCCACGAGCAGGATGTGGGCGGTGGCCGACCAGCGTGGGCGACGCGGGCGACGGGCCAGGCGCATCCCGGCCTCGTCCGGGGTGCGGCGGCCCTTGCGGAGGTTACAGGGGTGGCAGGAGATGACGAGGTTGTCCCAAGTGTCCCGGCCGCCGCGCGAACGCGGCACCACGTGATCGACGTTGAGCCCCCGCGCCCCGGGTCGCGCGCCGCAGTACTGGCATTCGTAGTCGTCGCGCAGCAAGAGGTTGCGACGAGTGAGGCGAACAACGTTGTCGGGCGTGCGATCGTAGTCGTGCAGGTGGAGCACCCGCGGGACCCGGAGCGCGCCCCCGACGACCCCGATGCGGTCGTCGTCGGCACGGACGGGGAGCGCCCGCCACCCAGGGAAGTCGAAGGCCTCGCCGGAGTCGTCGAGCGCATGCGCGGACCCCGCGTAGAGGAGCGTCATCGCCCGGCGCGCGGAGATGACGGTGACGGGAGCAAAGTACCGGTTCAGGAGCAGCACGGGCAACGAGAGCGCGCCGCTGGGCGCGACCCGCCTCTCCCTTGGACCCTCCGTGGCGGCCCGCATGAAGCGAACCATAGCACGACGCCGCGCGCGAACGGGCGCCCCGTGGTCGGGCGCGCGGGGCCGTCCTCTTGACCGGCGAGCGGCGCGGGAGGACCCTCTTCCCATCGACACGGCGGGTCACACCTGGCGACGTGAACGACGGGGGTGGTCTAGACCATGACCGTGGAGCTCCGTATGCCCGGCGCGCTCGTCGATGGCTCCCGCGCCGAGGGGTGGCTCGCGCGCGTCCAGGGCTTCCTGCATGCCAGCTGGACCGACACGGTGATCGACTCCGAGATCACCGCGGACGCGAGGGACCACCGCGTCCTGACGGCCCGGCTCCACCCCGCCGCGCCCGACGTGCAGATCGTAGCCGTGGGGGCGGGCAGCGTCGAGCTGCGCGCCGTGACGTCCTTCGTGGGACCCGGGTACCACGCCCACCTGTGCGATCTGGCACGGGTCCTGGCTGCGGAGCTCACCGTGTCCTGGGACGGCGAGGGCGACGCCGATCCGACGGGGTTCTTTGCGAGCGGCGATCTGGCAGCGCTTGAGCTCGCGATGCTCGAGGATCTCCGCGCGACCGCCCGTTGGCTACTGACCGCGCCGCGGCCGGGGACGGCGCCGGTGCTCCTCGGCCTGTCCGCGACCCACGCCTTTGGCGTCCCCGGCGTGGTTCACACGCCGCTCGGCCCCCGCTCGACGCCGTGGCTCCTGCGCGCCGCCGAGCGCCCCGAGACGGCTCGCGACGTCTTCGCGTGGTGGGAGCCGGGGTTCGGCCCGCGCTACGAGCTCGGCCGCGCGCTCGCCGAGCTGTGGCTCCGGGTCCGCTGGCGGCCGCCGCTCGACGCGGAGGAGCGCGCGTTGCTGGTCGACGTCGACCGTCGGCTCGCGGCGGCCCACGCGGGAGATCCGTCCCTCGAGCTGCCCTGGCGCGAGTGGGAGGAGCTCAGGCGGTGGCTCGGGGCGACTTCACCGCTGCCCCATCGCGCGCCAGCCGCCGACGGAGAGCCGATTGGCTACCGGCGCCACCCCTTGCGCGTCACGCTCGCCGGCGGGTGGTCGTTCCTCGTCGACGGATCCCTCGCCGAGACGTGGCAGGGCCCCGGCGCGCTCACCGTCACCGACGGGGCGCGCACGGTGCGGTTGGTTTCGGAGCCGAGCGCCGTCATGGGCGCGGCGGCCCTCGCGAGCGGACGGGGCAGCGCTCCCGAGCCCGATACCCGCGACACGCTGCCCGAGCCGGAGCTGCGGCTCGAGCGGGATACCCTGGTGATGGGTTCCGTCGCCTTCCCGGTGACCCTGGCGCCCCCCCTCGCGGGGCATTTCCAGCGCCGCTCCGGCGGCCCCGAGGAAGAGCTGCCCTTCGAGCTGGACGGCGTCGTCACCGCGGGCACGGCGCGCGCGATCGTGGAGCTCGCCTTCTCCCGCCCCGAGGACGAGGCGTGGGCTTCGGCCACGCTCGCGTCGATCCGACACGAGGGGTAGAGAACGCGAGGGGAGCCCGAATCGGCTCCAGGGTCCTAATCGCGCGCCGACAGCAGCTCCACGGACGGGGGGCCGTCGAAGTAGATGGGGTTGTTGCCCTGAGTGCGGAGCTGTTCGTCGAACCCCGGCAGGAGCCGGAGCCTGAAGGTATAGGCGCGTCCCGCGACCAGCGCGTCGGCGACCCCGAAGACCCAGATGACCTGATCGTCCGGGCTGTCCGCAGCCTCGGCCAGCAGCACCACGGGCATGCAGGGCTGGCAGAGCGCGTCCGGGGGACAGGGCTCGCAGCGGAGCGCGCCCCGGTAGACGGCGCGGACGCAGACCACCTCGCGCTCGGCGATGGGCGGCTTGGCCAGCAGCCCCCCCACCGTGCCGGTGATCGGGCAGCCGCAGCCGCCGAGCAGCCAGAGCGAAAGCCCGAGCTTGGCCGGCCGAGTGCTGGGGAAACCGCGCTGGCGCTCGACCATCATTCCTTCGCCTCGACCCGCGCCTTCTAGCCTGGTGCGGCCGTTTCGAGAGCGCCCGTCTCTGGAGCGCTCGGGACGCGGGGTCGAGAGGCTGGGCGCCGCCGAGCGTGCCGCCGCAGGCCGCCAGCAACCCCGTCGCTGGGCGCGAGGCGTGGCCCTCATCGAGCCAATCACTTTGATGGCCGACCTGCCCCATTCCGGTGGACCCGGTCCGGCCAAGGATCCCGAGCTCCTGACGTAATGCCCTGGATCGGGCTGGTATGGCGGACCGCGAGCTCCTCCCTTTGGCCCGGCACGCCCATTGCTCGGTTGCTCTGGGCATGAGCCACGCTGAGCCCCCCAAGCGGACGAGTCCAACCGTGCCCGAGACGCAGTTGACGACAGTAGCCGTCGAGGAGTCCTTTCGGAAATTTCGCGGCTACTGGTGTGGAGGGATGCAACGGTCCGGCCACGCTGTCTTCCTCGCCCCTTTCCCCATCAGGGGCCCCGTTTCCTGCCCTGCACTCCGGGAGGTCCCGACCTCCGGCGCTCGGGCACGGTCACGAGCCTCCTGATCCGCCCGCCTCGACCCGGCGAATGCCGGCCGGCGCCAGGGTGATCCTCAGGTGATCTCGGTCAGCCCTCCGCTGTGAACGTCGTACACGAAGCCGCGGATGGGGATGTCGGTAGCGATGAGCCGCGAGGCGCGGAGCAGGCCGACGTCGTCGCGCACGCTCTGCTCGACGCTGGCGAAGGGCAGGAAGTCGGTGGCGCTGACGTCGACGCCGAGGTCCGCCTTGACCTGCGCTCGCAGCGCCTCGTTGGTGAACGTGAGCATCCCGCAGTCCGTGTGGTGAATCACCGCCACCTCGCGGGTCCCGAGCAGCTGTTGCGAGATGACCA
>CAYOLF010000083.1:0-11226 GCA_964404725.1 uncultured Polyangiaceae bacterium
CAGCCGCTGGCCTCCGACCAGGGGCCGGTGCCGCTGCCGGGCGCCGGATCGCCGGCATCGCAGCAGGCGCTACTGGTCGACGCGCCGCAGGAGCCGGCGGAGAAGAGGTTATCGACGACGCAGGCATCGCCGTCGTCATATCCCGGGGCTTCACGGAAGGAGTTGCAGCTTGCGGCGGCGCTGCCGTCCTCGACGATCTCCGTCGGGAACGCCATCAGCCCGAAGTTCACGAGCCCCGCGTAGGCCTGCACCGTGTTGTATATGGCGCAACGGGCGGCGTCGTTGCGGGTGGCCTCCGGCGTCACGTCCTCGCCGTCCGAGTGGTACTCGCAGGAGTTGTCCCAGTTCAGGCCGGCGCCAAGGTTGCAGGTGAGGCCAGTCTTCGTCGTCACGTCATCGCAGTTCATCGACCCCGACGTATCGACCGCCAAGAGGAAGTACGGCTTTGACGGCTCGGGCCAGTCGCTCGGGTTCATCGAGCGGCAGTCGGCGTCCTCGGTCGGCTGCGCGCGCGCGGGGCCGACCGAGGTGGAGAGCGCGGCCACCAGCGCGGCCACGAGAGACAGGGGTGTGCGATTCCGGATCGAGTGCACGAGGAGTCCTCCCCAGGATTAGCGAGCCGAGATCAGCGTATCACAGGGCGGAAGCCGCGCGGGTAGCCCTGACGCGCGCGCCCGCGGCGGTTTTCGCCGGTCGCAGTTGCGCGCACGGCGACCTACACCGCTGGGCGGAGGCCAGGAGAACGGAGATGGCAAGAGGTCGTATCTAAACGGGACGCAGCGCGCCGAAGCGAGTGCCACCCCTCCGATCGGTGACGCGATCTCGCCGCGGCGCGTCGTCGGTCGCACCCTGGACCGAGGAGCGGACCCGACCCGGGCTCACCGGGTGGGGTCGGCGTCGAAGCAGCAGCGGAAGCCGGTGTCGAACAGCTTGAAGCTCGACTCGACCTTGAAGAACTCGAAATCGCAGGTCGCGCTCTCCGCCTCGACCGTGGCGTAGCTGCCGCCGAGCAGCGGGTAGACCGCGTGCGGGAGCGAGGTGGGTCCGCCGCAGAGCCCCTCGACGCAGGGGTCGCCGCCGCAGCACTGGGTCGAGTCGCCGCAGGACACGCCGCGGGCGCGGCAGGTGGTGGCCTGTCCCAGGTTTCGGCAGTAGCCGCTGCCGCAGGTGCCGCTCTCGTCTGCCGCCGTGCTGCAGCGGTCGTCGTAGTCACAGCACTGCTCGCTGTCGCTGCAGGGCTGGCCGCTCAGGCGCCGCTGCTGCCGCGTGCTCGTGCCGAGGAACCCGCAGACGCGCTGGTAGCCGCTCGGGGCGGTGGCGTCGACCGTGGAGGTTCCGGCGCAGCAGTCGATCGCGCAGGTGGCCGCGGCCGAGGTCGAGTCGGTGACGCCCTGGGCGCAGACGGCGCGGTCGCGCTGGCAGCGGACGATCTCGCGAGCGTTGCCGGTGATGTCGTAGGCGTCTAGCGTGTTATTGAGCCCGGTCACACCGGTCCAGTCGGCGCCGCAGCTGCCTGCGGTCGCCAGCGTCGCGGTCGGCAAGAGGCCGTCCTGGTTGCCGGCGATCGAGCTCTTGGTGTCGAAGGGCGCCAGGTTACAGTACGGCCCGCCGGCGGCGGGCGGGTAGACGGCGTCGCTGCTGCAGCGGCCGAGCGGGCTGTAGCCGAAGAGGCAGTCGTTGACCACCGTGGTCCCCTGGTTGACTCGGCAGGTGTCCTGCCAGTCGCCGAGGTCGCAGACCCGGCCGCCGAGGGCGTCGCAGATCTGCTCGACCTCCCAGGGGGTGACGTTGACCCACGGCATGCGGCTCGGCAATGAGCAGGCCACCGTCGAGTCGAGCGTCTCGCCCGGGGGCGCGGCGAGGAAATAGCCGTTGCCCGAACCGCTGTGGGTGCTGGTCGCGCTGGGGCGGCTGGCCTCGTAGGCGAACATCCAGAGGCTGGTGTCCACCCGCACCACGGCGGGCTGCACGAAGCTCGGGCTCTCCCCGGGGCTCTGGTAGCCCTCATCGACGCTGCCGTCGCAGTCGTCGTCGAGGCCGTTGCACACCTCCTGGTGGGGATACGTCGGCGTGGCGCCGCACTCGGTACGGGTCCCGGCGTCCCCGCCGGTGGTGTCGCACTGGTAGGTGCCGGATACCTGGCAGGCGCCCAGGCCCACCGTGCAGGGCTCGCCCTTGACGCCGCTGGTGGCCAGGGGTCGGACGAACTGCTCGTCGGCGATCCCGCTGCAGTTGTTGTCGAGGCCATCGCAGGGGTCAATCATCCCGGCGCAGTAGAGCGGGTGCCCGCCGGTGCAGTATCCCGCCGGGAAGGTGCAGCGCCAGGCGCCCTCCGTGCACGCGACGGTGACGCCCGTCGTGCAGGCCGGCTCCGTCGCTGTGGAGGAGACGCCGCAGATCTGGGTCGGGGAGGGGATCGCGGGCGGACCGTCCGGATCGAGGGCGTCGGCGAAGCAGTCGCAGTCGTCATCGAAGCCGTTGCACTGCTCGGTGTCGCTCGTCTTGGTGCAGGCGCGTTCGCATTGGCCGGGGCCGTCGGCGGCGTCGCAGTCGATGCGCCCGGCGAGGCAGCCGCCGAAGACACAGGCGCCCGCCACGCAGCTCCAGGAGGAGAAGACGCTGCCGCCGGTGCAGTCGTGGCCGCACGCGCCGCAGTTGTACACGTCGTTGTCGAGGTCGGCCCTGGCGTCGATGTCGCCGTCGCAGTCGTTGTCGACGCCGCAGGTGTCGGCGGTGCCGGTCGGGGGCCTCGTCGCGCCCACGCACTGCCGGGTGCCGCCCACGCAGCGGCTCTCCCCCGGGGTGCAACCGCTCACGCCCAGGCGCGCCGGTACCGGCGGCGGAACGTCGCAGGGGCCCGACCAGTCGCTCGGCGGCAGCGCGCAGACCAACCCCGTGCCTGTCGAGAGGCAGAGCAGGCCCGCCTCGCAGTCGCCGTCGCCCGTGCAGTCCACCGGCTCGGCGTCGGGGGGGAGGGTGCCGTCGATGACGCCGTCGCAGTCGTCGTCCTTGCCGTTGCACGGGTCGCCCGATATCGGATCGATGCTGCCGAGGCAGATCCGCACGCCCTCCGCGCAGCTCCACAGCCCCAGGTTGCAGACGCCGGTCCCCGATACGCCGCAGGCGGAGCCGACGTCCACCAGGGCGTCATCGACGAGCCCGTTGCAGTCGTCGTCCTCGCCGTTGCACGTCTCGTCGAGATCGCCGGGGTGGAGC
Source organism: uncultured Polyangiaceae bacterium (assembly GCA_964404725.1). GTDB lineage: Bacteria > Myxococcota_A > Polyangia > Polyangiales > Polyangiaceae > JAFGBI01. Next base: position 3,217 of record CAYOLF010000083.1, read on the forward strand.
ACCTGGGGGCCGGTGTCGGCGTCGCAGACGGCGTTGCGCACGCCCGTCTCCGGGACGTTGGGGCTGGTCGCTCGCACGTTGTTCGAGTCCCGATCGCAGCAGCTGAGCTGGCCGCCGATGCACTTGGCGATGCCCTGGTGCTCCGCGGCCGCGCAGGCGCCCCGCGGATCGCCCGAGCAGGCCTGCCCGACCCGCGGGTCGTCCGTCTGCAGGCTCGGATCGACGTTGTCGATGAGCTGGTCGCAGTCGTTGTCGCGGCCGTCGCACACCTCGGGGCAGGCGCTCGGGTCAGCGCAGGGCTCGCCGTCCGCGTCGACCGGGGTGCACTGGTACTCGCAGCCGTTGCCGGGATCGCCGTCGGCGTCGAACCAGCCGTCGTCGCAGCGCTCGATGACGCAGCCGGTGTTGGCGGCGGTGCAGGCCTGGGTCCCGGTCGCGGTGGTGACGCAGGCGGGCGTCGCCTTGGGCAGCGCGCATTTCCTGCCGCACGCGCCGCAATTCTCGACGTCGTCGCAGGTCGCCACGTCCTCGTCGATCTCCCCGTCGCAGTCGTCGTCCGCGCCGCAGCCGACCGCGCCGCCGAGGTCGGTGTCGTTCTGCCCGTCGGGGTTCCAGGGGCAGTAGTACTCGCAGCCGGCGATCAGCGGGTCCAGATCGTAGTAGTCCGTCGCGCAGCGGTCGTAGCTGCAGCGGCCGGGCTCCGAGCCGTCGAGCTCGGCGGGGGGCTCGCACTCCGGCCCCACCACGTGCACCTGCTCGAGGCAGGAGTTGTCGCAGGTGCCGCAGGTCAGCGCGCTCGCGAAGTTAACGTCCTCGTCGATCTCGCCGTCGCCGTCGTTGTCGAGGCCGTCGCAGGCCGAGTCGTCGAAGGCGCCCGGGCCACCCTCGCCGTCGGGGCCGGAGTCGGGGTTGAGGATGGGATCGGAGTCCGGTCCGGCGTCGAGCAGGGTGATGGCGCCGGCGGCGCCGGTGATGGGGCCGCCGCCGCTGCCGTCCGCGGCGGGACCGCACTGGTCCCAGCAGAAGGCCTCGGTCTGGCAGGCCGTCACGCCGAGCGCGAGCACGCCGAGCAGCGAGAGCCCGAGGGCTCGCAGGGTGCGGCGGGTCATCGCACACCTCCCCTGACGCCCGCGGAGCGGACCGCGTCGCGGTCTGGCCGCCGTCGCCGCCGCCGCTCGAGCAGCAGGCCGCCCAGTAGCGCCAGGATCGCGCCGGCCGCCGATCGCGAGCCAGGCGCCGTGCGGCAGGAGCAGCCGCCGCCGCCCGTCGCCAGGCCCCAGGCGCGGGGCGGCTCCGGGACGGGCTCGACCCCGCCGCCGCCGTCCTCGCTCCCTTCGCCCGCGGCGCCGCCACCCACGCCGCCGCTGCTCGTCGTCTCGCTGCCGCCCTGGCCGCCCTGGCCGCCCTGGCTGCTGGAGCTGGGAGTGACGCATTCGCCGAGCTCGCAGACCTGGTCCGCGGGGCAGACGACGCCCGTGCAGGGCGGATCGCCGCAGGCGCCCGTGGCCGGATCGCAGTAGGCCCCGTTCGCGCAGGGTAAAAGGACCGTGGCGTCGCAGCGCGAGGGGCCGCACACTAGCCCGCCCTCGCCGTCGTCCTGGCACACCTGGCCGATCGCGCAGGGCTCGGCGCAGCCCGTGGGGACGCAGTCGCCCTCCACGCAGCGCTCGATCGGATCGCACTCGACACTGGCGCAAGAGGCCACGCAGCGCGCCTCGGTGCGGGTGGCGTCGGGCTTACAGACCTCGGTGGGCTCGCAGGGGTTCGGGTCGCACGGATCGTCGACGCAGGTTCCGCCGCTGCAGATCGCTCCGGCGTTGCAGCCGAAGAAGTAGCAGCCATTCTGCGGCTGGCACTGGCCCGTGGCCGCGCCGGTGGGGACGCAGGCCTGTCCGTCCGGACACTCCACCTGGAAGCAGGGGCTCTGGCAGCCGACCGTCCCCTTGCAGACGCACTCGGGCAGGTGCGTCGCTCCGGGGACGCTGCCCGCCGGCGCGCACTGGATCACGTCGTTGACGATCAGCGTCTGCGCGGCGCAGTCCCCGCAGGGATCGACGAAGCAGAAGCAGCCGACCTCGCCCGAGTGGCTCTCCGGCAGCCGTAGCTGCTGCGAGCCGGTGGGGCAGGGGAACTCGCCGCCGGCGCAGGGTTCGAGGCAGAAGCAGTAGTCGCCCGTGTCGACGCAGGATTTGCCCGGTGAGCAAACGACCGGCTCGTCGACGTCGCCGTCGCAGTCGTTGTCGGCGCAGTCACACGTCTCGGCCTGGGCGCCGACGCCGCCCACGCAGACCACCTGGCCGCTGATGCAGCCGAGCTGTCCCTCGGCGCAGAGCCCCTCGTCGTCGCCGCACCGGTCGCCGATCTGGCGCGGGGGACTGGCCGGGTCGAGCGGATCGACGGTGCCGTCGATGCCGTCCGGCGCCGGCCCGGTCTCGTCGGTCAGCCCATCGCAGTCGTTGTCCCTCCCGTCGCAGATCTCGGGGGAGGGACCGACGCCGCCGATGCACACGTAGCTGCCGTCGGCGGCCTGGGTGTCGCACTGGCTCAGGCCCGGGTGGCACTCGCCCTGGGTGCGCTCACCAGGGAAGAGGACCGGGTCGTGGGCTACGGCGCAGGGATCCCCGAGCGGCACGCCGTTGTCCGTCGCCCCGTCGCAGTCGTTGTCGAGCCCATCGCAGACCTCCGCCGTCGGACCCTGGCCCGTGCAGACAATGATCCCGGCGACGCACTGGCTCACGCCGGTGGTGCACTCGCCGGTCTCGATCCCGCAGGCGTCGCCGATCGGCGAGCCGAAGACGGCGTCGTCGATCTCGTCGTTACAGTCGTTGTCCACCCCGTCGCACACCTCTTCCCCCGGGAGGCGCCCGCCGTCGCACACCCAGCGGTCGACCACGCACCGGAGCACGCCGGTGTCGCAGGGCGAGGTGAGCGACCCGACGTCCCGGCAGTTGGCGCCGTCGGGCGGGTTCCAGGACAGCCCGGTGGTCGACGGATCGCCCTGCCGGCACCGTGTCCCCGCCAGCGGCCAGCAGCTGGGGTCCTCGGGGGCGTCGTCCAGGGTGTCTTCCGTGTCGGAAAGCCCGTCGCAGTCGCCGTCGATCCCATCGCAGAGCTCGAACGGATCGGGGTTGATGCCGTCGCCGCCGCAGACGATGCGTCCGTCGACGCACTCGGTGGTGCCCTTCCGGCACTTGCCGACGTCGGTCCCGCAGTCCGCGATGCCCTCGCCCGGCAACAGCTCGCCCTCCTCGCGCTCGTCGATCAGGCCATCGCAGTCGTCGTCGATGCCGTTGCAGAACTCCTGGTCGAGCGGCCCCACGCCACCCAGGCACGCGCCGGCGTAGGCCCCGTCGACGCAGGGCCGGTGGCCCATCACGCAGCGCGTGTTCGGGTGCTCCGCGTCCTGGTAGACCACCCCGTCCGGAGTGCCCGGCATGAGGCAGGGCTCGGCGGGGGCGCGGTCGTCGGCGACGCCGTTACAGTCGTCATCGACGCCGTCGCAGGTGGTGTCGTCATCGGCGGGGTCGTCGTTGCACGCTGTCCAGGTCTTGGAGACGCCGACGCTGGCGCCCGGCAGCCCGGTGGGGTTCACCTCCTCCGCGCACGAGATCACGCCCCGGCAGGCCGGGTTGGGGCTGACGAGCAGGCCGCAGGCGATGTCGGCGAGATCCTCGTCGATCCGCGTGTCGCAGTCGTTGTCGATCCCGTCGCAGATCTCGGGCGAGGGGACGCAGATCTCGCAGTCGAGCGGGGGCGCGACGTTGTCGATGATCTGGTCGCAGTCGTCGTCGAGCCCGTTGCACGTCTCCGGCACCGGGCAGAGGGGGCACTTGTTGAACCCCTCGTCCACCCGGTTCGCGTCGAACCCGGCCGCCGAGGCGATCACCTGCGCGTCGCAGTTGTTGTCCTGGTCGTCGCAGGCCTCCCCGGGGTTCTGGCAGAGCCACTTGGACTCGGGGTCCGTGGTGTCCGTGGCGGCGTCCCAGCAGGGGAGCAGCCACCGGTCGCCTTGCGGGTTCTGCGCCGGATCGATGCTGGCGCGGAACGCCTCCAGGCAGGCCTCGCGGGGGGAGCCGGCGCCGCAGCAGTGATCGAGGTCGCCGACGTAGGCCGGATCCTGCATGGCCTCGAGCGTCAGCGCGTTCTTCTGGCGGTTGCACCAGGTCCGCGAGCCCTCGTCGGTGCAGCCGTTGCAGTCGTCGTCCTGGTTGTTGCACGCCTCGGGCGGGAGGGCGCTGGCGACGATGGCGGCCAGGGCGGTGGACAGCTCCGTCTCGTTGTTGGCGACGTAGGCTCGCTCGGTGCCGCCACCCCAGGCGATGTTGTCGACGCCGGTCACGTCGCCCAGGGCGATGACGTGGGTGCGCACGGAGAAGACGTTGCCGCCGATGGTCACGCCGGCGAGCAGGTCAGCGGCCGCGTTGGAGGCGCAGGCGGCCCACGGGTTGCCGTCGGTGATGACGTTGAAGACCCTCGGCTCACACGACTCCTCGCCGTCGGTGAGCAGGATGACGTTGACCGAGCGGCAGGCGCGCTCGGACGCGGTCAGGGGCGTGGTGAAGGCGCGCGCCGCGTCCGTCGGATCCGTCCAGCCCGCGGTGAGGTAACGCTCGGCGTCGCGGAGCAGCCCGTGCAGCGGGGTGCTGCCGCCGGCCCAGAGTTCGACGCAGTCACCGCAGAGGTTGTCCACCCAGCGCAGCACGTCGGCGACATTGGAGGGGCTGCGCGCGCCGGGCGCGCTCCAGTAGTCGTGCTGCTGGATCCCGACCAGCACGTTGCCGCCCCGCGCGCCCTCGTTCAGACCCACGGTGGAGTTGCCGGTGCACCAGGCGGCCTCCGACCAGGGGCCGGTGCCGCTGCCTGGCGGCGGATCGCGCGGATCGCAGCAGGCGCTACTCGTCGACGCGCCGCACGAGCCGGCCGCGTGGAGGTTGGTGACCGCGCAGGAATCCGCCGCCGAATTGGCCCCCGGGGCCTCGACGAAGGAGTTGCAGCTCGTGCCCGGGATGCCGTCCTCGGTGATCCGCGTGGCGAAGGCCATCAGCCCGAAGTGCACCAGCCCCGCATATGCCTGCACCATGTTGTAGATGGCGCAGCGCGCGGCGTCGTTGCGATTGGCTCTCGGCGGCGTCCCGAGCGCGTCGGAGACGTAGGCGCAGGAGTTGCTCCAGTCCAGCCCTGTCCCCGCGTCGTTCTCCTTCATTGACGTCGACGTGTCGACCGCCAAGAGGAAGTACGGCTTCGACGACTCGGGCCAGTCGTTCGGGTCCGTCGATCGGCAGACGGCGTCCTCGGTCGGCTGGGCCCGCGCGGGACCGACCGCGGTGGCGAGCGCAGCCAGCAGGGCGGCCAGCAGGGACAGGGGTGCGCGATGGCGGAGCGAGTGCACGAGGAGTCCTCCCCAGGATCAACGAGCCGGGACGAGGGTATCACAGGCCAGAAGCCGCGAGGGGAGCCATCGCGCGCGCCGGGGCGACCGTGGCGGTTATCGCCGGCCGCCCGTGGTGCTCGGGCTCGGATCGCTCACTGCGGCAGCGGCTGGCAGCAACCGGTGATGCAGTAGTACCCGCTCGGGCAGGGGTCCTGGCCGGGGACCCCGCAGGCCTGCTCGCCGCGCGGGCATTGCTGGGCGGGGGTGCAGCTCGGGTCGATGGTGGGCTTGCCGACGCAGACCTCGCAGAACCCGCACTCGTTCAGGCAGGAGTCGACCTGCGTGCAGGGCCAGCAGAGGGCCCGCTTCTGGGTCTCCGTCAGGGTCGGGTCGGCGAGCACTTCGGGCGTGCAGGTGCCGACCTTGGCGTCGTCCTGCGTGCCAAGCCAGATGTTCCAGGACAGGCTCGGGACGGAGCAGCAGCCAAAGCAGTCGCAGCCGTTGGGCGTCAGCGCGCCGCAGACGTTGACGGTCTTGGTCGGCGTCTCGCCCGGGGCCCAGCACTGGGTGGACTGGCTCGCCATCATCTCGGTGCAGGTCACGTTGGCCGCGTCGTAGGCGCACTTCTTGGCGCCCTTGGGCAGGTAATTGGGCGCGACCGAGAGGGGATCGCAGGTGTAGTCCCACGCGCACCCGTCATTGCCCCCGCCGGTGTCGCCGTCGAAGTAGCACTCCGCGACGCAGGTGTTCGACTCGTTCTGCCCCGGGATCTCGCCCTTGAACCCGTCCTCGTTGTTGGAGCAGGGGCCGAGGCAGGCGCTGTCGGCGGCGTCCGGCAGGCAGTCGCCGTCGTTGTCCTGGCAGTCGCCGCACTGGTAGACGGTGCCCTGGCAGGCGGCCACCACGCACCAGTTGCCGCAGCCCCGCTCCGGGTCACAGGTTTCGCCGCAGGGGCAGGCGCCGTTGTCCGGGACGGCGACGCAGCCGTTCTGCACCGGATCGCAGGTGTAGGTGACGCACCCGGCGCTGCCCTCGCAGACGTACGGGCTGCCGGCGACGCAGCCGGCGCTCGCGTCGCACCGCTCCTCACCGTTGCAGAGTTGGCCGTCCTGGCACGCCGCGTGGTTCGGCAGGTGCTCGCAGCCGACTGCGAAGGTGCAGACGTCCGTGGTGCAGTCGAGGCCGTCGTCGCAGTCGGGGGCGGTGCCGGCGACACAGCCCGTCGTCGGATCGGCGGCGGCGTGGTCCGGGTCGCACTCCTCCACGCCGTTGCAGAGGTTGGTGTCCCGGCAGATGCCGTGGATCGGCACCGAGGGGCGGCAGCCCGTCACCGGGTCGCAGGAGTCCGCCGTGCAGTCAAACCCGTCGTCGCAGTCGAGCGCCGGGACGCTCAGCCGGCAGAACCCGGCGACCGTATCGCACTCCTCCACGCCGTTGCAGACGTTGGTGTCGAGGCAGTCGCCGTCGCCGGTGCAGGGCTTCAAGACGCAGCCCGTCGTGGGGTTCGCGTCGTCGTGGGTCGGATCGCAGGGGACGTCGCCGCAGATCTCGGGATCCACCCGCGTCGCGCAGGCGCCGTCCGGCTCCGAGCACTCCTCGACCGTGCAGGTGAAGCCGTCGTCGGTGCAGACGACCGCGTCCTGGGCGGTGCACCCGAGCTCGGGGTGGCAGTACTCGCTGCCGTTGCAGGTCGAGTCGTCGAGGCACGCGTCGTCGTCCGGCAGGTGGACGCAGGCGCCCGCGAACTCGTCGCAGCCGTCGTTGGTGCAGGCGAGGGCGTCGGGGGGACAGGGATCCTCGCCCGGGGCGCAGCCGGTGACCGCATCGGCGCCGGCGGCGCTCGGATCGCAGCGCTCCTCCCCGTTGCAGAACACGGTGTCGGCGCAGGCCGCGTCGTCGGGCACGGCCACGCAGCGTCCCTCGTCGTCGTCGCAGGTCACGGTCGTGCACGAGGCCTCGTCCTCCTCGCACACCACGGGCTCGCCCGGCAGGCAGCCGGTGGCCGGATCGGCGCCCTCGGCGGCGGGGGTGCAGGTCTCGGGGCCGTTGCAGTAGGCGCCGTCGTTGCAGACCGCGTCCTGCGCCACCGAGGTGCAGGAGTCGGTCGCGGCGCTGCAGTACTCCACCGTGCAGGCGATGCCGTCCTCGTCCGGACACACCACCGGCGTCCCTGGGGCGCAGCCGGTGACCGGGTCGGCCCCGGCCGCGACCGGATCACAGGCTTCGACGCCGTCACAGGCGAGGCCGTCGTCGCAGGTGACCTGGCCGAGCGTGCAGAGCGGGATCGTGGGCTCCGAGCCCGCCCCACCCGGGTCGCCCGCGACGGCGCCGGTGGTGGATGAGCCGCCCGTCGTGCCGGTGCCCGCGCCGCTCGCGTCGCCGCCGGTGGTTGGCGCGCCGCCCGTGAGCATGCCGCCCATCGTGCTGCCTCCGCCGTCGCCGGGGTCGCCGCCCGCTGTCGGCGCGCCACCCGTGAGCATGCCGCCCATCGTGCCCGTGCCCGCGCCGCCCGCGTCGCCGCCGGCGGTCGGCGCGCCAGCGGGCGCCCCTCCCGCGCCCGTCGCTTCGCCGCCCTCCGCGCCCTCGCCGCTGCCGCCGCTGCCGCTGCGGCCGCCGGTCGCCGTCCCGCCGCCGCCCGT
>CAYOLF010000083.1:11326-27436 GCA_964404725.1 uncultured Polyangiaceae bacterium
CGCCGCTGCCGCCGCTGCCGCTGCGGCCGCCGGTCGCCGTCCCGCCGCCGCCCGTGGCCGTCGCGCCAGCCTCCCCGCCCTGCGGTGCGCCGTTGCCCCGAGGATCCTCCGCACCGCCGTCCTTGCCGCACGCCACGGCCACCAGGGCGGCCAGCCCCACCACGACCTTGATCCTCGCGAGATACGCCATCGAGCCTCCGATCCAGCGTCTCATTGTCCCGTCGCCGGGATCGCTCGTCAACCGCGCGCCCGGGGTGCGCGGGCGTCCGACACCCGCGCCGATCGCGTTGTCCCTCGTTTTCGAGCGGACGGGCGCGGCGGCGGGCGGCGGAGCGTCGCATTCTGGGCTCGCGCCGGCTCGATTTCGGGGGCCCGTCGGATATAGTGCGCGCCGTGTCGTACTCAGTCGCCTTCGGATCCTTCGACGGGGAGCCCGGTTCCTGGCCCGTGACCGAGCCCATCTACCGCGCCCCCGGGGGCGGACTGCTCGAGGTCGTGCACGACCTCGACGCCCTGCGCGACCGGAGCGGGGCCGAGTGGCGCGCCCTCTTCGACTCACGCTACCGCACGACGGACTGGCCCTACGGCTCCGGCGTGTGGGGCAAGCGCGAGTGGGTGATGCCCTCGGTGCCGGACGACCTGATCGTCTCCATGTACGAGGGCGGCACCAACCTCTTCTGGGCCGACCGCTACGGACGCTCGCTCGGGCTGTCGGATCTCTGGGTCAAGCTCTGTGGCAACAGCCACTCGGGCTCGTTCAAGGACCTCGGGATGACGGTGCTCGTCAGCGTCGTCAACATGGCGGTGCACCAGGGGCTCCGCATCAAGGCGGTCGGCTGCGCGTCCACCGGCGACACCAGCGCCGCGCTGGCCGCGTACGGGGCCGCCGCGGGCCTGCCCGTCGTGGTGCTCCTCCCGCGCGGCAGGATCTCGGTCGCCCAGCTCGTCCAGCCGCTCGCGCACGGGGCGCTCGTGCTCGGGCTCGACACCGACTTCGACGGCTGCATGCACCTGGTGCAGCGCCTCGCCGAGGAGGGCATCATCTACCTTGCCAACTCGATGAACCCGCTGCGCATCGAGGGCCAGAAGACGGTGGCCCTCGAGATCGTGCAGCAGTTCAACTGGCAGATCCCGGACTGGGTGATCCTGCCGAGCGGCAACCTCGGCAACGCCTGGGCCCTCTATCGGGGCTTCGACATGATGGTCAAGCTCGGCGTCGTCGAGCGAATGCCGCGGCTGGTGATGGCCCAGGCCGAGAACGCGAACCCCCTGTACCTCGCCTGGAAGGCCGGCAAGGACGTGGTCGAGCCGGTGAAGGCCCAGCCCACCCAGGCCAACGCGATTCAGATCGGCAACCCGGTGAGCGCGCCGCGCGCCCTGCGGGCGCTCGCGGCCATGAACGGCATCGTCGAGCAGGCGAGCGAGCAGGAGCTGTGCGACGTCTCCGCCCGCGCCGATCGCACGGGGCTCTACACCTGCCCGCACACGGCCGTCGCGATGGTCGCGCTGGAGAAGCTCGCGGCGCGCGGGACCATCCAGCCCCACGAGCGGGTGGTGGTCGTCTCGACGGCCAACGGCCTCAAGTTCACCGAGTCGAAGGTGCGCTACCACGAGGGCTCGATCGACGGCGTCCTCTCCAACCACCGCAACCCGCCCGTGATGCTCGACCCCGACCTCGGGCAGGTGGTCGACGCGATCACCCGCCGGTTCTCCTGACCGGAGCGGCGCCCGATGGGGGACCCCAGCGACGGGCGCGCGCGGGCCGGCGGCGCCCCCCAAGGCCTCGGGCCGTCGCCCGTTCCGGACGAGCCGGGGCGGCCGCGGGTCGTCGTCACCCACGGGAGCGATCCCTACGCGGCGGCGCGCGCCGCGCTCGCCGCCTTCGACCTGGGGGCCGCCCGCGGCCGCCGCGTGCTCATCAAGCCGAACGCGGGCCGCGTCGCGCGCTCGGGCAGCGGGATCGTCACCGATGCGCGGGTGGTGGCGGCCGCGTGCGACGCCTTCCTGGCGGTGGGGGCCGCCGTGTCGGTCGGCGACAGCCCCATCGTCGGGGTCAAGCGGACCGAGGCGCTCGAGGCGAGCGGCGCCGCCGCGGTCGCGCGCGAAAGGGGGTGCCCGGTCCTGGACCTAGATGCCAGGCGCAAGGTCGAGCTCCGGCTCCCCGATGGGGTGGCGCTGGGGCGGATCGAGGTGTGCCCGGACGTGCTCGAGCACGATCTGGTCGTCTCGGTCCCGGTGATGAAGACCCACATGCACACGGGAGTCACCCTCGCCGTCAAGAACATGAAGGGCGCGCTCTGGCGGCGGAGCAAGGTACTTTTGCACATGTTGCCCGCCGTCCCCGGCGTGGAGGAGCGCTCGCTCGACGTCGCCATCGCCGACATGTCGGCCGCGCTCCGCCCCCACCTCTCGCTGGTCGACGGCACGGTGGGACTGGAGGGGCTCGGCCCCAGCGCGGGCGAGCCGCGCCCGCTGGGCGTCATCGTCGCGGGCGTGGACGCCTACGCCGTCGACGCCGTCGCTTGCCGGCTGATGGGGCGACGCGCGGAGGCGATCGCCCACCTCCGGCTGGGGGCCGCGCGCGGGCTCGGCGTCATCGACCTCGACCGCATCGCCGTCTCCCCCGCGGGCTGGGAGAAGCTCGCGGTCGACTTCGCGCCGGTGCCGCAGAGCCTCACGCTGGCGTTCCCCGGCGTGCGGGTCCTCGACGAGGCCTCGTGCAGCGCCTGCCAGTCCACGCTGATGCTCTTTCTGCGCCGCTATGGCCGGGAGTTGCTCGAGTACTTCCCGGACGTCAGGCCCGTCCCGATCGCGATCGGCAAGGGGCTCGAGCGGGTCGAGCCGGGGACGATCTGCATCGGCAACTGCACGCGGGCGCACCGCGTGCAGGGGATCTTCGTCGCCGGCTGTCCGCCGGTCGGCAGCGCCATCTTCCGCACCGTCACCGGCGGCGGCGACCCCGACGACCCCGACGACCCTGACGATCCCGAACCCGACGAGTGACGCCCGCGCCGTACGCGCGAACGCCCCGGGCGCGCCCTCGACGGGCGGCGCGCGGGGCGTCGCAGTGACCGGGCGCGGCTCAGAACCGGATACGGGCGACCGCGCCGCCACCCTTGCGCGAGGCGTAGGGGGCGAGCTGAAGGCGGTGGGCCTGCTCGGCACGCGCGGCGCGCCGCGCGGTCTCGTCGGTCGTCTCGTTGCTGGTGAGCAGCACGATGCCGGTCACCCCGAGCGTGATGGCGACGCCGAACGACATGTCGGCGATGAGCGCGTTGCGCTCGACCTGGTCGGCCGTGTCCGCGTCCGGCGCGTCGTCGAACTCGCTCTTCTTGTCGAGCGCCATCACGCCGAAGACCGAGCCGACCACCAGCCCCGCCCCGGCGATGCCCAGGGTCACGTAGGCGGGCACCTTGCTCGGCTCCTCCGGGGGCGGGGGCGGCGGGGGCGGCGGGGCCTCGGTCACCGGCTCCGCCGCGGGCGGCGGCGGGGGCGGCACCGGCTCGAGCGCTACGGCCTGCTCGAGCACCTGCGAGCCGGCCACGGTCACCTCGAGGTCCTTGGCGACGAAGCCCTCCGCGGCGACCGTGATCTTGTGGGTGCCGGGCGGGAGGGTGATGGCGAGGGGGGGATTGCCCTCCTGCGGCGCGCCGTCGACAGTGATCTGGGCGGCCTCGGGGGTCCAGGAGAGGTTGACGGTCGCCGGCGCTTTGGCCTTCAGCTCGGCGAGGCGAGCCTGGGCCGCCGGAACCACGCCCTCACCGACCTTCTCGGCTCCCGGGTCGGCCAGGAACGTCTCGAAGGCCATGATCTTGTCCGCGAGCTTCTCGTCGGCCGGGTCGGACTTGTCGAGGGCCATCGCGTACCAGTACTGCGCATGCGGCGACGGGATGGTGTCGTTCGCCCGCTTGTAGGCGTCCGCGGCGGTCGAGTAGGCGCCGTCCCCATAGGCCTTCTTGCCCTCGTCCCAGGCCTTCTTGGCGGCCTGCTTGGTCTTCCAGTCCGGCTCCGCCTTCTTGGCGGGCTCCGCCGGCTTCGCGGCGTCTGCCGGTGGAGTCTGGGCGTCCGCCGGGGCGGCGGTCAGCAGGACGGCCGACGCCATGGCGCCGACGAGCACGCCCGCCACGATGCGGGCCGAGAAAGGCGATTCGGACAGGTTGCGCATGGTTTGCCTCCGACGCGGGGGTGCCCGCGCTCCGGGGATGAAGGCTAGACCGCATCCGATGCTGGGGACAAGCCCCGGTTTCACTGTACTCTTGGCCCGCCGGAGTTCGGCCCGAACGCCGGCGCGAGTTACCGTCCATGCCCAGTCGCCCCCCTTCCGAACGCGGAAGCTCGGCAGGCGTCTCCCCCGCGCCCCTGCCGCGCCGGAGCACGCTACCGCCCCCGGAGTGGGTGGGCCACGACGGCCCGCGGTCGGTCGCCTCCCTCGCGCTCGACCACTGGGACGCGGACCGACCGCTCGCGCGGCGGTCCGGGTCGCGCGCGGAGCTCGCATACCTCCGCGCGCGGCTGCGTCGCGAGGCGGAAGCGGCCGATTCGGACGCCGAGCGGCAGACCGCCGCGCAGCTCGCGCGCGCGCTCGCGGCGCGGGGCGCCGAGCTCGACACCGCCACCCGTCTCGCCCGTCGGTCGCTCGTGCTGGCGGACGATCCGGTCCTGCGCGAGGAGCTCGCCGGGTGGTTCGCGGGCCTCGGTGAGCTGCACCTCGCCGCCGCCGCGCTGCGCCCGTCGGTCGAGGCGCTGCCGCCGGAGCGCGCTGCGCGCATCCTCACCCGGATCGCGGTGCACCTCGGACGGTCCGGTGACCCGGCCGGAGTGCTCGAGGCCCTGCAGCGGGCGGCCGAGCTCGATCCGACCAACCCCGTGCCGCTGGAGCTGGCCGGCGCGGTCGCCTCCTGGGCGCCGCGGAGCGTGAGCGCCGAGCGCGCGGCGCAGGCGTACCTCGAGGGCGCCGAGCGGCGCGAAGCGCTCGGCGAGGGGCCCGCGGCGTTCGAGGATCTCCTGCGCGCCCACGAGGTCGCGCCCTCGCACGGGACGGCCGCGGAGCGGCTCGCCAGCACGCTCGCACAGCGGGGGCGGCTCGGCGCCGCGGACGAGGTGCTGCGGGAACACGCGACGTCGAGCGCCGCCCACGGCCGCCCCGTGCACCGGTGGCGCATGGCCGACGCGGTGGCGCGGGGCGATCTCGGGAGGGCCCTTGGCGCCGCGCTCGACGCCGAGCTCGACGCCGAGCTCGATCCGTTCAGCGCGCTGCGCGCGCTCGGGCTCGAGCCCGCGGAGCCCGAGGGCTCGCTCGGCTTCGACGAGCTGGTGGAGCGGCTGGGGCTGTTCGAGCTGCTGGCCGCGCGGCTCGAGCTCACCGCGGAGCAGACTGCCGAGTCGCTGCGCGGCCGCTGCCTGGTCGGGCTCGCGCGCCTCTACGAGGGGCCGCTCGCGAGCCCCGAGCGCGCCATCGAGACCTGGGTCGACGCGCTCGCCGCGTACCCGGGGAGCCCGGAGGCGCTCGAGCGCGTCCGCGAGCAGGCCGCTTCGGTGCGGGATCAGACGGTGCTGGTGGAGGCGGTGCTGAGAGTGGGCAGCGCCCCCGTCGAGCGCTGGGACGCCGAGCGCACCGCCTGCCTCACCGAGCTCGCGACGCTCGCCGAGGTGCGCCTCGCCGATCCGGCCATCGCGCTCTGGGGGCTCGCGCGCCTCGCGGAGGTCGGGGTGTCCTCGCCGGACCTCGCCGCGGTGGCGGAGCGGGCAGCGGCGCGGGCGCCCGCGCACGCGGCGACGCTCGCCGAGCTCGAGGCGGCGCTGGCGCGCACGGGCGATCCCGAGCGCCCCACGGCCCTGCGACGGGCCGCGGCGCTGCTGCGCGGACGCCCCGACCGGCTCTCGACCTACCTCGACGTGCTCGAGGAGCTGGTCGTGATCGCGCCCGCCGAGCGGGTCTGGCAGACGATGTTCGAGCATGCCTGGCTCCGCGCCGGGGACGACGCGCGGCTCGAGCGCGCGCTGCTGCGCTCCCTCGAGCGCCGCCCTCCGGTCGCCGAGCGGCAGCGCCTGATCCTCCTGCTCGCCGCCATCGATCGCCGCCGCCAGGATCTCGACGGGGCCCACGCGCGGGTCGCCCGCCTGGTCGCGGAGGGCGGGGCCGTCGGCGTGGCCGGCGGCATGGCGCTCCTGCTCGCCTCGAGCCGCGGCGACGGGCGCGGTCGGGCCGAGGCGCTGGTCGCGCTCGGCAGCCGCCTCGGCGCCACGCTGCGCTCGGTCGTGCTCGCGGTGGCCGCGGATCTGCTGCTCGCGGCGGGCGACCTCGAGGGCGCGCGGGCCGCGGCCGAGCAGGGGCATCACCTGGATCCCTCCCTCGCGCGGCCGATCGCGACGCTGGCCCGCGTGGCCGTGGCGAGCCACGCGCCGGATCGGATCGCCGCGCTGGAGCGGGCGATGGGCGTGCTGGTCCCCCGCGCCGACTACTGTGAGGAGCTGGCCCGGGCGCTCACCGCGACCGGGGACGGCGAGCTCGCGCTGGCGTGGACTCAGCGCTGGCTCGCGCTGCGCCCCGGGGATCCCCGGGCCGCGGCGGCGCTGCTCGAGCTCGCTACGGCCCACGGCGACGTGCCCCGGCTCGCCGACGCGCTCGGCTGGCTCTTCGCGCAGCCGCAGCCGCTCGCGGAGCTGACCGAGCCCATCTCGGCGGCCCTGCTCGGGCTTGCGCGACTCGATCCGTCGCGCACCGGCGCCCTCGCCCGGCGCGCGCTCGACGTGCTGGGGCCGCGCGACCCCCGGCTGCGTCAGACGGTGCTCGCCGTGGCGGACGCGATCGGCGAGCCCGGGCTGGCCATCGCCGCCATCGAGCGCTGGCTCGCCGCGGGGCAGCCCGGCGACGCGCGCGCGCAGACCCTGCTCGAGCTCTACCACCGGCGGCGCGCGGTGGGGGACGCCGACGGCGCGGCGCGCGGCCTCGTGCGCGCGCTGGACGAGGGCGCCGACCCCGCCGAGGTGCTCCGCGAGGTCGATGCGGCCCTGCCCCCGCGGACGTCGGACGGCGAGATCTCGCTGCTCGAGGCGCGCGCCGAGGCGCTGAGCGCACTGTCCGGCGTGGATCTGCTCGGCGCCGCCCAGGCCTGGCGCGAGCTCGGCGCGGCGGCGTGGGACCTCGCCGGCGATCCGGACGGTGCCGTCCGCTCCTGGCAGCGCGCGCTGGTGCTCGATCCGGAGGCGGGGATCGAGCTGTTTGCGCGCGATCTGGTGACGTTTGGCGGCCACGAGGTGGCGGCCGCGCGCCTGGTCGAGCTCGCGAACACGCGGGGTGAGCCGGTGGTCGTGGCCCGGGCCTACGCCGTCGCCGGCGCGGTCGCGCTGGAGGGCGGTCGCCAGGACGACGCGCTCGACCTCTCGCTTCGGGCGCTCGAGCAGGACCCCGGCCAGGCGGAGGCCCTGGCGGTGGCTGAGCGCGCGGCGACGCCGGAGCGGTTGGGCGAGCTCGAGCGCGCGTACGAGCTGGTCGCGGCGGCCACGCTCGGTCGCTACGGCGAGCGTGCCGCGCACTACCGCGCGGCGCGGCAACTCGAGCGCCGTGGCGCCGCGGAGCGGGCCTTCGCGCACGCCCTGGCGGCGTTCGAGGCGGTCCCCACCCAGGGCGTCGCTTTCGTCCTCATGGCGCGGCTCGCCGAGCGGACGGGCCAGCAATCGGAGATGCTCCGTGCGATCGAGCACGCGGCGGGCGCCTCGCTGGACGGGGCGGTGCGCGCGGAGTGGATGCAGCGCGCGGCGAGCTTCGCCGGGCAGGACCCGGAGGGGCGGCGGCAGCGGGTGGAGGTGATGCTCCGGGCGCTCGCGCTCCGCCCCGACGTGACCTCGGTGCGCCACCTGGTCACCGCCGTCGCGGCGGCGGCCGCGGGTGACGCGGACGAGCGCGAGATCATGGCTGTGCGCTACGCCCGGGCGCTGCGCGTGCTGCTCCCGGGCCTCGCCGGACCCGACGGTGCGCGCGTCGCCCTCGAGCTCGGGGTCGGCGCGCTCACCGTGTTCGGCGACGCGGCGCTGGCGAACGAGGCGCTCGTGCGGGCGCTCGAGTGCGACGCCGCCGTGGACGAGTATGCGTCGCTGGTCCGTCACGGAGCCACCCTGGCGGCGGAGCCGGCGCTCGGCGCCGCCCTGGTCGGCCGCGTGGAGGCGCTCGGCGCCGACCCCTGGCCGAACCTCGGGCGGGCTGCGGTGGAGCTCGCCGTGTGCGTCGCGCAGCACCGTGGCGACGCGGCCGCGGTGGCGCGCCTCCTGCTCGGGATGGCGGGGCGCGAGCCGGAGGATGCGGGCCTCGCCGGGCGTGCGGCGGTCGCGGTGCGCGCCGTCGGCGATCCCGCGCTCGCCGCGTCACTGTCGGAGTCGCTCCCGGCGGCCCAGCGCGTCCCGGCGCTGCTCGAGCTGGCGCGGGCGGCGCAAGAGCGCGATGATCCGGCCGGCGCCATCGATGCCCTGGAGCGGGCGCTCACCGCCCCCACCCTGGACGAGGAGCAGCGGGCGACCCTCATCGATCGGCTCGCCGACGTCCTGTCTGCCGGCGGCCGGCGCGAGGCGCTGTGGGGGCTGCTCGCGGCGGAGGCGGAGCGGCCCTCGCTCGCTCCGGCGCGTCGGGTCGCGCTGTCGCGCCGGCACGCCATGGCGCTGGCGGCGGGCGGGCGGGGCGCCGAGGGACTCGAGCTGCTGGTGGAGCTGCGCGCGCGTCACCCCCACGACCGCGAGCTGCTCGGGGACGCCGTCGTGCTCGCGCGACAGACCGGGGACCGCCGCGCCGCCGCGGACGGGCTCGACCGGCTCGCGGATCTCGCCGGCGACCCCGCCGAGCGCGCGGCGCTGCTGCGGGAGCTCGCGCCGCTGCTCGACCAGCTCGAGGATCCGCGCTCCGAGGAGCGCTGGGCGCACTTGCTCGACTGCGATCCCGGGGATCTGACGGCGCTCGCGGCGCTGGAGCGGGCGGCCGAGCGCCGCGGCGACCACGAGGGGCTGATCGCGCTGCTCGCGCGCCGGGCGGAGCGCGCCGTCGACGTGGAGGAGCTCCGCCGCCTCCGTCTGCGACGCGCGATGATCCTGGAGCAGCGGCTCGCGCGCCACGACGAGGCGCGGGCCGAGCTCGAGGAGCTGCTCGCTTCGACCGGGGACCACCTCTCCGTGCTGCGCGTCCTTGCCGATCTGCACCAGCGCCTCGGCGACGAGCTCCGGGCGGCGCCGCTGCTGCTCCGCGCCAGCGCGGTGGCTCGCGACGGCGAGGAGGCGGCGGGGCTGGCTCAGCGCGCGTGCGAGGCGTTCTTGCGCGGCAACGACGTGGCGGAGGCGCGGCGGGTGCTCGACCGGATGAGCGACTGGGCGCCGCGCCCACTGGTCGCGGCCCTGCGCGTGGAGGTGGAGCGCCGCGGCGAGAGCCCGCGCGAGCTCGCGCGGGCGCTGGCGGAGCACGCGGAGCTCAGCCAGGACTCGGCCGAGAAGCGGGCGGCGCACCTGGTGGAGGCGGCCCGCCTGGCGGAGGCGGCAGGGGAGGCCACCGAGTCTCTCGCCCACGCGCGCCGGGCGGCGATCCTGGCGCCGTCGGGCGCCGCGCCCCAGCTCATCGCGCGGCTGCTCGAGTACCGTCACCGAGGCGCGGGCGCCACGGAGGACGCGCGGGTCACCGTCGCCGAGCTCCGGGCCATCGAGGCCCCCCTCGCCCCGCCGCAGGTCGAGCTCAGGTCCTTCCTCGTCGCCGAGGCGCTCGACGTCGTGGTCGGTCAGGCCGCCGGTGTGCGCGAGCTCGAGCGCGCGCGCGACGAGGTCGGCGAGCGACCGCTGATCGCCGTGGGGTTGGCCGAGCGCGCGGCGAGCGCCGGGGAGCCCGCGGCCGCCCTGCCGCTCTATGACACCGCGCTCGCCGGCGATCTGCGCGGGCTCCGCGCGCGCGGCGAGGTCGCGCTGGCGGCTGCGCTGGCGGCGCGGCGTGCGGGCGAGCTCGAGCGCGCGCTCGGGTTCGTGGAGGTTGCGCTCGTCGAGGAGCGCACCCGCGCCCGGGCGCTCGAGCTTCGCACGGTGCTGGAGGAGGAGCTCCACCCGCCGGAGCCGCCGCCGCCCGCTGAGCCGGCGGCCTCCGCCCCCCCTGCGTCCGAGAGTGGGAGGCCGTCGTGGGTGGAGGAGCCGTTCCCGCTCACCCGGCGCTCGGACCTGCCGGGCGAGGCGGTCCCCCGCGCGGCGCGCACCCCGTTCGTGCCGTCGGTTGACCCCACGCGGATTGAGCCGGTGCCGGCGCCGTCCCGGTCGCTCTCGCGGCCGCGGGTCCCGGACGCGGGGCCGCCGCCGGAGACGCTGGTGCAGTTCACGCAGCCGTGGACGGGCGGGTCCCCCGCGTCGCCGGTGCCCGCGGTCGACGCGCCACCCGGGCCCACGGCGACCTCGCCCGAGGCGTCCGTGGCGCCGCGCACGCCGCCCACCCCCCCGCGTGCGCTGGTGCCGATGGTGCGCACCTCGGTGCCGCCGCCGCCGCCGGATGCGATGACCCTGCGCCTGCGCCCGGCGGTGCCAGAGCCGCTGGTGGCGCCACGCGCGCCGGAGGCGAGCTCCGCGGCGGAGCCGGGCGAGAAGTCGGCGGGGCCGTCGCCGTTGGCGCGGACCCTGCTGTCCGCCGAGGCGCCGTCCTCGCCGACCGCGCTGGGCCGCTTCGTCGAGCCCGTGGTGGTTCAGCCGGCGGCGTGGCGCTCCACCCCTGAACCAGCCGTCACCGACCCGTCGACACCAGCGCCGCGGGGCGGCGGCTCGAGCGACGAGGCCGCCCTCGAGCGCGAGCTCGACGGTGGCTCGATCGCTGCCGGGCTGGCCCTCGCGCGCCGCTGGGAGGGACGGAGCGAGCGGTCCCGCGAGCTGGTGGCGGTGTGCCGCAAGCTGGTGCTGCTCGGGCCCGCCGACGTCGGGCTGCTCGAGCGGCTCGCCGCGGCGGCGCGGGCCGACGCGAACCCCGTCTACGCGGTGGCCATCGACCACGTGCGCCGCGCGATGTTGGACGAGCCCGATCCACCGCCGCCGCTACTGGCGCAGCCCGAGCAGCCCGAGCGGGTGCGGCTGATGCTGTTCCGTGAGCTGGGGGCGGTGCAGGAGGCGCTCGCACTGGTGTGGGAGGGCGCGTCGCACGTCTTCAAGCGCGAGCCCGCCGCCTACGGTGTCACCGGCGTCGAGCGCGTGCCGTTCTGGGCCCCCTCCCCGGTGGCGCGCATCTACGGGGCGGCGGCCCGTACGCTGGGGATCTCGCCGCCGCTGTTCCAGCGGCGCGTCACCGGCGACATCACGCTGAGCATCGCGCTGCTCCAGACCCCTTCGGTGATCGTGAGCGGGGAGCTGCCCCGCCCCTCACCGGAGTTCGCCTTCCACCTCGGCGTGATGCTGGCCGCCGCGATGCCGGGCCACGCGTTGCTCTGCGGGGCGCCCGAGGATCAGGCCCGTGGCGTGCTGCGCGCGCTGGCCATGGCGTTCGGTCCGCCGACCGCGAGCCGCAGCGGGCTCACCGCCGTCGCCAACCTCGCCGAGGTGCTGTGGGAGAGCATGCCCACCCGGTCGCAGCGGCGGCTCCGCCAGCTCTGCGACGATCCGCAGCGGCTCGCCTACGAGTCGGCGATGGCCGAGGTTCGCGCGGCGACCCGCCGCGCCGGGCTGTTCGTCGCCGGGGATCTCCGCGTGGCCGTGCGCGAGGTCGCCTTCGAGCTCGAGCTCCCGCTCGAGCGCGGGCTCGGGGCAGCGACTGTGTCGAGTCCGGAGCTCCTCGACCTCTTCCGTCTCGCGACGAGCCCGGAGTACGCAGAGGCGCGCTGGCAGCCGGCGCGGCTCACTTCGACGAGGCCTCCGGAAGGGACCTGGTTGGTGTGAGGCGCCGCGCGCAGAGCTTCGTCGCGGGACTGCGGGCCCCGTCACCGTCCACGACACGGCTGTCACACCCGCGCGGGTTTCGGCCGCCGCTGGCGCCCGGAGCCGGGGTGGCACGCGCGTCGCATCTACGGTGGTGGATGTGCGCTGTCGGCTCTGCGCTCGCCACCGTCGCGTTCGGCGGCTGTCTGCTGCCGGGACCGCCCGAGCTGGAGCCCGGGGTGCGCGTGCCGCCCGTCATCGACTCCGAGTGGGCGCTGCCAAACCCGCGGCAGGTGCAGATCGTCTACCCCGACGAAACCGTCCACTTCATGGTGGACGTCCGCGCCAACGAGGCGGACGGCGAGCTCATCGCACTACTTTACCGGAACTACGGCCTGTCGGATCAGACGATGCAGAAGTTCCTGCTCGCCGACCCGACCGGCTTCGTCGGCGAGCCGCGGCGGATCGACCTCGCCTACACGTTCACCGAGGAGGCGGACGGCTGCTACCAGTTCTCGCTCCTGGTGACGCACCTCGACAACGTCGACGGCGAGGCGCAGGTCACCGACTACTCCGACGTTGCCCTGATGACCTGGTGGTTTAGCGTGGAGGACGACGAGGTCCCCAACGTCATCACCGACTGCCCGTTCCCCGGCGGAGGTGACCCGTGACTCGCGCCCGGGCAGCGGCGCGCGCGCTCGCCCCGGCGCTAGTCGCCGCCCTCGCGTTGCCGGCCTGTAGCTACGACTTCGCGGCCGAGGCCGGGGACGGCGCGCCCCCCATCGCGATCAACGGCTGTGTCGAGGACGGAGACTGCGGCGGCGAGGGGTCCTGCGTCGCCGGGCGGTGTCTGGCGGGTGAGCTCGACTACGACGCGGTCCTGCTGGAGATCACCGTGCCCGCGAGCCCGTCCGCGGGCGACTACGCCGGGAGCCGGAGCTTCCGCAAGCTCACCGGGCTGAAGGGCGCGGACGGGCACCGCGACGTCGACGTCCCCCGGTTCTCCTCCCTCGAGGTCACCTTCACGCCGCCGCCCTGCGTCGACGCGGCCGACGTGCCCGTGCCGCGCGTCGGCGGCGAGTGCCCGGAGGGGTCCGCGCCCGCGGGCGCGGGACCGGCCTGCCGCTACGACTTCGGGCAGGTACCCCTGGAGCTCATCCTCACCCCGACTGCGCGGGCCCTCGGCATCGCCACCGAGCGTTACTCGGCGCTCTCCGCCTGCGCGGGCGATGCCGACTGCTCCGCGGCCGAGGTGACCATGAAGCTCCCGCCCGGCGACTACGACGCCCATGTGCGGCCGGACCCGAGCGTCACCGCCATCGCGCGCGGCGTCTGCGACGTCGTGCCCGACCTGGCGACCGTCACCGTCCCCGAGGACGCCGGGCTCGCCCTCGATTTTACGCTCCGCGAGCCGAAGGACCTCCCGGTCGAGGTCCGCTGGAGCACGTCCAGCGGCGCCCCGGGGGCGCTCACGGGGTGGAGCCTCGACATGGTCGACGGACTGAGCGCGCGGCGGATCTCGAACCGCGTCGTGCTCGGTGACCCCACCACCGAGGGGGAGGAGGAAACCTACGCGGCGACCCTCCTGTTCTCGCCCACGCCCACCCAGAACGGCGCCGCGACCGAGCTCGTGCGTCTGGTCCCGCCAGCGGAGACCGTGGCGCCCACGGTCGTCGTCGAGCGGGCCTCGCTCGGGCTCTTCACGGGGCCCGCGGTGCTCGACCAGCTCACGACGCTCCCCGCGCCGGTGGAGGTCGAGGGGCAGCTCCTGGCCCGGATCGACGCGGGCGGCACCGAGCGCCTCTCGCCCGTCGGCGGCACCGTAACGCTGATCGCGACCGCGCTCGACGGGCTGCCGACGGGGGCCCTCGCCGCGTTCCAGCGCACCGTGTCCGCCAGCGAGCAGGAGGCGGACCGGGGGGTCTTCCGGGCCACCCTGCTGCCCGGCACCTACCGTGTGCGCGTCTTGCCGAGCGGGACCTGCCCCCAGGTGGCGCCGTGCCCGGGCGGCTCCGTGCTCTGCGAGTGCCCCCTCGGCGCGACCGAGCTCGATTCCTTCCTGGTGGCGCCGAGCCCCGCGCGGCAGGCGGGCAAGACCATCGAGCTCGCCTGGCGCACACGCGTCACGGGCCGGGCCGTCACTCCGGGGGGGGCGCCGGTGGTGGGGGCGCCGATCCAGGCGACCGCGGTGCCCCGGACGACGACCGCGCTCGCGACGGCGCTCGGGTCGGAGGTCTTCGTGCCCCGCGCGTCCACCGGCACCGTGTTGGCCGATGGGTCGTTCGAGCTGCGGGCGGACGCGGGCGACTTCGACGTCGTGGTGCGGCCCGAGGCGCGCACCGGGTTCGCCTGGCTCGTGCGGCCCGGCGTGCCCGTGGAGGTCGCGAAGCCGAACCTCGATCTCGGCGCGCTGAACCTGCCGCTGCCGGTCGCCTTCAGTGGGCAGGTTCGGGTCCGGGCCGACCCCGAGAGCGACGGGATCGAGCATGCCGTGTTGCCCGGTGCGTTGCTGCGCGCCTACCTGGCGGTGGATTCGGGTACGGTCGTCCAGGTGGGCGAGGCGACTGCCAACGACGAGGGCAGCTTCGAGCTCTTGCTCCCCGAACGCCTCGAAAGTGTTCGGTGAGTCGAGGTTTTGGTCGATTGGCCGCCCGACAGTACTGGAAAATGGAGCTAGGACGGAATACTCTTCCCAGCGTGCAGGCGCACTCGGTAGGGAGCGCGGCGGTGGGAGCGGCGGCGGGAGCGGCGGCGCAGAGCGGCCCCGCCGCGTCGGCGGCGCACGGGGGTGCGGTCGTCCCGGAAGCCAGCGCCCGGCCGCAGGCCGAGCCACCCGCACCGGCCGCCGAGGTTCTGGCCGGGGCGCTGCACGAGGTGTCCAACGCCCTGACGGTGGTGATGGGCTGGCTGGACGAGGCGCTCACGCGCGATCCAACCAGCCCGGTGCGCGAGGCGCTCGAGGTGGCGCGCGCGCACGCGGCGGTGGGTTATCGCCTGGCACGCGAGGGGATCGGCGCGGAGGCGCCCTCGTCCAAGGAGCGCTCGGCGGCCGCCATCGCGCGTGACGCTGCGCTCGGGATCCAGCCGCAGGCGCGCGGCGAGGGCGTCGAAGTGTCGGTCGAGATCGGCGCGGCGGGGGCGATGGTCGGCGCCAGCGCGGCGGCGCTGCAGATCTTGGTGAACCTGCTCCTGAACGCGATCGCGTTCACGCCGCGCGGCGCGCGGGTGTCGCTCGCGCTCCGGGAGGCGGGCGGCGCGGTAGTATTCCGGGTCACCGACGAGGGCCCCGGCGTGGCGCCCGAGCGCGCCGGCGGACTCCTCTCCGGCCCCTGCTCCACGCGGCGCGGCGGCGCGGGGATCGGCCTCACCCACTCGGCGGCCCTCGCGGCCGAGCACGGCGGCCGCCTCGAGCTCGTCCGCCCGGGGCCCGGCGCCGTCTTCGAGCTGACCTGGCCCGTGTGTGAGGCCGCGTCCGGCGCGCAAGAGCGCCCCTCGGTGCCGCCGAGCCTGGTGGGGCGGCGGGTGCTGGTGGTCGAGGACGACGCGCACGTGCTCGCCCTGGTCGAGATCTCGTTAGAGGCACGGGGAGCGCAGGTGCTGAGCGCGATCTGCCCGTTCGACACGGTGGAACTCCTCGGTAACGGGCAGACCTTCGACGTCGCGGTGATCGATCTGTCCCCGTTCAGCGACGACCCGTCGGACGCGCTCGCGCGGCTCCGGGACGCCGTTACCGGCGCCGGGATCGTCCTGATGAGCGGCCACGTCGGCGAGCTCCCGCCCGCGCTCGAAGGAAAGGTCGCCCGCTGGGTGCGCAAGCCCTTCGAGATGGCCGAGCTCGTCGCCGCCGTCGAGGGCGTCGTCCGGGCCCAGGGCTGACCGGTGCCCGCCCGCCGCCGTCCCCCGTGCCCGCCGAGCGGCCGGGGCCTGGCGCCAAATCCCCTTGCGGGGCCCCGCCGCGGTGGGCTAATCCTCCTGCCCCTCCCGCGGTCGGCGGCTTGCCGTCAGCCCGCGGTACTTCCCACGCGAAGGTGGCGGAACTGGCAGACGCACTAGCTTGAGGTGCTAGCGGGGTAACTCCTGTGGAGGTTCGAGTCCTCTCCTTCGCACCGCGTAATTTCCGCTCGATTGCGAACCCCACTGGCGGGCAGCCCGCCTAGTGGGGTTCGCTGCGTACGGGGGGCTGGAGCGGCGCTTCCCGCGCTCCGGGGAGAGGGGCGGGAAGGGGACGGGGCGGCGCGGCGCGGCGTCGGGCGGGTCCGGGACGCG
>CAYOLF010000084.1:0-24187 GCA_964404725.1 uncultured Polyangiaceae bacterium
CGACGGGCGGCTTCTCGATGGGCGGCTTCTCGACGGGCGGCGTTTCCGCCGGCGGTGCCGACGGGGCGGGGCGCGCGGGAACCGCGGGTGCCGAGGAGGCGGGGGGCGCGGGGACCGCGGGGACCGGAGCCGGCGGCTCCGCGGGCGCCTCGTTGGACTGTGAAGCCGCCATGCCGACGAGCAGCGGCACCACTCACTGCGGAAGCGACCGAACCGGCAGGGCGGGCGACCTTTCCTGGGAGCTCTGGTCGAACGCCAACAACGGCAACGATTGCATCACGTACTACGACACGCCGGCCTTCAGCGCCAAGTGGAACAACAACGGCGATTTCTTGGCGCGCCTTGGGATCGAGTGGGGTGGCAAGTCCATCGCCCAGTTAGGCGAAATTACCGCTGAGTTCACCTACACGAAGACGGGCTCCAGCGGCGGCTACTCATACATTGGAGTGTACGGTTGGGCGACCAATCCGTGTGTCGAATACTACATCATCGACGACTCGTTCAACGGAATGCCCTTCAATCCCTGGGGGATGCAACAGAAGGGATCGGCCACCATCGACGGCGAGGTCTACAAGTTCTACTCGGGGATGACGGGTGGAACCGGCGGCAATCGCTGCGGCACCTCCGGCCAATTCAACCAGTTCTGGAGCGTCCGTCAGACGGGTCGTCCCTGCGGCGTCATTACCGTCACCAAGCACTTCGAAGAGTGGAAGAATGTCGGCATGAGCATGGATAACATTCTCGAAGCCAAGGTCCTGGTCGAGACGGGCGGCGGTCAAGGGACCGTCGAGTTCCCGGTCGCGAACGTCAGATCAAGCCAGTGAACCGATCGCTTCGCGAAGGGTTCGGGTACAGAAGAGGGTCGAGGCAAGAGCCCTTAAGAACGCCCCCTCACCCCGCACGGGAGCGTTCTTAGGGGCACCGACGCGGTAGGTAGGCGAACCGGTCGGCGCTGAGCAGTGATGCGGGGATTTCGGCCGGGAGGCGGCCCTCCGCGGATCACGCCGCGGCGGTGTCCCGCTTCGCCAGCACGAGCACGAACAGGCCGGCCACGCCGGTGACGAGCAGCACCAGCGGCGGGGAGACACCGAAGACGATGACGCCCGGAATGCCTAACGACAGCGTGAATACCGCGTCGAGCAGCGCAATCTGCCGCGCGAGCGGCTGCGCTCGCGTCAGGTTTCGGGCGCAGAGAAGGTCGACCAGCCCTAGGAACAGGGTGAACGCGCCCACGCCGTAGAACCAGATGAGGTAGTCGCGGTGGAACTCGGCCGTGCCGCCCTGCGCGGCGATGTTGGCCGCTTCGAAGGTGAAGGTGCCCGCGATGTGCAGAAGGCCGAGCAAGCTGTTGAGGACACCCTTCGTCAGGATCATGCGGCGGACGACGGTGGCGCCCAAGAAACTTCCATTCATAGAGGTGACTCCCGCTGTATCACTCGCGTCCGCAAAACGGGCCGCGTCGGGATCCTCTCTACCGCACGGCGCAGTCCGGCTACCGACAAATCTCAGGCGTCGGAAGAGGCGCAGGAGGTCGTGATCCGCAGCCGGGGGCGCCGCCGGCAGGATCGGCCGGCGCCGGTCGACCTCAGCGCCACTCCCAGTCGACGTAGCCGGGCCTCACGTCCACCATCGCGTTCACCATCAGCTCGGTGAGCCCCCCGTAGAAGAGCCCGGCCCGCTCGTACGCCCGGTAGGCCGTGAACAGATCGCGCAGCTGGCCCTTGCAGTTGCTGCACGGCGCGCAGACGTACTTGTGCTGGTCGGCGCCCCAGGGCTCGCCCTGGAAGGCCTCGAGGATCTGGCGGAGCTTGCGGCGACCGGCCACGCGGTTACGAAAACCCAGGAAGTTGTGGCCGCTCATGATCGCGAAGCCCGAGCCCCCGCCGCAGCAGAAGTTGTGCACTCCGTGGGGCGCCATCTCCACGAAGCGGCCCGCCGGGACGACGTGGCGCAACACCTCGCGCTGGGGCGCGACGATGCCCATCATGCGCGTGACGTTGCAGGGGTCGTGCAGGGTGACCGGGAAGTCGTTGCGGGAGGGATCGAACCGGATCTTGCCCGACCGGGCGATCTCGGCGAGCAGGGGCAAGGCGCTCTCGCGCGGGACGTTCAGACCGCCGGTCAGCACGCGGTCGGCCACCACCGTGAGGGCCTTGTGCGCGTGGCCGCACTCGCCGAGCACGATCCGCTTCACCCCGAGTTTCTGCGCGATCTCGGCGTGACGCACGGCGATGCGCGCGAATTGCACGTCGTCGTAGAACACGCCGTAGTTGACCCCGTCGTAACCGGTAAGCTCGCTCGACAGGGTCCAGTCGAGCCCCGCCTGGTTCATGAGCAGGCTGAACGCGCCGATCCCGTCGGGCCAGGACAGGATCTCGCCGGCGTTGTGGATGAGCAGGACGTCCGCGCCGTGCTTGTCGAAGGGGGTCTTCACCTCGATCCCGGTGCGCTCGCTGGTGTCCTCGTCGATGAACGCCATGTTGTCGCGGAGCGCCGCGGGGTTCATCCCGGTGGAGGAGCCGACCCGGAGCTGGAGGACCGACCCGTCGCGGTGCAGTTCCTTGGGGTGGATCCCGAGCTCCTGGCTCGCGATCTTGCGGAGCTCGCGGGCGATGAGCCCGTTGTCCACCCCCATCGGGCAGGTCTGCGCGCAGCGGCGGCATAGGTTACAGCGGTAGGCGAGCTCCAGCAGGCGGGCCACCGTCCGCCAGTCGAGCTCGACGTCGCCGTGGACCCAGGTCGAGGCGCCCTTGACGTACTTGAAGTAGATCCGGCGCATCAGCTCGGACCGGAAGTTCGGGCGATAGAGCTCGTCGCGCCCGCTCTCCTCGAACACGTGGCAGGCCGCCGAGCAGGTCTGGCAGCGGGCGCAGTGCTCGATGGAGAAGAGCAGCGGCTGGAGGAAGGTCCAGTTGTCGGACGCGGCGAAGAGCTTCCTCATGCCCGAGAGGAAGCCGTTGACGAGCCGCGCCTCCTCCTCGGGGTTCGCCGGCGTCGGGATGCCGAGGGCGATGGTGTCGTCCAAGCGAACGAAACCGTCCCGCGCGGCCGCGGAGAGGGGCGGCATCCCGGGCTCCGCGGTAAGGTCGTCGTAGGGCGGCGGCAGCGGTCGCTGGGCGTCGGGATCGAGCTCGGTCACTGGCCCCTCGCCGCGGGAGAAGCTCCTGAGCGTGACCGGCCGCCTCATGGCGGCGGCTCCTCGGAGCGCTCCTGGACGAGCGTCCCCCAGGTGCGACCGGCGCCGCCGCCCGCGTGTCGCGCCGACCAGCTCACCCCTTGCGCAAGCAACGCCCGGATCTGGGCCTCGCGCGGCCCACCGGCGGGGTAGGACTCGTCGTTCCAGCGGATCGCGTGGTACGCGAAGAATTTCCCGACGAAATGCGACATGTGCGTCAGCGGAACGTAGGCCGCGAGCGCGCTGAGGAGCAGCACCGTGAGGGTCGGGAGGACCACCTCGAGCCGGTGCCCCGACAACGGCACGAGGTCGAACGAGCAGAGGTTGACGGCGAACTCGAGCGCGCGCGACCCGTCCGGGTCCACCAGCACGAAGGTGACCAGGCCGACCCCGAAGGCCACCACGAAGAAGGCCAGGTTGAAGAGGTCGGAGGGCACCGAGTAGCCCTTGAGCTCCGGCGCGGTGAGCCGGCGGGCGAGCAGGCCGAGCGCGCCGAACAGGCCCAGCGCGAGCCCGCCCACGCCGAGCGCGAGGATCACCGGCCGCGCCGCCGCGCCGAGCGCCCCACCGGAGAGGGCCGGCGCGACGGCGCTGACGATCCCGTAGGCGAGCCCGAGCGTGGCGGCACCCGCCGAGAGGTAAAGGCCGAGGTGGAACGGGAAGGTCCAGCGCCAGAGCGGGCGGTTGTTGGCCCGCACCCCGTGGAGCCAGAGGATCTCCTTGGCCATCGCCTGGAGTTCGCCGAGCGCGGACCGACGACGCGGCTGTCGCCACCACTCGGGCACTTCCATGAAGGAGCCGCCGTAGCGACCCCGTGGCCCCGGCTCGTGCGGCACCGGATACAACTCCCAGCGCAGGTGCAGGGGCTGCCTGGTCCACCAGACGATCCGCGCGATGACCGCCACCGCGAACGCGCCGAGGCCGAGGTAAGACGCGAGGTAGGGGAGCATGGTCGGGTCGGGTCGCCGGGGGTCGCCGTACCGCCCCCGCGCGGCGGGCCGGCGATCCGCGACCGCCGGCTGCAGGAAACGGACCAGCCAACTCTGGGGCCACCCGCGCGCGCGGACGACGCCGCGCGGGGGCCGGCCACCAAATAGAGCGGCTCAGAACCGCTCTATTTCACGGCGTCCAGGAAATGCACCGGGATCGGCCCGGGCTCGCCGCCACCGGGCGGGATTTTCGGGGCGGCGGGAGTGCCGCGGAGGAGCGCCAGGGCTGGCGTGCAAGTTGCTTCGGTGCCCGCGCGCCCCGCGTGCCGCCTGGCGAACTGGAGACCACGAAGCGTGACCCAGAAACGTTCCCTGCCCCTGGTGGGACAGCTCCGCGGCGGTCCCTGGCCGAGCTTCGTGGACGAGATCGAGAAGAGCGCCGATAACCCGATGGCGCGCGATCTGCTCGGGGTCCTCGAGCGCTCCTACACCGATCACGTCGGGCACTGGAAGCACGGCGGGCTCGTCGGGGTGCGCGGCTACGGCGGTGGCGTCATCGGCCGCTACAGCGATCTCGCGGAGGAGTTCCCCGAGGCCGCCGAGTTTCACACCATCCGCATCCTCCCGCCGGCGGGGTGGTTCTACACCTCCGACGCGCTCCGGAAGCTCTGCGACATCTGCGAGCGGCACGGTTCGTCGCTCACCAACCTGCACGGCTCCACCGGGGACCTCGTCTTCCTCGGCGCCAAGACGGCCTCGCTCGAGCCCCTCTTCGACGAGCTGCTCGCGGCCGGCTTCGATCTCGGCGGCTCCGGGTCGGCGCTGCGCACGCCGAGCTGCTGCGCCGGAATGGCCCGCTGCGAGTGGGCCTGCGTCGACACGCTCGACATCACCCACGAGCTCACCCAGGAGTTCCAGGACGAGCTGCATCGGCCGCCCTTCCCCTACAAGTTCAAGATCAAGACCTCCGGCTGCCCGAACGACTGCGTGGGGGCGATCGCCCGGGCGGACCTCTCCATCATCGGCACCTGGCGCGACGACATCCGCATCGACCAGGCGGCGCTCGCCGAGTACCTCGCCGCGGGGGTGCCGAACATCGCGCGGGACGTGGTGGGTCGCTGCCCGACCCGCTGCATTCGGCTCGAAGGCGGCGAGCTCCTCATCGACAACAACGAGTGCACCCGGTGCATGCACTGCATCAACGCCCTGCCCCGGGCCCTCTCCCCGGGCCAGGATCGGGGCGCGATGCTCCTGGTCGGCGGCAAGGCGCCCGTCCTCGCCGGCGCCCTGCTCTCGTCGGTGCTGGTACCGTTCATCAAGCTCGAGTCGCCCTACGAGGACGTCAAGGAGCTCCTGCGCGCAATGTGGGACCTCTGGTCCGATCACGGCAAGAATCGGGAGCGCATCGGGGAGTTCATCCAGCGCATCGGCCTGCCCAACTTCCTCGAGCAGATCGGGCTCGACCCCATCCCGGAGATGGTCGCCCACCCCCGGACCAACCCCTACATCACGCGCTTCGACGACGACTGACGCGCGCGCTGGTGCCGCCCGCGAGGACACGAGACGCGACATGAACGAACCATCGACGAAGCGTCGGACCGACCTGGGCGCGCCGGACTACCGCGGCTTCTTGCCGCCCATGGTGACGCGCAACTACGGCAAGTGGCGGGTCCACGAGATCCCGCGCCCCGGCGTGCTGGTCCACACCGCCGAGTCCGGGGAGCGGCTCTACACGGTGCGGGCCGGCTCCCCGCGGTTGCTGAGCACCAAGACGATCCGGCTCTTCGCCGCGCTCGCGGACGAGTTCTCGGACGGGTACCTGCGCTTCACCAGCCGCAACAACGTCGAGTTCTTGCTCACCGATGCGAGCCGGGTCGAGCCGCTCATCGAGCGCCTGGCGCAGGCGGGCTACCCCGTCGGCGGGACCGGGGCGTCCATCACCAGCATGGTGCACACCCAGGGGTGGGTGCACTGCCACTCGGCCGCGTCGGACGCCTCCGGAGTCACCAAATCGGTGATGGACGAGCTGAGTCCGTACTTCTCCTCGATGCGGCTGCCGGCGCGGGTGCGCATCGCGTTCGCCTGCTGCATGAACATGTGCGGCGCCGTCCACTGCTCGGACATCGCCATCCTGGGGCTGCACCGCAAGCCGCCGCGGGTCGATCACGCCGGCATCAGCCGCGGGTGCGAGGTCCCGACCACGGTGGCCGCCTGCCCAACGGGAGCGATCCGGCCCACGATGGTGAACGGCAAGCCCTCGGTCGAGGTGATCGAGGAGCGGTGCGTCTTCTGCGGCAACTGCTACACGGTCTGCCCCGCCATGCGCATGAACGACCCCGGCGACGGGGTGTCGATCTGGGTCGGCGGCAAGGTGTCCAACGCCCGGAGCGAGCCCAAGTTCTCCAAGCTCGCGATCCCGTTCCTCCCCAACAATCCCCCCCGGTGGCCCGAGGTGGTCGGCGCAGTGAAGGCCCTGGTCGAGCTCTACGCCGCACACGCCCGGCCCTACGAGCGACTCGGGGAGTGGATCGAGCGCATCGGGTGGCCCGCCTTCTTCCGGCTCGCAGGCATCCGCTTCACCCGGGCGCACATCGACGACTTCACCCACGCGGGAGAGACCTTCAAGCGCTCGGTGCAGGTCCGCCGATCTCCCGCCTGGGGTGGAGGAGGGTGAAGACATGGCAGAGCTCTCGGTCGAGGCGGTCGCGGAGGCGATGTTTTCCATAGTCCGCGAGAACCACGGGAAGCGGAACCTCAAGCCCATCGATCTGACGAAGGCGATGCTGGAGCGCTTCGGCGAGGGCTGCGACAAGGCGCTCTGCAAGGCGGCCATCCGCCTCCTCGTCGACGACGGGCGGTGCATCTACTCGTACCTCGGCGGCAGCTACCTGGTGCTCCCACCCGAGGCGTGAACGGCGTGGCGCTCCTCCACCGTCGCGAGGGCGTCAAGCCCCTGAGCATCCCGCCGCGCGGCGCCGCGGGACCCGGGGCGTCGCTGCTCCGGCCGCACGGGGTGACC
Organism: uncultured Polyangiaceae bacterium; assembly: GCA_964404725.1. Lineage (GTDB taxonomy): Bacteria > Myxococcota_A > Polyangia > Polyangiales > Polyangiaceae > JAFGBI01. Next base: position 7,124 of record CAYOLF010000084.1, read on the forward strand.
CAGCGCAGCCCCTGCCAGCGGCACTGCATCGCCGGCAATGACGTCCGCGGCGTCCTCGCGCTCATCGCCCAGCACGAGCGGCTCGGGCTCTCCCTGGAGGCAGCCTTCGATCGCGCCTTCTACCGCTTCGTGGAGACGAGCCCCTTCCCGGCGACCATGGGACGGATCTGCCCGCATCGGTGCGAGGAGCACTGCAGCCGCAACGCCCAGGACGGCGGCGTGTCGGTCGGGGCCATCGAGCGCTTCGTGGGCGACTGGGCCATCGCCCGGGGGCTGCCCCTCCCCGCGCCGTCGGCGCCCCGCGACGGGGCCGCGCCGATCGCCGTGGTGGGCGCGGGTCCAGCCGGGTTGACCTGCGCCTACCACCTCGTCCGCCGTGGGTATCGGGTCACCGTCTACGACAGCAGCCCGCGCCCGGGCGGGCTGCTGCGCCACGCCGTGCCCCCCTACCGGCTGCCACGGCCGGTGCTGGACGCGGAGATCAATCGCGTCCTCGCCCTCGGCGTCGAGCTCCGCTCCCGGACGACCATCGGCAAGGACGTGACCCTCGACGACCTGCGCCGGACCCACTCGGCGGTCTTCGTCGCGGTCGGCGCCCCCAGCAGCCGGCAGGCGACCGTCCCCGGCGCGGACGGACCGGGCGTGTACCTCGGAGCGCGGTTCCTGCGCGAGGCCGTACGGGGACAGACCCCGACCGTCGGGCGCGAGGTCGTGGTCGTCGGCGGCGGGGCGACCGCGATCGACGTGGCGCGCGTCGCGGTGCGCCTGAGCGGCGGCAAGGCCCACGTGCTCCTGCTGCGGCAAGAGAACGAGCGCCTCGACCCCGAGCTCGAGGAGGCGATCGCCGAGGGGGTCGAGGTCGAGTTCCTTTCCACCGTGTCGGAGGTCCTCCGCGACCTCGACGGCACCGTGCGAGCGGTCCAGGCGCGGCGCGTGACGCTCGGTCCGAAGACCCCGTCCGGGTTCCCGGAGCTCTTCCCCGTCCCCGGCACGGACCGTGAGCTTCAGTCGGACACGGTCGTCTTCGCGCTCGGACAGGAGCCCGATCTGGCGCGCCTCGGGCTCGACCCGGACTCCCCGTTCGCGCCCGAGCCGGGCGGCGATCCCTCCCGGTGCCTCATGTGGTCGGGCGGCGACGCCAACCGCCCCGGGCTGGCCGCGGAGGCCATCGCGCAGGGCCGGCAGGCGGCAATCGCGATCGACGCGGCCCTGCGCCAGGTGCCCCTCCCCGAGCCGATGACGGCGCCGGACGTCGGACCCGAGCAGCTCAAGCCCGAGTGCTTCGAGAGCAAGCCCCGCCTGGTGCCGCGGCTCACCTCGCTCGCCACCCGCCTCGCCGACCCCTGGAGCGAGGTCGCGCTCGACCACGACGCCACGGCGATCGTAGCCGAGGCCGGCCGCTGTTACTCCTGCGGCGACTGCTCCGGCTGCGAGCGCTGCTGGATGTACTGCACGCCCGGCTGCATGAAGCGCGCGACCGAGGTCCGGCCGGGACATTTCTTCGAGATCAACCTCGACCTCTGTGACGGCTGCAAGAAGTGCGCTGAGGAGTGCCCCTGCGGGTTCCTCCAGATGGCGTAGTCACGGCGTCCATCCCCCCCCCAACCGGAATCGATCGCGTGTCCCTCGTCCCGCTCCCGCGCCTGGCCGTCGCCGGCCTCGCCGGTGACACCGGCAAGACGCTGGTGTCGCTGGGGATCACGGCCGCCCTCCGGCGGCGCGGCGTCCGGGTCGCACCCTTCAAGAAGGGGCCGGACTACATCGACGCGGCCTGGCTCGGGGTCGCGGCGGGGCGCCCCGCCCACCACCTCGACAGCTTCCTCATGTCGGACGCGAGTCTGCTCGCCTCGCTCGTCGGCGCCAGCGCCGGCGCGGACCTGGCGCTGATCGAGGGCAGCCGCGGGCTGTTCGACGGGGTCGACGAGCAGGGGACGCACTGTACCGCTGCGCTCGCGCGCCGGGTCGCCGCGCCGATCGTCCTGGTGGTTGACGCGAGCAAGGCTACCCGCACCCTCGCCGCGCTGGTGCTCGGCTGCCTCGCGCTCGAGCCTGACACGCCGCTCGCCGGGGTGATCCTGAACCGCGTCGGCACCGAGCGGCACGCGCGGGTGGCGCGGGCAGCGATCACCCAGGCGACCGGGCTCCCGGTGCTCGGGGCGGTCCCGCGACTCGAGCTCGAGCCCCTCCCATCGCGCCACCTCGGGCTCTGCACCCCGGAGGATCACCCGGGGACCCGCCGCGCGCTGGACGCGCTCGGCGCCGCCATCGAGGCGGGGGTGGACCTCGCGGCGCTCGAGCGCATCGCGGCGGCCGCCCCGGCCCTCCCCGCGCCGGGCGCGCCGGAGCCCGCAACACCGCCGACGGTGCGCGTCGGCGTCCTGCGCGACGCCGCCTTCTCCTTCTACTACCCAGAGAACCTGGCGGCCCTGCAGGCGGCGGGCGCCGAGCTCGTCCCCCTCTCCCCGCTCGCCGACGCCGAGGTCCCCGAGCTCGACGCGCTCTACGCCGGCGGCGGCTTCCCCGAGGAGCACGCCGCCTCGCTCGCGGAGAACGTCCCCTTCCGCCACGCGCTCGCCGCCCGCGTCCGCGCGGGGCTGCCCGTGTGGGCCGAGTGCGGCGGCCTGATGTACCTCGCGCGCTCGCTCCGCCGCGACGGCGCCGAGCACCCGATGGTGGGGGCGCTGCCGGTCGACGTCGAGCAGACCCGTCGCCCCCAGGGCCACGGCTACGTCGAGGCGTGCGTGGACACCGACAACCCCTTCCTCCCGCCGGGGACGCGCCTGCGCGGGCACGAGTTCCACTACTCCCGTCTCGCCGCCGACGCGCCAGCGCCCGCGACCGCGCTGTCGCTCACCCGCGGCGTCGGGATCGGGCGCGGCCGCGACGGCGTCGTCAGGCAGCGTGTCCTGGCGAGCTACCTGCACCTCTTCGCGCCGAGTAGCCCCGAGTGGGCCCCGGCGCTGGTCCGCGCCGCGCGCGCCACGCGCGAGCCGGCAGCCCTGACCCATTGAGCCCCGAGGAGAATGAGATGGCGACCATCGCGGTAGGCGGCGTATCGATCGAGGTGGACGAGGACGGCTTCATCCAGGAGCCCGACAAGTGGAGCGAGGCGGTCGCGCTCCACCTGGCCCAGTCGGAGGGCGTGGACGCCCTCGGCGAGGCGCACTGGAAGGTCATCAACTACCTGCGCGACTACTACCAGAAGTTCGGCGTCGCCCCCATGGTCCGCAAGCTCTGCAAGGAGCTCGGGATGAAGCTGAGCGAGATCTACGAGATGTTCCCGACGGGGCCGGCCAAGGGCGCCTGCAAGGCGGCGGGGCTGCCCAAGCCCACCGGGTGCGTGTAGGGCGCGCATGGGCCAGGCGCGCGTGCCAAGCGGGTGGTCGACCCTGCACGCCGGCGGCTCCTTCGCCGCGGTGCTCGCGCTCGTCGTGATCCCGCTGGTCGGGGCGGGCCTGCTCGGCCTGCGCTCCCCGTTCACGCTCGTCGTCCCGGCGCTCGCGCTCGTCGTCTTCGTCGTCGGCGTCGCGATCCGGGTGGCGCGGTGGATGCGCGCGCCGGTGCCCTTCCGCATCCCCGTCACGGCGGGGCAGCAGGCCTCCCTGCCGTGGATCCGGCCGAGCCGCCTGGGCAGCCCCCGCCGCGCCCTCGAGGTGGCGTCGCGCCTGCTCGTCGACGTCGTGCTCTTCCGCCCGCTGCTGCGGCGGGCGCCCACCGTGCCCGCGGGCCACCGGGAGCTCGGCGCGGACCGGTTCCCGTGGCTCTGGCTCCTGGCGGTGCTCTTCCACGGCTCGCTCGCCGTGATCGCGCTCCGGCACCTGTGCCTCTTCTGGACGCCGGTGCCGCCCTGGCTCGCCTCCCTGGCGGCGGCCGACGCGTGGTTCGAGCTCGGCACGCCGCGGCTCCACCTCACCGGGGTGATCCTGCTGGTCGCGATCGCGGGGCTCCTCGCCCGGCGCCTCCTGCTCCCGCGGCTACGGTACGTCTCGCTCGCCGCCGACTACTTCCCGCTCTGGCTCCTCGCCGCCATCGGCGTCACCGGCCTGACGATGCGCCACTTCACCGGGGTCGATCTGGTGGCGGTCCGCACCCTGCTGCGCACGAGCGCGAGCCTCGCCGTGGTCGTGCCGCCCGAGCTCGATCTGGGGTTCTTGCTGCACCTGTTCCTCGTCAGCGTGCTCCTGGCCTACTTCCCCTCCAGCAAGCTGATGCACCTGCCCGGAGCCCTGATGAGCCCGACGCTGGGGCTCAGCAACAACAACCGAGAGGTGCGCCACGTCAACCCCTGGAACCCGCCGGTGGAGCCGCGCTCCTACGCCGAGTACGAGGCCGAGTTCCGCGAGCACATGATCGGGGCCGGGCTGCCGGTCACGGAGGAGTGAGGTGGCCGCGCCGAAGCCCGACCAGACCGCGTATTACGATCCGGCGCGCCTCCTGCGGGTCGACCACCGACCCCCGGCCGACGCCTGGCCCGAGCAGCCGGTGCGCTTCGCGCCCGGGGGGTACCTGTACCCCGCGAAGCCGAAGAACCTGACGGCCCTGGGCCTGCCCAACGCGCACGCCTGGTCGCCGACGGACGAGGACTGGCAGCTCCCGCCGGACTGGCAGCGGATCGTGCTCGAGGGGATGCGGGAGCGGATCGAGCGCTCGCGCACCCTCCAGCTCTTCATGGACACTTGCGTGCGCTGCGGCGCGTGCGCCGAGCGCTGCCCCTTCTTCCTCGGCAGCGGCGACCCCAAGAACATGCCCGTGCTGCGCGCCGAGCTGCTGCGCTCGGTCTATCGCCGGCACTTCACGCTGGCCGGCCGCCTCATGGGCGAATTGGCGGGCGCCCGGGAGCTGACGCCCGCGGTGTTGAAGGAGTGGTTCAAGTACTTCTTCCAGTGCACCGAGTGCCGACGGTGCGCCGTCTTCTGCCCGCAGGGCATCGACACCGCCGAGATCACCATGCTGGCGCGGGAGCTGTTGCAGCTGCTCGGCCTGTCGGTCAACTGGGTGCTCGAGCCGGCGGCGAACTGCCACCGCACCGGCAACCACCTCGGCATCCAGCCGCACGCCTTCCAGGACTCGCTCGAGTTTCTGGCAGACGAGCTGGAGGAGGTCACCGGGGTCCGGGTCGAGGTCCCCATCAACCGGAAGGGCGCCGAGATCCTGTTCGTCACGCCGTCGGGCGATCTCCTGGCCGACCCCGGCACCTACACGGCCATGGGCTACCTCGCCCTCTTCCACGAGCTCGGCCTCGACTACACGTTCAGCACCTACGCCTCGGAGGGGGGTAACTTCGGGCTCTTCGCGTCGGTCGAGCTGATGAAGAAGCTCAACGCCAAGATCTACGCCGAGGCGCGCCGCCTCGGGGTCAAATGGATCCTGGGCGGCGAGTGCGGCCACATGTGGCGGGTGATGCACCAGTACATGGACACCCTGAACGGGCCCGCCGACTTCCTCGAGGTGCCGACCTCCCCCGTCACCGGGACCCGCTTCGCGCGCGCGCGCTCGACCAAGATGGTCCACATCGCGGAGTTCTCCGCTGACCTGGTGGCACACGGCAAGCTCCGGCTGGCCCCGACCCGCAACGCCGGCGTGTGCGCCACCTTCCACGACTCGTGCAACCCAGCCCGTGCCATGGGCCTGCTCGACGAGCCGCGCGCAGTGCTCCGCGCCGCCTGTCCGCGCTTCTTCGAGATGGCGGCGGACACCATCCGCGAGCGCACCCTCTGCTGCGGGGGCGGCGCGGGGCTCGGCGCGGACGAGAACATGGAGGTGCGGCTGCGCGGCGGCATGCCCCGCGGCAGGGAGGTCGCCCGCGTGCGCGACGCCCACGGCGTCAACACGCTGGTCACCATCTGCGCCATCGACCGCGCGACCCTCACCACCGTCTGCGATTTCTGGGCCCCGCCGGTCCGCGTGGCGGGCCTGCACGAGCTGGTCGGCAACGCGCTGATCATGAAGGGCGAGAAGCAGCGCACCGAGAACCTGCGGCACGAGCCGCTCGAGCCGGAGGCCGGGGGATGAGCGACGGCGGCCGGGCGATCGGCGTCACCTTCGTCGCCGTCGTGTTCGGGGCGGTCCCCGCCTGGGTCGCGTCCGCCTGGGGTGCCACGGGGCCCGAGCTGGGCCAACCGGTCACCCCCGGGGCCTGCGTCGAGGCGGCGACCACGATGCGCCGCGACCACCCGGCCCTGCTCGTCGCCTGGCGCGACCAGGTGGTCCGGCGTGGGGACCGCTGGCACCGGACGGCGGACGGGCGGCGCCTCCGCGTGAGCCTGGCCCAGACCTGCCTCGGGTGTCACGGCGGCGCCGAGGTCTTCTGCGATCGCTGCCACCAGGAGGCCGGCGTCACGCCGAGGTGCTGGGACTGCCACCCGCGGGCGGCAGAGGGCGCAGGGTCACCCTGAGAGCGAGGATGGGGATGCACAGAAGGAGCTTCCTGAAGACCGGCGCGCTGATGTCGGCGGGGATCGCCGGCGCCTGCGGCCTGCCGCTGCTGACCGCGCTGCGCACGAGTGCGGCCAGCGAGGGTGCCCGCTCGCGCGGCGTCCGCTGGGGAATGGTGATCGAGCTCGACCGCTGTCCCGCCGGCTGCACGGCGTGCGTGGACGCCTGCCGGGCCGAGCACGACCAGAACCCCGACCCCGATCCGCGCTGGGACGTGCAACGGATCCGCCTGGTCGAGCTCGAGCGCACGCGGCCCACCGGCGCGGCCCGCAAGACCGTCCCCCTGCTGTGCAACCACTGCGACGAGCCCCCCTGCGTCCTCGCCTGCCCCATCCAGGCGACCTACCGCCGCGCCGACGGCATCGTCATCGTGGATCCCCACCGCTGCATGGGCTGCCGCTATTGCATGATCGCGTGCCCCTACGACGCGCGCCACTTCAACTTCCGCAGCGCCGAAACCCCACCCAACCCCGACCGCCCGCGGCGCTCGCACGGCGTCGCCGAGTCCTGCGACCTCTGCGCGCACCGGCTCGATCGCGGCCAGCCGCCGGCCTGCGTCACCGCCTGCGCGGCGAGGGGGGCCCGGGCCATCCACGTCGGCGACCTCGACGACCCCGACGGCGCCGTGGGCGCGCTGCTGCGCACGCGCCCGGTCAGGCGCCTCCGCGAGGGGCTGGGCACGGAGCCGAAGGTCTATTACGTGGGGCTCTAGCCCCCACCCCGCAAAGGCTCGAGATGGACACGAGGTTCGAGAGGATCGAGGGAAGGGGGCGGTGGCTCGTCCTGTTGACCGCGGGGCTCGGGGCGCTGGTGATGGCCGGCGCCTGGTCCACCTGGAGGATGTACGTCGAGGGGGTCTACCTCTCGGGGATGACCAACCGGATCCCCTGGGGCCTCCAGATCGTCCTCGGCATCTTCTACATCGGGCTGTCGGCGGGCTCGCTCGTCATCTCGAGCCTGTACGGGCTCTTCGGGAGGGTCGAGTACAAGCCCCTCGCCCGGGTGGCCGCCTTCGCGGCGGTGCTGTTGATGGTGGGCGCGCTCCTGTCCATCGTCTCCGATCAAGGGCGGATCGACCGCGTCTTCGTGCAGCCCTTCCTGCACTTGAACCCCCTGTCCATGCTCTCCATCAACCCGTTCCTCTACGCGAGCTACGTCCTCATCGGCATCGCGTACCTCGCCGCCATGATGCTGGAGAGCGAGCGGTGGACGCGCGTCCTCTCCCTGGTAGCCGTGCTCTGGGCCATCCTCGTCCACAGCGGGACCGGCGCCATCTTCGGGTTCGTGCCGCGGGAGCTCTACCGCTCCCCGCTGCTACCACCGAGCTTCGTGGCCGCCGCGCTCTCCTCCGGCACGGCCCTCATGATCCTCGTCCTCCTCGCCCTGTTCCGGCTGACCCGGCGGCGGCTAGACGACGAGCTGATCCTCTGGGTGGCTCGGCTGCTCGGGGTGTTCGTCCTGGTGGCGGCCTACTTCGTGCTCGTCGAGAACGTGCACCGCCTCTACCTCCACGAGTCCCGTGGGGCTGCGCGCTTCTTCCTCTTCGGCGGTCCGCACGCCGCACTGTTCTGGGGCGGAATGGTCCTGCTTGGCACCCTCGTGCCTGCCGTGCTGCTCTTCGGCCGCCGCACGCGGGGCTCGGTCCCGTGGATCGCCGTGGCCTCCGCCCTGGTGCTGCTGGGCGTCCTCTGCGAGCGGTACCTGATCGTGATCCCGGGCCTCGCGTACCCGCCGGAGCTCGTCCCTGGCTGGCGGATCGCGCGCTCGGGGTTCGAGGAGGGGATCGCGACGTACGCTGTCAGCGGCCACGAGCTGCTCCAGGCGCTGGGGGTCCTGGGCCTGGTCGTGCTGGTCTTCACCTGGGGGCTCAAGCTGCTGCGGCTGCTCCCCGCCGAGGCGCGCGCCCTGCCCCGCGACGGCGCCCCCGCGGGCAGCGGCTGACGCCGGCGGCGCCTCACCACCCGCCGACCCGCGGCGGGGGCGCTCACTGCACGGACACCGTGTACGCGACGCTCTGCAGCCCCTGCCCCCCGCGCCAGATCTCGAAGCCCGCCTCGATCCCGAGCAGGTACCAGCTGTTGGTGAGGTAACCGCGCTCGACGGCGTCGTCGAAGAAGAACTTGAGATCGAGCTCCGCGGCGTTGACGTCCGTCTCCCTCATGTAACTAAGGACGGTCCAGCTCGGGTTGTCCTCGGCGCTGCTGAGATAGATCCGCCACCAGGATCCCTGGTACTCGAACCGATCCTGGGCCTTGCCGATCGGCCAGACGCCGTTGTCGGGATCCTCGCGATAGAGCCAGATCATCAGCTCCATCCCGCCCGTCGGGTCCTGGTTGCCGAGGTTGCCGTTGGTGGGATGAAGCCAGAGGTCGTAGGAGACGTTGTACTTGTCGCCCAAGGTGGTGGCAAAACACCACAAGCTCGGGACCGCGGTGATGGTGGAGAGCTGCCGGCCCGTGGTGAAATCGGACGTCTTGAAGCCCCAGTGCCAGCCCTTCACCACCGAGGGGTAGCCCGCGGGGGCGTCGTCCTGCACGACGTGATTGGCCGAGGCGACGCGGAAACCTGCGTAGTCGCCGAACGTGTACGGCTCGATACACTGGCTGCTCCCCTGCGGATTCCAGACGTTGTTCTGGAAGAAGTAGCGATTGCCGGCGCCGTACACGGAGCCCTGGCGATCGCAGACGCTCCCGAGCCCCGCGGCGCCCTCGACCGCCGGGCATTCGACCACTGGGGCCGGCGTGCCGCCAGTCGCGCCGGTGCTGCCGCCGGCGGTCCCGCCGGTCCCCGTCAATACGATGGGACCGGAGTCGGAGGGGTCGGAGCAGCCCCAGGCGTGGGCGGCCAGGACACCCGTCGCCATGACCCGAACCAAGCAGCGCCGCATGCCGAAGATCCTAACAGACCAGGACGCGGCGCGCACTCACGCCCGCGCGCGGCGCACCGCGCTTCACCGCGCTTCACCGCGCTGCGCCGCCCCGCGCGGTCACCGGGTCACGGCGCCGTGCGACCCTGCTGGTCGAGGTAGGCGACGACCCAGAGCAGGGGGCCGTTCCAGTTGATGGTGACCTCGTTGACGCTCCAGGCGTCGATGTGATCGTAGTAGCAGCGCATCGGCTTGCAGCCGGCGAGCCCCGCCTCCTGCACGGTCGGATCCTGGAGCGAGGAGTTCGGCCCCCCGGAGACGGCCCCCGGCGGCGGCGGCGGGTTCAGCGGGTTGACGGCATGCGACCAGAAGCGGTGGTGGGGCGTCTGCAGCGCCCGGGTGCCGTGGCCGCTCACGTAGCTCATCCCCATGGGGTTGTTGCCGAGGATGTAGTTCATCGCGTCGAGCATCCCCTCCACGTAGCGGCGGTCGGGGAAGAAGTCGTTGGCCAGGCCGAGGACGAGCGCGTTGTTGAGGACGAAGGAGTTCGACCCCCAGGGGAAGCGGCCCTGCACCGAGGCGAACGGGACCCGGTAGCCCTGCCGATCGCGCAAGGCGAGGTACTGCTCCGCCTCGCGCCGGATCTCGGCGCGGTCCTTGGCCACCTCCGCCTCACCGAGCGAGCTTGGCACCTGGGCGAGGGAGATGGTGCCGAGCGCTGCGACGCTGCGCCAGGTCATCGCCGTGTAGTCGTCCTCCGTGCCGCGCGACGCGCCCGCGCCGACGTGATGGTGGAAGGGGCTCTTGACTAGCGCGGCCACGTACTCGGGCTTGCCGGTGGTGATGGCGAGCTCCGCGGCCGCCCAGTAGAACTCGTCGTCGACGCGGTCGTCGCTGTAGGCGCCGCCCCCGGTCCCGTCCTGGTCGGTGATGAAGACCCTGGGGTTGGCCAACGCCGCGGCGTAGGCCCGCTCCGCGGCCAGCAGGCAGCGGGCGGCGAAGGCGTCGTCGAGGCCCTTCCAGATCCGGGCCGCCTGGGCGGCGACAGCGGCCGTGTTGAGCGTGGCCGCGGTGCTGACGGGGCGGAGGAAGCGCCGCATCCCGATCTCCGCCGTGTCCGTGGGGGGACGGGTCCCGATCGCGGTCCACTTCTCGTCGTGGATCTTGTGGTGCACCATCCCCGCGCGGGGCTTGCCCTCGGGCACCTGCATGCGCAGCAGGAACTCCACCTCCCAGCGCGCCTCGTCGAGCAAGTCGGGGACGCCGTTGCCCTGCTCCGGGATGCCGAGCTTACCGTCACCGAACCGCTCGAGCTCGCCGCTCGCACGGTGGACCATCCGCTCGTACAAGGCGAGCAGCGTCCAGGCCGAGATCCCGCCGTTGACCACGTACTTTCCGTGGTCGCCCGCGTCGTACCAGCCGCCGGAGACGTCGAGGACGTAGTCGCAGCCCGCGTCCGGCGCGCAGGGCGCCGTCCGGTCGCTGAGGTGCCCGGCTGGACGCGTCCACGGCTCTCCGCCCGCGTAGGGCTGCTCGATCGGGATGCCGCTCCGGTTGTGGTAGAAGTACTTGAAGGCGTCGCGGACCAGCGGCTCGTACACGGTCGCGGAGATCGCGAACGGCGTCGAGGTTTCCGTGCCCACACGCAGGCGCAGTCCCTCGGCGGGCGCCCGGTGGCTCGAGAAATCGAGCTGGTGCACCCGCTCGCCCGAGTCCGCGTCGTCGCCGAACGGTCGCGTGCTACCGCTGGCGAGGACGCGACCGGCCGCGTCCTCGAGCTGCCAGGTCGCCGGCGCGTCCGCGGCGGTCGCCAGGGTCGCCCGCTTGGCGAACTGCGGCAGGTAGCCGACCTGGTTCGAGCGCAGCGGCGGCACCGGCGGCGCTCGCCGCGCCGCCCCGCCCTGGCCGAGGATGACGGCACCGGGCCCGACGCCCGGCGGCGGCGGCGCCGGAGCGGGCGCGGCGGCGCCGCAACCCGCCGCGAGAAGCGCGACCCCGGCGCCGCCGAGGCGCCCCCACCGCTCCGGTCCCACCGAGCTCCGCGAACAGCTCGTTCGTCTCGACATCGCAGTCCTCCGTTCGGCGCCGCCCACCCGGGGGGACGGGGCTGCTTCAGCATCGCCCGATCCGCCGCGCCGTGCCTCCGAATCCTGCCTTTTCTCTCTCACTCGAGGCCCCGCCGAACCCCCCTCACAACCCGCCGGGGACCGGATATGCTCCGGGCGATCGGGTCGCGGCCCTCCTCCCGCGAGCACGGACCTTGGCGGACTCCCAGCAGCGACGGCGGGTGGACTGGCCCCTCGTGGTCGGCGCCAAGCTACGCGCGCCCCTGGTGTCTAGCCGCCCGACCGGCGTGGTGAGCGTGCTGGTGGCCGCCGACGAGCTGGTGACCTACCGGGACCTCGACACCGTGCTGCGCCGCGCGGTCGAGCTCACCCGCGATCGTATCGGCCTGGAGCGCGTCGCCATCTTCCTCGAGGACGAAACCGGCAAGCACCTGTGCGGGACCTGGGGCACGGGCCTGGCGGGTGAGACGACGGACGAGCGCCACATCTTCTTCGACCGGGGCGCCAACCACCAGGCGGCCCACGCCCGCTCCCTGGCCGGGCTCGGGCGCTGGCTCGCCCTCGAGAACGCGCCGCTCACCGCGCAGCTCGACGACCAGACCCGGGTGCTCGGCTACGGCTGGATGGTGCTCACTCCGATCCGATCGGCGCGGGGCGCGCTCGGGATCATGGCGAACGACACGGCCCTCTCCGGGGCCCCGCTGGACGAGGCCAAGCAGACGCAGGCCGCCGTGTTCTGCTCCTTGCTCGGCAACATCGTCGATCTGAGGCGCCAGGACGCCGAAACCGTGCCCTGGAAGCCGCTGCTGGCGACCCTGCCGAGCGTGGCGCACGACTCGCCGAACGGGCTGGCGGTGGCGACGGTGCAGGCGCTCCATGACGACGTGACCCTGAACGGCAGCGAGCTCGCGCGCCGCCTCGCGGTCAGCGCCGGCAAGCTCGCCCGCGACTTCAAGGCCGAGATGGGCCTCTCCCTGGTCGAGTACCGGAACCGCCTCCGGCTCGAGCGGTTCCTCGCGCTGGTGGACCGGGGTGGCGGCAACCTCCTGGAGGCGGCGCTCGACGCCGGCTTCGGCAGCTACGCGCAGTTTCACCGCGTCTTCCGCACCCTGCTGGGGACGACGCCGCGCGAGTACCTGACGGGTCGACGCTGAGCTGCCCCCCGCGGCGCCCCGCCAGGGGCATCGTTACTGCGGTAACGAGGGCGGTTTGGTTTGATCATCGGGGCCGGGCCCACTAATAACAGCCGACCCCGGCCGGGCGGTCTTGTCGGGCCGGGATGGACAGCAGCCCCCTTCCGTGGCGTCATCTCGCCGGCGCCCGGCCCGGCCCGGCCGCCAGCACGGGGCCGGCCCTTGGTCCCTTGAACGCGTGTCAAGCCCTCAGGATCCCAAGAGAATGCTCACCTCCCTCGTCCTCGTCAAGCAGGTGCCCGACACGGCGAACATCTCCGGCAAGGTGATGAACGACGACGGCACCGTGAACCGGGCCAAGCTCCCGGCCGTCTTCAACGCCGAGGACCGCGTCGCGCTCGAGCTCGCGCTCGGCCTGCGCGATCGCTTCGGCGGCAAGGTCGTCGCGATCACGATGGGGCCGCACCGGGCGTCCGACGTGCTGCGCGAGTGCCTCTTCATGGGCGCCGACGAGGTCTGCCTGGTGAGCGACCGCAAATTCGCGGGCGCCGACACCCTGGCCACCTCGTACGTCCTGAGCCGCGCCATCCGCAAGCTCGGGCGCTTCGATCTCATCCTCGGCGGCCGACAGGCCATCGACGGGGACACGGCGCAGGTGGGGCCGCAGACCGCCGAGAAGCTCGGCCTGCCGCAGGTCACCTACGCGGAGGAGATCCTCGATGTGTCCGACGGGCGCGCCACCATCAAGCGCAAGATCGACGGCGGCTACGAGGTGCTCCGCGCGCGCCTGCCCGTCCTGGTCACGGTCGTCGGGGAGGCCGCCGTCCCGCGGCCGTACAGCGCCAAGCGGGTGATGCAGTACAAGAACGCCCGCACGCTGATGGAGCTCGAGAAGCTCGCGGACGAGAACTCCCTGCTCTACAGCGACCGCCTGGTCCACGAGGCCAAGGCCAAGAACCTCTTCATCCAGACCTTCACCACGGACGACCTCGACGTCGAGCCCGATCGCTGCGGCATCAAAGGCTCCCCCACCAAGGTGCACAAGATCGAGTCGGTCGTGCTCGCCGGCGGCGACCACGTGCGCATCGAGCCCACCAAGGACGGGCTCGGTAAACTCATCGACGCCCTAGCGCGCGACCACCTCTTCGGGTGAAGCCCAGACCGCACCCCGATCACCGACGAGAGACCACGATGAACGACAAGTTTACGAAGGACGTCTGGGTCTTCATCGAGCAGCGCGATGGCAAGGCCGCAGAGGTGAGCCTGGAGCTGCTCTGCAAGGGGCGCAAGCTCGCGGACACCATCGGCGGCACGCTCAAGGCCGTCGTCATCGCGGCCAACGCCCTCGAGCTGGCGGAGCGGACGTTCCGTTACGGCGCGGACGAGGCACTGGTGGTGAGCCACCCCTCGCTCGAGCACTTCCGCACGGTGCCGTACAGCCGGGTGCTCATCGATCTGATCAAGGAGCACTCCCCGCGGATCGTGCTCTTCGGCGCCACCGTCATCGGTCGCGACATCGCGCCGCGGATCGCCTCGGCCACCGGGAGCGGGCTCACCGCCGACTGCACCGATCTGCAGATCGCCGACGTGGCCTACCTCAAGCAGACGTTCCCCCAGCTCCTCCTGCAGATCCGACCCGCCTTCGGCGGCAACATCATCGCCACCATCATCACCCCCGACTCCCGGGTGCAGATGGCCACCGTGCGCGAGGGGGTGATGGAGCTCACTCCGCTGGCGACGCCCCGCCCGTCCCGGGTGGTCCAGATCCCCTTCGAGCCGCAGCCCGTCGACGAGCTGGTGGAGATCATCGAGCGACACCGCGAGGAGAGTCGGGTCAACCTCAAGGGCGCCAACATCATCGTCTCCGGCGGCTACGGCATGGGCACTCGCGAGAACTTCCAGCTCATCCACGAGCTCGCGCACGTCCTCGGCGGAGAGGTGGCCGGCAGCCGCGCCGCGGTGGACGCCGGGTTCCTCTCGCGCGAGCGCCAGGTGGGCCAGACCGGCACCACCGTCCGCCCCAAGCTCTACATCGCCTGTGGCATCTCCGGCGCCATCCAGCATCGCGCGGGGATGCAGGAGGCCAACAAGATCGTCGCCATCAATTCCGACCCCGAGGCGCCGATCTTCGACATCGCCCACTACGGGATCTTCGGTGACGCCGTGGAGGTCATCCCGAAGCTCATCGAGGTCTACAAGCAGCGGCTCAAGTAGGCTCCCGCCCCAGGTCGCACCATGCCCAATTTCTTCACCGACAACGTCGACATCCAGTTCCACTTCCAGCACCTCGACCTGCGGGAGGTCGCCGACCTCATCGAGAACGGGTACGCCAACGCCGCCGAATTCCCCTACGCGCCCACGGACTACGAGGACGCCAAGGAGAACTACCGCCGCGTCCTCGAGATCGTGGGCGACATCTCGGCCAACTTCATCGACCCGCGCGCCGCCGGTGTCGACGAGGAGGGGACCCACCTCGAGAACGGCAGGGTCCGCTACGCCAAGGGGACGGAGGAGAACCTCGCCCAGCTGGCCAAGGCCGACCTGATGGGCATGATCCTGCCGTACCGGTACGGCGGGCTGAACATCCCCTTCACCGTTTACTGCATCGCGGTGGAGGTCGCCTCACGGGCGGACGCCTCGCTCATGAATCTCTTCGGGCTGCAGGACATCGGCGACTGCGTCTGCAAGTTCGGCGACGACGACCAGCGGGCGGAGTTCCTCCCCGGCTTCGCCACCGGGGAGTACACCGGCGCGATGGCCCTCACCGAACCCGACGCCGGCAGCGACCTGCAGGCCATCAAGCTGCAGGCCGTGCAGAACCCGAAGGGCGGCTGGAACCTGCGCGGCTGCAAGCGCTTCATCACCAACGGCGGCGGCGAGGTGCTGCTGGTGCTGGGGCGCTCCGAGGCGGGGACCAAGGACGCGCGCGGCCTGTCGATGTTCGTGTGCCACCGGGACGAGACGGTGGTGGTGCGCCGCGTCGAGAACAAGCTCGGTATCCACGGGTCGCCGACCTGCGAGCTCCAGTTCAACGACACCCCCGCCCAGCTCGTCGGCAAGCGCAAGCTCGGCCTCATCAAGTACACCTTCGACCTGATGAACCGCGCGCGCATGGGCGTGTCTGCCCAGGCGCTCGGGATCGCCCAGGCAGCCTACGAGGAGGCCCTCAAGTACGCCCGCGAGCGCGAGCAGTTCGGCAAGGCCATCCTCAACATCCCGGCGGTCACCAACATGCTCATCGAGATGCGGGTGCAGCTGGAGGCGAGCCGCGTGGTGCTCTACCGCTCCGCCCAGATCGTGGATCTCAAGGAGCGCATGGAGAACCGGGTCGAGGCGCTGAAGGCCGAGGGCAAGAGCACCGCGGAGATCGGCAACCGCCTCAAGGAGGTGGTCAGGATCGCGAGCTTCCTCACCCCCGTCTGCAAGTACCTGTGCACCGAGGCGGCCAACCGGATCGCCTACGATGCCCTGCAGGTGCACGGCGGCACCGGCTACATGCGCGAGTTCAAAGCCGAGCGTCTCGTCCGCGACGCCCGCATCACCAACATCTACGAGGGCACCTCCCAGCTCCAGATCGTGGCCGCGATCGGGGGGACGGTGACCGACGTGATGGGGGATTTCTTCGCCGAGCGGGAGGCCAAGACCTACCAGGGAGGCCTGGCCGGCCTCGCCGAGCAGCTCAAGGGGATCCGTGAGCTATACCGGGAGTGCGCGCAGACCATCGGCGAGCGGCGCGACGGCGCGTTCCACGACGTCGCCGCCAAGGCGCTGGTCGAGCTCTACTCGACGGCGCTGATCGGGTACTGGCTGCTGGACGACGCGGAGCTCGACGACCGCAAGATCTTCATCGCCAACCGCTACATCCTGAGCGCCGTGGCGGACGCGCAGCGCAACGCCGCGCTGGTGAGGCACGCGGTCTACAGCGACATCCTGCACGCCCAGAAGATCCTCGTGTAGCGCGCGCCGTGGGCCGCGCGATCCCGGCCCGGGGCGACTCAGCCGCCGCGGCTGGGGGCGGGCCCCGGAGCCCCGGCCCGGAGGGGGTCGCCACCCGTCCAGGTCCGGCTCGTCACCTGCCACGCTCGCGCCGCGGGACGGAAGGCGAAGTGGCGCTCGGCGAAGCGCTGGATCGCCACCGCGTCCGCCTCGGTGGTCACGCGGTGGGCGATGAGGCCGTAGCTGACGCACGCCTCGAGCCGCAGTGAACCCGCGACGCCGGGGGCGGTGGCGAGGCGCAGGCTCGACGAGGGGGGGATCCGGGCCGTGTAGAGGGCGGCGGAGAGCCCGGGCGCGGCCGCCGCCACGAAGGCGTCCGCCTGGGCGTGGCTGGTGAGGCGGCGCCGAAGCTGGTGACGGTGCACGACGAGGCCGGAGGAGCGCAGGCGGAACCCGACCCCGAGCGCCCGCAGCGCCTCCACCGCGCCGGCCCGCTCCGCGTCGGACCAGACCGCGCGAACCAGGGCCCGGTTGCGCGCGTAGAGCGGCCAGCCCACGGGAAAGGTGACGGTGACGTCGAGCGCGTCCTCGGCGAGCCGCGGCTCGCCGGCCTCGGCGCCGCCGGCGA
>CAYOLF010000084.1:24287-27356 GCA_964404725.1 uncultured Polyangiaceae bacterium
ACGTCGAGCGCGTCCTCGGCGAGCCGCGGCTCGCCGGCCTCGGCGCCGCCGGCGACACAGAGGTTCGTGAACTCGGTCCCGCCGAAGGCCGCCGCGGCGTCACGCACCAGCGCCGCGTCCACGCGGTCCACCAGCGCCGACAAGTGCACGTCGAGCTGGGCGATCGCGTTGCGGAGCCCGTCGTCGGAGAGCGAGGCCTCGATCCGAATGGCCGGGGCATCTTCCGCCGGAACGGGCACCAGCTCGAGGAGCCCGCCGGCGTCGAACTCGTCGTTGGTGACGGCGCGAACCGCGGCGAGGACCAGCGCGTGGAGCCCGTCGTCGGAGCGCGACTCAAAGGTGACGACGCGGGTGCTCGTCTCGACGGCCATCCCTCGACAAGTTAGGCGGCGGGCGCCGCGCTGTCGAGGCCCTCCGCCCCCGCCGTCACCCGGGCTCGCCGGCGCCGTCGAGGTCGATCCAGCCGATGTCGCGCGCCACCAGGAGCGCCGCGCAGGCCTCCTTCTCGTGGATCTGCCGGGCGCCCCGGCCCGTGCGCGGCGCGGTGATCCGCGCGACCGCCGCCCCGACGGTGATGTCCTCCCCGATCATCGCCACCACCGCCTGGAGTGAGGACGGGGCGAGCCCTCGCTCCCGCTCGTCGGCCACGGTCGCGGCGCGCGGTCCGGGCCGGATCCGGGCTCCACGGTCGGACAAGAGCGACCAGGGGTCACCCTGTGAGACGATGATCACTCCGGCCATCATGGGGCTCGTCAGGTCGAGATCGAGCGGGAACTCGACGTGCCCCGGGACGGTCCCCCGGTAAAACCCCGCGCTCCCGTCGGTCCACACGCAGAGCACGGCGACGCGGTCGCGCCCCTGGTCCCGGATCGCCCGAAACAGGTCGACCGGCCCGACCAGCCCCATGGTGATCAGGGTTTCGCCCAGGCGCCCTCCGTGGTGGGCGATGATGGACAACGCCGCGTCGAGCTGGCTGCGTTCGAGCGCGCCGCGCCGCACCAGGTACTCACCGAGCAGCTCCGCGCGATCGCTCGAGGCGACGTGGTGGAGGCGGCCGTCCTGAAGGTAGATCTCCTTGCGCCGCTCCACCGCTCCCTCGTGACGAGTGACGAAGAGCGCCCCGGTCTCCCGGTTGCTGCGCAGGTAGGCGAGGACCGCGTTCATCGGCGTGTCCGCCAGCATCGCCTGGTAGTCGGGGACCCCCGGCTCGTGGAGCTGGCGGGTCGTCTGCGTGTTGGACGGCAACAGGTGTCGGGCGAGCTCGTCGATGTCCTCGATGGCGCGAAACGCCGAGCCCATCAGCGCCACCGCGTCGCGCGCCCCGAGATCCCCGGTGGCCACCATCTCCAGGAGCTTCGGGAACGCGACCACCTCGACCAGGTCAGAGCCCTCGCGCCGAATGCGGGCGGCGGTGTCGACGGGCGGCTGCGACGACGACGGCGGGGGCTGGGGCAGCCCGCTCGCCACCGGCGGGCTGGTGGCGAGACGGGCCGCGCGCATCCGCTGCACCGAGTCCCGGATCCGGCCCTCGATCTTGCGGAAGAAACCGCCATCGTCGCGCGCCCAGCGCACCCACTCCGCCAGCTCGAGGCACAGCTCGTCGGGGGACGGGAGCTCGAAGGGGCGCAGGGCGGCGGACATCTCCTCGGCGCTCTGGAACCGCGCCTCCGGCCGTCGCTCGAGCCCCTTCTGGCAGAGCGCGAAGAGCGTGGGCGGCAGCGAGCCCGCCCGCTCCCGCAAACGCTCGTAGTCCCCGTCGCGGATGGCGAGCAGCACGGCGAGCTCCCCGCTGCCCGGGAAGATGCGCTCCCCGATCAGCATCTCGCCGAGCAGGATGGAGAGCGCAAAGAGGTCCGCGCGGTGATCGAACGGCTCGCCCGCGACCTGCTCGGGCGCCAGGTAGCCGAACTTGCCCTTGAGTCCCTTGCCCGATCCGACCGACACCGGGTTCGGCGCGCCGGTCCGCGCGATGCCGAAATCCCCCACCTTCACCGCGCCGGTGACGGAGAGGTACACGTTGGAGGGGTTGATGTCGCGATGGACGATCTCGAGCCGGCGGCCGCTCGCGTTGCGGGCGCTGTGCACGCTGCCGAGGGCGTCGGCGACCTGGCGCGCGATGTGCACGGCCAGGGGCGCGGGGATGGGGCGTTGCTCCGACTCCGACCGCCGGAGCAAGCGGTAGACGTCGACCCCCTCGACGTACTCCATCGCAATGTACGGCTCGCCGTTGACCTCGCCCGCGCCGTACACGGTCACGACGTTCGGGTGCTGCACCGCCCGATGCAGCTCGGCCTCGCGCTCGAGGGTCCCGAGATCGCTGTGCTGCCGCAGGGAGGGCAGGAGCCGCTTGACGACCAGGCGCGGCGCCGGCTTCTCACCCCGCTTGGGGCGGGCCAGGAACACCTCGGCGCTGCCGCCCACGGCGATACGCTTGTCCAGGAAGAATGGACCGAACGGCTGGGCCGGTCCCGCTCCCTGGTCGCCAGGTTCCCGCGCCACCGGTGGATTGTCCCGGATTTCCCCGGAGAGAGCGAGAACGTCGCGCGCGCGAGCCCCGGTCCCCGGCTCGACCGGCGAAACCGCGACGAATTCCCCCGGGTCGACGCCGTCGAGGACGACGGGCGGCTCAGCCCGCTTCGGCGGCGGCGAACCAGGCCTCGGCGATGGCGGTGAGGGCGTCCTCGCTCACGGACTCGCTCTCCGACACGCCGTTGGCGACACCCCAGCTGTAGACAATGCGTCCGACGGGCACCCCCGCCACCAGGACGGTGAAGTTGTCCGGGCCGAGCTCCTGGATCCGGTAGCTGGTGCCGTCGAGCTCGACGGAGTGGTTGGCGACATCGACCTTGGGCTCTGACATGGGGCGGCGTCCTAGCACGCCGCGCGGCAGCGGACGACCGGGGACGAGCGTGAGCCCGCGCCCCGCCGCGCCCGGCGCCTCCCACGGCCCGCCCCGCCTAGAGCACCGATCAGGTTGCCAATGGCAGCAGCGCCGCTGAAGACGCACCCCCTCGGGGCGAGGGTGCGTCTTCAGCGGCGCCTGGGGCGAGATCTGCTCCCGGTTCGGTA
>CAYOLF010000085.1:0-27341 GCA_964404725.1 uncultured Polyangiaceae bacterium
AGTGGGTCGACAGGGACTCGAACCCTGGACCGACGGATTAAAAATCCGCAGCTCTACCGACTGAGCTATCGACCCGGCGGAACGAGCCTCTTAGCGCGGCTCCCCCGAGGTGGCCAGGGCCAAGCCGCTGCGACGGCGGCCAACGCGGCCCCGCGCGGCGTCCTCACACCTTCGGGCGGAGCTGCGCGAGCACCGGCGCCACCTCGCGACCGAGCTCCGACTCTTTCTCCGACCCGAGCGCGGCGCCGGCGCTGAAGAGCGCGAAGCTCACGTACTCGTGCAGCATCTGCTTCAGGACGTTCTCGGGGTCGGCGCCTCCCGCGACGATGAGCAGGTTCTCCGCGACAGCGCGCGCGTCGAGGATCCCCTGCTCGTTCGGGCCGGCATTGCGGAACAGGATGTCGTAGACGCCGGCGCCCACCGCGAACGAGGCCAGGTTTTCGCGCACCGGCGCGGTCTTGCCCGCCGCCGCGATGACCCGAAAGACCGCCCTCAGCGCGGCGTTGGCGGCGTTCACGATCGCCTCGGGCCCGCCCGTCATCCGCGGCGGCTCGATCCTGACGAACTTGGACTGGATGAGCTGGTAGACGTGCTTGGTGGTGGCAAACTCCCCCTCCCCGGTGACCCGCCCGAGCTCCTCGATGGTGAGCTTGCCGTCGATTGCCGAGAACACGGTTCGGCACTCCTCGGGCGGCGCCACCGCCGCCTCGATGCGCGCCGGTACGTAGTCCGCGCTCGGGATCTTCTCGCGAAAGAAGCGCATCTCGTCCAGCCGCGTCACGCCGTCCATGAGGATGGCTTGCGCGGGGATCGCGTGCCGCGTGATCAACCGCCCGTCATCGAATCCGTCCAGGAAAAAGAAGGTCCCGTCGCTGACCGTCAGCGTCGCGAACACGACCTCCTCGACCTGGCGCCGCATGAACTCGTAGACCTGCTCCTGGGTGACGAGCCCCAGCTCCACCGCCGTCTCCCCCAGCCGCTGCCCGCCCTCCATCTTGGCGAGGAGAGTGGCGAGCTGCTCGTCGGTGATGACGCCGAAGCGATAGAGCACCCGGCCCAGTCGCTCCTCCTCCGCGGTGGTAAGCGAGCCGACGATGAAGCCTTGCTCGAAGAAGAGCGACCGGGCGTGCTCGGAGTCGAGCACGACGAGCTCGCCCCGCCACCCGGACTGCGTCACCATCGCGAGCACGTCGCACAGCGTGCCCGGACAGGTGACCTCGCCCGCCAAGCGGACGACGGCGCCGTCCTCCGCGTCGCGCCGGCCGTCCTCCCCCGTGAACCGCATGAAAACGACGTGGGCGGGGGACGGGAGGAGCCGATAGGCCCCCGCGCGCGTGCGCATGCGCTGGCTCGCCACGACCCCGATCGGGTGAGCCTCCCCCCTCGAGTCGATCCGGACGAGCTCGTCGCGCGCCTCCTTCATCGCCGCACACGATAACCCTCTTCGCGCCCGGCTTCGAGCATTTCTCGCCGCGCGCCGCCCGAGCGACGGTGATCACCGGAGGTCGGCGACGACCCTGCCGAACCTGCGCTCCAGCGCCGCGAGCACCTCCTCCGTCGGACGAACCCGATGGGCGTCGATCGCGAGGTCCACCTCCGCGCCGTCCTCCAGCCGCAGCACGACCTCGAGCGCGCAGGGTCCCGGTGAAGCGGCGACCAGCGCCGCCACCTCCTGGAGCGCCTCGCGCGTGGCCTCGGCGGCGTCGAGCCGCAGGACCAGCCGGCGCGCCACCGCGAGCAGCGCCGCCGCGAGCGGCTCGACCGACGTGACCCGTAGCGACGGCTCCCCCTCGGTCCCGGAGCTCCCCGAGGGGGCACGCACGCCACCGCGCACCAGCACCGGCTCGCCGGCGCTCAGGACGGCCGCACACTCGCCGATGAGCTTGTCGCCACGGAGCTGCGCTTCGACGCGCCCGGACAGATCCTCGAGCTCGAAGAAGGCGGCCTTGCCGCCGTTGGGCCCCTTGAAGGTCCGCTCCTTGTAGGCCTCGACCATCCCCGCCATCGCCACCTCGCTCCAGGGCTCCTTGGTAGCGAGGTCGACGGTGGAAACCACGCCGAGCCGTCCCAGCGCCCCCCCGTACCGGAGCACGGGGTGCCCCGAGACGTAGCACCCGAGGGCGGCCTTCTCGCGACGCAGCAGCTCCGTCTGGTCCCACTCGGCGACCCTCGGGTACTCCTCGGCGCCGCCGCCCCCAGCCGTCGGCGCGGCCCCCGCGAGCAGGCCGAACATCGACGTCTGCCCCCGCTCCCGGTCGCGGGTCGTGCTGCGCGAACGCTCGAGCGCGCGTTCCACGGCGGCGAGCGAGCGCGCGCGGCTGACCTGCAGCGACTCCAGCGTCGAGTCGAACGCGCCGCACTGCACCAGCGCCTCGAGCAAGGCCCGGTTCAACCGGCGGGCGTCTACCCGCGCCGCGAAGTCGAAGAGATCGCGAAACGGGCCGCCCGCGCGCCGCGCCTCGAACACGTGCTCCAGCGCGGCCTCGCCGACGCCGCGAACGGCGCCGAGGCCGAAGCGGATCTGCGGCCCGAGGCGGTCCCGCAGCCGCCCGGGCCCGCGCGCGGGGCCGTCGCCGCCCGGGTGCTGGAGCACGACCGTGAAGTCGATCTCGCTCATGTTGATGTCCGGGGGTAGGACGTTCACTCCCCAGGCCCGTGCCTCGGCGATGGTCCGTACGACCTTCTCGATCTTGTCCTTGTCGGTGGTCATCACGGCGGCGAAGAACTCCGCCGGATAGTGTGCCTTGAGATAGGCCGTCTGGTAGGTCAGGACGGCGTAGGCGGCCGAGTGGCTCTTGTTGAAGCCGTACTCGGCGAAGCCCCGAATCTCCTCGAAGATGGCTCGCGACTGCTCCTCGGAGACGCCCTTGGCCGCAGCGCCCGCGACGAACGTCTCGCGCTGCTTCTCCATTTCGCTCGCCTTCTTCTTGCCCATCGCCCGGCGCAGCAGATCGGCGCCCCCCAGCGAGTACCCGGCGAGGCGCTGCGCGATCTGCATCACCTGCTCCTGGTAGACCGGCACCCCGTAGGTCGGCGCGAGCACCTCGTCCACGAGCGGGTGGAGCCGCCGCATCGGCTTTCTGCCGTGCTTGGTGTCGATGTAGTCCGGGATCATGCCGGTGCCGAGCGGACCGGGCCGGTACAGCGCGACCGCGGCCACGATGTCCTCGAAGGTGTCCGGCTTCAGGGGGCGCAGCACCTCCCGCTGCATCCCGGCCGACTCGAGCTGGAATACGTTCCTGGTTTCGCCGCTGGAGATGAGGGCGTAGGTTTCGGCGTCGTCCAGCGGGACATCGGCGAGGCGAAGGGGCTGATCCCGCCGGTCCGGCCGCGCGTTGACCAGCCGCTCCGCGACGGCGATCGTCGTGAGCGTCTTCAGCCCGAGGAAGTCGAATTTGACTAGACCGGCGTCCTCGACCGCCTCCTTGTCGTACTGGGTGACGATCGCCCCGTCGCTGGTGAAGCACGGCACCTGATCCTCCAGCGGGCCGTCGCTGATGACGACACCCGCCGCGTGCGTGCCCGCATGGCGCGGGAGCCCCTCGAGCTTCTTGGCCTGCTTGATCAGCTCCGCCACGCGCGGGTCCCCCGCGACCAGCTCCGCGAGCCGGGGCTCCTGTTGCAGCGCCTCGCCGATGGTGGCGGTCTTGCCCTGGCCCAGGTCGGGCACCAGATTGGCGTACCGCTGAGCCTCGGTGTGGGGGATCCCCATGGTGCGAGCGACGTCCTTGATGACGCTGCGCGCCTTGAGGTTCTGGTAGGTCGCGATCTGTCCGACGCTGGCGGCGCCGTACCGCTCCGCGACGTAACCGATCACCTCGTCCCGGCGCGCCATGCAGAAATCGACGTCGAAGTCGGGCATGCTCACCCGCTCGGGGTTGAGGAAGCGCTCGAAGATCAGGTCGTAGGCCAGCGGATCGAGGTCCGTGATCCCCAGCGAGTAGGCCACGAGCGAACCCGCTCCTGAGCCCCGGCCCGGCCCCACCGGGATCCCCCGCGCCTTCGCCTCGCGGATGAAATCCCAGACGATGAGGAAGTAGCCGGCGTACTGCATCTTGAGGATGACCTCGAGCTCCGACGCCAGCCGCTGCCGGTAGGTGGCCTCGTCGACGCGCCGGCCGAGGCGGCCGAGCTGCCCGAGCCGCCGCCCCAGGCCCTCGTTCGCGAGGTGGGCGAGGTAGCCGTTGGTGTCGTACCCCTCTGGCACCGGGAAGTGCGGGAGCATCGGGGTGCCGAGCTGGAGCTTCCACCCGGCGCACATCTCCGCCACCAGGAGCGAGTTCTTCAGCGCCCCCGGCACGCCGCGGAAGCTCGCAGCCATCGCCTCCGGGCTCTTGAGGTACATGGCGAAGCTGCCGTGGTGGGCAGCGCGCTCGTCCGCGTAGCTCGTATTCTTGCGGATGCAGTCGAGGTAGATGTGCGCCTCCCCATCCTCGGCCGCCGCGAAATGCACGTCATTGGTGGCGACCACAGGGAGATCGAGCCGCGCGGCCGCGGCGACCAGCGCCTCGTTGAGCACACGCTGTTCCGGGAAGCCGTGATCCTGCAGCTCGACGAAGAGGCGCCCGGGCTCGAAGCGGTCCCGCAGCGCCGCCAGCGCCGGCTCCGCCCGGTCGACTCCCCCCTCCAGCACCGCCTGAGCCACGACGCCGTTGAGGCAGCCGGTCAGCACCACCAGTCCCGCCGCGCACTCCGCGACCTGATCGAGCGTGACGCTCGGCGCCTCGTCGCTCCCGGGCGCCGTGTAGCTGCGCGTGACCACGCGAACCAGGTTGCGATACCCCTCCAGCGATGCCGCCAGCACCACGAGGTGATCGACGCGACCGGCGCACCCGGGCCGCACGACGTTCAGCTCGGCGCCGAGGATCGGGGCGATCCCGGCCTGCTGGCACTCCTTGTAGAAGCGCACGGCGCCGAACATGTTCGCGTGGTCGGTGAGCGCGACGGCGCTCATCCGCTGCGCCTTCACCCCCTCCACCAGCTCCGGGATCTTGAGCGTGCTGGTGAGGAAGGAGTACTGGGAGTGGACGTGCAGGTGAACGAACTCGGCGCCCATGTTCGAAGCCGCACCTCAACTACCGCACCCCGGGCCGCGCGTCGCCGCCAGGACCCCGTTGACGCCCCGCGACAGGCCGACCGGCCTCCCCCCCCCCCACCCGAGCGTGCTCACGGGTCGCTGGCAACGAAGCCGCGAGTGAACAGGACCCGGGGCCGCGCCGTCCATCGCCTGTGCTGGCGCGCCCACCCGGGCACGCGGCACCTTGCGCCGGGTGCTCGAGGTGGGCTACCGCTTCCTGCGAGGGCCGGTCAGCAGTCCCATTACGGGCACGCTCAAGCTTCACTGACCAGGAGAGAGAACCAAAAATGGCACGTTCCACGTCTTCTTACGCAACGTTGTTCGGCACCGTGGGTGCGCTGTCGGTCGCCGTGGCCTGCACCGTGACGGTGAACAAGGGCCCCGAGGCTCCCCCGCCGGTCCCCTCGGCCAGCGCAGCGCCGACCGCCACGGCCGAGCCCGCGCCCACCGCGACGACGACGGCGACCGCCGCCCCGGCGCCCGATAAGAAGTACACGGTGGACAAGGACGGTCGGGTCAACATCCCGGGTAACATCGTCTTCGAGAAGGACAGCTCCCAGATCCAGGTGAGCGATCCCGGCACGCAAGAGGTCCTCAAGCAGCTCAAGCTCTTCTGCGACGAGAACCCGCGCGTGACCAAGGTCCGCATCGAGGGGCACACGGACAACGACGGCGAGGACGCCCACAACGTGAAGCTGTCGGGTGAGCGCGCGCTGGCGGTGAAGCAGTGGCTGGTCGCAGCGGGCGTTAGCGCCGATCGCCTCCTCGCCGTCGGTTTCGGCGAGGCCAGGCCCATCGCCGACAACGCGACGGCCGAGGGCAAGGCCCAGAACCGCCGCACGGAGTTTCACAAGGCCGAGCTCGACGGCAAGCCCTACATGGGAAAGCCCGTGCTCGGGGCGCCGGGCGGCAAGGTCTTCGAGTGAGCCGCTGAGCGCCCGCATGCGTGAGCCGCGACGGATCTCGGCCGGCCGTTCCCAGACCGAAGGCGGAGACGGCCGGCGGGGATCCGCACTGGCTCGCGTGCTATAGGGTCCGCGATGCGACGAGCCCCGGCGTCCCGCGGCAGTGGCGGCGGGTCGAGCATTGCTCCGAGCGCCGCGGCGCTCGCGGCGGCGGCCGTCACGGTCTTGCTCGGTTGCTCCCGCCCAAGCGACCTGCGCGAGTGGCGCCCTACCGATCACGACGGTCCGCCGGCGTCCCCGACGTCAGCGCCGCCCGGGGCGCCCGCGGAGACAACCCCGAACGGCGATGAGTCCGGCATCGACGCCAGCGTCGTGGACGTGTGGCGTGCACGA
This sequence comes from uncultured Polyangiaceae bacterium, assembly GCA_964404725.1. GTDB lineage: Bacteria > Myxococcota_A > Polyangia > Polyangiales > Polyangiaceae > JAFGBI01. The sequence goes on from CAYOLF010000085.1 coordinate 6,376, forward strand.
TGTGTCCGCTGCCACGGCCCCGCGGGCACCGGCGACGGCCCGGACGGCTCCCCGCTGCGAGCGGCGAACCTCACCGATCGGACGCGGCTCGGCCGCCGCACGGACGCCGAGCTCAGAGCCGTGATCCGGGACGGGCGCGGGGCCATGCCGGGCTTCGGTCAGGACGGCCCGCTCCTCGACGGCCTGGTGAAGCTCGTCCGACTGATCGGGAGGGCGCCGGGGCCGCCCTCCGTAGCCGCGCCCGACGCCGCCGCCCCCGATCCGAGCGCTGCGCCCGGGGCGCCGTCTCCGTCCGCTACCGCGACCCCGGCGATCGAGGCGATCGCCCAGTGATCCCCGTCCGCCACCGCGTGGCCCTGGTCCTGCTGCCGGTCGCGCTCGTCGCCGGTGGCTGGCTGCTTTGGCGCACGGCCCCGACGGACCGGGACCTGGTCATCGACCTCGGCGACCCCGCCGCCGTTCGGCGAATCGCCGTTACCTACTGGCGAGCGGACGCGCCGGACGAGCGGGGCGGCTTCTCCCGCACCTTCGCCGCCTCCCCGCCGCAGCGGATCCGCCAGCCCGTCTCCCTCCGCATGGGCGAGCACCTCGTCGAGGTTCGGGTGGAGCGGTTCACCGACGGCGCCCGGAGCGACTCGACCGTCACGCGCCACGTCTCGATCACCGGCAACGACGTGGTCGTCTTCGGACCGGCCCCCGAGCCGCAGCATGGCGACTCGGCCGCATTTGTTGGCTCCTCCCGGTCCCGCGAGCCAGCGCTGTCGGAACCTCACCCACCTAAATAAGCCGACCCGTCCGCTCCCCCTTGAACGGCCCGAACGGCCCCGCTAACAGTTTGCCCCGTCCCCGCTTTGGGTAGTACACACTCTTACATGCTCCTACTTTAGCACACCGCCCGCTGTCGGCTCGAGCTCGACCAGATCCTGCCTCCCGGTCCCCGACCGGATCCGAGGCGCCGCCGAGCCAACGCGGTGATCCTGCGCCGGAGAATCGCATGAAGCTAAACCCCTGGTACCTCGCAGCGCTCGTCCCCGTTCTCCTGCTCGAAGCCGGCGGGGCCTTCGGTGCGCAGATCGCGGTACTCGGCGTCACACTGGGCATCTTCTTCGGAACCCTGTCGCTCCAGCGGCCGGAGGCCGACAGAGCGACCACCACCAACTCGGGAAGCTGACGAAAACTCCCCGCCTCGACCGGCCACGACCCTGGCAGCCTCCCGGCGGCCATGGTCCTCTCAAGACGCTCGACGCCTTCTCGCCCCACGACGTCGAGGCGCTGCAGCTCGTCCTGTCGGGGAGCTCCGTCATCGACTGGCACCGGCTGCACTTCCGGAGCCTCGAGGAGGCGCGCGCCTTCGTGCGTATCCACGAGCTCGACCCGGACACTCCGAGCGACCGCGAGTACATCGACCACGTCAAGGCGGAGGCCATCAGCTACCTGCGGCGCAACTTCGCCTTTGCCATCCCCCGCCCGATCGAGCGGGCGTCGATCGAGGAGTTGCTCCTGATCGCCTCGGGCCAGGGCCACCGGCAGCTCTGCGCCTGCACGATCCTCAAGGCCCTCCAGATCATCAACCACATGGCGGGGCGGGAGCTGCTGTTCTGCCTGCCGGTCAGCGACCGGGACCTGTTCCACTTCGTGGAAGAGAAGGTCTATCGGGTCATCGGCACCATGCTGAGCGAGGGCTTCCCGATCACCGAGTTCATCGGCGGAAGGAAGAACCCCGACTCGACCTACACCAAGCTCCTCTCCAAGCCGGAGGCCACCGCGGCGGCGCTCTACGACAAGCTCCGCTTCCGGATCGTCACCCGCTCCAAGGACCACATCCTCCCGGTGCTGCTCTACCTGACGGAGCGGCTCTTCCCGTTCACTTACATCGTGCCGCAAGAGAGCGCCAACACGATCCTCCCCTTCCGTTCCTACTGCGCCGCCCACCCGCACCTCGACCGGATGCTCAAGGAGCTCGACGTCGGCGACGACGACCAGCTTCGCGCGGGCGACAACGCCTTCAGCGCCCCGAACTACCGGGTCATCCATTTCGTGACGGACGTGCCCGTCCGCGTCCCCGCGCACATCATGGAGCTAGCTCCCGAGGGCTCCGACGGGCTCGGCCCCATCGTGTACATGCTCTGCGAATTTCAGATCCTCGACGCCGAGAGCGAGTCGCTCAACGAGTCCGGCGACGCGAGCCACGACGCCTACAAGCAGCGCCAGAAGCGGGCCGTCTTCGCCCGCCTGCGCATCTCGCCCCGCCGCGGCCACCGAACGGCGGACCGCGGGGGCCCCGCCTGAACAGGACGCTAGGACCGATTGCGCCCGCGGGAGTAACCGGCTAGTTACGCCCCCCATGCGGCTGCTTGGCGCTCGAGTCCCCGGAATCGCGGCCCGGATGGTACAGGCCCTGACCAGCTCCGGCGCGATCGAGTGCGAGTCCCCGGGCGAGGTCCAGAAGGACCTCGAGGCTATCCTCAACCAATACATTCGAGACGAGCGGGAAGCTACCGAACAAGCTAAGGATTTGCTCGCATCTCGGGGCCTGCCTCCGACCGAGCTTCCGCGGCTTCGCAAGCTGGCCGCGGAGCAGCGGTCGATCCGCATCGGAGACGAGGCGATCGACTACCTGCTCGACCAGCTCGTCGAGATCCTGATGCACTCGAACAACGTGGACGAGGTCTTCGCCGAGGACTTCGAGCTCCGCCGCCAGCTCCGGGATCCGCTCCGCGGCGAGGAGGCCGAGGAGGAGAAGCTCCAGGCGGAGGTGCGCGGGCAGCTCCGGCACGTCAAGGAAGGGACGGCGCTCTGGGAGGTCGAGTACCGTCGCATGATGGAGGAGATCCGGCGCCGCAAGGGCATCTGATCGATGAAGCGCGACGTCTCCCCTCGCGGCACGGGGTGCGCGGGCGCCGACGCGGTCGGCCCGCGTCGGTTCGCTCCCGGCCTGCGGGGCCGCGGCCGGGTCCGGTGGCCGGCGGCGGCCGCCGCGGTCCTTCTGGCGGAGGCCCCCCCCTCGAGCGGGGGAGCAGCGGAGCGCCACGCGCCCGCGAGGGGCCGCGAGTGCTGAGCATGACCGGCTTCGGCAGCGGCTCGGCGCCGCTCGGAGCGGGCGAGCTCGCCGTGGAGGTGCGCGCCCTGAACCACCGCTTCCTCGACGTTCGCGTGCGGCTGCCCCCGGAGCTCGGCGAGCAGCACTTCTTCGTCGAGCAGCTGGCGCGGGAGCGGCTCGATCGCGGACGCTACGACATCGGCGGGCGCCTCCAGGGTGCGGCCCTGCCCCTCCCGCAGCTCGACGTCGAGCGAGCCCGATCCGTCTACGCCGCCCTCACTGCGCTCCGCGACGACGTCGCGCCCGGCACGGAGATCCCCCTCGCCGCGGTGCTCGCCCTGCCCGGGGTCGTGGCCGCCGGGCCCGCGTTGGAGCCGTTGGCCGCGCAGCAGGCGCTGCGCACCGCCCTCGACCAGGCCCTCGTGGCCCTCGACGAGATGCGGAGGCGAGAGGCCACGGCGCTCCGCGCACAACTGACCGATCACCTCGGGACGGCGCGCCGGCTCCGTGACGAGATGGCCCACCGGGCCGCGGAGGTCCTGGACGTCTACCAAGGCCGGCTGCGCGATCGCGTGGCGCGGCTCCTCGCCGACGTCTCGGTCCCCATCGACGCCGGGCGGCTCGAAAACGAGCTCGCCATCCTCGCCGACCGCTGCGACATCACCGAGGAGCTCGCCCGCCTGATCAGCCACTTCGACCAGCTGGAGCGGCTCCTCGCGCAGCACGAGCCCGTGGGCCGGCGGCTCGACTTCCTGCTCCAGGAGGTCGCGCGGGAGGCCAACACCGTGGGCGCCAAGAGCCAGGACGCACCCCTCGCCCACCTCGTCGTGGAGCTGAAGGCGGAGACGGAACGTATGCGCGAACAGGTGCAGAATGTCCTCTGACGGCCCGCTCCCGCTCATCGTGTCGTCCCCATCCGGGGCCGGGAAGACCACGCTGACCAAGCGCCTTCTGGCCCGGATCCCCGGGCTCGCGTTCAGCGTCTCGCACACCACCCGGGCGCCCCGGGCGAGCGAGGTCGACGGGACCGAGTACCACTTCGTCTCGCGCGAGCGCTTCGTCGAGATGATCGCCGCCGCTGAGTTTTTGGAGTGGGCGCACGTCCACGGTAACCTCTACGGGACCTCCCGGGGCGAGGTCGACCGGGCGAGCGCGGCCGGCGCCCGCGGCCTCATCTTCGACGTCGACCACCAGGGCGCGCGGCAGATCAAGTGCTTCCTACCGCAGGTGGTGACCGTCTTCATCCTCCCCCCCGACATGGCGACCCTGCGGGCGCGCCTGCGTGGCCGCGCGAGCGAGGACGAGGCCACCGTGGAGCGGCGCTACGCGGCGGCCCTGGACGAGATCGCCCATTACGGAATGTTCGACTACGTCCTCGTCAACGACGATCTCGAGACGGCGACCGCGCAGCTCGTCGCCATCTTCCGCGCCGAGGAGTGCCGGCGCCTGCGCGCTGCGGGCCACGCCGAGCGCCTCCTGACCGAGGGGCGCGGCTTCGGGGGCGCGCTCCCACCGCGAGCGACCGAGCCGCGCTGACAGTCCCACCCGCGGCGGGGGTGGTTGCCCCCCGGCCCGAGCCCATGGTACGCGCTCCGGCGCAGCGCGGGAGCCGGCAATGGGTCACGTCCTCGGAGTCATCGGCGGCAGCGGGATCACCGAGATCCCGGGGCTCTCGGCCGTGGAACGGCTCCCGGTCCAGACTCCGTACGGGGAGCCGAGCGACGCCGTCGTGCGCGGACGGCTCGGGGACGCCACCCTGCTCTTCATCCCCCGGCACGGCCGTGGCCACCGCGTGCCGCCGCACTCCATCAACGCGCGCGCCAACGTCTGCGCCCTCAAGAAGCTCGGCGCCCAGCAGGTGCTCAGCATCTCCGCTGTCGGCTCGATGCGCCCCGAGATCGCGCCCGGGCACGTGGTGGTCGTCGATCAGTTCATCGATCTGACCCGGCGCCGCGTCTCGACGTTCTTCGAGGGGGACGCCGTGGCCCACGTCGCCTTCGCGGACCCCGTCTGCCCGGCGCTCTCCGCCGCCCTGGCCGCTGCCGCCGTGCGCGTCGGCGCCACGGTCCACCCCCGCGGGACCTACGTCTGCATCGACGGACCCCAGTTTTCCACCCGGGCGGAGAGCCTCCTCTACCGCTCCTGGGGGGTGTCGGTCATCGGCATGACGGCGATGCCGGAGGCGAAGCTCGCCCGCGAGGCCCAGCTCCCGTACGCGGTCCTCGCCCTCGCGACGGACTACGACTGCTGGCACGAGACGGAGGAGGCCGTGACCGTCGACGTCGTGCTGTCGGTGATGCGACGGAACTCGGAGCTCGCGCAGCGAGCCGTGACCGAGCTTGCCGCCGCGCTGCCAGACCCTGCCGCGAGCCCCGCTTCGCGCGCCCTGACCGGCGCCGTGATGACCCGCCCGGACGCGCTCGGCGCCGAGAGCCGCGCTCGCCTCGACTGGTTGCTCGACGAGGAGATGAAGCCCCGATGACCCCCTCCGCCCCGACGGTCCTCGTCGTTGGCTCGATGGCCTTCGACGATCTCGAGCTGCCCAGCGGACGCTTCGACGGCGTCGTTGGTGGCGCGGCCACCTACGCGGCCTTGGCGGCGAGCCGCTCGGCCAGCGTCCGCGTGGTCGCCGTCGTCGGCGACGACTTCCCGGCCGCGGTGCTGGAGGATCTCCGCCGCCGTGGGATCGACACCGGCGGCGTCACGCGAGCGACCGGCAAGACCTTCCGCTGGGCGGGCCGCTACTCGGACGATCTCGGCTCCCGCACGACGCTGGACACCCAGCTCAACGTGTTCGCGGATTTCCGCCCCGTGGTGCCACCCGCGTTCCGCGACTCCCAGGTCGTCCTGCTCGCCAACATCCACCCGGCGTTGCAGCTCGAGGTGCTCGACCAGGTGGAGCGCCCGCGCCTGGTCGCCCTGGACACGATGAACTACTGGATCGAGCAGGAGCGCGACACCCTCCTCGCGGTCCTGAAGCGCGCCGACACCCTCGTCATCAACGACGAGGAACTCCGGCAGCTCGCCGGCGAGCACTCGGTTCGGCGCGCCGCCCGGGCGGTGCTGGGGATGGGGCCACGCCGGCTCGTCTGCAAGTGCGGCGAGCATGGGGCCACCCTCTTTGACGAGCACGGGACCTTTCATGCGCCGCCGTTCCTGCTCGACCATGCGGTCGACCCGACGGGCGCGGGTGACACCTTCGCCGGGGCGCTGGTCGGAGAGCTCGCGCGCGCCGCAGAGATCGACGGCGGCGCTTTCCGCCGGGCGCTGCTGATGGCCGCGGCCGTCGCCTCGATCACGGTCGAGGGGGTCGGGACGCGCCGGCTCGCCGAGGCGTCTCCGGCCGAGATCGCCGCCCGCTGCCAGGAGCTCGAGCGGACGCTCCGGCTCGCCCCCTGACCGTCGCCGCTGCCGAGGCCACGCCGCGCTCGACCCGGTCAGGCCGAGGCCGCGCCGAGCGGCTCGATCTCCACCTCGCGGGTGCCGGGCCCGAGCGCCTCAGCGCGGGTCGCGGTGACGAGCGCGAGCAGCTCCTTCTGCGTGACCATCCCGGTTTCGAGCAGGACGCGCATGAAGCCGTCGACGTAGCCGTGGGTTCGGGCAAGCTTGGCGTAGGCTACCCCCTGCTCGCGGAGGTGGAACGCCTCCCGCAGCATGCCGCGCAGATCCTCGAGCAACTCCCGCTTGTTCTTCTTCGACATGGCGCTGCCGACCTCCCGATCGTGGTGCCGTCGTCGTGACTGCTACCGGCCGGTCGCCAAGGTGGCCAAGTTCGCAGGGGGCCAATCCGCACTTTCCACGTGCGAACGGGTTGAACGGTGGGGGGTCGGCGCTTATCTTTCGGGGGTCGCCTGGGTGGACCCGCACCGCGCGGGCCGCCACGGTGCGACCCAACCGACGCCCCGATGAAGCTCAACGTCTTCAAGTCGAAGATCCACCGTGCCACGGTCACGCACGCGGATCGCGAATACGAGGGAAGCGTGACCATCGACGCCGCGCTGATGGAAGCGGCGGAGATCCTGCCCTACGAGGCGGTACACGTCTGGAACGTGACTCGCGGCACCCGGCTGGTGACGTACGCCCTGGAGGGCCCCCGGGGCTCGGGGGCCGTCTGTGTGAACGGGGCAGCGGCGCACCTGAACGAGCCGGGCGACCTCGTCATCCTGGCCACCTTCGCGGACCTGACCCCGGCCGAGGCGCGGCGCCATCGCCCCCGCATCCTCCGGGTCGACGGGCGGAACCGACCGCTCGAGGACGATTCCCCCGAGCTTCCGGGCCCCTTGCTCGACTCTACCCACCCGGGCCTCGCCTGAGCCGCCAGCGGGCCGCAGCGCCAGCGCTTTCCGCGCGGGGGAACGGCCGAGCCACCGCCTCGGCGGCGACGGACTCGGCGAATGCTGGCGAACCGGGCGGCGTTCGGATATTCCGAGGCGGGATGTGGCGCGCATGAACGACGGCGATCCGAACCCTTCCGCGGCAGAGCTCCGGGCCCACCCGGGATCGGGGCGATGGGCCGGGCAGGTGGCCTCGCGCCTGCTGCCCGAGCGTGCGCCGTCGGGGCAGCCCGCCGAGCCGCCCGAGCCCGGGTCCACGGCGCTCACCATCGGCGGGGTCGATGTGGGCGCGGTCCTCGCGCATGGCCCGGCAACGAGGCGGGACGCGGAGGTCGTCGGCGCCCTTCTGCTGCTCGGGCTCGACGGGGAGCTGCGGGGCGCCGAGGTGCCCGTGGCGCTGGCGGCGGATCTGGTTCGGCTCAGCGCCGAGGGTCCCTTCGACCCGCTGGGCGCCATCGATCTCGTGTTTGGATCGGCGAGCGGCGCCGCCTGGCGCGCGGTCGCCCGAGTCGCCGAGGCGACCGACGGCGACGGCGCGTCCCCGGCCACCGCGTCGGTCGCGCTGGCTGCCCTCGCCAGCTCGAAGCTCCCGTCCGCCCGCTCGCTCGCCGCCGAGATCGGCGCCCGGCATCGCTCCCCGGTGGTGCGTCGGGCCGCCGCCATCGGCCTCGGTCCCTCGGGCGTCGCCGGTGAGTTCGGGCGGGGGCCTCGCTCCACACTGGCGACCGTGCTGCTCGGCGTGTCGGGCTGGCTGCTCCTGTCCGCCGCGGCGCGCGTGCTGGCGCGGCTCACCCTCGGCCTGCGCAGACCCGCCGAGCTCACGGTCAACGCACGAGGGCTCGAGCTCAACCAGAAGACGCTGCTCCTTGGCAAGGTGCTCCGTGAGCGGCGGACGCTCTTCACCCGAGACGGTGTCGCTCGAGTCACGCGGGAGGTCCGCTTCGCCCGCGCCGCGCTCTACGCGGGCCTCATCGCCCTCGCCCTCGGCACCTACGTCGGGATGGGACTGTTCCTCGACGGCGTCCGCGTCCCGGGCACGTCGTCGTCGCTCATCGGCCTCGGCCTGCTCGCGATCGCGCTCGGCCTGGCGCTCGACTACGGGCTGACCTCGCTGTCCGATCTGTCGCGCGGCCGCTGCCGGGTCCTGCTCGTCCCAGTGCGCGGCCGCTCCTTCGCGTTGTCGGGCCTGGCCCCGGCGGACGCCGACGCCCTGCTGCGGCGCCTCGCCGTCGAGTTCTCGCCGGAGGCGCCGCCACCCGGCTCGCTGCCGGCGTCGGACGCGGCTGGGGCTGGCGCCGAACCGAGCCCGTCTCCGGGTCCTCGGTCGGCGCGCGCCGAGCGCACCGCACCGGCGGAGGACGAGCTGGCGTCCCCGCCCCCGCCCCCGGCCCCAGCCGAGCCCTTGCTCACCGCGGAGAACGAAGTCCCAGACGAGGACGTCGCCGCCGCCCGTGCCGCCTCGAAGCCCGCGCCTGAGGGGCCGTAACCACCGGCCGCTCCCTGGACGCTCGGGCGGCTCGAACGCGAGCGCCTCAGCCTGCGTCGGGCACCGCCGTCGTCGCGGGCGTCGGGCGCCGCGCCGGCGCCGGCTTCGTCGCTGCCGCCGAGCCGGAGGCGGAGGGCAGCGGTGCCACCCCGCGCGGGCGCGCGCTCGACGCGGCGACCGGTATGCGAAACTGCCGCTCGACGCGGGCGATGACCGCCTCGCAGACCGGCCGTGGCACCGTCACGGTGCCGTGCACCTCCGCTCCGTGCACCGTCAGCTCGAGCCCGCCGATCAGGACGACGATGACAGCCAGATCCTCGGGGTCGATCCCGCTCGAGCGCCGACCCAGCAAGGTCGAGCCGAGGCCCATGAGGCCGGTGGCCGCACGCAGCGTCTCCGCCTGGCTGCGCAGGCTCTCGAGCGACCGCTGGGCGTCCGCCGCGGAGCGATCCCGGGCGACGAAACGGCCCACCGCGCCGCCATCGGGCAGCGGAGTTACCCAGAACTCCACCGATTCGATCGACTCGGGGAGCCGCACCGGCACCCCGTGCTTCTCGAAGGCGTAGCCCGGCGCCTTGAGCGCACCGTAGAGCGCCTCGTCACCCTCCGGCGGCGGCACGCGGGCGCTCGCCGGGAAGGTGAGGGCCGAGTCGCGCGCGCTCAGCGGCGCCACGACCACCATCGAGCGCGAGGGCATCACGAACACACGCTCGGCACGGTCGGCGCTCGCGATGGCAGCCGGAACGGACCCCTCGAGCCACCGCCCGCGGCTCCGCTGCACCAGGGTTTCGACGGCGCCACGGATCCGCGTCGGGTCCAGGCGGTGCTGGATGAGGACCGCCAGCCCCGAGGAGTCCGCCAGATCGGGGCCGACCATCATGATCCGATCGATGTTCGCGACCGGATCGAGCCCGGCGGGACCGAAGAAGTCCTGCCACTGGGGGAGGTTCGCGAGCAGTCGCCCCATCCGCGGCCCGAGCGGGTGCTGCCGGAAGTTCTCCGAGTAGACGGTGATCTGGATGACCGCGTTCGAGTCGACAACCTTCGATTCCTTCGCCGCGATCGCGACCGGATCGCGCACGCGCGTGGGTGCCTCCGCGTCGGCGCCGTCCGCGTCGGCGTCCGACGCGGCGTCCGGGACGACCGCCGCGTCGTTCCCCGCGTCCGCGACCGCCTCCGGAGATGCGTCCGGAGCCGGGGCGCCGGCGTCCACCGGATCGCCGACCACTTCCTGGACCGTCGGCGCCGCGGTCGCAGCGGGCTCGGGGGCCGGGGCGACCGCCTCGTCCCCCGGCGGCGGCGTCTCTCGACTGCCGTCTTCGAGCAGATCGATGGGGATGGCGTTCAGCTCGTTGAGATCCGTGGGCGGCAGAGCCGGGGGCGGCGCGAGCAGGCCCACCAGCCCGAGCAGCACGAACAGCGGGCTCAAGGGCGCGTGGAGCGCGAGCGAGGCGCCGACCAGGGCGAAGAAGCGCCCGAGGAGCGCGTCGGGCTCGCCACGCCACTCGGTCGTGAATGCCACGTGCGCCACCATACAACCGCGCCCGCCCGCGGGCGAATCGGGACCGGCGACTTCAGGCAACCGCGTCGGCGCGCGGCGGAGCCTCGCGGCCCGCGCACCGCCACGGTCCCCGACCGCTTGGCCGTTCGCTCGGCGAGGCGCGAACGAGAAATTGGATCGACCCCACCCCGTGTGGAAGGTTCCCCCAGCAACCCCCGGTTCCAGCAACGATGCGCCACAGCACCTCGCCCTACGCCCCTCCCAACCGACGTTCGGTCCGCCTGCTCTCCGGCGGCTGCCTCGCGATGCTGACGGCGGCGGTGGCGATCGCGGGCGGCTGCCGCGAGCGGTCGAGGCCCGTGAGCGGCACGGTGAGCAGCACGGCCAGCGCCGCCGCCTCCGCGACGGCTCCGCGGGCGCGCGCGGGCGACCCGACGCTGCCCGCGGAGCTGCTCGCGGGCAGCGCGCACCCGAGCCCCTCCGCTTCGGCGAGCGCGGCGCCCTTGCGCGTCGGCCCGGCCAGCATCGAGTGGGATGGCCCCTGGATGACCGTCACCAAGACGGCCGCGCCAATCAACGCCCAGCCGAGCTTCGATAGCAAGACCAAGATCGGCTACGTCAAGAGCGGCGGTCGGCTCCCGGTGCGGGACGCGATCGCGTCGAAGGACCGCTGCTCGTCGGGCTGGCGTGAGGTGATCGGGGGTGGCTACGTCTGCATGAACCTCGGCTCCGTGGATCCGAAGGACCCTGCCCTGCGCTTCACGGTCAAGCCGCCCAACCTCGACTCCGTGCTGCCGTACACCTACGCGAGGAACGCGAAGCACGGCACCCCCTTGTACAAGTCCGTCCCCACGCCGGACCAGATGCACGCCTACGAGCCCTACCTGACCGCGGCGAAGCGGGCACGGCAGGACCCCCCGGAGCGTGCCGACGCCGCCCCGAGCGCCTCCGCAGGCGGCCCGGCGTCGAGCGCACGCGCGCCGGACGCCGACCGCGCACAGCGCACTCGGGCGCCCGACGAGGCGACGCCGCCGGCCGGCTCCGCCTCGGGACGGCCCTTCTCGCCCCCCGACGCCAACCCGCCGCGCCGCGACGACCCGGAGAGCGATCCCTCCGTCGCCGCCGCGGCCAGCGCCGAGATCCCCGACACGCCCTGGTGGCAGCAGGAAGACGCGAAGCTCCACGAGGTCACCATCGACACCCTGCGCGCGGAGGCCGACGACGTGCTCGCGCAGCGCATGGTGGAGGGGTTCTACGTCGCGATCGACAAGACGTTCCGCTGGAACAACCGGCTCTGGTACAAGACGACCAAGGGCCTGGTGGCACCGGCGGATCGCTTCTGGCAGGTCGCCGGCCCCGAGTTCAAGGGCCTGGAGCTCGACGGGGAGGACCAGCGGCTGCCCGTGGGCTGGGTGTACGGGAGTCGCAAGACGGCGCCGACCTACGCGCTAGCGGAGGACGCGGAGCGGCTCACCCCGCAGGGCTCGGTGCCCGCGTTCACGGCCGTGAAGCTCGAGGGCGAGCCGCGCAAGATCGCCGGCACGCTGTACTGGAAGACCCGCGACGACCGTTGGATCAAGGACGCTCACCTCCGGGTCGCGACGGCGTCGCCCCCGCCGGAGGGGCTCGACCCTGCCGAACGCTGGGTCGACGTGAACGTGAGGAGCCAGACGCTGGTCGCCTACGTCGGGACCCTACCCGTGTACGCGACGCTGGTGTCGAGCGGGAAGGAGTCGACGGTGAAGGAGAAGGATCACCGCACTCCGCGCGGCGAGTGGCGCATCCGCGAGAAGCACCTCACCACCACCATGGACGGCGACGGCTCGGCCGCGGGCGACCTACCCTACAGCATCGAGGACGTCCCCTACGTGGCGTACTTCGAACGCTCCTTCGCCCTGCACGGGGCCTTCTGGCACAAGAACTACGGCGTGCGGATGAGCCACGGCTGCGTCAACCTCGCCCCGCTCGACGCGAGGTACCTCTTCTTCTTCACGGAGCCCCTGATCCCCCCGGGCTGGCATGGCGTGTTCGCCACCGAGGGTCGCCCCGGAAGCCGCGTCGTCGTGCACGAGTAGCGCCCCCGCCGCGCGACGGGTCGGCTGCTTGACACGACCCCGAGGCGTGGTACCGCCCCGGGTCGCGCTGGCGTTGCCAGCGACCGCACGCCGTGCGATGGGTGCGACCGCGGCCGATCATGGACCAGTTCTCCGCACACCTCGATCGTGGCTGGGACCTCGCGCAGCGAGGTGACCCCCAGGGCGCCGAGCTCTCGGCGCGCCGCGCCCTCGAGCTCGACGCGCAGTCTCCGGAGGCCCACAACCTCCTCGGCTACGTCGCCGCGCTCCAGGGGGAGTTCGAGGACGCCATCGAGCACTACGCCCAGGCCATCGCGCTCGACGACACGTATCTGGAGGCCATGCTCAACGCGGCGGAGGTCTACCTGCACCCGCTCGGTGAGTTCGACGAGGCGATCCAGATGTGCGACCAGGCGCTGGATCTGGCGGAGAACGACGACGAGATTGTCGACGCGCTGCTGCTCAAGTTCGACGCGCTGCTCGGCAAGAATGACGTCGCGGGCGCGCGCGCCGCCTGCGAGCGGTTCCCCGCCGGGCCCTTCGAGAACCCGAACCACGTCCTGCTGGTCGGCAGGGCGTTCTACGAGCTCGGGGACCTCGATCGCGCCAGCCCCCTGGTCGAGGAGGCCACTCGGCTCACCCCGGACAACGCGGAAGCCTGGTACTACCTCGGTTTGGTGCTCGACGAGCGCGAGCAGGTGCTGGAGGCGACGCGCGCCTTCCTGCGCTCCCGAGAGCTCGATCTCGTCGTCCCGCCGCCGCCCTGGTCCCTGAGCCCGGAGACGTTCTCGACGACCGCGCGGCGCGTCGTCGAGGGGCTCGCCGATCAGCTCCGCACGTTCGTCCGCGCCGACGAGATCTACGTCGCCGACGTCCCCGGCGCCGAGGTGGTGGCGGACGGGGTCGATCCGCGCGCGCTGCTCCTGCTCGAGGGGTTCTCCGCCGAGGAGGACGGCTCCTCACCCACGGCGCGGCTCTTCGTCTACCAGCGGAACGTGGAGCGCCTGGCCGGCTCGATGGACGCGGTGGAGGCGGAGCTCCGGACCGCGCTCGAGCGCGAGATCATCGGCACCTTCGTGGAGCCGGATCACGAGCACACGCCGTCGGGACCGCTGAACTGAGCGGCCGCGCTCGAGCGCGTGCGCCGCCGGGCCGCCCCGCCCACGCTCCGAACGATCGACGCGGACCGGGCCTGACGGGCTACGTCACGCGGTCCACCAGCTCCGTCGCGACCCCCTCGAGAAGTGCACGAGCGGGCCCGCGTGGCACGTCCGCGAGCGCCGCGACGGCCCGATCGGTCGCCTGGCGCGCGCGGAGGCGCGCCTCCTCGCAAGCCCCTGACTCGAGCACGGCGCGGCGCACGCGCGGCAGGCCCAGCGCGTTGCCGGACTGGATCCGGCGCACCTCGACCTCAAGCTCCGGGCGCCGCCGCACCGCCAGCACCAACGGCAAGGTCACCTTGCCGTCTGCCAGATCCGCGAGCAGGGTCTTCCCGGTCGACTCGCCCGTGTAGTCCAGGACGTCGTCGACCAGCTGGAAGGCCGTGCCGAGCCGCTCGCCGAAGGACGCCAGCGCGTCCTGCTGAGCCAGGGTCGCCGACCCGAGCCGCGCCCCCGCCCGGGTCGACCACGCGAACAGGGACGCGGTCTTGTCGCGCAGCACCCGCTCGTAGGTCGCCTCGGATAGGTCGAGCTGCTGACGTCCCCTGAGCTGCACCACCTCCCCGTCCACCAGCCGACGCAGCGTCGCGACGAGGTCCGGCATGGCCTCGGGAGCCGCCGTCAGGGTTCGCGACAGGGCGTGAGCGAGCAGCAGGTCTCCCGCCAGCACGCTGACGGCGTTGCCCCACACGAGCCGCGCCGTGGGCGCGCCCCGGCGCTGCATCCCGTCGTCGACGACGTCGTCGTGCAGGAGCGTCGCCGAGTGGACCAGCTCCGCCACCACCGCCAGCTCCCTCGCCGCCGGGGGCACCCGCCCGAAACAGGCGGCGCTGAGCAGCAGCGCCAGCGGGCGCACACGCTTGCCACCCCGGGCAACCAGGTGGTGTGCCGCCTCCCTGGCCGGTGAGGGCCCATCGGCGACGGCGTCCAGCAGCGCGGCCTCGAGCGCCCCCAGATCCTCTTCCAGGAGCGCCTCGACGTCGGCGACGTGCGCGGCCAGCCGATCCTCCTCCGGCTTCCCGTCGAGGGACCCGGCCAGAGCGGAGAGGGCGCTCGATAGTGGAAGTGACATCTCCAAGAGCCGCTTTCGTGCGTTCGGATTCTATGGGGCCCGGCCGGCCGCCCCGCCTCGGGGCATCGACTCCGGATCGAGTCCCGTCCTCGGGGCCGAGAACTCAGGCCGCGGCAATATAGCGCGACCCGGCCGGATCGGGACCGAGACTCGTGCTCTTGGCCCCCGCCGCGCAACCGGAGACGCGGGATACTTTTGACGGACGGGGTGGGTCGGCGGTACGGGGGCTCTCGGCAATGTCCTCGGCCTCGCGAACCTCGGCCGCCGCCCGGCGCGGCAAGACCGCTGGAGTGGCGGCGTTCGCCCTGCTCATCGGGGTCCCGACGGTGCACTGGGCCGCGCAGATCGTCTCCCAGGCCTGGTCTCCGCCCGGTCCGACAGCCACCCAGGACTGCCGGGAGGGGCTCGCTTCCCTGCTCCGCGCTGTCCGGCGCGCCCGCGCCGGAGCTGCCGACGAGCCCGCTGGGGAGCGCGCCAGCGTCGCCCGCTTCCGGCGCGCGCTCGAGCCGGAATGGGGCCGACAGGCGGCGCTCGGGGACGCCTGCCACGGCGATCCGACGGCGCGCCAGCTGCTGCGTGAGATCGAGCTGCTCCGCTACGCCGAGGAGCGCACCGTCCGCCAGGACGCCACCGACGTCGCTCGCCGCCGCCGCCGGGTGCGCAGGCTCGCGACCGAGTTCCAGCTGGAGGCGCCGGTCGACCTGGAAATGCCAGGGTCCCGGGACTAGGGTGGCCGAGCTTTTATGACCGTCGCGACCGCTGAAATCACCGATCCCGCACCGAGCTTCGACGTCCTCCCGCTGAGCCCCGAGGTGCGGCGAGCGATCGACGAGCTCGGCTACGTGGTGCCGACTCCCGTACAAGTGGCCGTCTACGAGCCGGCGACCCGGGGCCGCGATCTCGTCGTCCAGGCCCGCACGGGCACGGGGAAGACCGCCGCCTTCGGACTCCCGCTCGTCAACACCCTCGTGCGCCGGGGGACCGAGGGGGTGCAGGCGCTCGCTCTCTGTCCGACGCGAGAGCTCGCACTCCAGGTCACGCAGGAGATCGAGGCCCTCGCCAAGTACCGCGACCTGACCGTGGCGGCGGTCTACGGCGGCGCCCCCATGCAGCGACAGATCGACCAGCTCCGTGAGGGGGCCCAGATCCTCGTCGGGACCCCGGGGCGAGTCCTCGACCACCTCCGACACCGAACCTTCAACCCGAGCCAGGTCCGGGTGCTCGTCCTCGACGAGAGCGACGAGATGCTCAGCATGGGGTTCCTCCCTCAGATCAACGAGATCCTCGCCTTCCTCCCGCCGGTTCGACAGACCCTCCTCTTTAGCGCCACCCTGCCCCCGGCGGTAAAGCGGATCGCAGAGAACCGCCTGCGCGACCCGGAGTTCCTCACCCTCAGCGGGGACCAGATCGGGGCGCTCGAGGTGCGCCACCTGGTGTACTACTCGCAAGGCGACAAGACGACGGAGTTTCTCTCGATGCTCGAGGTCGAGGATCCCGAGAGCGCCATCGTGTTCTGCAACACCCGGGATCAGACCCGGCGGGTCGCCGCCGCGCTCCAGCAGCGCGGCTTCGCCGCCGACTGGCTCAACGCGGACCTCGCGCAGAGTGACCGCGAGAAGGTGATGGAGGCGACCCGCCGGGGCGCGGTGCGGTTCCTCGTGGCCACGGACGTCGCGGCGCGCGGGATCGACATCTCGCACCTCACCCACGTGCTCAACTTCGACTTCCCCGACTCCGCCGAGGCTTACGTGCACCGAACGGGGCGCACCGGCCGGGCGGGGCGCACCGGCACGGCCATCAGCATGGTGGCGCCGAGCGACGTCGGGAACGTGTACCTCGTACGCCTCACCTTCGGCATCCGCCCCGACGCTCGGCACGTCCCGTCCGCGCGGGAGCTCCGCACCCGAGCCGAGGTCGACCTCGTGAGCACGCTCGTGCGCACCTTCGCGGACCGCCCGGTTCGCCCGGAAGACCTCGCCCTCGCGCGGCGCGTCCTCACGGACGACCGCGGCGCGCTCATCCTCGCCGGCCTGCTGCGCGATCATCTCGGCGACGGGCCCGAGGCGGCCGACGACGCCACTCGAGCTCGCCGGTCCACCCCACCCCGCCCCGCCCCGTCCGCCCCTCCGTCGGAGTCGCGGTCCGAAGCGAAGCGGCGCGGGGCCGAGGCGGCGCCGCCCCGGCCCCCGACGGAGCGAAACGCCCGCCCACCGGAGGAGCCCGAGCTCCCGAGCGAAACGCCGGTGGCGCCGGCGGGTGGGCCCCTGGACGCCGGCGAACGCGACCGCGATCGGCGGCCCCGACGGCGGCGGCGTGATCACCCTCGGAACGAGGCCGTCGCCGTCCAGGAGGTGCCCCCGCGTAACGACGCGCACGCCGAACTCGACGACGATCTCCCGGGCTACACGGTGGAGTCGGCCGACGGGGGGGCCAGCCCTCGCCCGGCGCCGGCTCGCGACGAGATCGCCGAGATCTACGTCAACGTAGGGCGGCGCGACGGGGCCGAGGACGACGACTTCCTGACCGTCCTCGACGCGGCAGGGCTCGGCGGGGCGGTCGATTCCGTCAACGTACGGCTGCGGCACACCTTCGTCCGCGTGCGCCGCGCGCGGCTCGACGACGCCATCGAGGCCCTCGACGGGGCGGAGATCCGGGGTCGCCAGGCGGCGGCCGAGGCCGCCCGGGGCGCCGGCGGTGACCGCGCGGACTGACGAAAGTGCCGTGAGCGCGCTCGCCGGGGGGCCGCGTGACCCTCACTGCCCGCGGCGGGCTCGAGGCCCTGGCGTCGGGTGCGCGGCGACACCATGGTAACTGGGTAGCCGTCGTCGATGAAGATCACCCCCGAGGCCCGCCTCGAACGCCTGCTCCGCTCGGCCCGCTGGGGGCTCGCGCAGGGCCTCGGACCTCGCGATCTGGTGCCGATGCTCGAGCGGCTCCTCGCGGCCGCGCCCCGCGGCTCCGACGCGCGCCTGCTGGCCCAGCGGCAGCTGTCGCGACTGCTGGTTTCCCGACACCCGTTCCGAGCCGCGCGGCTGGCACGCGAGGCGCTGGCGGTCGCGGAGGACGAGCAGACCTACGCCGTCCTGGGGATCGCCCACACCCTTCTCGGCAACTTCCGCTCCGCGCGCCGCGCCTACGTTCGCGGCCTCGGCATCGATCCTGGCGACGCCTGCTGCCTGCACAACCTCGGGCACCTGCTCGACGTCGCGTTCGACCGTCCGGCAGGGGCGCTCCCGTACCTCGCCGCTGCTCACCGCGCGCTGCCCGACGAGCCCGAGGTGGCGGCCTCCTACGCGCACGCTCTCGGTCGCGCCGGTGAGCTCGAGCGAGCCAAGTCGCTGTTGCGTCGCGCGCTCGGGGACGCAGCCGACGACGCCGATCGACTGCTCGCTGAGTGGGTCGGCGTCGGCAACGACGCCGTGACCAGAGCCGTCCCCGTCGCCGACCGCCTGGACACCGAGCCCACCTCCGCGGGGGCCGTGCACGCGCCCGGCGGGGTTGCCGGGCGCCAGGTCGTGTCCTAGCTTCCGGCCCATGCCCCGCGCGCTCCTCGGCCCCGCCGCGCTCCTGGCGGCGACGGCGCTGCTGCTCGGCGGGCTCATCCCGTTCGTCTTCCTCGCCACTCCCGAGGCTCAGGCCGCCGCCGGCGGCGCGGCGCAGAAGATCCTCTATTTTCACGCCCCAGCGGCCTACGCGATGTACCTCGCCGGCACGGCGTGCTTCGCGAGCAGCGCGCTCTTCCTCGCGCGCGAGGGCGAGGGCCGGGACGCGGTCGCCCGAGCCTCCGCCGAGGTGGCCGTCCTCTTCGGCGCGATGGTGCTCGTCAGCGGCCCGCTCTGGGCAAGGATTGCCTGGGGCGTCTACTGGACCTGGGACCCCCGGCTCACCACCGTCATGCTGAGCTGGGCGATCTACGTCGCGATCGTGCTCCTCCGGCGCTTCTCCGGCACGGGGATCGCCGAGCGCCGCCTCGCCGCCGCGCTCGGCGTACTCGGGTGGTTCAACTTGTGGTTGATTCACCTCTCCGTGGCGCTCTGGGGCGGGAACCACCCGACGGTCATCGCGCGCGGCGGCGGGGGGCTGCGCGCCCCGGCGATGGCCTACGCGCTGGGGGCCGGCTTCGTCACCATGACCCTGCTCGCCGCGGTCCTGGTCTGGCTCCGGACGCGCGTGCACCGTCAGGCCGCCCGCCTCGAACGGGCCGAGCACCTGGCGAACGCGGGCGGACTGCTCGGCGAGGACTGACTCATGGACGACCACGCCCAGCCACCCGCGCCCGACGAACTCCACCGAGACCCGGGGCTCGCTCCCGGCCTGCTGGGGGCGGCCACGGACGCCCGCGCCCCCGCCGTCTCCGTCGACGATGCGGCGATCGTGAGCCCGGCCGCGCGCTCCACCGCCTTCGTCTCCGTCCCCGACGGTGGAGGCGCGTCGCCGAGCGCCGAGCTGTTGCTGGTGATCGCCTACGCCTCGATGTGGCTCCTGGTGCTCGGCTTCGTCTGGATCTCCTTCCGGCGACTCGCGCGGCTTGACGCGCGCCTCCACGACCTGGAAGAGGCGCTCGCTCGGGGCGACGCCACGCGCGCCGAGAGGGAGCCATGAGCCTCACTCACGCCATCTACATCCCAGTCGTCCTCCTCCTCGGCCTCGCGCTGGGCTACGCGCTCGGGGCCCGCGCGGGCCGCGCCCAGGCCCTGCGCCAGCGGGCACGAGCGCGCGAGTAACGGCCCCGCGAACGGCCAGTCGCGTTGCCGGACCGGTGGCGGCAGGGTAGCGTTGGCGTGTGTTCGGCATCTCCTTCATGGAGCTGCTGGTGATCGCGCTGGTCGCGTTGATCGTCGTCGGTCCCCAGCAGCTACCCGGAATGCTGCGCTCGTTGGGCGAGTGGGTGCGGCGCCTCCGCAGCCTCAGCACCGAGGTGCGCGCCCAGACCGGCATCGACGAAATCCTGCGCGAGGAGGGTATCGATGGCGGCCTCACGGAGCTCCGCGGCATCCTGCGCGGCGATCTCTCGACCGTCGGCCGCACCCGGGAGCGCTACGGCCCCCCGCCGCCCTCCTTCGACCCCTACGCGGCCTCCGTGATCGTCGATCCTCTCCGCGAGTACCCGCCGGAGGGCGCTGACGCCGCTGGCGTCGTCCCGGACGATCTGGTGGACGAGCCGTCGCCGGAGGGCGCTGACGCCGCTGGCGTCGTCCCCGACGATCTGGTGGACGAGCCGTCGCCTGACCCCGAAGCGACACCATGACCGCTCCGCCCGAAGAGAAGACGATGACCTTCTGGGAGCACCTCGAGGAGCTCCGCAACCGGAT
The DNA here is from genome assembly GCA_964404725.1 of uncultured Polyangiaceae bacterium. GTDB lineage: Bacteria > Myxococcota_A > Polyangia > Polyangiales > Polyangiaceae > JAFGBI01. The sequence continues at coordinate 26,356 of CAYOLF010000085.1, forward strand.
CATCCGCGGCGCGATCGTGTTCACGCTCGCGAGCGCGGCGGCGTGGGTGTTCCGCGAGCGCCTCTTGCTCACCATCACCGAGCCCTTCATCGCCGCCTGGCGAGCGGGGGCGCTGCCGGGCGAGCCCTCCCTGCATTTTGCCACCCCCGCGGCGCTCTTCATGACCTACGTCACGCTCTCGCTCATCGGGGGCTTGGTGCTGTCCCTGCCGTTCCTGCTCTACCAGGTGTGGGCCTTCGTCGCGCCGGGGCTCTATGCCCGCGAGAAGCGGTACGCCCTGCCGTTCGTGCTCGCCTCCTCGGTCCTGTTCGCGACCGGTGGTTGGTTCGGCTACCGGTTCGCCTTCCCCCAGGCCTTCGCCTTCCTCCTGGCGGACAGCGGGGCGGTCGCCGGGAGCACGTTCCAGGTCGTCCCGACGGTGATGATCGGCGACTACATCACCTTCGTGGGCCAGATGCTGATCGCGTTCGGCCTCGTCTTCGAGCTGCCGGTGCTGGCGTTCTTCCTGTCGGTCGCGGGCATCGTCACCCACCGGCACCTCATCCGGTACTTCAAACATTTCGTGGTGGTGGCGTTCGCGCTCGGCGCCGTGTTGACCCCACCCGATCCCGCGAGCCAGCTCATCCTCGCGCTGCCCCTCGTCGGGCTGTACGGCGTCTCGATCGGCGTCGCGTGGCTCTTCGGGCGACGCGGGTCCGACGTCGCTGACGGCGAGGCGGAGCCCGAGCCCGCGCGGCGAGCACACCGGCGCCGCCGCGGCGATGAGGCCCAGGAGCGCGGCTCTCCCCGCCGCCGCCCTGCCGGCTAGAGCGGCAATCGGTTCGATTGCCGCGGAAGAACAACGACCTAGAGCAGCAATCAGGTTGATTGCTGCGAGAAATCAACGACCTAGTGCACCGAACTGGGAGCAGATCGCGCCCCAAGCGCCGCTGAAGACGCACCCTCGCCCTGAGGGGGTGCGTCTTCTGCGGCGCTGTTGCCATTGG
>CAYOLF010000086.1:0-25437 GCA_964404725.1 uncultured Polyangiaceae bacterium
GGTTCCGGCGCATGGAATCGAACCATGATTCAGGGATTCAAAGTCCCTTGTCCTGCCTTTGAACGACGCCGGAAGGAGCGGCGGGCACCATAGCACCTCGCCCCGGAGTCTGCCGCGGCGGGCGGCCAGCGAGGCGTCCGGTCGCTCGCCCCGCGCGGGCGGGGCGGCCCGCCCTACCGGGCGCGCCCGCGGTCCGGCCCGGGAACCCTGCGTCGGGCGCGGTTGTCCGCTGCCCATGTCCCGCCTCGCGGCCCGCTCGTCCCCTCCGCGGGCGGGCCACGCGCGCGCGGACCGCGACGCCGCCGCGCAATCGATCTACCTTGGGTGCGGCTGGTGGGACGTGTCGGAGCCGCCTGAAAACGTCGAGCAGAAGTTCGTCGAGCGCCTGAAGGCGCGGGACGAGCGCGCGTTCAACGAGCTCGTCCAGGCCTACGAGATGCGGGTGTTCCGGCTGGTCTTCCGCATGGTGGGGCGCCGGAGCGAGGCCGAGGACATGGCCCAGGAGGTCTTCGTCCAGGTCTTCAAGGCCATCGACCAGTTCCGCGGGGACTCCAAGCTCAGCACCTGGATCTACCGGATCGCGACCAACCTCTGTAAAAACCGGGTCAAGTACCTGGCCCGACGCCACGAGGGCTCGCAGGCGGAGCTCGAGCCGATGGCGGAGCGCGCCACCCTCGAGGAGGCCAAGGGAGTCACCTTCGGCGACGTGGCGCGCCCGGATCACCTCGTCGAGGGCTTCCAGCTCGAGGCGATCGTGCACGCCTGCATCGCGGAGCTCGACCCTGACTTCCGCGCGGCGCTGATCCTGCGCGACGTGGAGGATCTGAGCTACGAGGAGATCGCGGAGATCACCGGGCTGCCGGATGGGACCGTGAAGAGCCGCATTCACCGCGCTCGCGCCATGCTCAAGGGCGCTGTCGAGCGCGCGATGGGAGAGAAGATCGGATGAGCACCGAGGACGAGAGCGGACGCGAGGTTCCCGTCGACCCCGACGTCGGGGACCCGGCGCCGGACGCCCTCGGCGAGGGCGACGCCGATCTCGGGCGCTTGCTGCGCGGCGCCCTCGGCGCGGAGCCCGAGACGCCCGACGTGCTGAGCGGCGTGCAGCGCAAGCTCCGCGTCCGCAGCGGCGGCAAGTTCTTCTCCGACGGCTGGAGCACGGAGCGCCAACCGCCGATCCAGACCTACCTGGTGACCAGCCTGGTGATGCTGGCGGTGATCCTCGCCATCTGGGCCGTGCTCTACCCGATCTCGGGCTCCGCGGCCCTCGTCGAGCCGCCCGCGCCCGTCCGCGTGCTGCCGCCGCCCTGATCCGCGCGGCGCGCTCGCCACGTTGCGTTCACGCCCCCATCTGTCCGGCCGGTCCTCCCCGGTCGGCGGGCGTGAACGGAGTCGTCGCTACTCGATCCAGCGGGCGACGACGCAGGTGATATTGTCGGGACCGCCGGCGACGTTGGCCGCATCGATGAGGCGGCTCGCCGCCGTGGCCAGGTCGGGCGCCTCCACGGTCAGGCGGAGGATCTCCGCGTCGGGGACCGGTCCCGAGAGGCCGTCCGTGCAGAGGACCATCGTGTCCCCGGCGCGTGGCAGCTCGAAGCGCGTGTCCACCTTCACCGTGTCCTTCATGCCGAGGGCGCGCACGATCACGTTCTTGTGCGGGAAGCTCGCGATCTCCTCTTCGGTCAGGTGCTTCATCTTCTTGTAATCGTTGAGCAGCGAGTGGTCCTCGGTCAGCTGCTCGAGCTTGCCGTCGCGGATGCGGTAGACGCGGCTGTCCCCCACGTGGGCGACGTAGACGCCGTCCTCGACGGCGAAGAGCGACACCAGCGTCGTGCCCATCCCTCGCTGCTTGGAGTTGCGCTGGGCGGCCTCGTAGATCCGGAGGTTGCAGAGCTTGATCCCGGTGATCAGGCGGTTCTCCTCGTAGCCCTTGCTCCGATCCATCTTGTAGGGCCACGTCCGCTCGGGATCCTCGGCGGTGGCGGAGAAGAACTCCTGCAGGGTGTCCACCGCCATCTTCGAGGCGACCTCGCCCGAGGCGTGGCCCCCCATCCCATCGGCGACCACGTAGAGGCCGAAGTCCGCGAGGATCGCGAAGTTGTCCTCGTTGTGGTTGCGCTTGCGGCCCACGTCGGTCTGGCCAGCGACCTCGATCCGCAGCGGTTTCGACAAGGTCCGTTCTTCCCGAGGTGGAGCGAAAACCTCGGTTATGGTCGCCTCGGGCGGCTCGGGTGTCAATCGAGGCGAGCGCTTCGGCCCGTTCTTCTCCCGGGCCCATGCTCGAAGGGGCGGGGATCGTCCCCGGGGAGCGCGAGCCCGAGGTCGTCGAGCCGCGCCGAAGCCGGGGCAGGGCACCGCTCGCGGGCGCCCGCACGCCGGCGGTGGTCCTCGCGGCCGCCGCCGCGGCCGCCGGGGGGCGGCACGCCGGTCCGTGGCGGCGTCAGGCTCGGCGCAGCTCGCGCACGCCTTTGTCGCCGGCGACCAGCACCAGGTTCGCCCGGCCGAGGAACAGGCCGGTCTCCACCACGCCCGGGATGGCGCGGACCGCCGCGTCGAGCTCACGGGGATCCCGGAGCGGTCCGGTGACCACGTCGTAGATGAACCCGCCCGTGTCGGTTCTGAACGGCTGACCCCCGATCCGCCGGAGCTTGACCTCGCCGAAGCGCGCCAGCGCGGCCGCCGTGTTGTGGTGCCCGAAGGCGAGCACCTCGACCGGGACCGGGAAGCCCGTCCCGAGCGCGGGCACCAGCTTCGACTCGTCGACCACGACGACGTTGATGCGCGCCGCCTCGTTCACCACCTTCTCGCGGGTGAGGAAGCCGCCGCCGCCCTTGATGAGATCGAGCGACGGGGACACCTCATCGGCGCCGTCGACGTTGACCTCGATCGGCCAGGGGCCCGCCTCCGTGAGCAGCGGAATGCCGAGGGATTCGGCCAGATCGCGGCTGTCCGAGCTCGTCGGCACGCCGATGAGGCGGCGACCGGAGCGCACGAGCTCGGCCACGCCCTGGATGAAAAGGCGCGCGGTGGACCCGGAGCCGAGGCCGATCACGCCCTGCTCCGGGAGGTGGGACAGCGCGCTCTCGGCGGCGATGCGCTTGGCTTCGTCCTGGGTCATGCGGCGCCGGACGATCCTCGGGATCCCCCCGCCCGTCAAGGCGCGGGGCGTCCGGCGCGGCGCCACCCTCAGCGCTGGCAGCGCGGGCAGTAGTGGCTCGAGCGGCCGGTGATGACGACCCGCCGGATCGTCGCGCCGCAGGCGCCGCAGGGGAGCCCCTCGCGGCCGTAGACGCCGAGCTCGCTCGCGTAGGCCCCGTCGCTGCCGTCCGGGGCGACGAAGTCGCTGATGCTGGTCCCCCCCCGCTCGATGGAGGCGCGGAGGATCCGCTGGAGCGACGCCAGCAGGGTCGCGGTCGCGCGGGGGGAGAGGTCCCCGCCCGCGCGGAGCGGCCGGAGCCCGGCCGCGAAGAGCGCCTCGTCCGCGTAGATGTTGCCGACCCCCGCGAGCAAGGACTGGTCGAGCAGGAGCGCCTTGATGGGCGCCTTTCGGCGCTGGAGACGGGCGCGGAGCTCGGCCGCCTTGGCCTCCAGCGCGTCCACGCCGAGGCGCTCGAGCCGGGGGCTCGCCGCCTCGTCCGCGAGCCACTGGACCCGCCCGAAGCGACGGGGGTCCCGGAACAGGATTTCCTCGCCGCGATCGCGGAAGCCGAGGCGTAGGTGCACGTGCTCGTCGTCGGCAGAGCCGGCCGCCGTGCCTGCCCGGGCGTGGCGGTCCCGGACGCGGAAGAGCCGAGGGCTCTCGGCAGAAGCCGCGATGAGCTGCCCGGTCATCCCCAGGTGAAGGAGCAGGCGGCTGCCGTCGTCGAGCTCGCCGAGGAGGTACTTCCCCCGCCGTCCGAGCGCGACGACGAGGCGCCCCAGCAGCCGGCGGCGCAGCGTCCCAGGTGGGGTGAGGAAGAACCCCGAGGCCGGCTTCGCAATCACCGTCGCGATCTCGCGCCCGCAGAGCAGCGGCGCGATCCGGCGGCGCGTCACCTCCACCTCGGGCAACTCGGGCACGGCCGCAACCTACCGCGCGGGTGCGCCGCGGTCACGGCGGCCCCGGGGCTTGCGCGCCGGCCGCGTCCGCGGGGGAGTTCGCGACGGCGACGAGTGGCTCCGGCGCCTGCCGGCGTGTTACACGGCCGATCCACCGCTGGCGACCGCGATGACGAACCCCCCTTTCTCCGAGGCGCAGATCCCCGAGCTGGCGGGTCAGGTCATCGTGGTCACCGGCCCGAGCAGCGGTCTCGGCCTCGAGACGTGCCGGGCGTTGGCGGCGCACCACGCGACGGTGGTCATGGCGGGTCGCAACCCCGAGCGTTGCGAGGCGGCGCGCGCTCGGATCCTGGCCAGTGTCCCCGAGGCCCGGCTGGAGGTGGCGCGGCTCGACCTGGCTGACCTCCGCTCAGTCCGCGATTTTGCCGTGGGGTTCGCGGCACGGCATCCGCGGCTCGACGTGCTCTGCAACAACGCCGGCGTGATGGCGATGCCGCTCGCGCACACGGCCGACGGCTTCGAGCTCCAGCTCGGCACCAACCATTTCGGTCATTTCGCGCTGACGGGGCGGCTGCTCGAGCGGCTGCTCGGGGCGCCCGCCGCGCGGGTGGTGACGGTGACGAGCCCGTGGCACCGCCGGGGACAGCTTCGCTTCGACGATCTCGACGGGCACCGCCGGTACCGCAAATGGGAGGCGTACGCCGCGAGCAAGCTGGCCAATCTGCTCTTCGCGCTGGAGCTCGACCGGCAGGCGCGCGCGGCGGGCGTGTCGCTGACCAGTGTGGCGGCGCACCCCGGGTATGCCGTCTCGAACCTCGCGCTCGCGGGGCCGCGCGCGGCTCGGGCGCCCGTCACCGCGTGGGTCATGGACCTCGGGCATCTCTTCGCCCAGTCGACCGCCCGCGGCGCGCTGCCGCAGCTGTACGCGGCCACGCAGGCGGACGTCGTCGGCGGCGAGCTGTTCGGACCGCGGGGACCGTTCGAGCTCTGGGGCGCCCCGCGGCGGGTGCGCCCGGCGCCGCGGGCGACCGACGCGGAGCTGGCCCAGCGGCTCTGGGAGATCTCCGTCGCGCGGACCGGCGTGGACTTCGCGGCGCTCTTGCGGCCGTGACGGCGCTGCCCCCCGGGGACGAGCCCCCGCGCGGCGGCCGCGGTGGTACGATCCCGGGGTGAGCTCGCCCTCTCGCGCGCGCGCCGGGTTGGTGGGCGCCGTCGCGGCCCTCGGGACCGTCGCCTGCGCGGGGCTCGGGGACGAGGCGGAGCGGCTCGGGCCCCTCGAGTACCCGCCCGGCGATCCGGCCCCCCCGGCGCTCACCTGCACGCTGGGAGCGGGCGATCTCGGCTGCTCGCCGCCGCAGGTGCTGATCGTGCTCGACCGGTCTACGAGCATGGTCGCGAGGCCCGACGGCACCCTCCCCCCCGACACGGCGACGGCGCTCCAGGAGTCGAAGTGGCGGCGCGCGATCGACGCCATCGAGGCCGTCGTGAGGAGCGACGCGGGGGTGGGGGTGGCGTTCGGGCTGGAGATCTTCCCGCGGGATCCGGGGGAAGGGGGTTGCGCCACCCTCGAGGCGGTCCTCGAGCGGTCGCCGCGCCTGACGGCGGCTTGCCGTCAGGGATCGCTGCTCGTGCCCCCCTGCATCGGGGCGAACGCGGACGTCGCGTCCGCCCTGGACGTCGAGACGGACACCCTCTGCGGGGACACCCCGATCGCCGGGGCGCTCGAGGTCGCTCGGGACACGCTTGCCCGGATGCGCAACCCCGCCCAGGAGCAGTTCGTCCTCCTCGTTACCGACGGCGGGGACACCTGCGACTGGCAGGTGAGCGCGCTGGAGGTCGCCTGGGAGCTCAGCCGCGCGGGCGTGGCGACGTTCGCGGTTGGCTTCGGGGGCTACGGCGTCGACCCGCTGGTGCTGAGCGATCTTGCCTGCGCGGGGGGCACGGCGCTCGACGTCGAGTCGGCGTGTGTCTTCGACGACGCCGGCGGCGCGCGCTGGGACCCGGAGGGGCCCTTCCCCTTCCTCCTCGCCGAGGACGGCTCGACCCTCGAGGCGGTCATCGCGGGGATCGCCACCCAGGTCGGCTGCGTGGTGATCCGTTAGGAGATCAGCGGGGGGCGCTGGCGGCAGGGGGGCTGCTCGCCGGGGCGCTGGCGCTGGCCGGGGGAGGGCCGCTCGAGGCGGCGCTGGCGCCCGGCGCTGCGGCTGTCTCCGCGGCGACCCGCGCTGCGTGCTGCGCGACCCACTCGCCGGCCGCGGCGGGTTCCCGGCGCGTCACGTAGAAGAAGTCGCGCATGGCGCGGTCCCGGAGCAGCTCGTCTTCGGTGTAGTCGAAGTCCTTGGTCAAAGGGACGGCGACCAGCGGGCCTCCGGGCGCCTTGGGGGCGAAGGTGAAGAACTTCGGGTACGACCAGTTGACGTCGAGCTGCGCGACCGCGTCGGCGCCGGCGTGCTGCATTCCCCGGGCGAGCGCCTGGGCGGTGGTGGCGTTGGTGATGCTCACGTACAGGACGTCGCGACGCCCATTCACGCCGACCGCGCTGCGCCGGATCACGGTTTCCTTGTCGAGGGTCGCGCCCCACCAGGTGGCCCCGGGATCGCTGAGGAGCGGGTGCAGCGCTCCCCGCTCGACCATGCACCGCGGCGCCTGGCGGTACCAGAGAACCTGCTCCGCGCGCGGCCCGAGGGCGTCCCAATCGGCGATCTGGAGATCCTCGCCGGGGAAGAGCGCGATGCCGCAGGCGCGCTCCCGCGGGGGGGACAGCGTGATCCCGTCGACGCGCATACCGTAGCGCCCGTGCTCGGTCTTGAACCCGCCGTTGAACGCGGCCAGGAGCGCCTCGTGGTCGCCGGCCGGGATCAGCGCCGGGCGGGCGGGCGTGCGGTGCATGAGCCGCTCCTTGGCCTCGGGCGTCTCGCTCTGCGGCTCCTGGTAACCCGGCATCAGGTGCAGCGCCGCGCGCCGCAGGTCGACGGCGATCACGAACACCTCCGCCCAGGACCGGTTGCGGTCCGGGTGGAGGAGCGTCTTGTAGAGGTGTGGGGCCTCGCCGGGTCGCCGCGGATCATCGAGCGCGACCCACTCGCCGTCGCCCGGCGCCGACCAGGCGCGGTGGACGGGGCCGACGTCCTGCGGCCGAAACGGGGGCAACGCGCCCGGCGCCGCGGCGGTGGAGGCGGACGCGGGGGGGGCCGGCGCGGAGCCGCCCGGCGCGGGGACGTCCCAGCGCGCCTTCGGGGCGGTGCCGCCTCGGGTGAGGTGATGCACCCGATCCTCGATCCCATAGGCGAGCTCCTCGAGGCGCGCGACGGCGTCCACCCCGATGACCGCGCGCAGCGAGTCCGCGACCAGCGGCCCCGCCCAGTCGAAGCGGTGCACGGCCCACCACAGCAGGGCGACCCCGAGCCCCGTCATCGCGACGCCGCCGAGCAGCAGTCGCCAGCGCCAGGGGCGGCGGCGCCGCCGCCGCGCGGCCGGCGTGGCGCGCACCGGCACGGTCGCCCGGAGGATGGCCTTCGCCATGTCCTGCCCCGACGACGGGGCGTCCTCCTGGAGCGCAGGATCGACGAGCGCGTGTCGCACGTCGGAAGGCACGTCGCCGTCCGCCTCGCCGGTCGCGGGCGCGACGGCCTCGTCAGAGCCGATCCCCGGCTTGCGGGCGCGCGCGCTGGGCGGGGCGCCGTGCGGATCCTCGTCGCTCATCGCGGCGCAAGGTTAGCCGGCTGCGTCGCCGTTGCCAGCAAGGCGAAGCTCGGCCGGTCGTCCCCGGTCACCGGGCGTGAGCGGATCCCGCGTCAGGGCGAGAATCGCGGCGGAACACCCCGGTGGGCCCGCCCACCCAGAGGGTGTCGCGTCCCCGGCCGACCACGCAGCTGAGCGGCGGGTCGGCCCCCAGCACCCGCCGGAAGGCCTGGCCGTCGAACCACGCGAGCCCGCCGTCACCGACCACCCAGACGTCGTCGTCGGCGGCGGCCCAGAGGGCTCGGGGCTCCGCGATCGGCAGGGGCAGCTCTCGGACCTGCCCGGAGGTCAGCCGGAGGAGGCCGACGGACGGCGGACGCTCGACGATGACCCAGACGTCGTCCGGGCCCGTTGTCCAGACGTCACGGATCGTGGCGGCGGGGACCGCCAGCGGCGTGACGGCGAAGCCACCCGGCCCGAGCTGGCTGAGCCCGCCCGGACCCAGCGCGAAGACCGAGCTCCCGGCGAGCCGCACGGGCATGAGCTCGATCCCCGGGACCGTGGACCAGCCCGTGCGCCGCTTCACCAGACAGACGTCGCCCTCCTTGCAGACGACCTCGGGATCGTCGTACCCGAGCACGCCGAAGAGCGCGCCGGGCCGCGCGCCGCCAAGGCGTCCGAGCTCGTCCCCGGCCGGCGCCCAGCCCGCCTGGCGATACCGCAGGTACACGGGTCGCCGGGTGAGCGCGGTCGCCGGGTCCTCGGTCCAGGCGTGGCCCATGATCCGAGGGAAGTCGTCCCTACCCATGTATATGTCCAGGCGCGAATAAGGTGCCGGCGGCACGCTCACCGGCAGCGGGATGGCACGCCAGCGCTCCCGATCGCGCAGGTACGGCATGGCGCCCAGCGCCGCCACCCGACGCTCGCCGAGCGCGATCCCCGTCACCGGCTCGCCGAGCTCACGAGCGAACGGGACGGCGACGGGCGGGACGGCGTCGGTGGCGCCGTCCGCGCGCGCGGGCGCGGTTTCCGTCGTTGCCGCGGCGCCGCCCGCGGTCGCGCTCGGCGCGGGGGGGGGCGCGCGGTCGTTCGGTGGCGTCGCCGCCGCCGTGGGGGCTGCGTCCGGCGACGGCGCCGGGCGTGCGCCCCGTGCGCAGCCCGGCGCGGTCGCGACGAGGAGCGCCGCGCCCGTGAGGACGAGCCTAACGGCGAGGGCGCTCCGGGCCGTTCGCGCGTCGCCGCGCCGCTCCTGCCTGGCGGCGTCGCGGCCTGGCTGCCGGGGGCGCGGGATCGACCCCGTGGCGGGCGGGTACTCCATCAGTATAGCCCGATGCTGAAGTGGAACGCGCCGAGGTTCTCCCAGAAGCGCGTCCCCGTCGAGTCCCGGCGCGCCGTGTCGATCACCCGCCGCAGGTTAAGGCCGTAGTCGAACACCAGCGGGCCGATCGGGGTCGCGATGCGCAGCCCGCTCCCCGCCGTGTAGCGTAGCCCGGTGGGATCCAGTGCGCTCAGCGGGTCCATGCGGGCCGCGTCGGTCCAGAGGTTCCCCGCGTCGACGAAGAGCGCCGTCTCGACGGTCCCCGCCACCAGCGGCACCCGGAGCTCGGTGCGAGGATTGACGAAGAAGTCGCCGCCGCGGATCACCACCTGATCGATGGTAAGCTCCGTGCTCGGATCGAGTAGCTGTCGCGCGATGTCCTCCGGCACCAGCGAGTCCTGCAGGAAGCCGCGCAGGCTGTCGACGCCGCCCAGGGTGAACAGGCGATCGGGGTAGGTCTGCGATCCCGGGAAGCGCTGCACGTTGACCCCCCAGCCGAGGCTCAGCGCCACCGAGTATCCCTCGGCGCCGATGGGGACGTAGCCGGCGGCGCGGCTGGTGATCCGGAAGAAGTCGCTCACCACCGCGTCGAAGACGCCGGCGTCGGCAGTCGTCGCCGGCGGCCGGTCCCAGCGGAAGAGCTCGTCCAGCTCGTCGGCGGGGACCGCGCGCACGTGCTCGACGCGCGCGCCCAGGAACGTCCCGCGGGTCGCCGCCAGGGGATCGTCGCGGCGGTCCCAGGCGGCGGACACCTGCTGCGCAAACGCGACCGAGCGCCCCTCGGGCACGCGGAACAGCCGCGCGCGCCCCGGGTGCGTGCGGACGTAGTCGGCGAGCGCCCCCTTCTCCTCTTCGCCGAAGATCCCGGCGTCGTTGAGCTCGAGCGAGGGGCCGAGCTGCGCGGACACCCGGCGCGAGGGGCGATACATCAGCGTCACCAGCCCGGCGCTCTTCGAGATCCCGTAGTCGCGCGAGTTGTCGCGCAGCGAGAGCCCCTCGACGCCGAGCCGAAAGAGCGGGCTCAGTCCCACGTCGGGGAACTCGACCGCGACCGAGAGCTGGCGCTCGAGGCGGGCGGCGATCCCCTCGCGCTCGCGGAGCTCGACGAACTTGGCGCGGACGTCGTCCTCGGCGATCAAGAAGTCGAAGAGATAATTGAGCTCGGCGCGGGTGCGGAGCTGCATCGCCAGCCCGCCGAGATTGAGGTGGCCGTACTCGAACGCGACGCGCGGCCCCTCGCCCGTGCTGAAGCCGAGGCGCGGCTCGACGTACTGCGGCGCCTTCTCCTGGAGCGTGATCACCACGGTCTTGCGCCGCTCCGGGACCGTGGGACCCTCGAGCTCGATCACGATCCCGGAGAACACCCCGAGCAGGCCGAGGCGCTCCTCGGTCTTGCGCACCAGGCTCCGGCGATAGGGCTGGTCCACCTCGAGCGCGATCCGGCGTCGGATGACGGACTCTTGCGTGCGGCGCGCGCCGCGGATGACCACGCTGGAGACGATCACCCGCTCGCCCTCGTGGATGACGAAGGTGACGCGACCGCGCGTGTGATCCCCGGAGAGCTCCGTCTCGACGTCGACCTGGGCGAAGGCGAACCCCTCCTCGGTGTAGGCGTCGAGGAGGCGGCGCCGCGCGGCATCCACGTCGGGCAGCGACAGCGGCCGGCCCAGGTCGAGGTCGGCGATGCGCGCGAGCTCCCGCTCGACCAGCGCGTCGTTGCCGACGAAGCCGAGATCGTACAGCTCCGTGCGGGGCCCGAGCTGGATGGGGATGACGAGCACCGCGTCCGGGTCGCAGCGCCTCCCTCGCGCCGGGTCGGGGGTGCAGGTGATCGACGGCGGGAGCGGCGGCGGCTCGGCTGGGAGCCCCTCGGCGTCCCGCGGGCAGCTTGGGGCGGGTCGCGGGGGCGCGCCGACCGGGGTGCAGCCTCCCGGTGGCGAGTCGGGTCCGCACGCCCGGCGGACCACGGTGACCGGGCCCACCTTCGCCGAGAGATAGCCCTCGGAGCGGTACAGGTCGCGCAGGTGCTTCAGCGCCCGGTCGTAGACCTCCGGGACGTAGGTGTGCCAGGGGTCATGGACGCGCGGCGCCACCCGCGCCCCGGTGCGGTGCGTCGGCCCGTAGAGGGCGTCGATTGCCCCCGGGTCGACGGAGGAGAACACGCCGGTCTCGGGGAGGGACTCGGAGAGGAAGCTGTCGATCTCGCGCTCGACGGCGCGGGCGTCACGCTCGCCGGTCAGGCAGGGGTACTCGCGGTCGGTGACGGTGACGGGGAGCCCCTCGCGGATCGTGAACGCGAGCTCGCGGGTGGTCGAGCCCGGGTCCTGACGATCGGCGACCGTCACCTCGACGTCGAAGAACCCGTGGCGGACGTACTGCGCGCGCAGCAGCGACGCTACGGTGGCCGGGGATCGATCCTTGGCCTCGTCGAGCGCGAGCGCCCGCTCCAGCTGGGCGGCGTCGAAGGCGCGGTTGCCCTCGAAGGTGAGCACGACGTGCGCTCCAGCTTCGACCGTCACCTCCAGCACGGTTTCGAAGGGACGAGCGCCCGGTCGGAGCGCGTGCCTCACGGACGCCTGGTGCCAGCCGCGCGCCTGGAGCGTCGCCTCGAGCTCGCGATCGGCCTCGAGCAGGGCCTCCGCGTCGACCCGATCGCCGACCGCGATCGCATGGCTGCGAGCGATCTCCGCCAGCTCGTCGGCGCGACTGCGGGGCCGGAGGTCGAAGCGCCGCGCGACCACCCGCTCCGGCTCCCCCGCCTTGACGTGCACGACCAGCACCGTCTCCAGTGGGTCGTCGGTGTCGAGCGCCTCGATCCGCGCCGTCGCGGCGGGGTAGCCCTGGTCGCGGTACTGGGCCGCGATCTCCTCGGCGAGCCCCGGCAGCTCCGGGGCGGTGACCTCCCTTCCCTCGCGGAGGGACACCGTGCGCAGGGTAGCCTCCGCGTCGAGGCGCGCGCCGATGACGCGGACCTTCCGCACCACCCGGCGCTGGACGACCCGGACCCGAACGGTCACGCCGTCGGCCGTGGGTTCGGCCTCGACCTGCAGGCTGGCGAAGGCGCCGCCCTCGCCGAGCTCCGTCATCAGGCGCTCGGCGAGCTCCGGCGTCAGCGGATCGCCGAGCGTGACCGTGCGCAACGCGGGCGTCGACACCCGTTCGCCCGTCTCGTCGACCACCTCGAGGTGGCGGATCGGCCTCCCCGCTAGCGCCGCGTCGAGCCCCGTCCGGTCGAGCCGAGGCACCCCGTCATCGGGCGCCTGGGCGCGCGCCGGCGGTACGAGCAGCACCGTGGCGAGCAACGTCGCGCAGAGCAGGAACGCGGGGCGGGGCCTCGACCGACCGGCCCCGCCGCCGAAGGGGGTGCTGACGGGCGCCGCCTCGGGCATCGCGGGGTCCGGGGCGGCCTTCAGCGCTGGGCGGCGAAGTGCTCGACGATGGCCTTGCGGGTCATGAACACGATGAGCACCACCGGGTAGATGAGCCCGAGGCAGCCCCCGGCGAAGCCCCCCACCATCCCGCCGATGGCCCCGCCCATCACCTCGGGGCTCGAGCTGTCCGCGAGCTCCAGCAGCCCGGGGAACAGGAAGACCGCGTTCACGACCAGGCCGAGGAGCCCGAACAGGATGGTGAAGCCCGCGTAGGCCAAGCCGAGCAGCCGCCCCCATCCCTTGTCCATCAAGAGGCCGATCCCGGACACGATCAGGATGACGGTGAAGATCGCTCCCAGGACGCTCGAAGCGTAGGTCCAGTAAAGGAGGATCGGCGAGGCCCGCATCAGATCGTACACGGGGTTCGTGCCCGGGGCGTTCATGCCGAGGCTCACCAGCGCGAAGCCGACCCCGCACAGGCCGAGCACCCCGAAGACGAGGTTCAGCACGCCGAAGACGGTGACGGACGTTGGTCTATTCATCGGATTCTCCCAGCAGGGCGGCAAGCATACACGTCTCCGGCGTGCGCGGGGGTGGGGGGGCGGGGCAGGGCGCGCGCCCGCCCCCCCGGGGCAACCAGGGGACCGGGCGAACCGGGCGCGCGAGGGCGCGCGTCTTGCCACGGCGGACCGGCTGGGCTGAGATGAGCGCACCGTGCGCCCCTGGCCGTGAGAGACGTTGAACTTCGCCGCGGTGACCGGTCCCCGCCGTCCGGCGCGCCGCCCCCGCCCGCCGCGCTCGGCAGCCGCCTCGCCATCGCCCTGGTCGCGGCGACCACCCTGCTCTTCGAGATCGCGCTCACGCGGCTGCTGAGCGTGGTGCTCTGGTACCACTGGGCGTTCTTCGCGGTGTCGGTCGCGCTCCTCGGGCTCGCCTCGTCTGGGGTCGTCTTGGCCCTGGCGCGCCCGCGTCCCGGGTGGCTTCCCGCGGCGCTCGGCGCCGCCGGCGCGGCCCTGCCCGTCGCCGTGGTCGTCATCGTGCAGGGGGCGCGTCCGGCCGGGGGGGCGGCGATCGTCCTGTGCTTCGCCGCGGCGCTGCCCGTATTCTTCGCGCTCGGCGCCGCCACCTGCCTGCTCCTGCTCGACGCGCCGGGGGACCGCGTCGCGCGCGCGTACGGCGCGGATCTGCTCGGCGCCGGCGCCGGGGCGCTCGCCGTGGTGCCGCTGCTCTCGCTCTTGCCGACCCCGACGGCGGCGGTGGCGCTGGGTTGCCTGCCGCTCGGCGCCGCCCTGATCGTCCGGCCCCGCGCGTGGCGCGGGGTGGTGCCCGGGCTGGTCCTGATCGGGATCGTCCTCGGCTGGGGCGAGCCGGTCCGGGTCCGCCACACCAAGACCTACGCGGAGGCGGGCGCGAAGCTCTCGCCCATCCACGAGCGCTGGTCGCCCACGGTGCGGCTGACGGTGTTCGATCACGTGCTGTTCGCGGACGACCGGGCCCCGTTCGCCTGGGGCCCCGGCGCGCAACGCTCGACGCAACCAGGCCCCGGCGAGCTCTGGGTGGAGCAGGACGGCTCGGCGGGGACGCCGATCACGCGGCTCGTCGGCGAGCCGCGCGCGCTCACCCACCTCTTCGACGACGTCACCGCCGTGGCCTACGCGGTCCGGCGGCCGCGGACGGTCGCGATCATCGGGGCCGGCGGCGGCCGGGACGTGCTCACGGCCCTGGCGGCCGGGGCCGAGCACGTCACCGCGATCGAACTCCACCCCGAGCTCGTCGCGCTGGTGCGCGGCCCCTACGGCGAGTACTCGGGCCACCTGTACGACCGCCCCGACGTGACCGTGCTCACCGGGGACGGGCGCCAGGCCCTGGCGACTCGCGCGGACCGGTACGATCTCGTCGAGCTGTCCCTCATCGACAGCTGGGCGGCGACGGCGGCTGGCGCCTACACTCTCGCCGAGAATCACCTCTACACCCTGGAGGCGCTGCGCCTCTACTGGTCACGGCTCACGCCGACCGGGATCCTCTCCACCAGCCGCTGGATGCGTGGCGGCTTCGGCCTCGAGCTCCCGCGCCTGGTGCTGCTCGTCAAGGCCGCGCTGGTAGCGGAGGGGGTGGCGGATCCGGAGGCGCACGTCGCCGTCGTGCAAGGGGCGGCGGTGGGCACCGTGCTGGTCGCGCGCGCCCCCTTCACCGCCGACGAGCATGCCGCGCTCCACGCGGAGGCCGCGCGGCGGGGCTTCGTCGTGCACCTGCCCGCCGCTGCGCCCGGTGCGCCTCCGGGGCTGATCGCCGAGATCTTCGCCGCGGGACCGGCCGCGTACGCCCGCCACGGGTTGCGCCTCGATCCCCCCACCGACGACCGCCCGTTCTTCTTCCAGACCGTCTCGCCCTTCGCCCCCCTCTCGCGCGCGGCGGCGCTCGATCTCGGCGTCAACGGCGAGGGCGTCTGGGCGCTGCAGCGCCTGCTCGTCGCGGTGGGGCTCGGCGCGCTCGCCCTCCTGGCCCTGCCGTTCTTCTTCGCGGAGCGCTTCGCGCGCGGAGCGCTCGCGCGCGGGACGGGATACTTCGCGGTCATCGGGCTCGCGTACTTCGCGGTCGAGCTCGCCTGGCTGGGGCGGGCCTCGCTCGTGCTGGGACACCCGAGCCTCGCGGCCACCGTCGTGCTCGGGAGCCTGCTACTCGGCAGCGGGCTCGGCGCGCTCGGCGCGCCCCGCCTGGGGCTCGGTGGTCTGCGGCGCGCTGGGATCGCGGTCCCCGTCCTGGTCGTGGCCGTCACCGCCTGGCTCGGCTGGCTCGGCGCGGCGGACGCAGGCTTGTCCTGGGGGTGGCGCGCGGCGGGCGTGGCCGTCGGGGTCGGCCTCGCGGGCGTGGGCATGGGCCCGTTCTTTCCGCTCGGCTTCGCCCGCTTCGGCGACGGGAACAAGGCCTGGTTCTGGGCCGTCAACGGGGCGGCGAGCGTGGTGGCTGCGGCCTACACCGTCGCCCTCACCATGGAGATCGGGATGCTGCGCGTGGCGCTGCTCGGCGCCGCGCTCTACGCGGTCGCCGTGGTGCTGCTCCTGGGGCGCCCGGCGGCGAGCCCGGGCGGGAGCGAGGACGACCGCGTGAGCTTCACCGGCGCGGGGGCGGCGGGCTAACGATCCTGCCCGCCGTCGTCGTTCGCCGCCGGGGCGGTCCGGTCGTCGAGCAGGCGCGCGAGTGCGGTCGCGCGCGCCGCCGTCACGGTCGCTGCGCGGTCCCGCCCCAGCGCCGCGAGCAGCTCTGCCTCCTCGGCGAGGAGCCGGGCGACCGCGCGGAGCTGCTCCGGGTGGCGCAGGAGCCGCCCGAGCGAGCCGGTGTCGAGCGAGGAGACGAGGTGCGGGTTGAGCCCCAGCTCCTCGATCGCACGCCGGACCTCCTCCAGGCCTGCCTCGAGGTGGCCCTCCGCCTTGCACCCGGCGATCCGGGCCAGCGCCGCCGCGAGTTGCTCGATGATCCGCTGGACGTAGTCGTACCGCTGCATGGCCCACCGTGTGCTGCGCCGCCCATCTTAGCAGCGGCGGCGGGACGCGGGCCCGCCCCGCTTCACGGGGGGGCCGGCCGGTTCAGCGGACCTCGGGGACCTCGTTCGAGGCGCAGCCGAAGGTCAGATCGAGCGAGGCTCCGGCATCGTTCTCGACGTCGGAGCAGGTCTGGGCGCAGAGCATCACGCGGTCGCCCTCGTAGTACCAGCCCTGGTCGCAGCTCGGGTCGCTCGCGCGCAGGATCAAGGTGCTCTGCCCGGCGCTGTCGGTCACCACCAGGTTCACCTCGTCGCGGTTGATCACCTGATTCGGGGGCGGGACCGGGACGTCGTACTCGCACCCGATCATCGTCCCCGTGATGCTCGCCAGGGCCGCCGCGAGGCCGGCGGCGAAGTCGGGCTCCTCGCTCATGTCGAAATGGCAGAAGGGCGCCGCCGACCCGAGGTCGTGATCGCAGCCCGCGGCCGCGGTGCCGCCGAGCTCGGCCGCGACGGACAGCCACTCGCGCACGTCTTCACCCGTGGTCTCGTTCTCCTCGCTCCCGGGCGACCCGATGACCCAGGTCTTGGTGCCGTCGGTGGCGAGCGCCGTGGCGATCTCCGCCTGGATGGCGTCCTTGTCGGTGGGGTTGGCGGGCGAGCAGCTCCGGCCGTTGGGGCCCACCGCGCAGTCGATGGTGAGCGTCGGCTGGCCGTCGGTGATGAGCAGGAGGTTCTTCTGGCCCGGCGCGCCGGTGGCCGCGCGCAGCGCCTGGTTCAGGCCCCAGACGTAGGCGCCGTGGGTGGGGGTGCAGCCGCCGGGGCCAGCGGCGCTCACCGAGCTCGAGATGAGCTGGCGCTGTTCGGAGTCCGAGCCGCCGAGCGGCCCCGGGCCGACCGCGCCGCCGACGTTCACGCACTCGGTCAGGTCCACGCCCGCGGGCCCGTTGTAGATCCCCTCGTTGGGGTAGAACATCACTCCCGCCCACGCCGACCCCGGCAGCGCGTTCACGGCGGCGAGCAGGGCGTCCCGGGTGATGTCCCACTTGGGCGTGTTGCTGTTGGGCGCGGCGCTGGCCATGGACTGGCTGGTGTCCACCACCATCATCAGCGTGGCCGGACCCCCCTCTGGCTCGGCCGACCAACCCGCGCAGACCGAGTCAGTGCCGATGAGGGCCTCGGCCTGCTCCGGGGTGAGCTCGACCTTGCCGCCCTCGTAGGACCCGCTGCCCGTCGCGCCGGTTCCGACGAGGACGTTGCCGCCGCCCCCGACGTTGGCAGCGCCGCTGCCGCCGCCCCCGTCGTCGCCCCCGGAGCCGTCGAGGCTGCACGCCCCCGTCACGGCCAGGGCCGTGACGGCCGGCAACCAGGCGGCCAGGCTCCGCGGGATCACGAAACCGCGAGTGTAGGTCTTACGGGGCCTGCTCGTTCGAGTCATCGGATTGCCCTTCCGTGCGTACATGGTCATACGTCGAATCGCCGCGCTCGCGGCAGGCGTCTACTTCGCCGCGGCCGCGCCGGCAATGACCGGGTCCGGCGGACCCGTCGCTGCCGCGGTGCCGCCGCTCCGCCGAGCCGCGGCTCGCGGTGGTCCTGTGGTACGATCTTCCCCGTGCAAGCCACCCGTCTCGCGTGCTGGTTTGGACTCTCGCTCATCGCCTGCAGCCGGCCGAGCACGCCCCCGGGCGCGCCCCCGGAGGTGACGGTGGCTCCGCCGGGCACCGTGGGGCCATCCAGCGCGTCGTCGGCCTCGCGTTCGGTGCGCGAGGCGGGCGTCGTGCGGTGCGGGGACGCTCTCTGCAACCTGGACCGCGAGGTCTGCTGCAGCAACGGCGAGGCTCGGGGCTGCGTGGGGAGGGTCCCGTCGGGTGTCGGGGAGGAGCTTCCGGCGCGCGTCGTGCCGCAGCTCGAGGCTTGCCAGGCCCGCGTGAAGGGGGACGACAACTTCCGCACGGTCGAGTACTGCGACGACTCGAGCGACTGCCCCGGCGGGCAGGCCTGCTGCCGCGGCGCGCTGTGGGGCGACGCGAGCTACAGCGCTTGCCTGCCACTCGGTCCCGACGGCAGCAGCCGCTGCGAGCTCGGCGAGGAGTGCATCGAGGGCCTCCCCTGCGCGACCGCGCGCTCGGTCTGCCGCAACGGCGCCTGCGCGCTCGCCGCCGTCGATCTCGAGTGCGGCGCGGCGCGTTGCACGGTCTCGGCGCCCATCTGTTGCCACGAGGCTGGCGGCGCGACCTCGTGCGTCGCGGCTGGCGACGAGCGCTGCTCGCTCCAGCACGGGCGCTACCCGCTCGAGTGCCGGGGGCCGGCGGACTGCGCACCGGGGCTGGCCTGCTGCTCGGGATACGGTGCCACCTACTGTGCCGGCTCCTGCATCAACTGCGGGCGGGCCTGCGTCACGGCGGCGGACTGCCCGCCCGAGCACGAGGGCTTCCGCCTGCAGGGCTGCGTGGCGACGGATCCGGAGCAGCCTCCGCCCCACCGGGCCTGCTCGTACGAGTAGCCGCGTCGCGAGCGGGCTTGCGGCCACCGCCCGGTCCGTCCACCCTTCGCCGGTGCACGGCGTGGCTCGAATCGGCCCCTGCTGGCGCGCCCGGGGTGGCGCGGCGGCGGCGGTCCTGGTGCTCGGGCTCGCGACGCTCCCGGCGCGGGCCGAGGACCTCGGCGCCATCGCGGCCCGCGTGAAGCGCTCGGTGGTGCACCTCGAGCTCGTTGACGCCGCGGGCGAGCCGCTGGGCAACGGCACGGGGTTCTTCGTCTCCGCGGAGGGGCGGGTGGTGACCAATCACCACGTCATCGCCAAGGTCGCCGCCGTGACCGCCGTGCTCGGCGACGGACGGCGCGTCCCCGTGCGGGGCTTGCTCGCGCTCGACCGGGAGCACGACCTGGCGCTGCTCGAGCTCGAGGGCGGCGGCTACGAACCGCTGCCGCTCGGCACCGCGAGCGGCCTCGCGGTGGGGGACGAGGTCGTCGTCATCGGGAGCCCGGCGGGGCTCGCCGGTTCACTCTCCGTCGGGGTGGTGTCGGCGCTGCGTGGCGAGGCGGCGCCGCTCGCGGCGTCCGGCGCCGACCACCCGCGGGCCTGGGCGCTGCAGATCACCGCCGCCATCTCGCCGGGATCCAGCGGCTCACCCGTGGTCGCCGTGCGGAGCGGAGCGGTGGTGGGGATCGCCGTCGGGCAGCGCACGGACGGTCAGGCGCTCAACTTTGCGGTGCCGGCCGACCACGCGCGCGCGCTCGTGGCCGCCGCGGCGGCGGAGCCCTCGGCGTTCCCGGGCGTCGCCACGCCCGGTGGCCTGCTCAAGAACCTCGGCTTCTCGCTCGCGTTCTTCGGCGCCATCGCGCTCGCCGCCTGGCTGCTGCCGCGGCTCCGGCGCCGCCCCCGGCTCCCCGGGCGTCGGAGGCGCGCTTGAGCGTGCGGATCGCGGCCGATCGGGGGCGCTGGCTTCTCGTCCGCGCCGGATCGTCCTAGGGATCCGGCCGCCTCCGGCGGCTCGCCGCCCCGGCGTGACCCCGATGGCGTTCGCCCGTCCCGCCCCCCCACGGATCCCGGTCGGGCTCGCCAGCGAGCTCTGGCGCCAGGCCCCGCGCTACGCGGCCGGCGTCGTGCTGCTCGCGGCGTATCAGGGGGCGCAGTTCGCCTTCAACGCTCGGCTCCGCGACGCCGTCAACCACGCGCTCGGGGGCGCCGTCGCGGTGGCGACCCTGGCGGGGCTCCACCTTGCCCTGCTCGCGCTGGGCGCCTTCGCCCTGCGCGTGACCTCGCGGGTGGTCGTGTTCAACGCGGGGCGCCACGCCGAGTACGAGCTCCGGCGCGCCCTGCTGCACCAGCTGCAGCGGCTGGGGCCGTCGTTCTACCGGCGCCTGAGCACCGGCGAGATCCTGAGCCGCTCCACCAACGACCTGACCCAGGTGCGGCTGCTGCTCGGCTTCGCGGTGCTGAACGCGATCAACACCCCGTTCGCGCTGATCGGCGCGCTCGCCTTCATGCTCTCGATCTCGGTACCGCTGACGCTCGCGTCGTTCGGGACGTTGCCCCTGCTCCTGGTGTCGATGCGGTATTTTGCCAAGAACTTCTACACGCGCACGCGGGCCAACCAGGAGGCGCTCGGCGCGATGAGCGAGGTGGTGCAGACCAGCCTCGCCGGCGTGCGCGTGGTCCGGAGCCTCGCCCTCGAGGCCCGGGAGGAGACGCGCTTCGCGCGGGCGAGCCAGGACTACCTCGAGCGCAACCTCGCGCTCGCCCGGCTTCGGGCGCTGATGGGGCCGCTGATGATGTCCATCCAGGGCATCGGGATCTTGATCGTCTTCTGGTACGGGGGCGAGCTCCTGCTCGCCGGGGCGATCGACGCCGGGGGCTTCGTCGCCTTCCTGCGCGCCCTCGGCCAGCTCACCTGGCCGCTGATGGCGATCGGGCTGATGGTGTCGATCGCGCAGCGCGGGCGGGCCGCCTACGCGCGCCTCGACGAGGTGTTTCGCGAGGAGCCGGATCTCCGCGACGGCCCCGTCGCGCCGCCCGCGCCGCTCGCGGGGCGCCTCGAGGTGCGGGGGCTCTCCTTCGCCTACGGCCGCGCGCCGGTGCTCCAGGACGTCGCCTTCACCCTCCCGCCGGGCGGTTCCCTCGCGGTCGTCGGGCGCACCGGCGCCGGGAAGAGCACGCTCGGGCTGCTCCTGGGACGCCTGTTGCCCACGCTACCGGGCACGGTCTTCCTCGACGGTCACGACGTCTGCTCGCTGCCGCTCGACGTGGCCCGGGGCGCCGTCGGCTACGCGCAGCAGACGGCGTTCTTGTTCTCCACCACCGTCGCCCGCAACGTCGGGTTCTGCCTCGACGATCCGGATTCTCCCGCGGCGCTCACCACCATCCGCGAGGCGGCGCGGGAGGCGCGCGTGCTCGACGAGGTGCTCGGTTTGCCGGACGGCTTCGACACCGTGGTGGGTGAGCGCGGGGTGCAGCTCTCGGGCGGGCAGCGGCAGCGGGTTTCGCTCGCTCGCGCCTTCGTCGCCGCCCCACCGATCCTGGTGCTCGACGATCCGTTGAGCGCGGTCGACCTGGGGACCGAGGCCGAGATCCTCGCCGCCATCGATCGCCAGCGGGCCCAGCGCAGCGTCATTCTCATCACCCATCGCGTCGCGGCCGCCGCCCGCTGTGATCGGATCCTGGTGCTCGACGCGGGGCGCGTCGTCGAGCAGGGCACCCACGACGAGCTCGTCGCCGCCGGCGGGCTCTACGCGGCCTTCGCCGAGGAGCAGCGGCTGGAGCACGAGCTCCAGGGGCTCGGGGCGGCGGCGGCGCCGGCGGAGGGCCCCGGGCGATGAGTCGCGCGCGCACCGAGGCCGTGCTCGAGGCGTTCCACGAGGAGCAGCGCCTGGGCCGCGCCTACGACGCCCGCCTGCTCCGGCGCCTGTGGGGGTTCCTGCGCCCCTACCGCGCGCTGGTCGGGGTCGCGCTGGGGGCGTCGCTGCTCACCACCGGCCTCGCGCTCGGGCGACCGCTCGTGATGCGCTGGGCGCTCGACCAGGGCGTGATGGTGCGGGACGCGCGGGTCCTCGCGCAGGGGGGCCTGGTGTTGCTGGGGGTCGGGATCGTCGAGCAGCTCCTCGCCTTCGCCCAGGTGTACGCGCTCCAGGTGGCCGGCGCTCGCGCGATCGCCGACCTGCGCGCCGAGGTCTTCGCCTTCCTGCACCGGCTGCGCCTCGCCTTCTTCGACTCGGCGCCGATCGGGCGGCTGGTGACGCGGGTTACCAACGACACCGACGCCATCCTTGAGCTGTTCGCCTCCGGCATCGTCGGCGCCGTCGGCGACGTGCTGCGGCTGGCGGGGATCGCCGTCATCCTCTCCGTCATCGATCGCCGGCTCGCCGTCACCGCGGCGGCGGCGGCGGCGCCGGCCCTGGTGGTGGTCTTGCTGCTCCGCCCTGCGATCCGGCGCGCGTTCCGCGAGGTGCGCGCCAAGACCGCGCGCCTGAACGCCAACATGGACGAGCAGGTGGCGGGAATGCCGGTGGTGCAGGCGTTTCGCCGTCAGCGCGCGGCCGAGGCGGAGTTCGACGCCATCAACCTCGCCTACCGCCGGGCGAACCTGCGCGCGATCTACTTCGACTCCATGCAGGACGCGGCCATCGACATGGTCATGGCGGTGGCCCTGGCGGCGATCGTGGTGCGGCTGGGCTTCGAGGGTGCGAGCTTCGGCACACTGGTCGCGTATAACCTCTACGTCTTCCTCTTCTTCGAGCCGCTCGCCGCGCTCGCGCAACGGTACACGCTCCTGCAGAGCGCGATGGCGGGCGCGGAGCGCATCTTCGGCCTGCTCGACACCCCGGACGCCCTCGACGCCCCGCCGCTGCCGGCGCCACCGGCCCCCGACGGCGCGCCCCCGGGGGCCGCGGCGGCGGGGAGCGCCGGCGCCGACCTGGCCGTGGAGTTCGCCGCGGTCGGCTTCGCCTACAAGCCCGGGGTGCCCGTGCTCACCGACGTCTCCTTCGCGGTCCGCCGCGGCGAGCACGTCGCCGTCGTCGGCCCGACCGGGGCGGGCAAGAGCACGGTCGCCGCGCTCGCGTTGCGGCTCTACGACGTGACGGAGGGCGCCGTGCGCGTGGGGGGCGTCGACGTCCGCGTCCACGAGCGCGCGGCGCTGCGCCGGCGTTTCGCGGTGGTGCCGCAGGACGTGTACCTGTTCCCGGGGACGCTGGCGGAGAACGTGGCGCTCGAGGCGGTGCCCGATCGCGCCCGCGTGCGAGAGGCGCTCGAGCGGACGGGCTCGCTCGATCTGTTCCTGCGGCGCTCGGGCGGCCTCGACGCGCCCGTCGGCGAGCGGGGGCAGAACCTCTCGGCGGGCGAGCGGCAGCTGGTCGCCTTCGCGCGGGCGCTCTACCGCGACGCGGAGATCCTGCTGCTCGACGAGGCGACGGCGAGCATCGACTCCGACACGGAGGCGCGGCTCCAGCGCGCCCTCGCTGCCCTGCTCCGGGACCGGACGGCGATCGTGATCGCCCACCGGCCGAGCACCATCCGCGCCGCCGAGCGGATCCTCGTCCTTCACCAGGGGCGGCTGGTCGAGCAGGGGCCGCACGCCACCCTGATCGCGCGGGGGGGCGTCTACTCGCGGCTGTACGCGCTCTCGGCCGTCGCCAGCCCGGCTCGGCCGCCGCGGGATCCCTAGGGGTGCGGCGTGGCGCGTCCCCCTGCGGGCTGGGCCTCGCGCGCCTCCCAGAGCGCCCAGGGCTCAGCGCGAGCCACGAGCCGGTACCGCCGGGCGAGCGCCGCGTCGAGCTCCACTCGCGCGCCGCGCACGAGCAGGTACCGGTAGGCCGCGGCGACCGCGGCGACGGAGTGGTCCCTCCCGGGCCTGACGAAGGGCAGCTCCAGGCCGGCGCGGTACTGGACCGGGGTCATCGTGCTCGGGAACAGCCCGTCGGTGAAGGCGGCGCGCCCGCGCAGCAGGGCGAAGAAATGATCGTGCGCGTGGAGCTGAAAGAAGTACGCCGGGTCGAGCGCGGTGCTCGCCGCGTCCACGTAGATCGCGTGCAGGGTGCTGCCCGCTTCCATCCGGTCGATGAGGGGCACCAGCGACTCGCGCTCGGCGCTCACCACGGCGTGGGCGCGCCAGGGGATCACGGTCAGCGCGGCGACCGCCGCGATCCAGGGCCAGCGCAGGCGGCCCCGCAGCGGCAGCCGCGCGAGCGCCACCGCGGCGAGCGCGCCCGCGATGGGCGCGAGCCGGGCGTTGAAGTACGAGAAATGCCCCAGCCAGAAGGGCAGCGCGACGAGGCCGAGCACCACGGCGCCGAGCGAGATCCCCTCGACCCGCGACGGCAGCGCGGCGCCGCGCGCGAGCCACGCCGCCCGGGCCACCACGCCGAGCAGTACCACCCAGGCGAGGACGCTCAGCAGGCCGAGCAGGCCCGGTGTCCCCATGGACGTGAGCGGTAGTGCCACGAACCCCGCCAGGTGCGCGGGCGGCCACCAGGCGGTGAGCGGGGGTGGCGTCTGCGGCAGCTGCTCGGGGCCCGGCGTGACCAGCAGCCACGCCGCCAGCGCGAGCCCGGCGAGGGCCGCGGGCAGCGCCGGCAGCCACGGGGCCGGGCGATGGCGGACGAGCCACACGGTTCGCGCGGCGACGATTGCGACGTAGACGATCAGCACGTACGGGTGCGTCAGGAAGACCGCCGAGACGGCGGCGGCGTGCGCGACCCAGCGGCGCCGCCCGGCCTGCGCCTCGGCCAGGTGCAGGGCGTGGGAGCGCAGCGCGAACAGGAGCAGGGGGACCGCGACGACGAAGTTGGCGAAGCCGAGGTAGTAGGTCTGGCTGAAGCCAAGCGGGAACAGCAGCAGGAGCGCCCAGGGTGGCTCCGCCTCGGGACGCGAGCGGCGCTCGACCCACAGGTAGCCCGCGGTGGCGACGACCGCGAGCGACAGGAAGCACCGGGCGGCGCCCTGCACGCCCAGGAGGCCAGCGAGCGGCGCCACCAGGAGGTAGAACGACGCGTACGGGCCCGGGCGCCAGGCCACCTCGTACCAATCCGACCAGGGCTGCGCCGTGCCGGCGTGGGCCAGCGCCTGAGCCTGGAAGAGGTGCTGCGGGAGATCCTGCATCGGCAGGAACGCGAAGGCCCAGAGGGGCGCGGCCGCGAGCAGCGCGAGGAGGGCCGTCGTGACGGCGAAGGCTCGAGGGTGCGGCGCGGCCGGCACGCGTCGAGCGTAGCGGACCTCCCCTGCCTGGGTCACGCTCAGTCCCGGAGCTGGCCGACGACGTACGAGCCGCGCCCGTTGAGCAGCGAGTCCCAGCCCATGACCCGACGGCCATGACGGTTGGTCGCCCTATCCTCGACGACCCCGACCACCAGGGCCCTGGCTAGCGTCGACCTTGCGCCTCCCCCGACCACGAGCCGAAGTGCGGGGCCGATTGGGGGTGGGGAGCGCCCCTGGAACCGGCGGGCGGTGACCGGTGGTTCTGATGGCTGCGGGAGCGACGCGGAGGTCGGACGATACCGAACGCCGAGCGGTGCGGTACCACCCGTACCTCTTCGTGCTGGCTCCGGTGGTGGTCGGGGCCGTTCTGGCAGATGTCTGGGTTGCCCAGTCGCCGTTGACCGCCGCCGCCCCGCTGTGGCTGGTCGCTGCATTCTCCGGGCGGCAGCATCTGGGAGATGCGCCCCCAGCGCGTCTTTCCGGACGTCATCATCGGCAAGACGCCGCACATGCCGCGAAGCAACTTCGTCAACTTGCGTCCCAGGTGATCCAGATCACGCAGTGAGCCTGGAGTCATGGTCAGGGTGGCCATGGGCATTTCGTGCGGGAGCCAGGTTGCGGCCCTGGGCTTCCACGGCCAGCATGCGTCAGGTCGCCTGAGGGCCGGCAAGGCAGGTGGGCGCGCCTTGACCCGTGGGCGACGGGAGTCTTGCCATGCACCTGGCGCTTCGTTTCAAGGTCGCCGTCGTCGGCTTGGGCGTTCTGGCTGGAGGCTGCGGGGACGGGACTGAAGACCACGACACGACCGAAGCTGGCGGTAGCACCGGCACCGTCGGCGGCAACGGCGGCGCGACCG
>CAYOLF010000086.1:25537-27106 GCA_964404725.1 uncultured Polyangiaceae bacterium
GCAGCGGCGGCACGAGCGGTGGCAGCGGCGGCACGAGCGGTGGCAGCGGCGGCACGAGCGGTGGCAGCGGCGGCACCGGCGGCGTCGCCCCCACCTGCCCCACGAGCGCGGACTATGTTGGAAGCTCTGCGTGGGCGCACCAGCTCGTCGCGACCAGCGGCGCGGTGTACTGCGGCCAACAGATGGAAGTCCGCACGCTCGAGCAAGAGTACGCGACCAAGGCGATGCTGACGATCGCGCCCGGCACGTACCCGTTGCCGGATGCCACTGGCACCTACGACTTCGCGTTGCCCGTCTGCTTCGACCTCGGTGCTCGGGGCGCAGCGCCGACCTTCGCAGGGTCCGGGCAACTCGAGACGACTCGAAACGCGAACTCCACGGCGGACATCATCTCCTACAGCCAGGTGTTCAGTCAGCCGCTGGCGTCGGCGGACTCGGGCACGTGGAGCTTTCGTCGCTACGTCACGTACTACGACCGAGTTGGCTCGGAGCCGGCGCCGCCCGTGCTCGACGGTGGCGTGCTCTCGCTTCAAGAGGTCTATCCCGGCTTCGCTTCGAGGCTACAGCTCTGCGAGGGCGCGGACTGCGACGAGTGGGACGACATCGACTTCGCCGCCTGCGATCCGCCATACCGGCTCCATCGTCACACCGTCACCTTCGACGGTGGTGAGGTCGTGCTGGAGGTGCGGATCGACGGAGCCGTCGGTGTCACGGCCATGCCTGCGGTATTCGTGAATGCCCAGGGCACTCTGGACGGAGTGGCGTTTGCACAGACGGACTACTGGAAACTCGTCTACTCGGCACCACACCACCACTTCATCCGGCACTTCGCGGTGTTCTTCGACGAGCCGATCGGCGGCGCTTGCGGGTTGAAGGTGCTCGAAGTAGTCCCCGCCTACAGCGTCCCCACCCCCGAACCCACACCCGACCAAACCTTGCCCCAGCTCTCCACCATCGAGTGCGATCTGACGAACATCGCCGAGCGCACTGTGACCGCGGCCGTGACCGTCTCCCCTTAGCTACCCCGGTGCCCGCCCGGTTCTGAGGGCGGTTCCGTCAAACGTGGTCGCGCTGCTCGGCGGGCTGAAAGGCTTGGGCACCACCGTGGCCGAATCTCTAGCATCACTGCGCGATCTGAATTGCGTGACGGGAAGTATGTAACCCGGACGGACGGCTCCGCGGGACGTCGGCGGGCGGTGGCGAGGGGTTGCCGGATGGATCGCGTCTGCGGAGCGTGGAGTCCGGCCTGGCCGCGCGTGTGCGCAGCCGGACGGGGTGTCCCAGGACGGCGGGCGCGAGCGGTCATGCTGCCTCTCGCGCCGGGGTGCGGACGCGCCCGTCCGATCACTCGAGCGGCGCGGCGTAGCGCGGCTGCGGCGGCCCGGGCGGCGCGTTCGCGAACGCCGTTCCCATCAGCAAGAGCACAGGCGACGAGGGGAGCGCCGCACGGAGTCTTCGGACGTCAGCCGAAGCACCCGAGCCAGCGTCAAGGCGGGGCGTCTCCCATCGGCTGTAGGTCGGTCGCGTAGGCTCGCCCGAGCGCGCCACGGTTGACGGTGACCCTGAGCC
>CAYOLF010000087.1:0-26932 GCA_964404725.1 uncultured Polyangiaceae bacterium
CCCCCGTCTCCGCGCCGCCACCGGCTTCCGCGCCGTCATTCGTGTCGGCGCCGCCAATGGTGTCCGCCCCGCCGATCGTCGTGGCAGTCCCGCTGGCACCGGTGATCTCGCCACCGCCCGCGATCTCGTCGCCGCCCCTGCCCGCGATCTCGTCGCCGCCCCTGCCCACGGGCTCGTCGCCGCCCGCGCCGCCCGCGCTCGGGCTGCTGCCGCCACCCTCGCCGCCGCGGCCGGCGGGCGTCGTCACCACCTGGCCGTCGTCGCAGCGGCAGACGCCGTCCGCGCAGGGCCAGGTGGTGCCGCTCGCGTGGGTGATGCCCTCGTGGTCGCAGCTCGAGCTGCCCGAGGCCGAGGCGGCTCCGTGCTCGCCCCCGCAGCCGACCGCGAGCAGGGCGAGCAGAGGTGGCACCAGGAGAGACCGTGTCTTCATGTTTGGCTCCGCCGACGAGACGGGTCAGCCACTGTAACGTCTCACCGTGAGTCGCCTCGCGACAATGGCTATTCGTCGTCGAGCCCGGTTTCACCAGCGGTGGACGCCCCAACGAACCCGGCGGGCAGCTCCAGGGCGCGCGCGCTCCTCCCGAAAACTCCGGGATCCACACCAGTTGATCGGAGCGCCCTCCGTTCGCCGTCCGACCTCGAGCGAAGATCACGGGGGGTCGCCCGCGCTCACCCCTGGGGGTGAGGCACGCCACCGTGACGCAGCGCGGCGAACTCGCCGGTTTTTCGCGGGTGCTCGCCTCCGGGGGGTCGCGATGGATCGTCGGCGAGCGCCGCGCTGGCTCAGCCGCTGTTCTGCCAGTAGACCTGCAGCGTGCTGCCGGCGGTGCCGTCGAGATCGATCAGCGTGGCGCACTCGTCGCTCACGTCGCCCAGCTCGACGGTCGTGTAAGGCCCCGTGAAGGTCCCCGTTCCGCTCGCGCCGGAGCAGGCATTCTCCCAAACGAAGGGCACCGGGTAGGTGCCACCCGAGTCGGTGCGCAGATAGATCGTGGCGGTACCCCACCAGGTCGGATAGCTCGTGACCACGGCGCAGCCGTCCGCCGGAAGCGCCGTCTTGGTGTTGCTGAACGTTCCCAGATCCTTCGCCGTCGCCTCGTCGCAGTCGACCGACCCGCCGCCGCCGGATCCATCCCCGCCGGTTTCGGTGCCGCCCGTCTCGACGCCGCCGGTTTCGGTGCCGCCCGTCTCGGTGCCGCCCGTCTCGGCGCCGCCCGTCTCGACGCCGCCCGTCTCGACGCCGCCGGTTTCGGTGCCGCCGGTTTCGGTGCCGCCCGTCTCGACGCCGCCGGTTTCGGTGCCGCCCGTCTCCGTGCCGCCGGTATCGACGCCGCCCGTCTCGACGCCGCCTGTCGTCTCGCCCCCGGTGCCGCCGGTCCTCGTCCCGCCGGTGCTGGCGCCCCCGGTGGCGGTCCCGCTGGTCCCCCCGGTTCGCGCCCCGCCGGTCGTGCCTCCGCCGGTGCTGACGCCGCCCGTGGCCACGCCGCCCGTGGCCACGCCGCCCGTGGAGCCCCCGCCCGTCGCGAGGCCGCCGGTGGCGAGGCCGCCCGTCGCCCAGCCGCCGGTGTTGCCGCCGCCCGTCGCCGCTCCGGCGGCGCCCCCTGCCGAGCTCCCGGTCTTCACCACGTCGGCGTCGAGCTCCGACTCCGCGCACCCGGTGACGAGCACCCCGAGGATCAGGAAGGGGAGTACGGCTCTCATCTGGTTCTCCCGGCACGCGCGGGATCGAGCACCCACAGCTACCAGAATGCGTCGGCTGGCAATCGCCGGCAAGCAACCGGGGTGCTCTCCGGTGACGATGGTGGGAGGTTGGCGCAGGTGTGCCGAGCTTGTCCTTCCTCGAGCACCGGCGGCGTCCGTGGTCGGTCTGGTGGGTCGCCTCGCCGCGATCGCCCGCTCTCGTCGGCGATCGCGCGCCGCGTCGAGCTATACTTGCCGGGGTCGTGCGACCGGTTTCCCCGTGGTACCGGGTCTGGCACCTGTCTGGAGTTGACCTCGTCCACCCGCCGCGCCCCCTGCTTGCCCCTCGGAGCTCACGCCGGGATCTGCGTGCTGCCGCTGCTGATCGCCATGGGCTGTCGGGCGGAGGCCGCGGCGACGGGGGCAGCGTCGGCACGGCCCTCCGTCGCCGCGGCGTCAGCGAGCGCTCCGGCGCCGCCCCCGCGCTGTCCGGCAGAGATGGCCCCGGTCGGCGCGGTCTGCGTCGATCGCTGGGAGGCGCACCTGGTCGAGGTGGCGTCGGGTCGCGCGCATTCCCCCTACGAGCCGGTCACGCCCGGCGTCCGCTACGCGGCGCGCGCGGCGGCGGGGACGGTCCCCCAGGGTTACGTCAGCCGCGACGAGGCCGCCGCCGCCTGCGCGGCCGCGGGCAAGCGGCTCTGTCGCGCGCGCGAGTGGCATGCGGCCTGCCAGGGCAGCCGGCGCACGCGCTACCCGTATGGGCCCGACCTCGTCCCCGGGCGCTGCAACGTCGGCAAGCCGCACCTCTTGACCAAGGTCTTTGGCGCGGGCGTGACCCTCACCTTCGAGGCCCATTACAACAACCCCCGCCTCAACCGGGAGCCGGGCTTCCTGGCGCGGACGGGCGAGCATCCGGGCTGCGTGAGCGACCACGGTTTGTACGACATGGTCGGGAATCTCCACGAGTGGGTTGCCGACCCCGTCACCTCCCGCCTGCGGCGCGAGGTCCCGCTCGAGTACGGCGATCACGAGCTCGGGCCGCGTGGCAACGGCGTCTTCATGGGTGGCTACTTCAGCTCGCAGCAGGAGCACGGCCACGGGTGCAGCTACGTCACCACCGCGCACCGGCCCGACTACCACGACTACTCGACGGGGTTCCGCTGTTGCCGGGACCTGGCTTCGCCGTGACGTCACGCCCGTGCTGCGACGGTCGTGGGCTGGCCACCGCCGCGCCGAGAACCGCCCGGGGGGGCGGCGCCTACCCGCCGCCGCACTCGGTGAAGCCGCCGGTCAGCGCGAGCAGCGACAGGGCGCGCAGCATCCGGTTGAAGTACTCGTCGTCGTGGCTGCCCGGCGTGGCGGGGATGGCGAGGATCTCGGCCGCGAACTCGTCGACCGTCGCCTGATCCGAGGTCATCGCGCCGACGGCGAAGGGTCCGACGTTGATCACGGTGTGATCGGCGTAGCCGGGGCCCTGCGTGTCGGGAGTGCCGTCGAGGTTATACCACTGGACGGTCTGGGAGACGGGGACCGTCTTCACCCACGCGGTCACCTTGTCGGCCCAGGCCTTCGCCTCGGGCGTGCCGTTCCAGAGGTAGTCGGTGGCGATCCGCCAGGGGGTGCGCGCCGCGTCGTCGCCGTAGGAGGAGGCGCGTGTGTACGCCGCCTGGCAGTCCCCGACGGCATCGCCGCCGCTCGCGGCGCCCCAGTTGCGCACCAGTCCGGTGCTGGGGTGCGAGGCGCGGGACAGCAGGGTGTAGGCGTCGGCCGCTGCGCCGTTCCAGAACGACGCATCGGCGGGGACGTGCGCCGCGAACGCCCGGTAGTAGGCGGGTGCGAAGTAGGAGTAGTTCACGCAGCCCGTGGGCATGCCGATCTCCTGGTCGTCGAACCAGCCGCCGTCGCCCGGCTGCAGGATCCGCAGCCCCCCGTCCTCCCAGAACATGTGCTGGTGGATGGAGTTGATGACCGTGGTCGCCTCCGCGCCGTAGCCCGAGTCGCCCCAGCGGCACTCGGCCATGATGAGCGCCATCGCGACGTCGAGGTCCGCGTCGGCGGCCGCGCCGTCGGGGTACTCGTTGTAGATCGTGTCCCGGTGGGCGTCGCAGCCGTAGCGGAGCCAGTTCATCAGGCCCGTGTTGGACCCCGCCGGGCCCCAGGGCCCCTCCGGGGGGGGGACGCGCATCAGCTTGGCGTAGGCGAGCAGGCCGTCGAAGGCGTCTCGCTCGTCGTAGGCGACGGTGAGCAGCATGCCGTAGCCGATCCCCTCGGAGACGGTGGCGTCCGTCCGGGCGTTCTCCCACTTGACGCGGTAGACGCCACCGCCGCAGTCCTCGAGGTTGGCGGTTCTCCAGGCGTCGTAGGCGTCGCGCGCGTCGCTCGCCGTCACCGTCGCCGGCACGAACCCGTGACCGTAGGGGTTGGGCGGGGCGCCGCCGGAGACGTCGCCGCCGGTTCCGGTGCCGCCGGAGGTGTCGCCGCCGGTTCCACCACCGCCAGAGGTGTCGCCGCCGGTGGTCGTCACGCCGCCGGTGGTCGCCACGCCGCCGGTGGTCCCCACTCCGCCGGTGATCCCCACGCCGCCGGTGATCCCCACGCCGCCGGTGATCCCCGCGCCGCCGGTGGTCGCCACGCCGCCGGTGGTCGTTACGCCGCCGGTGGTCGCCACGCCGCCAGAGCCGTTGCCGCCGGTGATCGTTGCGCCGCCGGTGGTCGCCACGCCGCCAGAGCCGTTGCCGCCCGTGGTCGCCGCGCCGCCGGTCCCGCCGCCGCTGGCGCCGCCGGTCCACGAGCTCCCTGCGCCCGGAGCGGTGGGGAGGGGATCCTCGGCGCCGCAGGCGCCGAGCAAGAGGAGGGCCAGGGGTGTGAGCAGGGCTCGCTGGGTCAAGAAACCTCCGGATTCTAAGCAGCGCGACGGTGAACGACGCGACTGTCAGGATAGCGTCCCGCCCCCACGGTTCAAGGCGTGGAAGTTTCAGCCCGAGTCGGATCGGTCGTGCGGTGGGGCACGATCTTTTCTGCCCTACGTGGACGAGCCCAGTGCGAGACGGCCAGCGCCGGTGTACGCTCCGCCCCGATGACGGGCCCGTGGTCGCCGAGCAACCCGAGCGCGGGCGCGGCGACGGCGGTCCCACCGGTGAGCGGGATCGCGCTTTTGCCGCGCCGCTGCCCCCAGTGCCAGGGGCGCTTCCCGGCCGATTTTCGCGTCTGTCCCCGCGACGCCACCCCGCTCGAGGACGCCGCGCAGGAGCTCGATCCCCTGGTCGGCATGGTGCTCGCGGACACCTTCCAGATCGTGCGCCTGGTCGGGGAGGGGGGCATGGCGCGGGTCTACGAGGCCAATCACGTCCGGCTGCCGGGCAAGCGCTTCGCCGTCAAGGTCCTGCTCCCCGCCATGGCCCAGAACGCGGAGGTCGTCGCGCGGTTCCAGCGGGAGGCCGAGGCGGCGAGCGGGATCGGGCACCCCAACGTCGTGGACGTGTACGACGTGCACCGCGCGCCCACGGGGCAGCCCTTCCTGGTCTGCGAGTACCTCGACGGGACCGACCTGGCGGGCCTCCTCGAGCGGCGCGGCAAGCTCGAGGTGCCGCTCGCGGTCGCCGTTGCGCGGCAGATCTGTCAGGCGCTCGCGGCCGCGCACGCGCGCGGGGTCATCCACCGCGACGTCAAGCCGGAGAACGTGTTCCTGGTCGGGGATCCGGCGGCTCCGACGGTGAAGGTGATCGATTTCGGCATCTCCAAGGTGGACGACGGGAGCGGCTCGCACCTGACCCGCACCGGCATGATCATGGGCACCCCGGCCTACATGCCGCCCGAGCAAGCGCGGGGGGCGAAGGCCGACTGTCGCGCGGACGTCTACGGCGTGGGGGCGATCCTCTACCGCGCCCTCACGGGCCAGCTCCCGTTCGACTTCGACGACGCTGCCGAGGCGCTGAGCGCCGTGCTGACCCGGGAGCCGCCGCGCCCGCGGTCGGTCGAGGCGAGCATTCCGCCCGCGCTCGAGCTCGTCGTGCAGCGCGCGATGGCCAAGGATCCCGCCGACCGGCAGGCGAGCATGGCCGAGCTCGAGGCCGATCTGCTGCCGTTCGAGGGCGAGTTCGCGGCCGTCCCGCTCGAAGCCGCGCCCCCCGAGCCGGGCGCGCCGTCCGTCAACGTCACCGCCGCGACCCTGCTCAGCCCCTCCCCCGCGCGCGCGACCCAGGCGAACCGCACCGTCCCGAAGCTCACCAACTCGCTGGTGGAGCGCGCGACGCGGGAGGCGCGCTGGGCGCGGCCCAAGATCGGGCTGCTCACGCTCGCGTTGGCCGCCTTCTCCGCGCTGCTCCTGGCGGACGCGGTCCTCTCGCTGGTCCTCGCCGCCAAGGCCGCGGACGCCGCCATCAGTCCGACCGAGGGGCTGCTCGCGATCATCGTCGTGGCCGCGCTCGTCCTCGGGCCGCTCGTCCTCTGGGTCCGCACCCTCGCGCGGACCGTGTGGGGCAACAGCGTCCGCTCCGTGGCCGTGGCGACCACCCTCGGCTGGACCACCACGATGGCGCTGGTGGCCTACGCCGTCGGCGGCCTCGCGCTCCGGCTGCTCGGCGTGACCGGGCTGTGGCCGGCGGCCTCGGCGAGCGCGCACGCGGGCGTCCTGCTCCTGGTCGTCACCGTCGTTGCGGGCGCGCTGGCGGTGCTGGGGACGCGGACCCGGCGCGCCCGCTAGAGCACCGAACAGGTTGCCGACAGCAACGGAGGCCCGGAAAATGCCTCCGTGCAGGGCGAGGAGACATTTTCCAGGCCTCCTTCGCCGAAGTCTGCTCCCGATTCGGTGCTCCAGATCGTTGATCTGTCGCAGCAATCAACCTGATTGCCGCGCTAGCGGCGGGGGGTGACAGCGCGGGCGGTGGGGCCCAGGATCCGGGGCGTGTGCTATTCGGCGATGGTCGAGCAGAGCGTCCGGTCGCTCGGGCTCCGCTTCCAGGCGCGGATCCAGCTCGATCGGTTCGAGGAGCTCTTCCAGCGACGGCTCACCGACGAGCGGATCCGGATCCCGAAGGGGATGGAGCGCGATTTTCTCGCCCCGAACGGCCCGCAGGAGGAGCGGATCCGCGACGCGATCCTCGCCTTCCGTCGGCAGGAGCAGGCGCGGCTCGAGGCCGAGCGCGAGCGGCAGCGGGATCGCCTCGACGCCGCGACTCGCGCGCTCGCCGCGCGCCCCACCAAGAAGGCGGAGGCGGAGCGGCGGATCGCCACCAGCAAGCTCGGCGCCCTCGAGCAGCGCCTCGCCGACCTCTGGCGTGACCGGCCCGAGGGGCGCGATGCCCGGATCTTCCCCCGGTGGTACGCGCCGGTGGTCGCGGTGGAGGGGGGCGAGCGGGTGGTGCGCCCGATGCGCTACCAGCTCCGGCCGCGGGGCAAGCCAGCGAGCTTCGACCAGCGCTTCCCCGGGCTGTACAACGCGCGTCGGGACGCCCTCACCGGGTTCTGGCGCGAGCAGTTCGGTGCGCGGCACGGGCTCGTCGTGGTGTCGTCGTTCTTCGAGAACGTCCCGCGTCACACCTACGAGGGCCGCCCGCTCGCACCCGGCGAGCGCCCGACCCACCTAGTGATCCGGTTCACGCCGGCGCCGACCGCGCTGGAGCCGAGCCCCGAGATGCACGTGGCCTGCCTGTGGGAGCGCTGGACGGCGCCCACCGAGCCGCCGCTCCTCTCCTTCGCGGCGATCACCGACGAGCCCCCACCCGAGGTCCGCGCGACCGGCCACGACCGTTGCGTCGTGGCGCTGCGTCCCGAGCGGGTGTCGGGCTGGCTCGCGCCCGAGGGTCACGGCGACGAGGCGCTCCTCGCCCTGCTCGCCGAGCGCGCGCCGCTGTCCTATCGCCACGCCCTCCCCGGCCGCGAGCGGACCGGGACCGATCCGGACAGCGACGGCGACGGCTTTTGACCGCGGACTGGCCCGGAACCCGCGGCGCGTGAGCCGGTGCGGCGCCCACCCGGCTCCGGTAGAATGGGGCCGGATTGGGAGGAAGAGCTCATGGCTCGTCACGTCGCTGGACCGACCCCGCTCGTCATGTCGACCCTCGCGTCGGCGCTCGCCGGCGTGTCGCTGGCGGCGTGCGGTGATGACGACGCCTCGTCCGCGGAGGGCCTGCCCGCCTCCTCGCCCGAGGCCGTCGAGTTCGTGACGGCTCACAACGCGGTGCGCGCGGCGGTCACCCAGCCCGCGGATTACCCCGGCGTCTGGGCGCCACTGCCGCCCGTGACCTGGTCCAAGACGCTGTCCGCCTCGGCCCAGACCTGGGCCAACCACCTCCGCGCTGCCAACGACTGCGGCCTCGAGCACGAGGGAAGCCGCGTCTACGGCGAGAACCTCGCCGGTGGCGGGGGCCTGACGCCGAGCGGTGCCGTTGACATGTGGGCCAGCGAGAAGGACGAGTACGTCTTCGATCCGAGCTACGTCTTCGTCGCCGGGCACTACACCCAGATCGTGTGGCGGGACTCGATCGAGATCGGCTGCGGCATCGCCACCTGCGCGGGGCAGGGCTCGGTGATCTCCTGCCGCTACAGCCCGCCGGGGAACGTGATCGGGCGGCAGCCGTACTGAACGCGCCGGCGAGTCACGACGGCCGCGCCGGGGGGCGGCCACGCCCGTGGCCGGGCGGCGAGCGGGCAGGCACGATGGGCGGCACGACCCTCGGCCTCGTCCGCCGGCCTGCCAAAGGGCAAGTCTAGCGGGGAAAGCCGCGGCGCCGCGGCCTGCCGCGCCGCTTCGACGAGGACATCGCCGGGGCCAGGCGTTGCGGTGCGGTCGGGGAAATGGGTAAGCTCGCCCCCGCATTGCCTCTCCCGTTCGTCGAGGGGGTTTCATGGCGCTGTTTGGGAAGAAACCGGAGCCACCGCGCACCAGCCCCGCGTCGACCGTGGCCGAGCCCAAGGCGGAGCCCAAGACGGAGGAGGAGCCGGAGATCGAGGCCCTCGAGACGCCGCCGCTGCCGCCGACCTACGGGATCCACGAGACGATCCGCCTGATGCGGAGCCTGCCCGTCGATAAGAACGCCGATCTGGTGGTGCGCGTCATCAAGTCCACGCTCGAGTCGCTGCACGTCCGCGTCGTCGACATCGTCGACGACGCCAACCGTC
Organism: uncultured Polyangiaceae bacterium; assembly: GCA_964404725.1. Lineage (GTDB taxonomy): Bacteria > Myxococcota_A > Polyangia > Polyangiales > Polyangiaceae > JAFGBI01. The sequence goes on from CAYOLF010000087.1 coordinate 8,800, forward strand.
AGGAGGCGGTGGTCGTCGGTCGGATGCGCGAGCTCAGCCGCGAGGTCGAGAACCTCCAGCACGAGATCGACGTCAAGCGGCGGGATCTCGGGTCGCTCGAGTCGGAGCTCGCGGAGATCAAGCTCGCCAAGGAGCGCCTGTTGCTCACGAGCGAGATCCGCTCCCGGGTGCCGTCCGTGCCGCCCCCGCTCTCCCTCAGCGCCGTGACGACCCCACATCCGGTGCCCGCGCCCGTCGCCCCGAGCTCCGTCGGCGCGCCCGTCACCCCGAGCTCGGTCGGCGCTCCTGTCACCCCGAACCCCGTCGGCGTGCCGGCCGCGGCGAGCCCCGTCGCCGCTCCCGCCGCGCCACCTCCCGGCAGCGCCAGCCCGCCGCCGTTCCTGCGCACGCCGCCCCCGCCTCCGAGCAGCCGGCTCCAGGCGACGGAAGCGGCGCATCCTCCGCGGGTCGAGGCGCCGCGGGTCGCGCCGCGACCGCCTTCCGTGCCGGCGATGCCCGCCGTGTCCGGCACGGTGGCCTCGGAGCGGGCGGCGCTCCCGCCCCTCACCCTCGGCGCGGACCTGCTGGGGCAACGCCCCTCGACGACCCCGGCGCACGGCACGCCGGTCCCCAGCGCCGGGAGCCTCGCTGCGTTCGGGGCCGGCGGCGGTACGAAGGACATCAACGGCGGAGCGAGCGCGCCGCCGAGCGCAGCCGCGCCGGAGCCCGCCCCACCGACTCCACCGCGGCCGGAGCCGCCGCGGCCCGAGCCCCGGGCCGAGCAGCCTTACCGTTCCGACACGCCGCCGCCGCAGTCACGCCCCGACGCCCCGCCTACGGCACCGCGTCCGGAGCCGCCGTCGTCGCCGGCTCGCTCGGACGCGCCCGCTCGGCCGCGGTCGGAGCCGCCGCCGCCGCCGTCGCGCTCGCAGTCGCCCCCCCCCGGGTCGCGCCTCGAGTCGCCGCTGCCGCCCCGGCCCGAGTCCTCACCCTCGCCGTCGGAGCCCCCGCCGGCCGACTCGCCGTCGGAGCCCCCGCCCCGCCGCAAGAAGGGCGACGGGAAGGGGACGGCGGAGGCGCGGAACGGTCGCGACCGCGACGGCGCGGGCGGGCCCCGGCGGGGCTGATGCCCCGGCCCGTTCGCGCGGGCGTCGTGGGGGCGGTGTCCAGCGCCTCCCCGACCATGCGCAGCGTGCGGGCGCGGCTGGTCGTGGATGGTGCTCACTACACGGATCTGGTGACGCGCATCCGGAGGGCGACCCTCTCGGTCTGGATCGCGACGGCGAACCTCAAGGATCTGATCCCCCGGTTAGGTCGGTGGCGGCACGCCGCGGGAGCGGGCCTCGGCGAGCCGCCGCTCGATGGCCGTGACGACCTCCTCCCGCGTGAACGGCTTACGGAGTAGGCCATTTTCGCCCAGATCGATGCGGAGGGCATCGTCCGAGTACCCCGAGATGAAGATCACCGACACGAGCGGCTGCCGCTGCTGCCACGCGGCGGCGAACTCGATCCCGGACATGCCCGGCATCACGATGTCTGACAGGACGACGTCGGGCGTGTAGTCGGGATCGAGGGTGAGCGCGTCGCCGGGGTTGGCCGCGTCCACGACCTCGTAGCCGGCCTGGCGGAGCAGGCGCCGCACTCCGCGGCGCGCCTCGGGGTCGTCCTCGACGAGCAGCACCTTCGCCCCCGCGGTCGGGACCTGGTTGATGGCCGGGGCCCGGATCGAGGGCGGCGTCGTCGGTCCCCGCGGCCAGCGCATCGTGAAGGTGGTGCCCCGCCCGACCTCGGACTCCAGGTCGATCGTGCCGCCGTACTGGTTGACGATGCCGTGCACGGTCGAGAGCCCGAGCCCGCTTCCCTCGCCGGGCTGCTTGGTGGTGAAGAAGGGCTCGAACACCAGCTTGCGCTGCGTGGGGTCGATCCCGTGTCCGGTGTCCTCGATCACCAGCTCGACGGAGTTGCCCGCGATCTCTCGGCAGGCGACGCGGAGCGTCCCGCCGAGGGGCATCGCGTCGCGCGCGTTGGCGGCGAGGTTCAGCACCACCTGCTCGACGTGACCCGGGTCGGCCACGACGGGGCAGGGCCCTAGGTCGAGCACGAGCTCGATGCGTTCGCCCAGCAGGCGTCGGAGCAGCATCGCGCTGTCGGCGACCACGCGGCCGACGTCCATGGGCCGCGGCTGAAGCACCTCGCGGCGCGCGAACGCGAGGAGTTGCCGGGTGAGGCCGGCGCCGCGACCGCGCACCGCGCGGAGCTCCTGGCCGATCTCGCGCATCTCGGGGTCGCTCGCCGTTACCAGGATGTCCGCGTGGCTCCCGATGGCGGTGAGCAGGTTGTTGAAGTCGTGCGCCACGCCGCCGGCGAGGCGCCCGATGGCCTCCAGCTTCTGCGCGTGGTGCAGGCGCTCCTGGAGCTCCTCGGAAAACGCCTCGGCGCGTCGCCGGGGCGTCACGTCGCGCAGGACGCACAGGGTCGTGATGGGCTCGGCGCCCGGCGGCAGGCGTCGCGTGATGAGCTCCAGGATCACGCCGGAGGCGAGCTGGAGCTCGCGGGGGGCGCGCGCCGAATCGTCCGCGTCCAGCAAGCCGGGCTCCCCGAGCGCACCCACGATCTGCTCGGGGCGCTGGCCCAGCGCCTCGTCGCGCACCACGCCGAGCAGCCGCTCGGCGGTGGTGTTGAGGGCGCAGATGGTGCCCTCCGCGCTGAGCGCGAGGACGCCGTCGGGGGACGCCTCGACCAGCCCCTGCGCCTGCTTGACGTGCTGGCGGGAGTGCTCGACGACGCGGCCGAACGAACGCAGAAAGACCCAGAGCAGCAGAGACGTCGCGGTCAGGCTGCCGACCAGCGCGATGACGGCCACGGCGTCCGCGTCTCGCAGACCCGGGCCCGTGCCGAGCGCCCCGCCGAGCGCCACCGCGCTCGGGATCGCCGCGCTCGCCGCGAGGGCGGTCACCACCGCTGGTCGTGCGCCGCTGAAGAGCCCGACCCCGACGAGGAACGCGGGGGCCACGAAGCTCCCGATCATCCGGATCCCGTCCGCTGAGGTCGCGTAGGAGTAGAGCAGCTCCGCGATCACCGCCGTCAGCAGCAGGTGCGCCGCCGTCTGGATCCTCCCCCAACGGACGAGCAGGCCGGCGAGGAGCGCCAGGACGAAGACCACCAGCTCGGAGGCGTTCAAGGGCTCGTTCGTGGCGAGGTGCGCCAGCGCCATCCCCCCGTAGCCAGCCGTCGCCAGCACCGCCCCCACGGTGACCCAGCTCCGGTAGTCGACCGGGAGGGTGTGGCGCAACGACTGCATGGAGAGGTCGCCGCGCAGTGAGGGCAGGGGGCTTCGCACCGTGCGCCATAGGATAGTGGACTTCCGTTGCGCGACCACCCACGAGCCGGGGACGGTCGGGGCGAACACACCGCACGACATCGGGCGCGCTGGCGACTTTCGCCGGAGCCCGTCCACGGTGCCCCGGGGGCCGGGGCGCGGCCGTGGGTGGGCGGGGTCCCGGCTCGGGATCCCCTCCCGCCACTCGCGGCGCGCGCCGACGCGGCGGGGCCGTGCGCAACGCGTTCGAGCCAGGAGCGCCCGGTCGGGGTAGGATGCCCGTGCCATGGGCATGCGATCTCTTGGGACCCGATCGGTCACCGCGCCTGCGCGCCGCGTCATGCGTCGCCGGGCAGGGGGGAGTCGGCTGTTCGCGACCGCGACCGCCCTCGCCCTCGTCTCAATGGTCGACGCTGGCGTCGCCCAGCCGCAGCCCGGCGCCGCAGCGGCCGAGCCCAGCGACAGCGCGCGAGTCGCGGCTCGCCGCATGACCGACGAGGCCGCCGAGCGCTTCGCGGCCGGCGACTACGAGGCGGCTCGCGACCTGTATCGTCGCGCGAGCGAGGCGGATCCCGGTCCCGCACCGGTCCTCGGGGAGGCCCGGTCCCTGGTGAAGCTCGGCCAGCTGGTCGCGGCCGAGCAGCGGTACGCCGCGGTGGAGAGCTACCCCTTGCCCTCGACCGATACGGAGGCCGCGCGAGCGGCCGTCGACGAGGCCCGCTCGGAGCTCGAGCAGCTGCGCCAGCGGATCCCGACTCTGACCATCACGGTGGCCGGGCCGGAGGCGAACGACCCGACGGTGGAGGTCCGGATCGACGGCAATCCCGTCAAACCCGCCCTGCTCGGCTACCCGAACCCGGTCGACCCCGGCGAGCGGGTCATCACCCTCTGGGTGCAAGGTCGCAAGGCGGTTCACGTCTCCGTCGCGCTTCAGGAGGGGGACCGGACGCCGATCGTGCTGCGGGCGGAGCAGAAGGCCGTCGCTGCCGGCCCGGCCTCAGCCGGCGCCCCGGCGCCCGTGGTCGACGGGACGGCGCCCCGCCAGCGCGGGACCGAGGCGCCGCCGCGCGGCGGCGTGGACTGGCGCCCGATCGGTTGGATCGCCGTGGGGGTCGGGGCGGCCGGGCTCGTCACGGGGCTCGTCGCCGGCCTCGTCGCCGAGGAGCGTCACGACGTGCTGGTCGCGCACTGCCCGGAGGATCGCTGCCCGCCGGAGTACCACGATGAGCTCGACGGCTTCCGGCAGCTCCGCACCGTCTCGACGGTGGGCTACGTCGTCGGTGGGGTGGGGCTGGCGGCAGGCCTCACCCTCGTGCTCACCGCGCGGCGGGAACCCGGGGAGGCGCGTCCGACCGCCGTGGCTCTCCAGGTCGGGCCCACGGGGGCCGCACTGCGCGGCCGCTTCTGACGGCCGGCGCGCCCCAGCCGATGCCTCGCGTGTAACGTCCGAGCGACCAGGCTCGGGGGGCACCGCCGCCTGAGGTGCGCGGGCGGCAATCGGCTCGATGGCCCCGGAAGATCAGTGCTCTAGGTCGTTGATCTATCGCAGAAATCAACCTGATTGCTGCTCTAGGGCTGCTCCCGTTCGAGCGCGCGGCAGGGGCCGAGCAAGGTCATCGCCACCACGGCCCGCCGCAGCTCGGCGCGATCGGCGAAGTGGGAACGGGCTGGGGAGAGCCCGTGACTCTCGGTCGGGGCGGCCACGGGCCGTGGCCGGGCCCGACCGGGGACGGGTGCTGGCTTCGGGGTCGGCGCGGGGGCGACGACGAATGCAGGCTCGGCGGGGCCCGGCTCCGGCTCCCGCTCGAAGTCCCAGGGCGGGGCGCCCTCGAAGGCGGAGACCGGCTCGGGCGGTGGCTCCTCGCCCGCGGCGAGGTCGGTGGGGCGGGACCGCTGGCGAAACCACGCCACCAGCGCCTGCACCCCCGACCACAGCAGGGCGAGCAGGAGCAGGACGGTGAGGAGCAGCGGATCCATCAGCGCGCGCCCCGCGGCGGGGTGGGTCCGCCCGCCGCCGGATCACCCGCGATCGAGGTTCGCATCTCGGTGTCGGCCTGCACGTTCTTCATCCGGTAGTAGTCCATGATGCCGAGGTTGCCGGTGCGGAATGCCTCCGCCATCGCCCGCGGGACCTCGGACTCGGCCTCGACCACCCGCGCCCGCATCTCCTGCTCGAGGGCGACGGCCATCGCGCGGCGCTCCTCGGCCTTCGCCTGCGCGATCTGCTTGTCGGCGTTGGCCTGATCGATCTGGAGCTTGGCGCCGATGTTCTCGCCCACGTCGACGTCGGCGATGTCGATGGAGAGGATCTCGAACGCGGTCCCGGCGTCGAGCCCCTTGCTGAGCACGTGCTTGGAGATGAAGTCGGGGTTCTCGAGCACGTCCTTGTGGCTCGCCGCCGAGCCGATCGTGCTCACCATGCCCTCGCCGACGCGGGCAATGATCGTCTGCTCACCGGCGCCTCCCACCAGCCGATCGAGGTTGGTGCGAACGGTGACGCGGGAGACGGCGATGAGCTGGATCCCGTCCTTGGCCACGGCGGCGATCCGCGGGGTCTCCATCACCTTGGGGATGACCGACATCTTGACCGCCTCCAGCACGTCGCGGCCGGCGAGGTCGATGGCGGCCGCGCGCTTGAAGGGCATCGGGATGTTGGCCTTGTCCGCCGAGATCAGGGCGTTGACCACGCGGACCACGTTGCCACCCGCCAGGAAGTGGGCCTCGATCGCGTCGATCGGCAGGTCGAGCCCGGCCTTGACCGCGCTGATGCGGGCGTTGACGACGATGCTCGGCGGCACCCGGCGCAGGCGCATGCCGATCAGCGTGAGCAGGCCGACGGGCGCGCCCGAGGACCAGGCGGCGATCCAGAGCGGCACCGGGACGGCCCACAGGAAGACCAGCGCGGCGAAGAACAGGGCGCCCAGGAGCAGCAAGGAGCCGAGGAGCGTCAGATCTACCATGGTCAGGAGTCCTTCTCGTTCGGGGGCGTCTCTGCGACGTGCAGGCGCCGAACCACAATCCTATTTCCCTCCACCCGTACCACCTCGATGGGCTCGTCCGGGTCGAGAAAGTCACCGTCGGAGACGACGTCCACGCGCTGGCCGTCGAACTCGGCGATGCCCGCCGGTCGGAGCGGTGAGACGGAGCGGCCGCGCTTGCCGCGCCAGATCGCCGTCGCCTCGGACTGCGAGGAGTAGCCCTGCTCGCTGGTCATCGCCGTGCCCAGGATCAACCGCGTGCCGCCCGGCAGCCGGGACAGCAATCGCAGCAGGCCCGCTGCCCCCGCGCCCGCCAAGGTCCCGGCGAGCGCCACCTGACCGAGCGCCTTCGCCACGGTGGCCGTGGTCGCCCCGCTGCCGAACAGGCTGAGGCCGAGGCCGGTCACCAGCGCCATCAGGCCGAGCACCCCGGCGATCCCGAAGCCAGGAAGGAGCAGGGCCTCCACCAGGAGCAGGATCAGGCCCCCCGTGACCAGCAGCAGTTCCTCCCATCCGGCCAGCGCGACCAGCCAGTGCCCCCAGAAGAAGAGCGTCAGGGCCAGCATCCCCGCGGCGCCGGGGATACCGAAGCCCGGGGTCCGAATCTCGACCAGGATGCCGAGCATCGCGATCGCCATCAAGAGCGAGCTGACCCAGGGATGGGTCAAGAAGCGCACCGCGGCCTCGGCCCAGTTCTCCTTGGCGTCGGCCCGGCTCGCCCCCGCCAGGTCGACCGCCGCCAGTGCCTCGGCGAAGCTCCCGGCCCGCGCGTTCGCCAACCCGAGCTGGAGCGCCTCGCGGTCGGTCAGCGTGAGCAGCTTGCCCTTGGCGATGACGTCCGGGACCTCGACGTCCGCGTCGACCATCGCCTCCGCGAGCAGCGGCGGGCGGCCTCGCACCTCGGCGGTCGCGCGGAACTCCTTGCGCAGGTACGAGACCGTCTTCTCCGGCGCCGGCTCGTTCGACTCACCGAAGGTCACCGGGGTAGCGGCCCCGATCGTGCTGCCGTCGGCCATCACCAGGGTGTCGCAGGCCATCGCGATCAGCGCTCCCGCCGAGATCGCGCGCATATTCACGAAGGCGATGGTGCGGACCCCGTCGGCCTCCAACAGCGCGTCGCGGATCAGCACCGCGGCGTCCACTCTCCCCCCATGGGTGTTGATCTCGAGCACGACGGCGGCCGCGCGAGTCTCGGCGGCCTCGGTGAGGGCGCGGCGCACGAAGGCCGCGAGCCCCATGTCGATCATGCCGTCGATGCGGACCACCACGACCTTGGGGGGGCTGGCCGCCGCAGCGGGGCCGGGCGGCGACGACGCCACCAGGGCCAGCGCGAGCCACAGCAAGATCAGCGCCCTCCTCATGCGGGTGAGCCTAGAGGCGGCGACGGTCCGCCGCACTCGCAGTCATCGAATCCGCGGACTTCAGCGGTGCTGGCGCGGTGACGCCCTCGCTCGCCATGCAGCATCGGAAAGCACATTTCGTGCCAGACTCCCCCGGTGGCCCGTCTGGCGCCGCGAGGATCGGTGACCGGACCGAACTCGTGGGGAAGAACCATCAAAAGGACGTCGTGGTGGATTCAGTTTGATGGACCTTGGTCGGCTCCGGGGGCATTCCATGCAGGGCGGCTGCACCTCGGTGGACCGGACGGGCGGTTATCAGTCGCGGTCCAACGGGCGGTCAAGAGCCGGCGCACGAGCCAGCCGCAGATCTCGCCGCAGGCGCCCCGGGAACCCCCCCCTCGCCCCTGGCCCTGGTAACCAGTGGTGCCAGGGGGGCTCTTCAGGGTGCCGTCGCCGTCGGCGAACGGATGGTCGTCCTAGTAATGCGGCGGCTTCTCCTGGCCGGGGTCGGGGACCAGCTCTCCGAGCTGTTGCTCGAGCCGCCGCACGCGCGCCTCCAGTCGGTCGATCGCCCGCTGCTGCGCGAACAGCACCCCGTCGAGGTCGGCGAGCAGCTTCTGCGCGTGGGAGTAGCGCTCCTCTAGCAACACCAGGCGGTCAGCGTCGTCCCTGCCCATCGAGCGGCAGGGTAGCGCGCCCGGCGGCCGCTTGCAGCTCGGGTCGCCACGCGCCCCCGCCGCCCTGCTAGAAGAGCACGCCGAGGTACCAGCGCATCACCTGCGCGGCCTTCAGATCGCCAGCGTCATTGCTGCCGAGCGCGGACTGGAGGTTGGTGCGCTCGGCCCTCTGGTAGCCGAGGCCGGCGAGGGGGAACAGCACGCCGTACTCGAGCTGCGTGTAGAAGCCGCCCATCGAGCCGGGGACGTCGTTTAGCCCGCCGTCCTTGGCCTGGAAGTAGAGCTTGCCGTTGAGCTCGATCCCCAGATCGCGCTTGTGACCCGGCGTTTGGACGAAGCTCGAGGCGCGCGACCAGATCGCCGCGAAGCCGCCGCCGAGGCGCTGACCTTCCGCCGAGCGCATGAAGTCGTAGGCCACTCCGGGGCGGAGGTAGTAGCTGCCCTGCACGCGCGAAAGGATGTTGCGGTGCAGGATGAGATCGATCTTGTAGTTCGGGTGGAACGCGAAGGTGCTGAAGGTATCGTCGCCGATCTGGTCCTGCAGCCCGTCGCCGTACCCCGGGGTAAGGCCGCCCGAGCCCGGCCGATCCTGCTCGCTCGCCTCGGGATCGCCGGACGCCCAGCCGCCCTTGAAGTCGATGGAGAGGCGATCCTCGAGGGCGCGGAACTCGGACTCCGCGGCGAAGCCCCACATCCTGAACTTCCAGTCGTCGAAGTCCGCCGGCGCGGTCCCCGTCGCCGTCTCGACGTTGTCGGCGTGGCCCTGGATGGTGAGCCCCTCCGCCTCGAAGCGGAAGGTCCGATAGAGCACCTGCACCCAGAGGTCGGGGATCAGCAGCATCCCGCCGCGCCGCACGTAGCCGGAGACGCTGCCGAGCTGCATCAACCCTTCGGGGAAGGCACCGGGCACGACGGCCCCGTCCGCGGCGCTGCCGCCGAGGTCGTTGGCGATCTTCTGGCGGCGCGCCATGAAGTGGACGCCCCCGTTGACGACCAGTCGCTTCTTGGCGAGCGCTTGGCGCTGCAGATCCGGATCCTGACGGCGTGCCACGGAGAACATGAGCTGGCGCACGTCGTCCTTCTGGGCCGCATCCGCTGCCTGGCCCTGAGGATCGAGGACGTTCTCCGTGGTCGCGCCCTCGTTGGCGAAGTCCCACGCGCCCACGACGTACAGGTCGAGGGCCCTGATCCCGGTGGTGAACATCACCCGATCGAGCGTCGTCTGGTAGTCGTCGTCGTAGCCGTCCCCGGAATTCGCGAAGATGCCGAGCCCCCAGTGCGCCGGCATCCGGCCGAAGCGGAGCTCGCCGATGGGCGTCTGGAACTCTCCCCAGACCCGCTTGACCCGGATGCTGTCCTTGACGCCGTTCACGCCCGAGGTGGGGGGCTGCTGGCTGACGTCGAAGAGCGACAGCGCGTTGTAGCCGCCCCGCTGGAGGGAGGCGTAGCCGCCCGCGGCGTCCGGCTCGATGGCGTACCCCTCGGGGGTCGAGCCCATCACGACGTTGTCGAGCAGATCGATCTGGCTGATGACCCGGAGGTTGTCGGAGATGTGAAGCTCCGGGTTCAGGCGGAACCGGAGGTTCGCGCCCATCTGCGTCTGGTTCTTGCAGGGATACACCCCCTCCGTCGGGTCGGTGCTATCGATCGAGCCCGGGCGCGAACTCTTGTCCGTGCAGAGGACGGGTCCGTAGTCGCCGATGCTCTGCGAGCTCGGGTCCTGCAGCCCGCGGTAATGGTGGTCCAGCGGCAGGGGCCAGAGCTGATCCGACGGCTGGTTGACGCGACCGAGCGCGAAGCGGTGGAACATCTCCACGCGCGTCCGGAAGTAGCCGTGGAGCTCGAACACGGGGCGGGCGTGGGACCACCAGTCCTCCGCGAACACGTCCACCTCCGGGGGCTTCTCGGTCCGCTCGCGATCCTCCGCGTCGCTCGGCGCGCTCGCGGTCGCCTCGCCCGTCGCGGACACCTCACCGGCGGCGGTGGCCGCCGTCGCGGGCGGGAGCGCCTCGCTCGTCGCCGGCGGCAGCGGTCGTGGGCGCGGGGTCGGCGCCGCGGCGGTTTCGTCGTCGGGCGCCGCGGCGGCTCCGTCGGCCTCGTCCGTCGCGACGGGGTCGGCGACCTCGGTGGGTGCCGAGTCGTCGGGATTGGTGGCCGGCGGGGTGGGCGCCGCGGGCGGCGGGGGCGCCGGGCGCGGCGGCGGGCCGGCGGGGGCGGGCGCTGCCGGGGCTGGCGGCGCCGCGGGAGCCGGCGCCGCGGGTTGGGCGACCGCTAGCGAGGAGACGAGCGCCGCGCTCGATGCGAAGAGCGCTAAGTGGGCGAGTTTTCGCATGTGCGCGGGTTCCGCGGGGGAGGGCAGCCCCTTTTGCACGCGGCTTCGAGGACTGTCAACGCCGGTCTGGCCGGGCCGACGGTCCTGGAGCGGTCCCTGGGCCGGTGTTCGCAGGATGCCCTCGGAGCCGCCGCGCCCGGCTGCGCCTCAGGAGCGGTAGGCCGCGAGCACGTCCGTGCGCAGGCGGTCCGCGTCCGTGGGCGGGATCGGCGCCGCCCGGCCGACGGTCGAGAGGGCGGGGGAGGAGAGCGCCTGGGCGCTGGCGGCGAGGCGCTGCTGCGCCGCCCAACCCTCGGACGCGGGCAGCCCCATGGCGCTGCGGAGCGCCTCGCCCAGCGCCACGGCGTTGGCGAAGCGCAGCTCGGGGTCCTTGGCGAGCGCGCGGGAGAGCAGCAGATCGAGGACCGGCGGGGTGGTGGCGACGTGGCTCGACAGGGGCGGCGGAGCCTGCTCCACCTGCGCCGTGCGGATCATGATCTCGTTGCGGTCCGGGGCGTCGAACGGCGTCGTCCCGGTTAGCATCTCGTAGAGGACGATGGCCGCGGCGTAGAGGTCCGCGCGCGCATCGAGGTCCTGGCCGAGCACCTGCTCCGGGGCCATATAGGCGCCGGTGCCGGGCGCCATGTTGCCCGTGTCCCGCGCCTGCTCGGCGGGCACGCGCGCGATCCCGAAGTCGGTGAGCTTGATCACCCCGTCGTGTCGGACCAGCACGTTCGACGGCTTCACGTCCCGGTGGATGATGCCCAGGGCGTGGATGGCCGCGAGCGCCCCGAGCAGCTGAGAGAAGTAGTGCCAGGCGCGCGCGAAGGGCAGACAGGGACGGCTTGCGAGGTGCCGCTCGATCACCTGGCTGAGCGCCTGCCCCTCGCAGAGCTCCATCACGATGGCGAGCTGATCGCCGCGCTGGCCGAGCCCGAAGAAGTGCACGATGTTGGGGTGCGAGAGCCGCCCGAGGGCGGTGGCTTCGCGCAGGAACAGTCGTCGGGCCCGGGCCCGGGCCTTCAGGGTCGGGTGCAGCACCTTGACCGCGACCGGATGGGCCGGGGTACCCGCCCGCGGCCCGGCGGGGTCGTAATACAGCCACGCTGCGAACACGATCCCCATGCCGCCCTCCCCGAGAGGGTCGCGGAGGATGGCCCGGCCCCAGCCGAGGTCGATCTGCGCGCCGGCTCCCAGGCGCTCACGCTCGGCCGGGCGGACCTGCCGGAGCCCGCAGTAGGGGCAGAACCTGGCCTCTTCCTCCAGCGCGCCGCGACAGGCTCCGCACACCGCCACACACGGACCATACCCTGCCGTCCCGGCTCGTCCACGCGGGCGCGGCGCCCCGGGGCGCCGCCGGCCTCGCGATCCGGCGGAGGGGCGAGCGGAGAGGCGAGCGGAGGGGCGAGCGGAGGGGCGAGCGGAGAGGCGAGCGGAGAGGCGAGCGGAGAGGCAAGCGGAGAGGCGAGCGGAGAGGCGAGCGGCCCCGCGGTGTGGCGCCAGCCGAACAATCGCGTTGCGGTGTCCGCGGCGACTGTGAGAGCCTCAGGTTGGCTCGGCGCAAGGGGCGCCGAAGACGGCGGAGATGTTCGGCATGAAGGTCAGCAGCGCATCCGTTCCCACCCGTGGTTCCCGGCGATCGTCGGTGCTCGCACGCGGACGGCGAGCAGTGGCAGAGCGCGTCAGCGCGCGCGGCCGGGCCTGGCTGGCCGGTTCCGCTGTGGTCGCGGCGGCCAGCGCCGTCGTCGCCCCGGCGAGCGCGCAGGAGGCCGCCTTCGACGGCGAGTTCTCGGTGCAACGGTTCCACCCCGCGCCAGGGCCGCGCAACCTGCTGACCACCCGTGGCGCCCGCCAGGACGGCGAGATGACCTACTCCGCGGGGCTGATGCTCAGCTACGGCTACAAGCCGTTCGTCGTGAAGAGCTGCATCTCCGAGACGGACTGCGACTCCGCGAACGCCGTCCAGCCCGAGGACGTGCTGGTGGTGGAGAACCTCGTCACCGCCGACCTGATGGGCTCGCTCACCATCATCCCCGCGCTCCAGCTCGGCCTGCGCCTGCCCGTCAGCTGGGTGGGCGGGCAGGGCATCACGGAGGACGGCCTGCCGGACCCGGACGAGGTGTCCGCGGTGGGGCTCGGCGACATGGAGCTCGAGGGCAAGTACCGCTTTCTCGGCACCGCGGAGGACCTGTTCGCCGCCGCCGGTGCGGCCTTCGTCACCGTGCCGTTCGGCTCCCTCACCACCCCGGACGGGTCCTACATCGGTGACAAGACGGTGGGTCTGGGTCTCCGCGGCATCGGCGACGTGAAGATCGGCGACGCCACCATCATCGCCAACCTCGCGGGCATGTGGCGCGGAGCCGGGCGCGTCGGCACCACCGATCTCGGCGCCGAGCTGCGCTACGGGGTCGGCGCCGCCTATCAGGTGGCGCCGATGATGCAGGTGATGGTCGACGGGTTCGGCAGCACCCGCTTCAGCGGCCAGGCGGGGACGAACTCGCTCGAGGCGCTCCTCGGCGGCCGGCTCACGCCGGAGACGGTGCCCATCGCCATCACCGCCGCCGTCGGCACCGGGGTGGTGCGGGGCATCGGGGTGCCCGCGTTCCGGGCGGCGCTCGGGCTGATCTACGTCGCCGAGCCGAGCGACCAGGACGGCGACGGGATCCTCGACGAGAAGGACGGGTGCCCGACCATCGCCGAGGACTTCGATGGCCACGAGGACGCGGACGGCTGTCCGGACACGGACAACGACGACGACGGGATCGCCGACGTCGACGACCGGTGTCCGAACGAGCCCGAGGACCTCGACGACTTCGAGGATCAGGACGGCTGCCCCGATCTGGACAACGACAAGGACGGCATTCCGGACCACAGTGACCAGTGTCCGAACGAGCCCGAGACGGTGAACCAGTACAAGGACGAGGACGGCTGCCCCGACGAGAAGGACACCGACGGCGACGGCATTCCCGACTCGCGGGACCAGTGCCCCGAGGAGCCGGAGGACACGGACGGCTTCCAGGACGAGGACGGCTGCCCCGATCCGGACAACGACGGCGACGGCGTGCCGGACGCTCAGGACGAGTGCGAAGGCGAGATGGAGACGATGAACGGGTTCGAGGACGAGGACGGCTGCCCCGACGAGGCGCCGCCGCCGAAGAAGCCCTGGGAGCGGTGAGGCCGCCCTGCGTCCGGGCGGCAGGCGCCGCCGCCCTCGTCGCGGCGGCGGCCGGTTGCGCGGCGACCGGGCGGGGCGGTGCTGGTGGGCGCGCGTGGGGTGCGGCGGAGGGAGAGATCCTGCGACCCCTGGTGGGGGCGCCCGCGCCCGCGATCGAGGGCCCGGTCGTGGCCGGCGACGGTCGAGGTCGGCCGCTCGACGGGTCCGCCCTGCGCGGCCACGTCACGGTCGTCGATTTCTGGGCCACCTGGTGCTGGCCCTGCCGCCAGTCGATGTCCACCTTGCAGGCCCTCGCCGACCGCGATCCGGTGACGCTTCGCGTGGTCGGTGTCAGCGAAGACGACACCGCGGAGCTCATCCCTGACTTCGCGCGCCGCCACGCCGTGCGTTTCCCCCTCGTGTGGGACGCCGGCAAGGCGGTCGCCGAGGCGTATCGGGTCACGGGCCTGCCCACCACCGTGGTGATCGACCGCGATGGAATCGTGGTCGAGATGCGCGCGGGGTTTCGATCGGACGACGCGGCGGAGCTCGAGGCGCGGCTCCGGGAGCTCGGCGTGACCGTCCCCGAATGAGCGCGCGTCCCCCGCACCTGTCCGTCAATGGCGAGCGGCACGCGGGTCCCGCGGTGGGGCATGGCATGCGACCACGGGCAAACGTTCACGACCTTGTGCAAACGCCTCTCGCACGGTGTGCGACAATTCCGACTGGAGTGTTACCTCTCTTGATCCTTCGTCCGCCGCTCCCTTGCTTCGAGCGGGCGGATGAGGAAAGACTCGTGTTGGCGTTCGTCTCTCCCGCTCGGCCATGCGCTTCGCTCGTTGGTTCCTGCTCGCCGCCTTGGTGACCTCCGCCAGTCCGGTTGCGCTTGCCGATAGCTCGCGGGGCACGTTGACCCGGCAGCTCGCCACCGGCGACGACTTCCGCTTGCGGGTGAAGGCCGCGCTCGAGCTCGGCAAGACGCACGATCCGTCGGCGAGGGTCCCGCTCGAGAAGGCGCTCGACGATCCGAGCCCGCCCGTCCGGGCCGCGGCGGCCGCAGCGCTGCGCGTGCTCGGCGACGACCGCGCCCTCCCGGCGCTGAAGCGGCACCTGAAGGACAGGAACGACGCGGTGCGCGCGCAGGTCCGTTCCACCATCGGAGCGCTGGAGGAAAAGGCGGAGCGCCGGGCGGAGCAGCCGCGGTATCTGGTCAAGCTCGGGCGCTTCTCCATCGCCGAGGAGAGGCACCGACCGGTGCTGCCGACGATGGCGAGGGCCTCTCGCGAGGGCCTCGACGACCTACCGGGCGTGCTGGTGCTCGACGACTGGGAGGATCCCGGCGAGGCGTCGCAGAGCTTCTCGGCGCCGGTGGTGATGGTGTCCGGACGCCTACGGAACGTCGCGGTCGAGCGGGTGGGCACGGCGGTCGTCTATCGTGCGGAGGTGGAGTACGTGATCGCGACAATGCCGGAGAAGAACATCGTCGGGATGATCTCCGGCGCCGCCTCGGCGCGCGCGCCGGTGACCGAGGCCGCCAACCCCAAGCGCCTGGTGGCGCTCCGCAACGAGGTGGTGGCGGCCGCCGTGGACAGCGCGATGGGGCGGGTTTCGCCGGCCATCGAGGCCGCCGCGCGCTGACCTGCGGTGGGGGCGCCGTCGACACGCGGCGCCACGGCGGCACGGAGCGGCCGTTTTTGTTCGGAATTCAGTGGCTGACCGCGCTGCCCGTCGAGCGATAGACTGGCCCAGAGCCGCCCTCGGCGTCCCCGGAGTTCATCCTTGAACGACCCCCGTCCATTGCCACCGCCTCGGGATCGCGTGTCCACGGAGCCGACGGGGGATCCGCCCTCGGCGGAGGCGAGGCCGGTGCTTCCCGGTGACACCGCGGGCGTGGAGGGCGAGTCCCTCGAGGAGGGCCGGCCGAGCCTCGTCGGGGGCTTCATCGCGGACCGCTACCGGGTCGAGCGGCTGCTCGGCATGGGTGGGATGGGCGCCGTCTACTACGCCGAGCACGTGCACATGCGCAAGCCGGTGGCGCTGAAGGTCCTGCACCGGCAGCTCGTCGCGTTGCCCGAGGTGGTGGCGCGGTTCGAGCGGGAGGCGATCGCGGCGGGGCGGATCAACGATCCGCACGTCGTCACCGCCACGGACTTCGGGCGGCTTCCCGACGGGTCGTTCTACCTGGCGCTCGAGTACGTCTCCGGCACCGGGCTCGGGGACGCCATCCGGCAGGGGCCGCTCGGCAGCGTTCGCGCGCTCAAGATCACCCGTCAGATCCTGCAGGCGCTGGCGGCGGCCCACGCTGCCGGCATCGTGCACCGCGATCTCAAGCCCGAGAACGTGATGTTGGTGGCACGGGCTGAGGATCCGGACTTCGTGAAGGTGCTCGACTTCGGGATCGCCAAGGTCGGCGATGGGGGCGATCCCGGGGGCGATCGGCGCACGCCGGAGGGCGCCATCACTCGCCTCGGGAGCATCTTCGGCACGCCTCAGTACATGGCGCCCGAGCAGGCGGCGGGGCAGGAGGTGGACGCGCGCGCGGACCTGTACACGGTGGGGGTCCTCCTGTACGAGATGCTCACCGGCCGCCCGCCGTTCGAAGCGGACGAGGTCAGCCGTGTGCTCGCCATGCACCTGACGCAGCCGCCGCCGCCGCTGCCCCCGGCGGTTGACCCCGTGGCGGCGGCGACCGCCCTGCACCTGCTCGCCAAGTCCCCCGCCGATCGCCCCCAGACCGCGGAGGAGGCCATCGCCCGGGTGGACCAGGCGCTGCGCGCGCTCGGGGTTTCGCACCCCTCCTTTGCCGCGATCCTGCTCGACGACGACGGGACCTACGCCGAGGTCGTGGCCCGCGCGGCCAGCGCGGGTTCGCTCCCCGAGGTGGCGGGCGAGGCGGCGGCGGAGCGCGCGCCGCCGCCAGTATCCGCGCCGCCGCGCCATGGAGTGCCGTTGTGGGTGCTGGTGGCGGCGGTCGGGGCCGCGCTCGGCGTGGCGGCGCTGGCGCTGCTCGTTCGGGTTCCCTTCGGGCCCGCCGTGGCGCCGGGAGCGGGCGCCAGCGCGTCCCCCGCCGCCGCGACACCGGGGGGCGGGCTGGCCGCGCTCGAGCCCGATCTCGCGCTCTTGCTCGCGCGCGCCTCGCTCGGCAACCGCGACGCCGTCGCCGAGCTCGAGCGCCGTCCGGCGGCGGCCCGGGCCGCGCCCGAGTGGGTCGCGCTGGCCCGCGGTCGGATGGCGCTCGGGGAGGTCAAGGGGGCCTTCGAGGCGTACCTCGCGGCGCTCGAGCGGGACCCGTCGGTGGTCGAGGACCCCTCCTTCAGGGAGCACCTGCGGCGCTTCACCCAGCTCGAGGAGACGAGCGAGCCCGCGATCCGGCTCGCGGCGTCCCACCTCGGCGCGCCCGGCGCGGACCTGCTCTACGAGGTGTGGGTGAACACCAAGGCCAAGAACACCCGCACCCAGCTCGCCAAGCAGCTGGTCTACAGCGACGCGGTGCGGGCGAAGGCCTCCCCGGCCCTCTCGGTTTTGCTCGAGCTGCGGGCCGCGATGGAGGCTCATGAGGAGGCGGAGTTGCCGAGTGACGCCGCCTGCGCGGAGGTGATGCGCCTGCTGCCGGCGGTGACGTTGCATGGGGATCAGCGCGCGCTCCGCGTCCTCACGCCGCTCACGCGCAAGAACGGCTGCGGGGCGCGGCAAGCGACCGACTGCTACCCGTGCCTGCGCGCGGGCAGCGAGCTCAACGACGCCATCGCCGCGGCGCGGACGCGGGCGTCGCCGCCGTGAGTGAGCCTCCGCGCGTGTCTCCTCACGGGATGCCGTAGAGCAGCCCGGCGCCGCAGGCTGGATCTGCGTCGCAGTCCCGGTCGGCGCAGTCGGTGTCGCCGTCGCCGTCGTCGTCGGCGCCGTTGGCGCAGTTATCCTCCATGGGTACGCCGTAGTCCTCGCCGAGGCACCCCGGGGTGGCGGCGCATTCGTCGTCCTCGCAGTCGGTCAGGCCGTCGAGGTCGTCGTCGACCCCGTTGGTGCAGTTCTCCGGATCGCTGGGGATGCCGTAGGGTACCATGAGGCAGTTGGGGGCGTCGGCGCAGTCGGCGTCGGCGCAGTCCGCGTCGCCGTCCCCGTCGTCGTCGGCGCCGTTGGCGCAGTCGCTCTCCATGGGCACGCCGTACACGTCGATCAGGCAGTTGGGGGCGTCGGCGCAGTCGGCGTCGGCGCAGTCGACGTCGCCGTCGAGGTCGTCGTCGGCCCCGTCGGAGCAGTTCGTCTCCTCCATGATGATGCCGTAAAGGTCGACCGTGCACCCCGGGGCCATGAAGCACTCGTCGTCAGCGCAGTCCGTGTCGCCGTCGCCGTCGTCGTCGGCCCCGTTGTCGCAGAC
>CAYOLF010000088.1:0-26600 GCA_964404725.1 uncultured Polyangiaceae bacterium
CGGGGAGGGTGCCGCCCGCGCCGGGGAGGGTGCCGCCCGCGCCGGGGAGGGTGCCACCCGCGCCCTGGAGCCCGCCCGCACCCGGTGTACCGGTGCCACCGACGCCGTTGCCACCGCTGCCGGTGACGACGCTGTCTCCACCCGTGTTGCCCGTCATCCCCCCCGTCGTCCCGAGGAGCGGGAGCTGCTGGCCTTCCTCGTCACCGCAAGCGGCGATGAGGCCCAGCCCCGAGACCGCAGCCGCCAGTGTCACCAGAGGCAAACGAAGTCGTGTGCCAACGAGCATGGAAAGAACGGTAGCACTCGGTATCCGATGGCGAAAAACGCTCTGTCCCCGCTGCACGATTGCAGGCGCCCCTCGCGGGGAGCGCGTGGTCGGGGCGCGCGGGCAAGCGAGCCGGCGTCGCGCGAGATTGACGCCGGGCGCCGGTGAAGGTCCCACACACAACCCGACCGCGCGGCGCCTAAGAGGCCTGGAACTCCCGAGAAAGACGCGGATCTGGCGAAATTCGCCAGCTCGCTTCGGCACGGCGTTCTGGTCCCAATTCGGCACGCTCCTCCGGCGCCCCCAGCGGGTCGCTCACCTTCCACAGGAAACTTCGCGCCCGCTCGAGCTGCCACGGACCCCGAGGATCCAAGCTGCCAATACTGGATGTTTCCATCCGGAAGCTCGCGACGCTGTCGGTCGCGAGATCGGACCCCTTGTCTCGATCCGGGCGCACCCCCGCACCTGCCCCGCCGACCCCCGCGGCGGCACGCCGCGCGGGGTCACCAGGCGCGGGCGTGCTCAGAGGCCGAGCGTGCCGCGCTCGGCGTAGAGCCGCATCAGGTTGTCGGAGAAGCCGTCACCGCGGTCGACGGTGATCACCTGACCGCGGACCGAGTCGAGCATCCCGCTCGCCAGCGCGACCGCGACGTTGGCGACTTCTTCCATCGTGAGCCAATGATGCCCCGGGGGGGCCAGCCGCTCGAGGAAGGGGAAGAGCTCCTCACCGAACATCTCCGCGGCGGATTGGGTCGGGATGGCGCCGGCGCGGATCACGTTGATGCGGACGTCCTCGTCGCGCAGCCGGTAGGTCGCGTACCGGCAGAGGGTTTCCAGCACGGCCTTGGATGCCGCGACGAACTCGTAGCCCGGGCTGTAGGAGTCCGGCCCAGAGGAGGACATGGCGATGACGTGGCGCGGGTAGCGTCCGAACGCGGCGCGCAGTCGCTGGAGATACCCGAAGGTCGGCCACGACGAGTAGTGGATGCTCTTGGCGAGCGCCCGCTCGGTCATCGCGTCGAAATCGCGGACGACGACCGAACCGGCCACGTTGCTCACGAAGACGTCGATGCCGGAGTGCCGCGCGCGGACCGCCTCGATCAGGCCGTCGGTGTCCTCGTCCTCGGCCGCGTCGGCCTGCACCAGGAGCGGCTCGGCCCCGCCCACCGCTCGGAAGGCGCCACGGAGCTCCTCCTCGTCGGCCGTGCCCCACCGGTAGGTGAGCACGGTGGCGGCCCCACGGCGCGCGAAGGCGAGCGCGATCGCTCGTCCGAGGCCGCGGGTGCCGCCGGTGACCAGGACGACCTTCGATGCGAAGCTCGGTTCCGGCATGGTCGTCGCCTCTCGTCGGGCTCCGTGTCGGGGGAGGCCAGCCGTCACCCGCGGCCGCCGTCCCCCCCGAGGAGCGGAGGGCGTCCGGCGCGGGCGGCCTCGCGACGACGCGTCGCGCTCGACCTCAGCTGCCCTTCTCCTCTAGGGTCTTCTGGAAGAGGTCGACCAGCCCCTCGATGTTCTCCAGGTTATTGAGCTCGCTGCGCGGGATCTTCACCTTGAGCTCCCGCATCGAGCGGCTCACGACCTCGACCAGATCGAGGCTGTTCGCCCCGTAGTCCATCATCGACTTCTTGGGGTCGATGGCGTCGATTTCGACATCGTCGACCGCATCCGCGAGGTGCTTCTTGATGACGGCCAGAATCTCTTCCCGGGTCATTACGGCTTCTCCTTTGGGGTGATCTCGATGCGGTCGCGCTCGCCGAAGAGGCGCATCACGTTGTCATGGAAGGCGACGCCATTGTCGACGGTGACCACCTGGCCACTGACGCCATCCATGAGCCCGCTGGTCAGGGCGATGACCGTCTCGGCGACGGCCTCGGGTGAAACGAACATGTGTGGGTCGAACCGCTCGATGAAGGGGATGCACTCGTCCCCCATCGTCGCCCGCAGGCTATCGGTCCGGACGAGCGCGGCGCGGACCACGTTGACCCGGACGTCCTCGCCGCGCAGGCGATAGTTGAGGTAGCGGATCAGCGTCTCGAGCAGCGCCTTCGAGCCGGCGACGAAGTCGTAGTTGGCCACGAAGGAGTCCGGCCCGATGCTCGACAGGCCGATCACGTAGCGCGGATGGCGGCCGAAGGCCTCGCGAAGCTGCGCCAGATACTCGAACAGGGGCCAGACCGAGTACTCGATGCTCCGCACGAGCGCGCGCTTCGAGTAGTCCGCCATGCCCTTGACGATCTGCGCGAAGGAGACGCCCGACACGAACACCTCGATGGCATCGTGTCGCTGGCGCAGCGCCTCCACCAGCGCCGCGGTGTCCTCGGCGCTGCCCGCGTCCGCCTCGACGATGTGCGGCTCGGGCCCGCCGACGGCGCGGAACTGCGCCCGGATCGCGTCCTCGTCGGCGCTCCCCCACCGGTTGGTCAGGGTGCAGATCGCGCCGCGCTGTGCATAGGCGAGCCCACACTGGAGCCCGATGCCCTTGGTGCCGCCGGTGACGAGGACCGCCTTGCCCGCGAAGTCAGTCGACATACTCGTCCTCGATCCGCTCGCGGACGGCGTCCTGCCGGAACGTGATCTCGTGCATCATGGTTTCGATGGTGCGGGTGTCCTCGAAGGCCCGGCGCCGGCCCAGGGACAGCCAGCGCTTGAGCGTCTCCAGGGCGACCCGCGGCTTTTCCGCTATGCGGGACGCCACGTCAAATGCTTTGGGGCGGATTTCGGCTCGCGGGAGGACGTAGTTCACCCCCGTCCGCGTGGAGAAATCCACCCCCCGTCGGTATTCGCCCGTGTACATCAGCTCGTGCGCCAGCGCGGGCGACAGGACGTGCTCGAGCAGCCGGGTGATGCCCATTCCCGGGGTGAAACCGAGGTTCATGAAGCTAGCACCGTAGCGGCTCTCCCGGGCCAGGAGCACGATGTCCGCGCAGAGGCCCAGAGCGAGACCGCCGCCCGTCGCGTGCCCCTCCATGGCCGCCACGACCGGGACCGGGAGATCCAGAACGGCCTTGGAGAGCACGATGTCCGCGGGGACCTCCTCCCCGCGGGCGAGCTTGACCAGGAGCTCGCGCGGCGCCCCTGAGCAGAAAATGTCCGGCAGGCCGACCAGGACCACGACCTTCGCCTCCCGGTCCCGGCCGATTTCGGCGAGGCACGCCTCCAGCTCCGCCACGAACGGCAAGTTGAAGGCGTTCTTCCCAGCCACGTCCTGCATCGAGAGGGTGGTGATCCCGCTCGCGTCCCTCGTCGTGGTGACCCGTCTCACGGCGCTGTCCGTTCCGCTCATGGTTCGTCCTCCCCGACCAGGCCCTCTTCTCGGAATCGGCGCAGCGCCTCGATGACCGATGGGTCGCTTGTCGCCGACAAGGTCAGCTCTCCCGCCGCCGCGAGCGCCTCGGGGAGGGACCTGTTCGCGCAGAGGGACGGCACCCGGGCGATGGCCCTCGCGCTCGCGGGCCGGACCCGGGCGAGCCGCTTCGCCCAGCGACCGACCGCTCGCTCCGCCTGCATCGGCTCCACCACCTCGTCGCAGAGCCCGAGGGCGAGCGCCTCGGCGGCCGACCGCGCGTGCGGCGTGAGCGCCAGGAGTCGGGCTCGCTGGGGCGGCATCCGCTCGAACAGGACGGGCAGCACCATCGCGGGCGCGAGGCCGAACAACGCCTCCGGGAGCGCGAACGTGGCGGCGGTCGTGGCCACCACGACGTCGCAGGCGGCTGCCAGCCCCACGCCTCCCCCCTGGGCTGCCCCCTCGACCAGGGCGACCGCCGGTTTGCCGCCGCCGCGCAGGCCGACGAGCGCGCGCTGGTAGGCCACGATCGCGCGGCGTCGCGTGGAGAGATCCCCGGTCGCGAGCAGCGCGTCGACGTCGAGGCCACGGCAGAATACCTGGCTGCCGCCGACGAGCCGCAGCGTGCGCACGGCCGGGTCGCCGAGGGCCGACTCGAGCGTCGCGACCAGGGACTCGACGCCACCGAGGTCCAGGCTGGGGGGCAGCTCGATGCTTCGCTCGCTCATCTCGGCACCCGCCGCGCCCGCCAAGATCAGCTGAAGGCGTACTCGCGGTAATACTCGTGCACGCCCTTCAGGACCAAGAGGCGCTTGCCCGCGTAGAACCGGTCGTACCAGTCCCCGAACATGTCCCAGGGGGGCGAGAACTCCGGCACCGCGATGCTGGCGTCGCGCGCGATCTCCAACGCCTCGTACTCGGCCACGGTCACCGGGCGACGGGCGTCGAGCTGTCGAGCGATGTTCGTCGCCTGCGTCACGGCGCCCGCCTCCGGGAGCAGGATGGCGCTGTAGAACTGCGCGCAGGATCCCGATCCATAGGCAAACAGACCGATCCGATCCCCCGCCACCAGATCGTCGGAGTTGTCCACCAGCCCCGTCAGGGCGATGAAGGTGCTCCCGCCGTAGGTGGAGCCCATGCGCCGGTTGTAGCAGAGCGACGCCGCCGTCTTGCGCTCGTAGTGCGCTCGTGCCTCGCGGTTCGGGATGCTGGTGTGGTCGCGGAGGATGCTCTTGTGCGCGCGGAAGGTCATGCCGCCAAACGGCACGTGATAGACGACCTTCTTGAAGTACGTGTCGAAATCCACCGTGCCGACGGCCTCCACGTACTTGCGGTAGGCCCCCTCCACGCCGATGAGGTACGAAAAGAGGCTGGTTTCGCTGTTGCCAGTCTCGACCCGCATGGTGGGGCGGATGACGTCGGACACCTCCTCGGCGTGCACGCCGATCTTGCCCTCCTCGTAGGCGATGAGGCGTGGCGTCCGCGAGAGCAGCACGGCGACGGCGCCGGCGCCGCCGACCGGCTCCCAGGGCTTGCCGAGGTGCATGGTCGTCTGGTCGGTGGCGACGAGCAGCGCCTTGCGGCCGCGCGCCTGTGACGACTCGAGCCAGGCGTTGGCCAGATCGAGCGCCCCCGTCGCGGCGAAGCAGGCGTGCTTCACCTCCAGGTTGAGGCAGTCGTCAGGCAACCCCAGGTAATGGTGGATCCAGGAGCTCACGGGCTTCTCCTGGTCGACGCTGCTCTCCGTGCCGACCAGCAGCAGGCCGACCTCGGCTCGCTCTGCCTCGGTGAGCACCGGCAGCGCTGCGTTCACCCCCATGGTGACCGCATCCTCCCACGGTGGGTTCAGGCCGCGTTCCTGGATCATCAGGTCGGAGAGCGTCCGCTCGGCGTCCATCCCGCGGGCGCGGCACAGGTCGCCGAGATCGAGGCACAGACTGGCCGGGTAGATCCCGAGCTTCTCGATGCCGATCGTCATGGCGCGTGCTCGAGGCCCCCGGTGAGCGTTATCACCTGCCCGGTCACGAACCGGGCGGCGTCGGAGGCGAGGTAGAGGCACGCGGCGGAGATCTCGCGGACCTCCCCGAACCTGCCGGCGGGGCAGTACTGGAGCCAGAATTCCCGGTTGGACTTGCTGAGGCCCTCGCGCACCATGTCGGTGTCGAACAGCCCCAGCATCAGGACGTTGCTGCGCACGGCCTTCTTTCCGTACTCCTTGGCCAGGCCCGCGGAGAGCCCGCAGAGGCCGGCCTTGCTGGCGCAGTAGGAGATCTGCCCGGTGATGCCGTAGGTCGCGATGCTCGAGATGTGGATGAAACTGCCGCCGCCGCCGGCGAGGAAGTGGGGCAGCACCGCGCGGACCATGTAGAAGGCGCCGCTCAGGTTGACGTCGAGGACGTCCTTCCAGTCCTCGTCGGACATGGCCATCGCCAGGCCGGGCCGGTTGATGCCCGCGTTGTTGACCAGCACGTCGATGGACTCGAAGTCGTCGCCAATCCGGTCCATCACCGCCTCCACCGCGGTCGAGTCCCGGACGTCGAGCGCGTAGGCGCGCACGGTGCGCTCCGGGGCGACCCGCGCCGCCTCGGCGATCACCGCCTCGGCGAGCTCGGGGCGCGAGACGTAGGTGAAGGCGACGTCGTGCCCGGCAGCCGCCGCGTCGAGCACGATGCCGCGGCCGATGCCACGTGAGCCACCCGTTACCAGGAACACCATTTCTTTCGCCTCGCTCAGCCCTCGTAACGCTTGAACAGGCTCACGCAGTTGATCCCGCCGAAGCCGAAGGAGTTCTTCATGAAGTAGCGCACGTCGTGCGGAACCGGCCCGGTGCCGCGGCAGATGTCCAGATCGACCTCGGGATCGAGGTCGTCGACGTTGATCGACGGGTGGAGCATCCCGGCCTGCATCTGCAGGATGCCGGCGACCGTCTCCACCGTCGCGGCGGCCCAGCAGGTGTGGCCGAGCAGCGACTTGGTAGCGTTCACCTTCAGGTGCTTCGGGTGCTCGCCGAACACGTTCTTGATGGACCGCGTCTCCGTGAGGTCGCCCAGCGGAGTCGAGGTGGCGTGCATGCTCACGTAGTCCACCTCGTCCGCGCGCACGCCGGTCTGCTCCAGCAGGCGCCGCATCAGGCGCGTCTGCCCCTCCTCGGAGGGGTTCGGGAGGTGGTTGGCGTCGGCGTTCGCCTCGGATCCGAGCACCTCGGCGTGGATCCGGGCGCCGCGCCGCCGCGCCGTCTCCAACTCCTCGACCACCAGGACGGCGCCCCCGTGCGCGGGGACGAAGCCCTCGCGGCGGATGTCGAAGGGGCGGCTCGCGCGGGTCGGCTCGTCGTGGAAGTTCTGGTACGAGATGGCGCCGAGCATCGCCATCGCGTGCAGATCCATCGGGCACATGTCGAGCACGGCGCCCACGATCAGGAAGCGCTCGTTGCCGTGGTGGCGGATCTCGTCGATCGCGTACCGCAGCGCGACGTTGCCGCTCGCGCACGCCGCCCCCAGCGTCGTCAGCGGCCCCCGCACGCTCACCAGCTCGGACACGCTCGAGGCGTGGTCGGTGTCGAGCGCGTGGAGGGCGAGCCAGGGATCGATGTAATCCGGCTCCTCCCGGAACTGGTCGCGGTTCTGGTCGGAGTAGTGGCTGTTGATGTTGTGACCCGCGACCATCACGCCGGTCAGGGTCGAATCGAGCTCGACGTCGACCAGGCCAGCATCGATCCAGGCGTCGGTCGTGAGCAGCAGGCTGAGCTTGGTCGACCAGGGCGCCCGCGACACCAGCTTGCGAAGCCGCCGGAACATGTCCGGGGGGATCCGACCCTCGAAGGACGCGAGCTTCGCGGCGATGTCGTAGCCGCTCAGGTCGGCGCCAACCTTGCTGTAGATGTGGTTGGTGGGGAACTTCTTCCAGTTTGACAGCGCCGAGCGGCCGGCGAAGAGGCCGTCACGGAAACGCTCGAGAGAGTCGCCCAGGGGGGTATTGACGGACATCCCGGTGACGACGATGCGCTTACTCGACAAGGTAGACCTCCTGCACGGCGTAGGACGCCACGCGACCACCCTTGACGATCTGTCCGGCGGCCGTGGCGGTCATGCCGTCCTCGGCGATGATGACGGCGTGGAGCTCGAGGTCGTCGCCCGGTAGGAGCGGCTCCAGGTACTGCGCGGCGTGAATCGCCAGCGCACGCACCGCGATCGGGGTCGTGTCGGCCGGGATCTCGAGGGTTCGCTTCGAGAGAAAATGGGTGAGGCACAGCGCGAGCTGACCGATCATCTCCACCTGCAGGACGCCCGGGTAGACGGGGAAGCCCGGGAAGTGACCGGCGAAGACCGGATCCGACGGGTCCAGGTGGCGGTGGCCGAGGATCGTGTGCTGGTCGAGGTCGACGGCGTCGAGCCCGTCCAGCAGTAGGAAAGGGGCGCGGTGCGGCAGGATGCGCTCGAGCGACGCCACCCCGTGCTCGACCGCGGCCGCGGTGGGGCGCCCCTCGTGCGCCGGCGTTCGCCGCAGGCGCTTGGTCAGGATCTTCAGCTCTCCGGAGTCCATAGGGGGGCACGCCGCGCCCGAGCCGGCCCGTGCACGCGACGACGAACCTTTTCCGGCGCGCGAGCGCGCGGCGGTGGCGGTTGGCGGCACGGCGAATCGGCCGCAACCGCATACGTAACGGGAGCGAACAGCGCAATCGCAGAATCCACGCCGGCTGGCCGTTTTGTTATGTGCAAGGGGGCGATGGAGCTCGTTGGATCCCTGACCCAGGGTGACCGTGCGGACTGACCGGCGAGTTCAGCGTCGAGCTCGGCGCAGCGCGTACTCGTCGGTGTGGCCCCAGGCACCTGAGCTCACGCGCCGCCAGTGACGAGCTGGAGTAGCGCCGGCCTGGGTCGCACCCGAAACAGCAGACTGCGCCGCGGTGCCTCCGCCATGATTCCCTCCCAGGTGCGGCGGCGAGGCCAGCGCATCTGGTCGGCCAGCGCGTGGGGGAAGCCGGTGAGCGGATCCGTCCGCTCGACCAGGATCGCGTGCTGGTGGACCAGGCCGTCCGCCTTGACGCCCTGGATGGCGACGACGTCTCCGGCCCGGATCGGGTCGTCGTCCCCGCTCAGCGCCGCGAAGAAGCGTTCGCGCTCGGCGAAGGGGATCCGATCGGCGCCGGTGAAGCGCACGTGGTCGAATAGCTCGGGATTTCGCTCCGTGAACGCCTCGAACGCGAGCACGCCGCTGCGATTGCCGATCCCGAAGCGGCCGAAGTCGAGCCCGCCGGGGGTCCGTCGCGGACCGTCGGGTCGCGGCTCGAACCAGGTGCCCGAAGCGCGCTCGTAGCTGTCCAGGACGAAGTCCACGCACATCTGCGGCGGCACCGGTCGGCCCCGGTCGTCGAAGACGGGGTAGGTCCGCTCCTCGTGCACGAAGGCCGTGCGCCCGTGGTCGTAGGCCCAGCGCCAGAGCGGGCGGAGTTGCCCGTCGTCGAGGTGATCCGACGCGCCGCGGGGGCGGTCGAAGGGGAGCGCCTCCGCTTCCGCCGACGTGACCGCGGCGCGGAGGCGAGCGAGCGCGTCCCGTCGCGGTCGATCCTCGACCTGCCACGCGGCCACCGCGCGCCGCAGGCTCGGGTCGGCGTCGAGGCAGGCCAACGACAGCTGGGCGCCATCGACGTCGAGTAGCGCCCGTACCCAGGTGTCCCCGAAGCGGAGGCGACCGACGACGGCGCGCTCCGCCTGGTGCTCCACCACCAGGCGATCGGCGCCCACGTCCTCCGCGAACGTCGCCACGTCGCGGTGCAGCGGAGCGGCGAGCGCGGCCGCCGTGGTCGCGACCCGGTCGGCGAGCAGCAAGGTCGCGGTCCGTCCCGCCAGCGGCCCATCGACGTGCTCGTAGCGCGCCGGGCGCCGCCCCGCGCGCACCAGGCGCTCGATCCGGCCGCCGCGTGCGACGTGGATCTCCGGCTCGGTGAAGAGGTCCGTCAGCGTGAGCCGCTGCACGAGCGCCAGCGCCTCGGCGGGCTCGGCGGCGTACAGGTACCCCTCGCGCAGCACGAGCGAGCGCAGCGCCGCCGGGTCGTGCCGCAACCGTCGTCGGGCCAGGTCCACGCGTCGCCGTCCCGGTGCGTCGAGGAGCGCGGCGTGCACGGCGCGGGCCGCCGCTGGCAGCTCGGTCACGGGCGTCGGCGCCGGCTCCCGTGCCCACAGCACGGCCTCGCCGCGTGCGCGCCCCAGGATCGACGCGCGATGGGCCTCGAACACGGGCGCTCCGGGGAGAGGCTCGGCGCGGAGCGCGGCCGCGATGCGCGCGCGACACTGCGCCGCCTCGGCGGCCAGCGGGTCGGCCTCGGCGTCGTGGTCGACCGGGGTCGCCGGCGGGGGCTCGGGCCCCTCCGAGGCCTGGCAGGCGAGCAGGGTGACGGCGGCGAGGGCCAGGGCGAGGCAGCGGAAGAGCATGCCCCATCCAACGCGGTGCCGGGCCCGGTCATTCGCCGCGCGCGGCGGTGGCCGTCCGGGATCGCCCTACGGCGTGGAGGACGCGCCGACGACCACCGCGAAGACGATGATCCCCGCGTAAACGAGCCAGAACAGCGCGTAGAGCGCCCCGAAGATCCCACCCAGGATCATGCCCACCAGGCCGAGCGTCGCGTTCGTGCCGCTCGGCTCCCCGATCTCCCGTGCCTGCTTGCGCGCCCGGGCGCCGAGGTAGAAGCCGATGAGCCCGAGCGGGAAGCACGAGGTCGTGAACCCGAGGATCGCCAGCACGACCGCGATGATCGCCTCGGTGGAGGTGGGCGTGGCCGGGCGCGCGGCGTACTGACCCGCGGGGGGCGGCGTGAAGCCACCCACCGGCGGGGACGGGAAGGTCGGGCCCGGCGACGGAACCGGGGCGGCGGCGGGGGGCAGCTCGGCGCCGCCGAGCGGCGGCGAGAAGTCACCGCCGGGGGGCGGGGGTGTAGCCGGGGGTTCCACGGGCCCAGGGTACGTCACCCGAGGCGTGGGGTCGACGCTCGCCGCCTGCAGGCGCTCAGGGGCCCGAGAGGACGGACGCGGCCAGCGTGCTGAAGGGCTCCTGACCCGCGTGGTCCGCCACCCACGCGGGCGACAGGCGCGGGACGACCCGCCGCGTGCGCACCGAGGCGTACCAGTGCACCACGCGCGTCGCCGCCGGCAACAGCTCGTCGAGGCCGGCGGACGAACGCCGGAACCAGTGCTCGCTGATCTCGGGACCGAGGGGGTAGAAGACCTCGGGCGGGAGGACCCGGAGGTCGTCGCCGCGGTACTCTGCCACCGCGTGCTCGAGCAGGTGCGTGCCGAGCGCGAAGCGAACCAGCTTTCGGCGCTCCGGCAGGCGCACCATTCGCTCCAGCAGCTCGCCGACGAAGGGGTGGCCCGCGCGCGCGCCCAGCACGGCGTTGTTGGGTGCCGTCGGGTACCAGCCCTCGATCCGTCGAAACCCGCGCCAGCCGTCCGGCACGCGGCGGAGCAGGTCGCGGACCGCCGTTCGGGTCCAGGCGGCCGCGAGGCGCCCCGGGTGGAGGCGTCGCCACGGGTCGTCGGGGAAGGAGAGGCGCTCGAGCCCGCAGAACACGGCAGCGTCCGCCAGCAGGGGCGCCACGGGCCGCACCGTCACCGTGTCGAGGTCGAGGTACACGCCACCCTCGCGGTGCAGGAGCGCGGCGCGCACCACGTTGGCGCGCGCCGCGGGCGCTGTGAGACGTCGGAGGAGGTCCACCAGCGACGGGCCGAAGGGGCCCGCCGCGGCGACCAGCCCCTCCGCGTCGAGGTGGCGCGCCTCCACGCCGGGGATGGCCAGCGCGGCCTCCCAGACGGGACCGCTGATTGGGTCGGCGTGGTGCAACAGCACGCGGTCGAACCCCCCGCGCTGGGCCGCGGAGAAGAGCGCGAGCCAGTGCACCCAGGGGAAGTCCTGCCCGAACCAGAGGAAATGGGCGACGACCGGGACGCTGTCCAAAGCAGGCTCAGGCCTCCAGGGCCTCGTCGTCGTCGTCGTACTTACCGTGGCACTGCTTGAACTTCTTGCCCGAGCCACACGGGCACGGATCGTTGCGCCCGATCTTGGGCTGCGACCGCTTGACGGGGCGCGACAGCACCGCCGCCTGCTCGCGGAGGTTGGCCAAGGCGTCGTCGAGCTGAGCGACGTCCTCGGGGGGGGGCACGGACTGCGACTCGCCCGGGTGTCGCGCGACGGTCTGCTGGAGCTCGGAGTCGTGTCGGCGCTGGTCCTGCTGCTCGAGCGCCTCGATCTCCGCCTGCGAGCGGGCCTGGGCCTCGACCAGGCGGACGAGGACGTTGCTCGACACCTTGGCCATCGTGTTGAGGAAGAGGTTGTAGCCCTCTTTCTTGTACTCGTTCTTGGGGTCGCGGTGGCCGTACCCGCGCAGCCCAATCCCGTCCCGCAGGTGCTCCATGTTCGAGAGGTGATCGACCCAGGCCTCGTCGATCGCCTCCAGGTAGATGTGCCGGAGCAGGCGCAACATGTTCTCGATGCCGAGGATGCGCTCCTTCTCCTCGTACACCTGCTCGGCCCTGTCGTAGAGGATCCGGACCAGGCGCTCGACGTCCCCGAGCTCGTCGATGGACCGATCGAGCCGGGTCTGGAAGTGCTCGTAGAAGCCCTGGTGCAGGCTCTTCCAGTCCCAGTCCTCCGGCAGCTTGTTGGCCGGGCAGCTCTCCTCCACCATCGCCACCACGACCCGGTCCGTCAGATCGAGCAGGCGCTCGCGCTGCTCGGACAGCCCGCGCCCGACCAGCTCGACGAGCTCGTCGTACAGTTCGATGGGGTCGCGCTTGATGCGCGGGTCGGTGTCGATGACCACCCCCCAGAGGTGATAGACCTCGCGCTGCAGGTCGGCGAGCTGCACCAGGCGCGGGATCTGCTCGATCTCGGCGCGGGTCAGGGCGCGCGGCTTGCCATCCGCGTCGGTGGGCTGCAGGGGCTCTTCCGCGTACAGCCCGATGAGGCGCCCGACCAGCGGCGTCACCTCCGCCACCACCGCTTCGTTCACGGGGATCTGCCGCACCCGTCCCGTCGGTTTGCCGACCTCGTCGACCTCCTCGGGCTCGTAGCGGCCGGCGAGGAGGGACTGCCGCAGCGCGTACACCGTCTTGCGCTGCGCGTTCATCACGTCGTCGTACTCGAGGAGGTTCTTGCGGATGTCGAAGTTGCGCTCCTCCACCTTGCGCTGCGCGTTCTCCACGCTCTTGGTGACCCAGGGGTGCTCGATCGGCTCGTCGTCGGGCATGCCCATCCGGTCCATGAGGTTCTTCACCTTGTCGCCGGCGAAGATCCGCATCAGGTCGTCCTCGAGCGACAGGTAGAAGCGGCTCGAGCCCGGATCGCCCTGGCGCCCCGCGCGGCCCCGGAGCTGGTTGTCGATGCGCCGCGACTCGTGCCGCTCCGTGCCCAGAATGTGCAGCCCGCCCAGTTCGACCACCTCGTCGTGCTCGCGCCGGCAGTCCGCCTCGAACTGCTCGACCATGGCGCGGAAGGCGTCGGGATCCAGGTCGGCGTCGCGTCCGGAGTCCTTGAAGGCGAGGCGCGCGAGCATCTCGGGATTGCCGCCCAGCATGATGTCGGTGCCCCTACCGGCCATGTTGGTCGAGACGGTGATCGCGCCCCGCTTGCCCGCCTGGGCCACGACGTAGGCCTCGTTCTCGTGATGCTTGGCGTTGAGGACGTGGTGCGGGACGTTCTTCTTCTTCAGGATGCGGGCGATCGCCGCGCTCTTCTCCACGCTGGTCGTGCCGACCAGGATCGGACGCCCCTTCTCGTTCTCCTCGAGGATCTCGCGGATGGCGGCGGTGAACTTCTCCCGCTCCGTCTTGTAGACCATGTCCTCGTGGTCGGCGCGGACCATGGCTTGATTGGTCGGGATCGCCGTCACGTCCAGCTTGTAGGTGGACATGAACTCCTGCGCCTCGGTCTGCGCGGTGCCGGTCATCCCCGCCAGCTTCTCGTAGAGGCGGAAGAGGTTCTGGAAGGTGATGGTGGCCATCGTGCGGCTCTCCTCCTGGATCCGCACGTTCTCCTTCGCCTCCACCGCCTGGTGCAGCCCGTCGCTCCACCGGCGTCCCGGCAAGACGCGCCCGGTGAACTCGTCGATGATGAGGACCTTCCCCTCCGGTGACACCATGTAGTGCTGGTCGCGCTTGTACAGCGCGTGGGCGCGCAAGAGCTGGTTGACGATGTGGAGCGACTGGACGTTGACGGGCTCGTACAGGTTCGACACCCCCGTCATCCGCTGGACGGCCTCCACCCCCGCGTCGGTGAGCGCGGCGCTGAATCCCTTTTCGTCGACGGTGTAGTGCTCGTCCTTGACCAGCCGCAACACCACCTCGTTGAGGGTGCGGTACTTCTCGCTGGCGGCCTCCGCCGTCCCGCTGATGATGAGGGGAGTGCGGGCCTCGTCGATGAGGATCGAGTCGACCTCGTCGACGATCGCGTAGTGGAGGGGGCGCTGGGCGTAATCCAGCGCCGAGAACTTCATGTTGTCGCGGAGGTAGTCGAAGCCGAACTCGTTGTTTTGCCCGTAGCAAATGTCGCGGCGATAGATCTCACGCTTGTCGCGATCGGCCTGCTGGCTCACGATGGTGCCCACCGTGAGCCCCAGGAAATTGTAGAGCTTGCCCATCCACTCGGCGTCGCGGCGGGCGAGGTAGTCGTTGACGGTGATGACGTGGACGCCCTTGCCGGTGAGCGCGTTGAGGTAGACGGGCAGCGTGGCGACCAGCGTCTTGCCCTCGCCGGTCTTCATCTCCGCGATGGCGCCGTTGTGCAGCACCATCCCGCCGATGAGCTGCACGTCGTAGTGGCGCATGCGCAGGGAGCGCCGGCCGGCCTCGCGGCACACGGCGAAGGCTTCGACGAGCAGGCTGTCGACGGGCGCGCCGTTGTCGATCCGTTCCTTGAATTCGGCGGTCTTCGCCTGGAGCTCGGTGTCGCTGAGGCGCTGGATGCGGTCCTCGAGGGCGTTGATCGCCACCACCCTGGGCTGCAGCCGACGGAGGGTCCGTTCGTTGGAGGTGCCGAAGAGCTTGCGGGCGATCCAGGTGAGCATGCTGTAGCCGTCCTCGGCGACTCGAGCGCCGCCGGGCAAAGAGGCGGGAAAGTAGTGCTTCGGGCGCGGCCGCGCCAGGGATTCCGCCGGCCCATGGAGGCGTCCCTCCTCACGAGGCGGCCGCGGACCCGCGCGGGGCAACAGGCCCGTGTATCGGCCCGCGGGCTACCAGAGAACCCCGGAGGGGTCAAACCGCCGGGTGATCTAGCGCTCGGCGCCGCGCGCCAAGGCCGGCCCTCTGCCCGGACCGGCGCCGGTGCCCTTTCCGGCGGACGGAATCGCGGTAGCTTCGGCGCGACGGCGGTCCCGGTGACCGTCCTCGTCGTCGAGCCGGGCGCCGGCCGCGCGCGAACAGAGCCGGATGGATCTCTTCTACTTCGTCATCCTGGTGAGCTCGCTCATCTTCGTGCACGAGCTCGGCCATTTTCTGTTCGCGAAGTTGTTCGGCGTGAAGGTGATGACCTTCAGCCTCGGCTTCGGACCGAAGCTCCTCCGCCTCCGCGGCCGGGAGACCGAGTACTGCCTGGGGCTGCTGCCGCTCGGCGGGTACGTGAAGATGCTGGAGGCGTCGAAGAGCGACATCGTGTTGCCCGAGGACCGACACCGCACGTTCGAGTCGCTCTCCGTGCTCAAGCGGGTGACGGTCGTACTGGCGGGACCGGTGATGAACCTCCTGTTCCCCGTGCTCCTCTACTTTGCAGTGTTCGTCTCGGAGGGACCGCACCTCGCGCCCACCGTGGGCGTGGTGCTGCCTGGGCACCCGGCGGACGGCAAGCTCCAGCCGGGGGATCGCGTGATGGCGATCAACGCGCAGGAGATCGGCACCTTCGACGAGCTTCAGCGCGCGGTCGCGAAGAGCCCGGGCAAGCCCCTGCGCCTGCGCGTCTTTCGCGACAACCGGCAGCTCGACGTCGAGGTGGTGGCGGAGGAGACCACCGCCCTCCTCGGCAGCGCGGTGCACGGCGACCGAGTGCCGACCACTGCGCTCGACGTGGAGGAGCGGATCGGCTCGATCGGCATCATGTCGAGCGCGCCGGCGCCGGTGGTCGGGATCGCGGACCCGGAGTCGCCGGCCTACCGCGCCGGGCTCCGCACCTTCGACGTGGTGACGCAGATCGCCGGCCGCCCGGTGCGGCGCTTCATGGATCTCGAGGCGGAATTCGCGGCGACCCGCGGCGAAACCGTCCCGGTCACCTACCTCCGTCCGGTGCCGGTGCCGGACGCGCTCGGCGCGCTGGCGGAGATGGCCGTGTTCGAGGCCGGCGTGGTGGCCCTGACGCCGGACACGGCGGGGCTCGACCTCACCAGCCGCACCGGCATCGAGTCGGCCGACCTCTACGTCTCCTTCGTGCGGGAGGGCTCGTCCTTCCACAAGGCGGATCTCCGCCCCGGCGACAAGCTGCTGCGGCTGGACGACGAGCCCATCCCCGCCTGGTCCACCTTCCTGGAGCGCGTGAAGAAGGCGAGCGATCGCCCGCACCGCATCGAGTTCCTCGCCGCCCGGGACGGCCGGCGCCACTCGGGGACGTTCGAGGTGCGGCGCATGGAATTCACCGACGAGCACGGCCAGTCCTTCGTCGTCTACATGCTGGGGCGCTCGGTGATCGATCACTGGGCGCCGGTGGCCATCGAGAGCCCCGTCGAGCACCCGACGCCAGTGCGGTACGCGCTCTCCAAGGCGATCGAGGAGACCGTGCGCGTGACCCGGTTCACTGGCGTGCTCTTCGTGCGCCTCCTCCAGGGCCGGATCAGCCTCGACTCGCTCTCGGGACCCATCACGATCTATCGCGTCGCCGGCGAGGAGGGCCGCAAGGGGCCCGGGTACTTCGTGTGGGTGATGGCCCTCA
Organism: uncultured Polyangiaceae bacterium; assembly: GCA_964404725.1. Taxonomy (GTDB): domain Bacteria; phylum Myxococcota_A; class Polyangia; order Polyangiales; family Polyangiaceae; genus JAFGBI01. The sequence goes on from CAYOLF010000088.1 coordinate 16,452, forward strand.
TCAGCATCAACCTGGGGCTGCTCAACCTGCTGCCGATCCCCGTGCTCGACGGCGGCCACCTCGTCTTCCTGGCGCTGGAGACGGCGATGCGGCGGCCCGTGCCGCTCAGGATGCGGGAGGTCGCGCACCTGGTGGGTATGGGGATCCTCGTCGCCCTGATGGTGTTCGTGTTCAAGAACGACTTCGACCGACAGGGGGACGTGATCGTGGGGCAGATTCGGGAGCTGGTGCGCTAGTGGCGGGCGACGGCGTGGCGCCGCCGGGGCGCGAACCGCGAGGGCACCCCGCGCGGCTGCCGACGGCCCGGGAGCTCGCCGCGCGCGTGCTCGAGCGCGTCACGCGCGACCGCGCGTTCGCGAGCGCGGCCCTCGACGCGGAGCTCGCGCGGTACCCGCAGCTCGCCGGCCGCGACCGCGCGCTGGCGACCGAGCTCGTCTACGGCTGCCTGCGCACGGGGCCGGCGCTCACCGCGCGCCTCGCCGCGCTCGCGCCACGGGGCGTGGCGGGCGGCGATCCGAGGGTCCGGATCGAGCTCGAGCTCGCCGCCTACCAGCTGCTCTTCCTCGACCGGGTGCCGCCGCACGCCGCCGTCGACGCCGCGGTCCGCGCCGTCACCGCGCTCCGCGGGCCGCGGGTGGGCGGCTTCGCCAACGCGGTGCTCCGCCGGCTCGCGGCCGAGCGCGGCGCGCTCGCGCTGGCCGCCGCGACCCTCGAGAGCGCGCCCGAGTGGCTGGTGGCTCGGCTCACCGCGGTCCTCGGCGACGCCGGCGTCCGTGCCTTGCTCGGCGCCGACCCCGACGCCGGCCACGGGCTTCCGCTCGCGCTGCGGGTGGTGGCCGGCCGCGCGCTGCCGGGCTGGCTCGCGGAGGCCCCACCGGGGCAGATCTCGCCCCGGTGCCGCCTGGTGCGCGGCGTCGGCGATCCGCGCCGTCTCGCGGGTCACGCCGAGGGGGTCTTCACGGTGCAAGAGGAGGGCGCGCAGGCGGTGGCGCTCGCGCTCGGCGCGCGCGCCGGAGAGACGGTGCTCGATGCCTGCGCGGGCCGCGGACAGAAGGCGTCGCTCCTCGCCGAGCAGGTGGGGCAGCGCGGCGCCGTGTGGGCCACGGACCTCTACCCCGCCAAGCTCGCCGCGCTCGCGGCGGAGCACGCGCGGCTCCGGCTCCCCGCGCCGCGCACGGGCGCCGTCGACTGGACGGTGGGACCCGGCCCCGTCCCCGAGGGGGCGTTCGACCGCGTGCTCGTGGACGCGCCCTGCAGCGGCACCGGGACGCTCCGCCGCCGTCCGGACCTCACCGCCCGGCTCGACGCGGGGGATCCGGCGCGGCTCGGCGCGCTGGCGGCGGCCATCCTCCGCCGCGCGGCCACCCGGGCGCGGCCCGGCGGGCGGGTCCTGTTCGCGGTCTGCTCGGTCCTCCCCGAGGAGGGCGAGGCGGTGGTCGCGGCGGTGACGGATCTGCTCGAGCCCACGCCGTTCGACGCGCCCGAGCTCGGCGCCCTGTTCCCGCCGGGCGCGACCGCCCTCCGCCTGCACCCGGCGGCGCACCAGACGGACGGCTATTTCCTCGCGAGCTTCCGCCGGCGGTGACGGCGGGCAGCCGCACCGATAAGGCGCGCCTACCGCGCCCGGAGCTCGTCGCTCCGGGCGAGCCGCCCGCCCGCCGCCGTGACCGCGGCCAGCGCGGCCTCACCGTCGCCGGGCGTCACCTCGACCCCGCGGCAGCCGTCGACGACCAGCGTGGTCGCGAAGCCGAGCTCGAGCGCGTCGAGCGCGGTCGCCTTGACGCAGTAGTCGGTCGCGAGCCCGAGCACGACGACGCCGCCGACGCCACGTTCCCGGAGCCAGGCCCCGAGCCCCGTGGCGCGACGCCGCGCGTTGTCGAAGAAGCCGGAGTAGCTGTCGACGGCGGGATCGACCCCCTTGAGGAAGATCCGCTCGACGCGGCGCGTGTCGAGGGCCCCGGCCAGGTGCGCGCCGTGGGTGAGGGCGACGCAGTGGTCGGGCCACAGCACCTGGGGGACGCCGCCGAGGTCCACGACGTCGTGGGGGCGCCGTCCCGGGTGCTGGGTCGCGAAGCTTTGGTGTTCGGGCGGATGCCAGTCCTGGGTGGCGATCACGGGGTGGTCGGTGAGCCGCGCGACGAGGCGGTTCGCGACTGGGATCACCTCGTCGCCCCGCGGCACCGGCAGGGCGCCCCAGGGCATGAAATCGTTCTGCACGTCGATCAGCAGGATCACCTCGCGCATGGTTCGCTCCTCGCTCCTCGCTCCTCGCTCCTCGCTCCTCGCTCCTCGCTCCTCGCTCCCTGACTACACCCGACCGGACCCGCGGGCGCCCGCACCCGCTCAGCCCGGGAAGCTCGGGCCTTGCTCCAGCCGCCGCGCGTAGCGGCGACGATCGAAGCGGTAGAGCTGCGCGGCGCCGCGCTGCGGCCCCGGGGCGGGCACCAGCGCGCCCCCGGCGAGCACCGCGCGGCGAAAGGCCCGCGCGTCCAGCCGGCGACCGAGGATGGCCTCGTAGACGCCGCGCAGGGCGGCGAGGGGGAAGCGCGCCGGCAGGAGCTCGAGACCGATCGGCTGGCAGGCGGCGTGCTCGCGGAGGCGCCGGAGCGCGAGCGCGAGGATCGCGTCGTGATCGAAGGCCAGCCCCGAAACCTCGGCGAGGGGGAGCCAGGCGGCGGCGCGCGCGTCGTCCGCCGCCTGCGCCGGGTGTTCGGCGGCGCGGACCAGGGCCCAGTGCGAGATCGAGATCACCCGCTCGCGCGGGTCCCGGTCGACCGCGCTGAACGCCCGGAGCTGCTCCAGCGCTACCCCGTCGAGCCCGGTCTCCTCCCGAAGCTCGCGCCGCGCGGCCGCCTTGACCGTCTCGCCCTCGTCGACGAACCCGCCCGGGAGCGCCCAGCACCCCTCAAACGGGGGGCGGTCGCGCTGGATGAGCAGGACCCGCAGCGTGGGCTCGTCGAGCCCGAACACGACGCAGTCGACCGTGAGCGCGGGCCGCGGGTACCGGTAGGTGTAGCTCATGGTCGGGGCGCCTCCGCGCGAGCCCGCGCGCTCAGGATGAGGTGGCTCTTGAGCTCGAAAAGGGACCCCTCGAGGCCCACGGGGTAGGTGTGGGGGTTGGAGAAGCGCTTGATGCCGGCGTGGAACTGCGCGAGCTCCGCCTGCGTGTGCTCCCGGATCGCCGCGAGGCTCGGCGGCTCGTAGATCCGCTCGCCGCCGCGGAAGATCGGCACCAACAGATCGCGGCTCGCGAGCCCGGGGGCCAGCCGTCGCCGTCGCAGGGGATCGAGCGGGTCGACGATGGTCGGCTCCGACCCCAGGGGGACGAGCTCGTCGTAGATGGCGTCGGCGACGGCGCCCTGCGCGTCGGAGTAGCGGCGCACCTGGAGCAGTCCGGGGTTGGACGTCTTCACCGCCTGCTCCGAGAGCTTGACGCGAGGCTCCCAGCGGCCGCCGGGTTCGCGGAGCGCGTTGAGCTTGTACACACCGCCGAGCGCCGACTGGTCGTGGCCCGTCACCAGCTTGGTCCCGACGCCCCACACCGCGATGGCCGCCCCTTGCCGCTTCAGATCCGCGATCAGGTGCTCGTCCAGATCGTTGCTGGCCACGACCGCGGCGTCGGGGAACCCCTCGGCGTCGAGGAGGCGGCGCGCCTCAACGCTGAGGTAGGCCAGATCCCCGGAGTCGAGCCGCACGCCGGCGAGGCGGTGGCCGCGCTCGCGCAGCGCCCGCCCCACCTCGCAGGCGTGGCGCACGCCGGCCAGGGTGTCGTAGGTGTCGACCAGGAACACGCAGTTGGCCGGCATGGTCGCCGCGTAGGCGACGAAGGCCTCGAGCTCGTCCTCGAAGGCCATCACCCAGCTGTGGGCGTGGGTGCCGCGCACGGGGATCCCGAAGAGGCGCCCCGCCAGCACGTTGGAGGTCGCGGCGCAGCCGCCGACGTGGGCGGCGCGGCTCGCCGCCAGGCCCCCGTCGATCCCCTGGGCGCGGCGGAGTCCGAACTCCAGCACCGGCTCTCCCTCCGCCGCCGCGCAGATGCGGGCGGCCTTAGTAGCTATCAAAGTCTGGAAGTTAATGATGGTCAACAGGGCCGTCTCGACCAGCTGGGCCTCGAGCAACGGCCCGGTGACGCGGATCAGCGGCTCGTGGGGGAAGACCACGGTGCCCTCCGGCACCGCGTGGACGTCGCAGCGGAAGGTGAAGCGGCGGAGGTACTCGAGGAACTGGTCGTCGAAGAGCGGCTGGCCGTCGTTGCCGGTGAGGGTGGCGAGGTAGTCGAGATCGGCCAGCTCGAAGCGGAGGGCCTCGAGGTACTGGATGGCCGGCTCCAGCCCGCAGGCGACGGTGAACCCGCCGCCAAAGGGGTGCCGCCGGAAGGTGAGCGAGAAGCTCGCGTCCTTTCGCGCCGCGCCGGTCTTGAAGTACCCGAAGGCCATCGTGAGCTGGTACAGGTCCGTCAGCAGCGCCAGCGATGGCCGGTAGAGATCCGTGAGCGTCGACATCGGTCGAAGCCCGACCTTGAAGCGTCCCCTGGGCCTGTCAAGGGGACGACCGCCGGAGGTCCGGGGCGCGGCGTCGACCGCCGCCGGTGCGGCTGATAACCTGCCACCCGTCGGAGCCGTCCCCTTGCGCATCAGCACCTTCAGTATCGTCACCGGATCGGGGGCGTGCGATGCCCGCTGCCCGTTCTGCGTCAGCCGCCTGACGGGAGCGGCGCCCGCCAAGCCGGTCCCGCCCCGCTGGCGCAATTTCGAGATCGCCTGCCAGCTCGCGGTGCGTGCCGGGGCGACCACCGCCATGCTGACCGGCAAGGGCGAGCCCACGCTATGGCCCGAGCTCGTCACCGAGCACCTCGAGCGGCTGCGGCGGCACCCGATCCCCCTGGTGGAGCTGCAGACGAATGGGCTCGGCGTCGCGCGCGGGCGCGTCGACCGCGCGACTCTCGAGGCGTGGTACGCGCTTGGGCTCTCCACGGTGGCCGTCAGCGTCGCCAGCCTCGATCCCGAGGAGAACCGCTCCATCTACACCCCCCAGCAGCCGTACCCCGACCTGGTGGCGACCGTTGGCGCCCTGCACGACGTCGGCTTCACGGTCCGCCTCATCTGCGTGATGCTCAAGGGCATGATCGACGGCCCGGAGCGGGTGACGGAGCTCGTCGCCTTCGCCCGCGCCGAGCGGGTCGAGCAGCTCACCCTCCTGCCCGTGACCAGCCCCGACGCGACGCACGATCGGGAGGCCGCGGCGTGGGTGGGATCGCACGCGCTCGGTCGCGGCGACCTGCGCGCGATCCACAAATGGCTCGAGTACCACGGCACGCCCGTCCTCGAGTTGCCGCACGGGGCGCGCGTGTACGACGTAGCGGGGCAGAACGTTTGCCTGAACCACTGCCTCGACCCGCGGCCGACGCGCCCCGACGAGATGCGGAACCTCATCTTCTTCCCCGACGGTCGGCTCCGCCACCGGTGGGACGCCGAGGGGGCCGTCCTGCTCTGAGGCCATGACGCTCGTGGGTCGTCGCCGCTCGCACCGTCTAGCGGCGCCGCTGGTCGGGGCGACTCTGAGGGTACCGGAGCGTCCCGCGAGGACGGGCCGCGCTGAGCGCGCGGTCAGCGCGCGTCACCCTCCCGTCGCTCGCGCGAGCTGGGCGCGGCGCAGGCGCTCGGTGAGCTCGCCGACGCGCGGGTCGCCGGGGTAGAGCGCGCGGGCGACGGTGAGGTGTCGGTCGGCGCCGTCGAGGTCGCCCGCCGCGATCAGCGCGCTCGAGAGGCTCACGCGCGCCCGGAACGAGGTCGGGGCGAGGGCGACCGCGCGCTCGTAGGTGCGCCGCGCCGCCGCCGGCTCCCCGAGCTCGCGGCGGGCGTTGCCGAGGGCCACGAGGCCGCCGACGCTGGGGCGGAGCGCGACCGCCGTCGCGAGCACGCGCTCGGCGCCGGTGGCGTCGCCGTCCTGGAGGCGCGCCACGCCCAGATCGATGGCGAGGACGGGGGAGCGCGGGTTGCGGGTCCAGGCGCGCTCGAGCCGCGCCCGGCGCGCCCGGGGCCCCGCCGCGTCGGCGCGGGCGAGGTCGTGCTCGGCGAGCCAGGCTGTGGTCGCGTGGCGCAGGAGCAGCGCCGACAGGGCCAGGGCGCCGAGCCACGGCCAGGGCGTGCGGAAGGCGGCGCGCAGACTGGCGCGGGGTCCCCGGCGCACGCGCTCGCCGGCGGGCGCGGGCCCCCCCGCGTCCGCGAGCAGGAGCGCGAGCAGGAGTGCCACGCCGGGTCGCTCCACCAGCACGTCGCCGCTCATCGCCACCACGGCGAAGGCCAGGGCGCCGACCTGGAGCGGTCGCCGGGCACGGACGGCCGCCGCGACCCCCGCCGCGAGCGCGGCGCCGAGCAGGGCGACGCCGACCGGGCCGAGGACGGCGAGCACAGCGAGCCAGTCGTGGTGGGCGTCGACGACGTCGTGCGCGCGCCGCGCGGCCTCCGCGAGCGGCAGCCCCGCGAGCCGCCGCGCCTGCGCCGGCAGGTACTCGGCGGTGAAGGCGCCGGCGCCGGTCCCGAGCGGCAGGCTCGCCGCGGCGACGTCGGCGCTCACGCGCCAGATCCACGCGCGCCCCGCCAGCGCTGCACCGGCCCCGCCCGCGCCCGCGACGACGCGGGGGCCGACGGCGAGCGCGAGCGCGGTCAGCCCGAGCCCGCCCGCGAAGGGCGCCGCCGTGATCAGCGCGGCGCGGGCGCCGCCGGCAGGGTTCGCGGAGCGCCGTCCGGTCCACGCCGTCACCAGCGCCAGCGTCAGCCCCGCGCCGAGCCCGACGAAGGCCGCGCGCGACTCGACGACGGCGCCGGCCGCCGCGATCCCGATCGCCGCCGTCGCCGCGCCCGCTCGCGCCCAGCGCCGCCGCTCGAGCGCGAGCTCGATCACCGGCAGCAGGGCGAGCCCGAGCAGCAGGCCCGCCCAGTTCGCGTTGCCCTGGCCGCCGTCGAGCGCGGCTCCGCGCTCCCCCCGCGCCAGGTCGACCCCGACCCGCGTGGCGGTGACCGCGCCGGCGACGAGGGCGGCGAGCGTGGCGGGGGCGAGGCTCCGCGCGTCGTCGCGCGGGCGCGGCGCGGGCGTCCGGAGGGCGGCGGCGACCAGACCGAGCAGGCTCGCCGCGCCGAGCGTCGTCACCAGCTCGATCCCCGCGGGGGAGCCCCAGGCGAGCGAGCCCGCCGTGAAGGCCGCGAAGGCCGCGAAGGCGAGCGCCGGCGCACCCGGCGCGGCCCGGGGCGCCCAGCGTCCCGTCAGGGTCGCCGCTCCGAGGGCGGCGGTCGCGGCGACGGCCACCGCGAGCGCCGCCACCCGCTGGGTCGCGGCCGTGGTGACCGCGGGGTGCTGGGCGACGATGGCGCACCCGGCGGCGATCCCCAGCGCCTGGCGCGCCCGGGTCGGGGTCACGGGCGTCGGTCCCCTCAGCCCCGCGCGTCGAGCAGGCGGCGCAGCCGGTCGCGGGTGAAATCGCGGCCCTCGCGGGCCAGGGCGCGGCGCATCACCCAGGTGAGCTCCTGGGAGTGGTCGCGCGCGAGGTACTCCTCCGCCAGATCGCGCTCCCGCACCGAGCTGGCGGAGAGCGCGTCGAGGAAGCGGAAGAAGCCCGGCTCGGGATCCCAGGCGAGCAGGACCGAGGCGGCCGCGAGCGCCTGGTCCACGTCGGCGCCGCCGGCGCGGGCGGAGAGCTCCGGCGCGAGGGCGGTGCGCGCCGCGGGCGCGTCGATGCGGGCGAGGACGCGAGAGGCGGCCGGGAGCCACTCGGCGGGCAGCGCGTCGAGGTCGGCGAGGAGGCGCGCGGCGGCGGGGCCGTCCCCGAGCTGTAGCTGCGCCGCCGTGACGCGCATCCGGAAGCGCACGTCGCGCGTGGCGGCGTAGCGCGCGAGCGCCGGGCGCGAGGCGGCGTCGCCGACGCGGCCGAGCAGAGCCACCGTGTGGGTCAGGGTCGAGCGATCCCCGCCGCTGGCGGCCGCCTCCTGCTTGCCGAGCACCAGTTGGGTGAGCCCCGGGAGCTTCGCGGTGGCGACGTGGTCGCCGAGCTCGTGGCGGCCCGAGGTCCAGGCGACGAGCAGGCGCCGCGCGACCTCGGGCGAGCGATCCTGGCGGAAGAAATCGTCCACGTCGCGCAGCGGGCAGCCCCCCGTCTCGTAGCAGGCGAGCAGCGTCTCGCGCACCCGCGGGTCGCCAGCGCGGCCGAGCACCAGCGCGGCGCGCGCGCGGGTCGCCCGTCCCGCGGGCGAGCGGGCGAAGGGGCTGGCGAAGAGGCGGTCGTGGACCAGGTCGGTGCGCCGCTCGCCGCTCAGCGCGAACAGGGCGTACACGGCCTCCTCGCGCACGGTGGGGTTGGCGTCGTCCAGCAGCCGTTCGAGGGCGGGCGTCGCCGCCTCGTCACCGACCTTGCCCAGCGCGACGACGGCGCTCGTGCGCACGAAGTCGCTCGAATCCGTGAGCGCCTTCTCGAGCAGGGGTCGCTCGTCGCGCGCCTTGACGTCACCGAGGACGAAGGCCGCGTTGAGCCGGATGATCGCCTGCCGGTGCGCCATGAGGGTGTTCGCCGCCCGGTGGAAGGCGGCCCGGTCGAGGCGCTCGAGGGCGAAGGCGATGTTGTTGAGCATCCGCGCCTCGCGCACGCGCGGCAGGGCGTCGACCAGCGCTCGGGTGGCCGCCGGGTTGCCGATGAGCCCGAGGGCATGCACCGCCTTGTTGCGGATCTCGACGTTGGGGTTGTCCACCAGCGCGACCAGCGGCGTGACCAGGCTCGGCGCCCGGAGCTCCGCCGCCATCTCGGTGGCGGCCAGGGCGAGGCCGTGGTCGTCGCTGCGCAGGGCGTAGGCGACGTCGCCCTCCAGGGTGGTGCGCGCCATCAGGTGACGGGAGCGCCAGAGCCCTGCGAAGGCAGTGTTGCGGAATTCTCCCTGTTTTTTGGCGACTTCGCCCTCGGGGTCGAGGCGGAGCTCCTCGCGGAGCAGGCGGACGGAAGCGGGGCTGCCGATGAGGCCCAGCGTGTGGAGCGCGGCGGTACGCACGTATCGCCCCTCGTCCTTGCGGCGGAAGACCTTGCGCAGCGGCTCGAAGGAAGAAGCATCCGGGATCTGGGCGAGGGCCCCCACCACCGCGCCGCGCACCGACTCCTCCCAGTCGTCGAGCGCCGTGTGCAGCGCGGGGAGCGAGCGCCGGTCGCCGAGGTAGCCGAGCAGCGTCGCGCAGTAGCTCCGCATCGGGTCGTCGACGTTGTCCGCCAGGCACCGCTCGAGCGCCTCGCGGCTGCGGCGCCCGAGGTTGAGGATGTCGTCGCTCGCCGGGACGTCCGCGCCCGTGACGTTGATGAGGACGGTCGGATCCTTGGGGATGGCCCGCAGCAGCGCCGCGCGCCGCCGGGCGGCCTGGCCCGTGTCGTCGTCGGCCTCCGTGCCCGCCCACTCCCCCGCGCTCGCCGTCACCACGGTGCCGAGCGAGGGCAGGAGGGCCGCGACGCCGAGGCCGATGGCCAGGCCGCAGCGCCCGAGCCAGGGCGCGAGGGTTCGTCGGCTCCGTCGTTCGATCGGTCGTCGCATGAGCGTCACTCCGTCCCTGGGGCCTCGACGGGCCGCGCCGTCACCGCCAGCTCGCGCACCCTGCCGAGCAGGGCGTCGCGATCGAGCCGGCGGGGGTAGTAGCGGATGGTCGCGCGGCGGTCCTCGCAGCGGCCCGTGCGCCCGTCCCACGCCACCAGCTCGACGCCCGGCTCGACGTACAGGGCGAGGTCGAACCGCTCCTCGCAGTCGGGGGCCGGCGCGAGCTCGAGCGCGACCGCGAGCTCGGCGCGCGGCTCGTCTGCGGGCACCGGCGCGTCGTGCGACGGCGTCGCGGGCGCCGCCGCCGCGCGGGCGCAGCCCACGAGGAGCAGCGCCCACCCGGAGCCCCGCCCCACCACCCGTCGCGCCGCGCCGCTCAGTCCCGTCACGGCCGCGCAGCATACCCGACGTTGCCGAACGGCCAGCACAATCCGCCCGCGGGCTCCTGTGGGGGTTGGGGGCGGGGATTGCCGAGCGGGGGGGCGAGCGCGGCGCCGTGACGGGCGGACTCCATTGGTTTCGCGGCCGACCACGCCTAGAGCAGCAATCAGGTTGATTGCTGCGACAAATCAACGACCTGGAGCACCGA
>CAYOLF010000089.1:0-4696 GCA_964404725.1 uncultured Polyangiaceae bacterium
TCGCGGAGAGACTGAAGCGAGAAGGGTTGGAGCGAGGCCTGCAGCAAGGCCTGCAGCAGGGTCTGCAGCAGGGTCTGCAGCAGGGTCTGCAGCAGGGGCGCGAAGAGGGGCGCGAAGAGGGGCGCGAAGAGGGGCGCGAAGAGGGGCGCGAAGAAGGTATGCGGGCGGCGATCGCCGCGGTCGAGGCGCTCTGCGAGGTGCTCGGGATCGAGCTGACCGCCACCCGCCAGGCGGCGCTGCGTGCGATGAGCGCGCCGGAGCTGACGGCGTTGCTCGACGCGCTCCGTCACCGGCGACAATGGCCGGAGCACTGAGGGCGGCCGGGGTCGATCGGAGAGCCGAGGCGTGGATGAGGTGGACACGTCCGCGTCCGGATGCGGACGCTCGATCCTGGTCACTGCCGCTGGTATCCGGCGAGGGTGCTGGTGCGGAATCCGCCCAGCTCACCAGATCGAAAAGGCCACCGGTCGCGTCGACCGCTCCCTGCGTGAGCGTCGGCCAGGTCCCCTGGTTGCATGGCTGGAGCGGGAGATCGCGGCTACATCACGACCCCGAGCCTTCGCCGCGCGGCGGGGTCCTCGTTGGCAGGTGGCGTCACGGCGCCCCACTCCGCGAGATCCTCCGGCAGCGGCCCCGGGAGCGCGGGTTGCAGGGTGCGCTCGAGGAGCTGGAACCCCTGCTCGGCGACCAACTCGAGCGGTAGCCCTCGCGCGGGGCCGCCCTCCGCGAACCACCGCCGCGCGGCCTGCACGTTGCGGACGAGCGCGGGGTGCTGCGGGTCGGTGCGCGCCGCGGTGAGGAGCGCCGTCTGCATCCCCTCGACGTCGCCGCGGGCGAACGCGACGCAGGCGAGCGTGTTGTGGACCAAGCCGGGCAGGGGATGCTGAAGCTCGAGCGCCCGGCGCGCGTGGCGCTCCGCCAGGTCGAGATCGCCCGCCGCCCAGGCCGCGTTGGCCAGATCCAGGTGCGCCGGCGGGTGCTCGCCGAGCCGCGCGAGGATTGCGGCGCACTCCGCGACGCTGGGGCGGTAGAATTCGCGGACTCCTCGGTGCGCGAGGAACCAGTCGTTCATCAGCGCCGCGTCCGCCTCGGGGGCATCGAAGGGGGCTTTGAGCTCCTGGAAGCGCTCGCGGAAGAAGACCTCGCGATCGAGCCACCCCGCCGCCTCGGCGTCGGCGAAGTCGCGTGTCCCGGGGTAGATCGAGAGGCAGGAGAAGAGGTACTGGTGCGGCCGCGCGCGCTCCAGGAAGGCGAGCGTCTCCCGGAACGATGCGGCCGACTCCCCGCGGTTGCCGAGCATCAGGTAGTAGCGGACCTCTAGCCCCACCGCACGGGCGAGCTCGGTGCCCGCGGCGATCTGTTCGACGGTCATCCCCTTGTCGATGGCGGTGAGGATCCGCGGTGAGCCCGACTCGACCCCGAGGCTGAGGCGCTGGCAGCCCGCCAGGCGCAGCTCGCGCACGATCTCCTCGGAGAGGACGTCGGCGCGGGTGTCGCAGCTCCAGGCGAACCGGAGCCCGCGGTCGCGGATCGCGCGGCAGAGTGAAACCACGCGCCGCCGGCTCGTGGTGAAGGTGTCGTCCTTGATCTGGAGCATGCGCACCGGGACGCGGCGGAGCGCCGCCTCCAGCATGTCCAGCACGCGCGCCTCGGAGAAGCTGCGGAATCCGCGGCCCCAGGTCGTCTCCGCGCCGCAGAAGGTGCAGCGCCAGGGGCAGCCGCGCGAGGTCATGACGACGTGGGTGGTGAAGGCGTCGTGCGGGGAGGCCAGGCGGTCCAGGGGCTCGATGGGCGCGCGGCGCGGCCCTTCGACGACGGCAGCGCCGTCGCGGCCGACCGTCCCCGCGAGGCCGGCGGTCGGCGCGCCACGGGCGAGGCGGTCGACCAGCTCGAGGAGCTGATCCTCGGACTCGCCGAGCGTCACCGTGTCGATAGCCGGGTGATGCGCGAGCAGCTCCCGAGCGAGCGGGGTCGCGTGGGGCCCTCCGACCACCACGTGCGCCCGCGGGACCCGCCGCTTGATCGCGGCGGCAGCGAGCGCGACCCCGCGGCGGTTCGCGGTCCAGCAGGACAGGCCGTAGACGTCCGCGGCGAGCGCGGCCAGCGCCGCCTCGGCACGGGACCAGTCGTACGACGACAGGTTCACCACCTTGACCGGGTGGCCCGCGCGCTCGAGCTGCGCCGCGAGGGAGTACAGGCCGTAGGGCGTCTGCCAGAAGTCCGGGTCGAGATCGCCGTCGCGGTACCCCGGGGGTGGTCCGTCCACCGGATCGGGCGGCTCGCCCGGGGGCGGGATCTTCCAGGGCGGCGGGTAGACGAGGGCGATGCGCATCCGCGGGGGCTCGCTCGTCCGGCGGGCGGGCGAGGCGAAAGGATCCTAGGATCCTGCCCGCGTCGGCGCCAGGCGCGGCTGCCGTCGCGCGTCGCCGGGTCGGGACGTTCGCGACCTCGGCGCCCTCGGCCGCGAAGTGCCCGCGCACCTCGGCCGGCGGATGATCCTCCCCCGCCGGTTGGCGGGCACCCTATTACGGCCGCAATCTCAGCCGCCGAGGGACGGGCCCGGTCACGCTCCCCTCACCGATGTCCCACGCACCGCGCCGTCTCGCGGTCCTCACGGTCGAGCGCGGCACCACGCCAATCAGGTCACGATCGCCAGCACGGGGTCGAACTCCGTCCGGCTGATGTCGAAGCCGCTTGGGGCAGGGTCGCAGGCGTGGGACAATCAGGGACCGAGCGGCGGTGGATCGTGCCACTCGACGAGAGAACGGGAGCGGGCTTTGGCGTGGCGCGGCTCGGCCCCGCGGGGTGCGCGGTGCTGCTCGGCCTGCTGTTGTCACCGACCCGAGCCGCCGCGGACGAGTCCGCTGCGAAATGGCTCGAGCTCCAGGTCCGCGTCGGCCCGGCCATCGACCTCGGAGCGGGACGCGAGCTCACGAAGCCCGGTGTCATCGCTGGCGGAGGAGCGCGGGTGAGACCCGTGCGAGCCGTGGCGACGGGCGTCTTTTACGACTACCTCCGCGTGGGCTGGCGCTGGGAGACCATCACGGGGGCCGTGCTCGACGAGCCTCCTTCATCGCGCAGCACCACCTCGGGGTTGGCGGGCAGCTCTTTCCCCTTCGGCACCAGCTTCTTGAGCCTTTCGTGCGTGCGCAAGTGGGGTGGGCGACGCAGCATGCTGGGCACGCTGGCGACACCATGAGCGATCCCTCGCCGGGGTTCGTGCCCCGGGTAGGCGCCGGCCTGGACGTGAAGCTCTCGCCACTGCTGCGGGTCGGCGGCGAAATCGAGGGGGCGGTCACCGCCACCGGCAAGCAGAGCGACTACGCCGTCCATGACCCGAACGAGCGGTTGGCTCCCCCCTGGCCGCTGTTCATCGCCCCGCGGGTAGGCGCAACGCTACTGCTCCCGTGACGCGGCGGGGACTGTCGCCACGCCTTGAGCAAGCTCGACGAGGCGCGGCCAAAGCGGGTGGATCGTCCGCGCGTCTCCGGTCACCCAGCGCTGCCGCACCGCGGGTTCGTCCAACCGGCGTGGTGCGGTCTAGGCGAGGCAGAAATGCCGATAATTGTGCCGTCGTGAGCGACTTCAAAGCCGAGGCCCGCGTCGGGCCCGGATGGCTATACTCCGTGGGCGGCTCGGGGAGTGCCGCTCCGGGGAACCCACATGCCGAGCCGTTCCAGAGCCTGACCCGTCGTCAAGGAGCGCGGAGCAGACAGGAGATGCCGATCGCGAATCCTGAGCAGCCGCTCTCGCCGTGGTGGCGACACGCGCGCAGCGCTGCCGACGCGGTGTTCCTGGTCGTGGGAGTCGTCCCGCTGGTCCTGGCGGTGGCGGTTCTGCTCCTCGGCCCACGGCGGACGGAGGCGTAGCTCACCACGGCCGCGATTTCCGCATCACGGAAGCGGCTGGATCGCGCAAGGTGTTGCGAGATGGGATGAGTCGGCCGCGGGAGCTGCTGGCGTCGTCGCGGACCGGCCTCCGGCTGCCGCCGGGTCACGGAGGGCTCGGTGGAGGCGAGGCTCGTCGACCTCCGCGACCTCCTGGCGCCGTGAGCCGGGCATCGCCGAGGTCGCCTGCCGCTGTAATCCTTCACCGCTCAGGGGTGCGCCTCAACCTCTGCCGGCGCGGCCCGCCGCGGCGGAGACTGGGACGAGATGCCTGCCAACAGGCGCTCTCGGTGCGTGTCGAGGCTGGCCGTTTTTGTTCGCGCCGGAGGCTCCGATGGGTTCGATTTCGCTGAAGACGGTGGTGTTCTCCTGGGTCTTCCTCGCCGCCGGCTGCGGAGGGACGGATGACACTCCGTCCCGGGTGACCGAGGTGCAGACGGGCGGCGCCGCGCCGCTAACCGGCGGGTCGGGTGGCACGGGTCTGGTTGGCTCCGGCGGCACGGGTCTGGCCGGGGCGGGAGGAACCCAGACGGGCACCGGCGCAACGACCAGTTCCGGGGGCCTCGTGAACAGCGGCGGAACCAACGACAGCGGCGGCGCCCAACCGACGGGCGGCGCCATCCCCACGGGCGGAGTTCCGAGCTCCGGCGGTGCACCCAGCGGTGGCGCCGGCACCGGGGGACTCTCCACCGGTGGCGCCAGCACCGGCGGCGTGCCCCCGTCCGGAGGGATTGGAGGAACAGGCGGTGCGGGCACTGGCGGTGTGCTGACCGGTGGCCTGACCAGCACCGGCGGCGTGGCCGAGACGG
>CAYOLF010000089.1:4796-26096 GCA_964404725.1 uncultured Polyangiaceae bacterium
GTGGCGTGGCCGAGACGGGTGGCGTGGCCGAGACGGGTGGCGTGGCCGAGACGGGTGGCGTGGCCGAGACGGGCGGTGTGGCCGAGACAGGCGGCGACGGAGGCTTCAGGCCCTGCCCGACCACGCCGGGGACTGCCTGCAACATCATGCCGGTCGGCGATTCGATCACCGAGGGTTGTTGCACGCCGCCCATGGGAGGGTATCGGATAGAGCTATACCACCAGGCGCTGACCAACAACCAGAACGTCACCTTCGTCGGGACCCTCACCAACGGTCCGGACACAGTCGACGGCCAGCCGTTCCCCAAGCATCACGAGGGACACGGCGGTTGGAAGATCTCGCAAATCGCCGGCGTCATCGACGCCGCGATCGGGAGCAGCAACCCGCACATCGTGCTGCTCAAGATCGGCACCAACGACATCAACGGCAACGATGACATCAACAACGCCCCCAACCGTCTGGCAAATCTGATCGATCAGATCACCAGCGCCGCACCGGACGCGCTGCTGGTCGTGTCCGCCATCATCCCCACGACCAACGACGGCACCAACCAGCGGGTGGCGGCCTACAACACCGCCATCCAGGCCAAGGCCGAGGAAGCGGCGGCGGCCGGCAAGCACGTGGTCTTCGTCGACAACTACACGGCCTTCACGCAGAACCCGAGCTACAAGACGGCGCTGATGGCCGACGGCCTCCACCCGAACACCGCCGGCTACGAGGTGCTCGGAGACTCCTTCTACGACGTGATTCGCGAGCTGCTCCCCGCCGCGCCGTAGGCTCGGCGTCGAGCCCCGCGCCCTCGTGCAGCCAGAGCGCCATGTCCTGCGACTGGACCAGTGGCACGACGGGAGACGGGTGCCCCGCGCACGTGTTTCGATCTCGATCTGGTGTGCCCGTACCGCCAGACGAGCTTCACCGGCGAGATCGGTGGCGGGCCCACAACCAATCCCAACCGGGGCCCGCGGTTAGCGACGTCGTCAACCCGATCGCCGCCTCAGCCACCGTCTGGTTTATGGCAGACGGCCTCGATGTTGTGCCCGTCCGGATCGAGCACGAAGGCTCCGTAGTAGTTCTGGTGGTAGTGCGGGCGTAGGCCGGGTCGCCCGTTGTCTCTGCCGCCGGCGGCCAGCGCCGCCTGATAGAAGGCGTCGACCTGGGCGTGGCTGTCGGCGCGGAAGGCGATGTGCAGGCGGGGTTGATTGGGGGTGCCCTGGTGGAGCCAGAAGTCGGGCATGGGAGGGATGCCGTAGCCGAGCACGACCGCTCCGCCGGTGAACTCGACGGGGATCTCCTTGATCACCTCGTAGCCGAGGGGTGCCAACGCCTGGTCGTAGAAGCGTCGGCTCCGAACCGGGTCACTGATCTCGAAACCGGTGTGATCGATCATGCCCACGGCCATAGCACGGTCGGCCATCGGGCGGCAGGTGCCGTGGTGAACCCGGGCGTGGCGACGGCGCTCGGCAGTCGCCCGGGGTAACGCCCCTTCGCCATGCACGGGGGCACTGGTCAGGGTGCTGACGCCGCTGGCCAACCGATCGGTGCATCATGCGTTCGCCTGGAGCCGATTCTGGGCGACGTCGTCGAGGAACCGATCCACGGCCGCGAACACCTCGCGGTTGCCGTCCTGACGATAGGCGCGCAGGTTCTCCTGGAACTCCGGCAGGTCGTAGAGGAACGCCTTGAGCGCGTCACCCGTGAAGCGGGAGAAGCGCCGTCCGTAGCCCATGCGCTCGATCTGCTCGCCGTTGACGAACTGCTCGAACTGACCCGAGAGCGGGAAGCTGCAGACCGGCCGGTGCAGGAAGACCGCCTCGCTGATCAGGCTGAACCCACCGTTGGTCACCACCGCACGGGAGCTCGCCAGATCGCGGATGAATCCCTCCTCGCTGAAGGAACGCAGCGTCACGCCGCCGAGCTCCTCGTCGCGCCCCAGCCCGTAGACGATGAAGCGCTGACCGCGAACGCCCTGGAGGACGCCGATCAGGTCGGTCTGGGTCGACGCAGTCTGGTAGACGAGAATGTGGTCCGCGGGCGCGGGCGGCGTGGTCTTGGCCGCGATCACCCCGGGACGCAGGATGGGCGGCACGAGCTCCGTGTCCGGGAGGCGCGGCAGCACGTCGAAGAAGGACGTGACGAGGTAGCGCTGACAGAAGGGGACCTTGGCCTTGATGATGGTCTCTGCGAGCCGATGGCTCTCCCGCTCCCGCCTCGGTACCTTGAAGCCGAGGTAGCAGCGATCGATCACCTGCATGTTGTCGACGCTCAGCAGTGGCAGCATCTTGAGCTTGGCGAAGTAGAAGGCGAAGCTCTCAAAATCCGAGATCACGACGTCGGGGAGCTCGGACTGCGACAGGTGGATGTATTGCTGCACGTTCTTGACGAGCCCTTCGGGGGCGTTGGCCATCAGATGCGTGAAGGTGGCGAGCTTGTCCACGGTGCCGCGATCGTATTTGAGATGCAGCCCTTCGATGCGGTAGCAGCGCCCCGGGAAGGTCTGCTCCAGCAGCTCGAAGGCCCGGTCGCTGGTCGCGATGCGCACGTCGTGGCCGCTCTCGAGGAGGTGCCGAATGACGACCTGGCTGCGTGTGGCGTGCCCCATCCCCTCGCTCGGTACCCCGTACAGGATCCGCATGGCACGGGAGCCTAGCACGCAGCCTGTCTCGTCTTCGGCAGGGCGGGGGCGTCACGGCTCAGAACGGCGTGGGCGTGCCGCAGACGTGCGCGGTGGGGACCGCCTGGCCATCCGGCATCGTGGGGAGCGTCTTCGCCCCTCTCGTCTCGACGCACCACGCCGTCACCAGGAACACGGGGTGTGGGGCGCGGTCGCACGGCTGGTCGTCTCCCCGAAACACCCGCGGATCGTCCACGAAGACCCCACGCCGGGGCTCAAAGCTCCCCCGGACCCGCAACCGCGGGGGCGGGCGCTTCCCGCGCTCCGCGAGGGCCGGGCAGACGTCGGGAAACCGGCTCCCGTCGGGGGTCAAGAGGAAGATCGAGTTGTTGGGGTAGGTGTGCCCGAGCAACAGATCGGGTCGCTCCCCGCAGCCCGGGTCGTTGCACCGCGGGCTCCCGGCGATCTCAAGCTCCCCCCCTCGCGCCAGCAGGCGCTCGATCCTCCGGGCGCTCGCGCAGTCCGCGGGCACGACGTCGTGATCCCGATAGGGAGGGGCGCAAGGATCCGCCAGGGGTCCTGCGGTCCAGCGGAACTTCCGCCGCAGCGCGGGATCCGGAGGCTCCTCGGCACGCTCCGCCGCCACGCCGGGCGCTGGCTGCTGGGATCGGGCCGGCGCCGCGGGGCGCTCGTCCGCCGCTCCAACCTCCGAGACGGACGGCGCCGCGTTCTCCGACCGGCCGCAGGCCACCACCAGCGACAGCATGGCGAGGAGCGCAGGCGCTCCCGCCGGCTGGCCGCGGCGAGGGCGGTTTCCGGGGTGCGTGGATGGACCCATCCGTGATCCGGGGCCACTCTACCACGCGCGCGCCATCCACCGAGCCCCGTGTAGCGGCCGTACCACCGTGACGACGCGAGCGAGGTCGGGGTCTTTCGCCTCGCACTCCGCGGAGAGGGCGCGGAACCGGGCTTCACCGGGCCGGGCTCAATCGGGACCAGGGGCAGCGTTGCGCGAAAGAAGCGCTCGACCTCGCCCAGCGTTCGTTCGAACGACCCGAGATTATGTGCAAACGCCGCTAACGCAGGTCTGCTCAGCGGCACACGCATTGCCACAAGCTCCGCAGTTCGAAAGGGAGCCGAGGCTGACACATTCGTCTCCGCAATCCGTCAGGTGGTCACGGCAGGAGCAAACACCGTTCCGACAGACATCGTGAGGCGCTTCGAAAACCGCTCCGCAGGCACCGCAGTTGCTCGGGTCGGTCAGTGGCTGCACGCACGCGCCCCCACACTGGATGCCCCCGCCACGAGCACGGTCACCTGCACGCCCGACGGGGTCAGGACTACTGCAGCTGCCCGAGCATCGCCCAGTCGAAGAGCCGATCCCCGAGCCAGCGACGGACCCGCGGCAGGACCGCGGCCATCCAGGTGGTGGCGTACCGCGCGCGCGGGCGGCGGGCGTGGATCGCCTTCATGACGGCGTCGGCGGTGCTCTCGGGCCCCGGCGCCTTGGCGTACATGGCGTGGGAGAAGCGCTCGAAGGCCGCTGCGCGGGCCCGGTACTCCTCGGGGTGCTCGACGCGGGCGAGGGCGGCGAACGCCGTCGCCTCGAACTCGGTCCGCACCGGGCCGGGCTCGATCAGGACCACGTCGATCCCGAGCGGTCGGACCTCCATCCGCAGGGCGTCGGACATGGCCTCGACCGCGTGCTTGGTCGAGGCATACCAGCCCAGCATCGGCATCGAGATCTGACCGACCACGGAGGAGGTGTTGATGACGAGGCCCTGTCGCCGCTCACGCATGTGCGGGATCACCGCCTGGATCAGCCGCGCCATGCCGAACACGTTGACCTCGTACTGCCGCCGGATCTCCGCCAGGGGGACGCACTCGATCGCCCCGTAGGAGCCGTAGCCCGCGTTGTTGAAGAGCACGTCGATCCGCCCTTGCTCGGCCAGGACCCGGGCGACCCCCGCCTCCACCGAGGCGGAGTCCGTCACGTCCATCGCGAGCAGGTGGGCGCCCTTCGCCTCCAGCGAGCGCATCCGCTCGACGCGACGAGCGGCCGCATAGACCGTCTGCCCCTCGCCGAGCAGCCGCTCGGCCACCAGCATGCCGAAGCCAGAGGAGGCTCCCGTGATCAGCACGACCTTCATGGGGGGTATCGTAGCCTCGCGCGCGCGCCGCGGGGCAAGGGCCGGCGCCCCCCTCGCCGGTTTCCGCGTTCCGCGGTGCCGGCGCGCTTAGTCGGGGGGCGGCCGCAGTCGGGGTCCCGCTCAGGCGACGAGGCGCGCGACGGCGCCTGCGAGCCCCTCGGTCACCCGCGCCAGGCGCGGGTAGTCGAGCGTTTCGAAGCGGTCGCTTGCCGAGTGGTAGTTGGGGTTCCGGAAGAAGGCGGTGTCCGTCACCATCAGCGCCGGGTAGCCGAAGTGCCAGTAGGAGGAGTGGTCGCTCCAGCCGATCCCGGGGAGCCAGCCGAACGTCGCCGAGCACTCGCAGGGGAAGTCGGAGCTCGCCCGGAACGCCTGGAACGCCTCGTCCAGCCAGCCCCGCGACCGCCGATCGGAGACGAAGCCGATGAAGTTGCCGCGATCGGGGTGAAAATGCCGGAACAGCGGCGGGTACTTCTGCGTGCGCGGGGCGTCGCGGTAGTAGCCGAGCATCTCGAGGGCCACCATCCGCACCCGTTCCCCCCGCTGGTGACAGGCCGCCGCGTGCACCCGGCTCCCCATGTCCGCCGAGAAGCTGTACGGGGGCTCCTCGTTGACGTAGGCCACGAGCCGCAACGGGCAGCGCGGCTCGACGCCGCGCAGGGCCCGGGCGATCTCCAGCAGTGCGGCCACCGCGCTTGCGTTGTCGTCGGCCCCCGGGGTGCCGAGCGCCGAATCATAATGGGCCCCGAGCACCAGGGTGTCGCGGCCCGCGTCCGCGCCAGGCAGCAGTACCTCGAGATTCTCGCAGGGCGCGCCCCCCACGGCGTAGCGCTGCGGGCTCACCGAGTGGCCCATCCCCTCGAGCTCCCGCGCGATGTAGTCGCGCGCCGCCGCGAGCGCGCCCGGGTGACGGAGGTTCCGCTCCCCGATCTCGCTCGCCAGCACGCGGACGTGCTCACGGACGTGGTCCTCGACAATGGGGGCGGGGGCAGGCATGGGGCGTAGGGTGCCACGGCGGGCACGGCCGGGTGAAGGGGCCGGCGCACGCTCGGGGATGGACGGTGGTGTCCGCTGCGAGCCCTTCGGCACCAGTCCGAGGCATGCGTATCCTTACCCGTTCGGCGCGGATCCGAACCCGAACGAGGCACCTCCCGCGCCGAGCGCGTGGTAGATTGCCGGCGCACGCCGCGGTCGAGCTCGACCGACGAGCGTGTGGCACTGCGGCTCGATCGCCGGCGCCGCTGTTCCGCCTCGAACGCCGGCTCCCGAGGTTTTCGTGACCCGATCCCTGAAGGGGGCCGGCGAATGCTCGGGGATGGACGGTGGCGTCCGCTGCGCGCCCTTCGGTACCAGCTCGAAGCACGCCGATCGCTTCGTGGGCGTGAACGACCTTCACCCGCCGAGCGTTCTCCCGTCGGGTCGGTTCATGCCTGCCCACGTGCCAACGGCACTCCGTTGACACCACCTCTTGCGGCAACCTGGCACCCTGCCTCCCGCGATGCCAGCGCGGTCGTCTCACGGAACCGGGCGCCGCGCGAGGGGGTTCTCGAGAGCGCCGGTGAAGGGCGCGGCAGCGTCGTGGCCTCATCGGCTGAGCGGCGATGCGAGCGGGTCGCCCGCGGCCGCGGCCCCCACGGCGCTCCCCCGCCGCCCCCCCGCGACGCCGCGCGCCCCGTTCGGATTGCGGCGTTCGCGGTCGGCGGGGTAGAGCTTGGTCGGTGACGGGCTCACGGACGAGCGATCCTCGGGGGAGCGGCCGCAGGGGCGCGGCGAACCGCTACCGGAGGCGGCTCGTGGTCGGCTCGGCGGCGCTGCTCGTCCTCCTCGCCTGCACGGCGCCTCGGCAGGGAGGGCCCGCTCGACCTGCGGCGAGCGAGGCGGGCGGCGAGGTCGCGCCGGGGCGGCCGTCCTCCGTCGCCTCCGCGCGGTCGCCCTCGACCGCGCCGAGTGCGAGCGCCGCGCCCGCCGGGGACGGTGCCTGCGTGAACCTCACGCGGCCGGGCTGCGTGCCGCACAGCCACTACAGCGGGACCGCCGACCATTTCGTGCCGCTCGAGTGCTCGACCCTGTTCGAGGTGGGGCCGAGGATCGCGCTGCCCGGGGCGCCCCTCGCCCTCGCGCCGGGGATGGCGCTCGTCGGGCCCCTCGAGCGCGACCCGGCTCGGGCCGGGTCGTGGCTCACGCTGAGCTATGGCAGCGAGCCGTCGCGGACGGATCGGCTCCGCCTCGAGCCCGCGCCGGAGCACGTGCTCCGGATCGTCCGGGATCCGCGGCGCCCCGCGCTGCTCGGCCGGACGCGCTGTCGCACGCAGCCCTGCCGTGGTCTGGGGCTCTGGCTCCTCCGCTGCGACGGGCGCTGCGAGCAGGAGCGGTACGCCGCGCTCGACGCTCCCGCGGCTCTCGACGCAGTCCCCGCGCTCCAAACCCGGCAGCGGGCGGAGCTCGCGCGCGCCATCGACGCCGAGCGCGAGGCGGAGCGCCGGGAGCGCTGCCGGCGCTCGAGCGCGGGTTGTCGCGACGAGCTCGGCGTCGGGGGCGCGGCCGCGCCGACGCCGCCCGCGGAGCTCGGGTGGCTGCTGCCCGGCGGCGCGGTCCGGCTGGAGCTCGAGCGGGGACCGCGCGGGATCGCGCTGGTCCGGCGGAGCGGCGAGGGGGCGGCGCTCGAGCGCTGGCTGCTCCTGTCCGCGGAGCGGGCGTTCCACGTGAACGCCCCCCGCCTGACCGAGCCCGAGCGGGTCGCCGGCGGATACCTCGCGCTGCTGACCTGGGACGGCCCCGCGGTGTACGGCGCCCTATTGCGGCTCGACGGGGACGGCCGGCTCGTGGGAGCCCCGGTGCGCGTGGCGACCCTGGACCAGGGGCTCTGGTCCGGCGGCTGCTCAGCGGAAGCGTGCCTCGTCGCCGTCGCCGACGGGACGAGCGTCTTCGGTCACGTCCTGCGCCTCACCGAAACCCAGGCCGCGCCCTGCGAGTCGCAGGCGGCGGTCGAGTCGCGGGCTCTCGTCGCTCGGTGATGGGGGGGGGGCGATCGGCGAGCAGCGCGGCGCCTCGATCTCCGACCGGGCGACCCATTTCACGGACGGGTCGAGGTGGGGGCGATGGTGCCGCCGCTGACGATGCGCGCCTGGTAGCTGAAGTGCTCCTGCGCGTCGAAGCCCTTGTTGGAGCCGTCGTCGCTGCCGGACTCGGCGTTAGGGTTGGCCACCGCCACCACGAAGTTCACGAGGTCGTTCCGAGCGCCGTTCGGCAGCTCGATGCTGCTCTGCCCGCACGAGCTCTACTTCCCGCCCCTGGCCTGGCAGGCGTCGCTCGAAGGCGCGGCCTTCGCCTGCAATTGTCCCGGCGTAGCCTCCCACTGCTTCATGAGAAAGACGGACGGGATCTACTCGTCTCACGACACGGTGGTCGTGCGCGCCGTCGAGGCAGGCGTCTCGACGTTGACCGTGAGGGTTGGGGAACTCGCGCTTGCACTGACGCTCGAGGCGGCGCGCGAGGCCGACGTGGTCGGGATGGAGCTCTACCGTCCCACCGAGGCATTCGAAGATCTCGCCCTGTATGACGACCTGCTCAAAGGGTGCGAGCGGGTCACCGAGATGAATCTCGTTGCAGGAACCGACGACGACTTCGTCTCGGTGGTCGTCCTCGCCGACGGTCGCCGCGCATGGGGCGGCGCCGGGGCGTACCGCTCGCCGACCGGGGACGTTCGCGTCGCGGTGCAAGCCAACCAATCCTGCGAGGACATTTCGCCCCGGACTCAGGTCTGGATGGAACCCCACTGGTTCCCCTTCACCTCCGGTGATTCGACCACGATCGAGGGCGAAATGGGCACGGCCCTCGTCTCGCTCCCGGTGACGGTGTGGCTCGCTGATTAGGCTCACCGTCTCCTCCCGAGCGAGCCGGAAGGGCGATTGTTGGGACAGTGGCCGAGAGCTTCTTCGCGACGCTGAAGGCGGAGCACCTGGACGGCATGAGCCTGGAGGACTCCGGAACCGTCGTCCGCGAGGTCGCTGACTACATCGAGCGCTTCTGCAACCCGGTGCGACTGCACTCCACCCTCGGCTACGTCAGCCCCATCAACCACGAACTGCTTGCCGCCGCCCACCGGGAGGCCGCATAGTCAACCCGCCCACCGCACGGGGGGAAGATCATAGGTAGCCTGGTCACATGGCCAGGACGGTTGAACCCCTTAGCCCCGAGCAGGGGTCGTTCATGTTGCGTCTCGGCATCGATCTCGGTTCATCGTCGGTCAAGGTGGCGCTCGTCGGCACTGGCGGCGCGGCACGCTGGACTGGCGCTGCGCCCTGCGCCGGGGCACCCCTGAGCGCCCTCTCCGACCTGCTGACGGCGCTCACCGACGCGGTGCCGGTCGCGATCGCGAGCGTCGCGGTGACCGGAAGGCTGCGGAGCCTGGTGACCGCGGATCTCTCGTGCTGCCGCCCAGTGCCGGACGTCGCGGCGGCGGCGGCGGGGGCACAGCAACGATGGCCGGACGCGCGCGATCTGCTCTCGCTCGGTGGGCAGTACTCGCTCTGGTGTCGTCTCGCGCCGGAACGACCCGGCGACTGGCTCGACTTTGCGATCTCCGATCTGTGCGCAGCGGGCGCGGGGAGCTTCCTTGAGCAGCAGGCCGGGCGCCTCGGCGTCACGCTTGCAGGTCTCTCCGCCGCGGCGGCCGCCGCCACCCGCGCTCCCGCGGTGGCCGGGCGCTGCGCCGTCTTCACCAAGTCGGATCTCATCCATCTGCAGCAGAAGGGGACTCCCTTCGACCAGATCGCCCTCGGGCTTTGCCTGGCGCTGGTGCGTACTTTCCAAGCCCAGGTGCTGCAAGGGCGACAGCTCGAGCCGCCGGTGCTGGTGGTGGGGGGTTGCGCCAGCAACGCCGGCATGCTGCGCGCCCTACGCGAGGTGTTCGCGCTCACGCTCGACGAGCTCCTCGTGCCCGAGCGTCCCGAGCTGGTGACGGCGATGGGCGCGGCGTTGCTGGCAGAGGCCGCTCCGTTCCGCTTGGGGGAGCTGCAAGCGGCGGTCGAGCGAGGCAGAGCTCGTCGCAGGTCTTGGGCCACGTTGCCGCCGCTCCCCGCGGCGGCGGGCGGGGGCGCAGTGGTGGAGCCCGCGGGCGAGGGGCTCGCTGACCAGGAGGTGATCCTGGGGGTCGATGTCGGCTCGGTGAGCACCAACCTGGCGCTGGTCGATCGGGACGGGAGACTCCTCGACTGTGTCTACGTGAAGACCCACGGGACCCCGGTCGCGGCCGTCGAGCAGGGGCTGGCGTTGTTAAACGGCCGACGCTCATCGCCCCCGCGCGTCGTCGCCGCTGGCACGACTGGCTCCGGACGGCATCTCGCCGGGCACCTGCTCGGGGCCGACCTGATCAGGAACGAGATCGCCGCCCAGCTCCGCGCCGCGACGGCGTTTCTGCCCGAGGTCGATACGGTCTTCGAGATCGGCGGTCAGGACGCCAAGTACATCCGCGCCGAGCGGGGCCGGCTCGTGGACTTCGCCATGAACCGGGTCTGCGCCGCCGGCACCGGGTCGTTCCTCGAGGAGCAGGCGGAGCGGCTCGGGATCGCGATCGTCGACGAGTTCTCGGCGCGCGCCCTCGCGTCGACAGCGCCGGTCGATCTCGGGCGCCGATGCACGGTCTTCATGGAGAGCGAGGCGGTGGCGGCGATGTCAGCCGGCGCCCGGCTCGAGGACGTGACCTCCGGGCTGGCGCTCGCGGTCGCGCGCAACTATCTCGAGCGCGTCGTCGGGGCCCGACCTGTCGGTGAGCGGGTGGTGTTCCAGGGCGGCACCGCGGCCAACCGCGCCGTGGTGGCGGCGCTCTCCCAGCTCCTCGGGCGCCCCGTGGGGGTCCACCCGCACCACCGCGTCTCGGGCGCTCTCGGCATTGCGTTGCTCGCGCTCGACGCGCTCCGCGCCGGGAAGCTCGCTGAACCGACGCGCTTTCGCGGCTCGCAGGCCTCGCTCGGCGAGCTGGAGCGGTCGTTCGAGTGCCCCCTCTGCAGTGCACGCTGCCAGGTGACGCGATTCCGCGTTGGCACCGACCGCTTCCACTTCGGAGACGCCTGTGAACGCTACACCGTTCGGGATCAGGGGGGGATCCCGACGACCGATCCGTTGGCGCGACGCGCTGAGCTGATGTTGGAGGCGGCGGAGGTCACCGAGGCCGAGTCCCCGCCGCCGGGCGCCCTCGGGCTGATCCGGACCTCGCACACCCTGGCCCTGCTGCCGTGGTTCGCGGCGCTGGCCCGCGCGGCCGGTCGCGTCCCCTACCTGTCGGCGCCCACCTCCACCAGGACCCTGGCGGATGGGGCGCGACACCTCACCTCCGACACCTGTCTCCCCATCAAGGCTGCCTACGGACACGCCGTTGCCCTCGCGGCCGCCGGAGTCGAGCAGGTCCTCGTCCCCTCGATCGGAGCGCTGCCGGGCGAGGAGGGGCTCGCCGATAGCTGTCTGTTCGCCCACCACCTCCCGTTCCTTCTGGCGGCGGCGCTCCCCGAGCTCCAGATCATCGCCCCCGAGCTGTCGCTCGATCTGCCACCGGGGCGCCGCGTCGACGCGCTCGCCTCGGCAGCCAGCGCATTGGGGTTCTCCCGAAGCACGCTCGAGCGCGCGCTCCGGGAGGGCGACGGGGCCGCCGCTCGCCTGCGGACGGCGCTCGAGGCCTGGGGGCGAGAGGTGCTCGCTGTCGCCGACGACCGGGTCGTGGTCGTCCTCGCCCGACCGTACCTGCTCTCCGATCCCACCCTCAACCTCGGCCTTGGTCGGCACCTCGCCCGCCTCGGCCTACCGGTGCTGCCAATCGATGCGCTGCCGCTCGAGGCGGTGAGGCTGGACGGCCATTGGCGAGATCTCCCCTGGCACTTCTCGCGGGAGCTGATCCGCGCCGCGACCCTGGTGCGCCAGGATCGCCGTCTCTTCCCGGTCGTCCTCTCTTCCTTCGGCTGTGGGCCCGACGCCTTCACCCTGCGCCACCTGGAGCGGCTCTTTGTCGGCCGCCCCCACCTCCTGCTCGAGCTCGATGAGCACCGGTCCGAGGCCGGTCTCATCACCCGTCTCGAGGCTTTCGCCGACGAGATCACCGCCCACGTGGAGGAGCGGCGCGGCGGCACGCTCCCCCCGCGATCCTCGCCGCCCGCGCCGAACCGACGCGCTCGCGTCGTGATGCCGTACTTCGCCGACCACGCTCGCGGTCAGGCCGGGATCCTGCGCGCGGCAGGCTTCGAGGTGGTGACGCTGCCGCCCCCGACTCGGGAGATCCGCGAGCGCGGCGAGGCCTTGATCTCGGGGCGCGAGTGCCACCCCTTCGCCATGCTCGCCGGCGATCTCGCCGCCTGGACGGCGGGTGGCGACGCTCGCGAGGACGACGCCTACTTCGTCCCCGGCACCGTCGTCTCCTGCCTGCTCCGCCAGTACGGAGATGGCCTCGACCTGGTCCTGGAGCGTCTGGGCGCGCCGCGGGTGCAGATCTTGATGCCCTCGCTCGACGGCTGGACCCGCCTGATCGGGACGCGCCTGACCGTCCGCTTGCAGGCGACGCTCGTCGCCACCGACCTGCTGCTCCGCGCGCGCTGCCGGATCCGTCCCTACGAGCGCGAGCGAGGGCAAACGGACGCAGTCTACGCGCGCTGCCTAGAACGCGTGGAGGCGGCGGCCGAGCGCGGCGACTTCTTCACCACCGTCGCGGCTTGCGCTCGGGAGTTCGCGGCGATCCCGCGCGACCCCTCGCGACCGCGACGACCCCGGATCGGCGTGGCCGGCGACGTCTACACCCGCATCAACGACTTCGCCTCCGACGGGTTGTTCGAGGCGCTGGAGGCGGCCGGTTTTGAGGTCTGGCCCGCCCCCTTCGCCGCTGATCTGGCCGAGTACAACGTCACCCGCCGCCGAAGGCTCGCCTGGCGCTTGCAGCGACCCGGCTGGGGCCTGCGCGCCGCGGTTTCCGTCGAGGTCATGACCCGACAGCGTCAGCGCCTCGAGCGCCTCTTCTCCCGCATCGACGGCCTCGCGCCCGAACCCTCGGTCACGGCGGTCCAGGCGCTGACGCGACCCTATCTCGGCGAAGCCGCCAACCCCCTGATCGTCCTCAACCTCGGCCGCAGGCTCACCTACGCGCGAGGCGGGGCCTCCGGGATCATCAACGCGTCCTGCATCAATTGCATGGTGGGCTCGGTGTCCCAGTCGTTCCAGGCGCGCCTCCGTCGCGATCTCGACCAGCTCGCTGTTTGCACGCTCGTCTACGGCGGCAGCGACGGCGCCGCGAACCGGGCGCGGCTAGAGGCCTTCGTGCATCAGGTGAAGGAGAAAAGGCGGGCGGCGCCCTGACGGGGAGTCCCAACGCCCCGATCTCGGGCGCCTGGACCTCGAGTTCCTTGATTCGCCTCGTGACCGACGCCGCTCCTGCCGCGCAGCGGCCTCGTCCAATCGGTCCTTTTGCCGTCAGGAGCGCGCAGCGTTGCTGGAATTTTGGCCAGGGTGGCGGCGTTCGTGTCGCCTTCACGAACGGCCCGCCGTCCGTAACGAATGGCGGGCCGAGGCACCAATCGCCTTGCTCTGCCGCGGCATCGCGACGAACCACGCCCGCGACCCAGACCGTAGCTCGGGGTTGGTCCCCAATTGAACAGCCTTGCCCCGAGCGGGTACGGAGCGCCAGGAGAACGAGTCTATGCCCTGCATATCGAAGCGCTCAGCCCGCGTGGCTGCAATTTTGCCACTGGTGTTCACGTGCCTCGCCGGGGGATGCAAGGACGATGACGACTCGGCCCACGAGGGAGTCGGCGGAAGCAGCGCCACGGGAGGCGGCGAACAGGCCGGTGACACGGGCGGTCGGGTGACGACCGGGGGCAGCGGACACGCTGGAGAAGGTGGCGGGAGTGCCACCACTCCGGAAGAAGGAGGCGCGGTGGGCACACCGGGAGGTGGGGGAGAGGCCGGAGCGCCGTTGGACCCGGAAGCGGCGTTCGAGAGCCTGGTCGGGGACATCATGGAGGAGGAGCAACTCCCAGGGCTCGCGGCGGCGGTCGTGCAGGGGGACCAGCTGGCTTGGACCCGCGGGTATGGATTTGCCGATCTCGAATCGGAGCGCCCGGTCACCCCGGACACGCCCTTCACGCTCGCCTCGATCAGCAAGACCTTCATCGCCGTGGCGATGATGCAGGCGCTCGAGGACGGCACCCTGACGCTGGACACGCCCGTCAACGAGGTGGGTCTTCCCTTCGTGGTCGATAACCCTCATCTGAGCGACGAGGTGATTACGCTGCGACACCTGGCTACCCACACCTCAAGCATCTTGGACGGGAGCGCTTACGACTGCTCGTACTATGTCGAGGCCGATGATTCACCCCTCTACCAGCTGGTAGATCCCTCGTTCTCGTGTGCTGAGCCGATGCCGACGGAGCTTGGTGAATACCTCGAGGCCTACCTCGTTCCGGGCGGCCCCTACTACGACGCCGACGAGAACTACGGCACGCGCGAACCCGGCGAGGCCGGCGCGTACAGCAACGTCGCGGCCGCGCTCATGGGACTCGCCCTCGAATCGGCGACGGGCACATCGCTCGACGAGCTCTGCGAAACGGGTATCTTCGAACCCCTCGGGATGACCAACACGCACTGGCATCGAGCCCAGTTCGCGGACAGCAATCCTGTCGCGACGCAGTACACTCGGATCGAGGGGGAGCAGATCCGACTCCCCGACTACAGCCTCGTGACGTGGCCGGACGGCGGCTTGCGGTCGAGCGCCCGCGACCTCGCCCGCTATGTCGGAGCGGTGATGAACGGCGGGGTGTGGGAGGGGACGAGGATCCTGGACCAGACCTCGGTAGAAACGATGCTGAGCTCCCAGACGGATCTCGACCTGAGTCAGCTGCCCGGAACGCCAGATGTCCAGGGTGTCTTCTGGGTCGAGGAGTTCGGCTTGGCCGGACACAGCGGAGGCGATCCGGGCTCGATCACCTTCATGTACATGCTTCCCGGCACCGACGTCGCCTTCGTCTTGCTGATGAATCAGGACATCGCGCAGGAGTCGATGTTCGCGCTCGTCACCGCGGCGGCCGAGTACGCGGCGAGCTTCGCGGAATAGGGCGGGCGCGGGCGGGCGCGCGGAAGCGAGGGGAATGGAGGGAAGAAACGGCCAAGCAAACCCAGCAGGAATTGGGGGGGTGCCGTGTGGTCCCCCCATTCCTTCCCGCGGTGCAGACGTCAGTCGAAGGCCTGTTCTTCGACGGCTCGCTCTTCGACCTTCATTGCCGGTGGTCCCCAACGCCGAGATGGCGGGCGGCCCCGACTGCTGCTGAGGGGGAGAGGTGAGCTTGGCCCAACAAGCTCTTCGACGAGCTGGGACCTCCCCGGCTCGCCTCGTGACCTCAACTCCCCGAACCGCCGGATGCGGCACCGCCGCTCAGCCTCGCGAGCCGTCCGCTCGCCGCCACACTCCTGCAATCGCACTACTTCTTACGTAACCTGGCCCAGCGGCCAGGACGGTTGAACGCCCTAGCCTCCGGCGGTGCTCTCAGTTCTCGGTTCTGCCTCGACCGCGGAGAGCGACGGGGCGCGGGGGTGAGGCTTCCCTCCTGACCCGGAATGTTTCGCCCTCCTCACGGGTTTGGCGGCCGAGCCCCATGAAGATCCGCCTGCCCCGCTCCAGCCCGATCCTCCTGATGGCGACCCTGGCCGCGATGTCGGGCTGCGCCCGCAGGCAGCCGCCTCCGGCCGCGGTGGGTTACCCGGCGCCCGCGGCCAGCCCGTCGGGGGAGGGGACCGGGCCGGCCCCGGTGGCGGTGCTGCCGCACCCAGTCCTCGATCGCCTCGAGCCCGGGCGGGCGGGCAGCATCGCCGACGTGGCGGAGCGGGTCACCGCGTCGGTGGTCAGCGTCCACACGACGAAGGTGCTCCCCGCCCCCGAGGCGTTCCCGGGGTTCGGCATCCCGTTCGGCCTCCCGCCGGGATTTGGTGACGGGTCACGGCGCGCTCCGGGAATGGGCTCCGGGGTGGTCGTCGCAGCGGGAGTCGTGGTCACGAACCATCATGTCGTCGCCGACGCCGCTGAGCTCCGGGTCACGGATCGCACCGGGCGCGAGTACGACGTCGAGCTAGCCGGCAGCGACGAGAAGTCCGATCTGGCCGTGCTTCGGATCCTGGGCGATCAGGGGTCGCTCGTGCCGCTGCCCATGGGCAGCTCCTCGAAGCTCCGGCTCGGGGACGTGGTGCTGGCGATCGGCAACCCCTTCGGAGTGGGCCAGACGGTCACGATGGGGATCGTCTCGGCGAAGGGGCGAGCCGATCTCGGGATCAACGCCTACGAGGACTTCATCCAGACCGACGCGGCCATCAACCCCGGCAATTCCGGCGGCGCGCTCGTCGACATGGCGGGCGAGCTCGTGGGCATCAACAGCGCGATCCTCTCCCGGAGCGGTGGTAACCAGGGGATCGGCTTCGCGATCCCGACCGACATGGCGCGTCCGATCGTCGAGAGCCTGCTCGCCAGCGGCAAGGTGTCGCGCGGTCGGCTCGGGGTCGGCATCCAGGATCTCGACGCCGAGCTGGCGGCGGCGCTCGGACTGCCGGCACCGCGAGGGGTCCTGGTGGTCGACGTCGAGCCCGGGGCGCCCGCCGCGGCGGCCGGGCTCCGCCGCGGGGACGTCATCCTGTCCGTGAACGGGCAAGAGGTGGACTCGACGGGTCGCCTGCGCAACCTCATCGCGAGTGCGGGGGCGAACGGGACGGCGCGGCTCGCGCTGCTCCGGGATGGTCGCCGCGTCGAGTCGACGGTGAGGCTCGCCGAGCTGGCGGACGAGACGGAGCGCACCCAGAGCTCGCAGACCAGGCCGACGGCGGGCAAGCCCCTCGATGGGCTCACGGTCGAGCCGCTCACCGACGCGACGCGACGTCGGTTCTCCGTGCCCCCTGGGGTGAAGTCGGGCGTGGTGGTGACCGCGATCGCGCGTGGGAGCGCCGCCGCCGAGGCAGGACTCCGTCCGGGCGACGTGATCCTCGAGATCGATCGGAAGCCGGTGCCCACGGTCGAGCGATTCGCCGCTGCCTGGTCGGCGGGCAAGGCGCGTCGCGTCGTGGTCGTGAGCCGGGGCGGGGCGGTCCGGTTCCTGGTGGTGGGCGGATGAGCTGAACGTGGGGGACCACGGCCCTCGCGGAGCGAGGGAGCGCCGCAGGCGCGGTTCAAGACCCGCCGGGGCGGGGGGAACCCCGGCCGCCGCGCAGCCGCAAGCATCTCGCCGGCGCCCCTCTGCCGCTCTCCAAAAATGCTTGGCATGCGAATGGGTGACTCGGTAGCGAGGGAGCGCCGCAGGCGCAGCATGACCTTCAACGCCAGGCAGGGGCCGCCTCCGCGCGGAGAGGCGGGAACCTCCCCGTTGCCTCGGCCGTCCCCGCCGCGCTCGTGGTGGGAACGACCTTGCGCGGCGCGCGATCGGTTGGTGTCGACGACGTGTCGGACCTGCGTCCGCCGTGCAGTGTGGTAGCCGTCTGACCGCCCGCCGGTCAGGCTTCGGCGACTCCATTCCCGTGCGAACGACTCGCCCGTGGGCGTCAGGGCGCGGAAGGATCCAGGAATTGGCAGATTCGAACCCGCAGGGTGAGATCCTCGAGAGCTCACGGAGGCCGCAGAACGCTACTGTTCCGGCAAGCTTGACCCGCGCGGTGGCGATTCGCGGGTAGTGTCCTCGTGACGACGGCGATCGTCGTCACGAGGAACGAGCGATGGCAGACGAATCACTGGTTGAGCTGGGGGAGGCGTTCGCGGCGTGGCGGCGTCGCAAGCGCCACGTGCGAGAGGCGGTGCCCGAGGCTCTCATGGCGCGAGCGCGCGCGGCGGCGCGCCAGCACGGGCCGGCGGCCGTGGGCCGAGCGACGGGTGTGCAGCGAGACCGGCTCGTCGTGGCTCGAGCGGAGCGCCGCGGGGTCGCGGGACGGTCGGCCCCGGCGGCGAGCATCGTGCCGGCCTACTCGCGCGTGGAGATGGCCGCGACCGCGGCACTATCGTCCGCACGGCCCTTCGCGGAGGTGGAGGCGCCGTCGGGGCTGAAGGTGCGTCTGTTTGTCGAGAGCGGCGGGGCCCTCGGACTTCTCACGGCTCTCCTCGGCGCGGGCGGTGCGCGATGATCCAGGTTCCCCCGAATGCCACGATCGTGGTGATGCACGACGCGATCAACTTCCGGGCGGGCATCGACGGCACCGCCGCGATCGCCCGGCTCGTGCTCGAGAAGGACCCGATGAGTGGCGCGCTCTTCGTCTTTCGGAACCGGCGCGGTCACATGCTCCGCGTTCTCTTCTTCGACGGCTCGGGATTCTGGCTGTGCACGAAGCGGTTGTCGAAGGGCTGCTTCTCCGGGTGGCCCACCGGCGAACCTATCCGACAACGAGTTGGCCGGAAAGGGGGGAAGGGGCAGGGCCGAGGCGCTGAAGGTGTCCCTTTCGTTCGCAGTTCGAAGACGGGCCACGCTCCCCCCACCGATGTCCCGCGCACCGCGCCGTCTCGCGTTCCTAGAGAAACCGTGCATCTGCGATCGGCACACCAGCGCCGTCGAGCCAGTCGAGCTCTTCGTGATGGTGCTCGGCGCCACCAACCACACGCGGAGCTAACGATGCGACAGGCAGCGCAGCTCACCGCCGGCCGTTATCTCTTCCTCACCGACGACTCGGGCATCGGCGGCGCGCACGCCGAGCCCACCATCCCCTGCTACCTCGTCCGCGGGCTCGTCGACTCCGTGCTTCAGATCATCGACGCGGAGATGACGGGCGCGGAGCCGGCCCTCGACCTCGAAGGGGTGATCCGGATCGGGGGCGCGATCCACCAGGACGGTTACGGCATCTACGGCTCGGAGCAGCGCCACCGGCCGTTCTGAGAGCCCCGCGGGCAGCGCGGAGAGGTCGGAGTGGTCCGGGTCCGCACCACCACGGTCTGAGCGGCGGACGAGGTCGGGCATTGGAGCGCCGGGCAGCGCCGATACCGGCGCTCCAGCGCGATGGCGGAACTTCCCCGCGCGGGCCGCTGTCGAACCGCGCCATGAGGTCACGTGCAGAGGCGCTCCCGACGGGAGAGGTCCGCGTCCGGATCCGATGGGGCGACTACCCGCTCTGCGAGCGTCGGCTCGCGCGGGGCGTGGAGTTCACGCTTGGCGAGGAGGCCGCCGATCTGGCGCTGCCCGCGAGCCTGATCGGCGCCGACCGTTTGGTGCTCGTGGAGGCGAGGGGCCGCGCGCCCCGCGTCGCGCTGCTGCCGGACGCGGAGGTCGAGATCGCCGAGGGCGTCGAGCCGGTCGAGTGCAACGCCGCGAACGGGCCGGGCGCGCGGGCCGCGCGCCTCCTCGTCGCCGCGGACGCCCGGGTGGTCCAGCGCGTGCGAGGCCTGACCCTCGAGGTCTCCCGGGAGGCGCCGCTGCGCCTGCCCGCGCCACCGCGGCGCTGGCCCTGGCGTGGCCTCGGGTTCGCGCTCGGCTCGGCGGCGCTCCACGCGGGCCTGCTGCTCGGCATGGCCCGCGCGGTGCCGCCCACCGAGCTCGAGCAGCAGCAGGCTCGCCTGGTGCTGCTGCGGTACTACCTGCGGTCGAGCCTCGCGACCGAGCCGGAGCCGCTCGAGCCGGGCACCGGCCGCCGCGCCCAGGGCGAGGAGGGAGCCATGGGGTCGGCGCGCATCGACAGCGTCAACCGGCGCTTCTCGGTGCAGGGACCGCGGGACAACCCCGACCCCCACCTGGCGCGAGCGGCGGCGCTCGAGGAGGCTTCCGTGTTCGGCATGATCGGTCTGCTCGCGGCCGGTGCCGCCGCCGATCCGGGCGCGCCCACCTCGCCCCGCGGTCGCGACACCTCCCTCGGTCAGGAGCGAGCCTCGGCCGCGCCCCGGCATGGACGGGACCAGGGGCGCTTCGCCGCGCGCGAGGGGGGACCGGAGGGGGCGCTCCGGCTCGACGCGCCGGGGGAGCCGTTCGGAGCGGAGGAGTTCAGCGATCACGGCGTCAACCCCGCCCAAGATCCGCGGCTCGATCCGCTCTCGACCTTCGCCGTGGACGTGGACACCGGCTCCTACGGCATCGCCAAACGGAAGCTCAACGAGGGCGAGTTGCCCCCGTTCGCCACCGTGCGCGCCGAGGAGTTCATCAACGCCTTCGACTACGCCTACGCCGCGCCCGAGGCGGGCGAGCCGAGCCCCTTCCGGATCCACCTCGAGGCAGCCCCCTCGCCCCACGACGCCGGGCACCACCTGGTGCGGATCGGGATCCAGGGGCGGCGCGTCCCCGCGGGACAGCGTCCCCCGCTGCACCTGGTGGCCCTGGTCGACTCCAGCGGCTCGATGAACGGTCCGGACCGCATGGACCTGGTCAAGGAGAGCCTGCGGCTGCTCGTGGAGCAGCTACGACCGGGCGACACCCTGGCGCTCGCCACCTACGCCGGCCGCACGCGCGAGGTGTTGCCCCCCACGGGACCCGCGCGCAAGGCGGCGCTCCTCGCTGCCATCGATCAGCTCGACGCCAGGGGCTCCACCGCCATGGCGAGCGGGATCGAGCTCGCCTACCGGCTCGCCGCGCGGACCCGGCGCCGGGGCCACGTGAGCCGAGTGCTGGTGCTCTCGGACGGCGACGCCAACGTCGGGGAGCGGAGCCCCGACGCCATCCTGGCGCGGATCGCCGACGAGCGCGCTCAGGGGGTAGCGCTCTCGACGGTGGGGTTCGGGACGGGGAACTACCGGGACGCGATGATGGAGCGGTTGGCGGACGCCGGCGACGGCAACTACTCCTACGTCGGCAGCTCGAGCGACGCTCAGCGCGTCTTCGTGGGCCAGGCGGCGGGGATGCTCCAGACCATCGCTCGCGACGTCAAGGTGCAGGTCGAGTTCGACCCCGAACAGGTG
Source organism: uncultured Polyangiaceae bacterium (assembly GCA_964404725.1). Lineage (GTDB taxonomy): Bacteria > Myxococcota_A > Polyangia > Polyangiales > Polyangiaceae > JAFGBI01. The sequence continues at coordinate 25,420 of CAYOLF010000089.1, forward strand.
GTGCGCTACCGCCTCGTCGGCTACGAGAATCGTGACGTGGCCGACGAGGATTTCCGCGACGACGCCGTGGACGGCGGGGAGATCGGCGCTGGGCACAGCGTGACCGCGATCTACGACGTGGTGTTCCGCCGGCTCGAGCTGGCGCCGATCGTGGTGCGAGTGCGCAGCAAGGCGATCGACACCGACGCTGTCGCCGAAACCGAGGCGGCCCTCGGCGCGTGGCAGATCGCGGCGCGCTACGCGGACGCCAGCGAGTCCTTCCGCCTGGCCGCGACCGTGGCCGGCTTCGCCGAGTCGCTGCGCGGAAGCGCCCACGGCGCGCGGCTGCACCTCGCGGACCTCGAGCGCGAGGCCTCGAGCCTCGCGGGCGACGACCCGGACCGCGGCGAGCTCGCCCGGCTGATCACGCGGGCGCGTGCGCTGCGCGGCGGCGGGACGTGAGGGAAGGGCGGGGCTCTCGCTCCCGACGGAGCGGGGCGTGCGCGGGGGGTCGCTCGGGGCGCTCCTCTCACCCGGTCGCCCGGGGGAGTGTCCGGGTCGGTGCCAGCGCGGCTGGCCGTTCGGGACCACCCGCATTAGGGTCACGGAGTGGTGAGGTGAGAGATGATTCGATTCGGCAATGTTCTGGTTCTCCGGCATGTTTAGTGGGTGCGTGACGTGAGCGGCACGCGGGGCAC
>CAYOLF010000090.1:0-2168 GCA_964404725.1 uncultured Polyangiaceae bacterium
TCCGGAGCGACACCGATGGCGCCACCTGGCACGCTGTACCTCGGGGGCACCCGCCGGCTCGACGGCGGCGGGTGCCCGGCTCCGCTCTACCTGTCGGCTCACCACCTCGTCACCCACGGGGTGGTGGTCGGCATGACCGGGAGCGGCAAGACGGGCCTCGTCACCGTGCTCGCCGAGGAGGCGATCCGGAGCGGGATCCCCGTCCTCGCCATCGACGTGAAGGGCGATCTCCCGAACCTCCTGCTCGCCTTCCCCACCTTCGCCGCCGAGCCCCTCCTGCCTTGGGCCGAGGGCTGCGCGCCCGCGGGCGACGCGCGCCCGCCCGCGGAGCTCGCCGCCGACCTCGCCCAACGCCGCCGGGAGGCGCTCGAGACTTGGGGCTTCACCGAGGCGCTCGTGGCCCGCTACGTCGCGAGCACCGAGGTGCGCGTGCTCACGCCCGGCAGCGGCGGCGGCGAGCGGCTGCACGTGCTCTCGGGCCTCGAGCGGCGCTCGCCGCGGTGGGACACCGATCCGGACGCCGCGAGCTCGGCGGCCTCCGCTGCGGTGTCGCTGGTGCTGCGCCTGGTTGGCAAGAACCCCGATCCGGCCAAGAGCCGCGAGCACGTCCTCCTGAGCGTGCTCGCCGAGCGGCGGCTGCGCGCGGGCCAGCCCGCCGCGCTCGAGGCGCTGCTCGGCGATCTCGCCGAGCCCCCGATCGAGCGGGTCGGCGCCCTCGCGCTCGACGACTTCCTCCCCGCGACGCAGCGCAGGTCCCTCGCCGCCGCGCTGAACAACCTGCTCGCGTCGCCGACGTTCCAGTCGTGGCGCACCGGCGTGTCGCTCGACGTCGGCGCGTGGCTCGGCCCCGTCCAGGGTCGGACGCCCGCGGTCGTCGTGAGCGTCGCGCACCTCGACGATGAGGAGCGCGAGCTCGTGCTCGGCGTGCTGCTCGAGGAGGTGCTCTCCTGGGTGCGCACGCTCCCGGGCTCGAAGCGCCTCAAGGCTCTGGTGCTCTTCGACGAGGTCTACGGCTTTCTCCCGCCCCACCCCGCGAATCCCCCCACCAAGCGGCCTCTGGTCGCGCTGATGAAGCAGGCCCGCGCCTTCGGCGTGGGCGTGGTGGTGGCCACCCAGAACCCGATGGACCTCGACTATCGCGCCCTCGGCAACGCCGGCCTCTGGTGCATCGGTCGCCTGCAAACCGATACCCCCACGACCGCGCCCAGTCACCTTCGGGTGACTGGGACCCTCGCGGTCGCGGGGCCCCGACCGCGAGCGAGTGGTCGACGGCCTCCGCCACGGCGACGGCGACGGGCTCGCGGACGTCGACGCCACCATCCCCCGCCTCGCCCCCCGGTGGTTCGTGGTCCGTGACGCCCACGACCCCGCCGGCCCCTGCCTGCTCAACCCCCGCTACGCCCTGAGCCTGCTCCGCGGCCCGATGACGAAGGCCGAGCTCGAGCGGGCGAGGGAAGACGCGAAGCGAGCAGAGTGACGCGCGTCGGGGCGGGTAGCGGTGGAGCGTTGAGCGATGAAGCAACCATCGCTCGGTGGCGGCGACGATCGATCGGCCGCGTCTCGGCGAGAGCGTCCGCGGTCGGGACGACACTCCGCCTGGAATTCTTAATGCAAGGGGGGAAGAGGCGGGCCCCTGGGGTCCCGCCGATGCCGGGGACAGACTTCTCCTTGCTGGAAGGAGGGTCACCCATGAAGAGCACTTCAGCAGCGGTCACGCTCGTGAGTCTGGGTCTGGCGATCACCGCTTGCGCGGCCAGCTCGGACCCCGAGCCCGAGCTTGGCGCCGGAGCAGCCCCCAATACCGGCGGTCAGCCGGCTTCAGGCGGCAGCACGGTTGGCGGTGGTGCCACGGGCGGAGTGACCACCGGCGGCACCACTGCGACCGGCGGGACCGCGACGGGCGGGACCGTGACCGGCGGGACCGCGACGGGCGGGACCGCGACCGGCGGAACCGCGACGGGCGGGACCGCGACCGGCGGAACCGCGACGGGCGGGACCGCGACCGGCGGGACCGCAACCGGCGGTACGGCGACCGGTGGGGTGGCGACCGGCGGGACTGCAACCGGCGGGACTGCAACCGGCGGGACTGCGACCGGCGGGACTGCAACCGGCGGGACTGCAACCGGCGGCGACACGGCGACGGGCGGCGATACGGCGACGGGCGGCGA
>CAYOLF010000090.1:2268-7181 GCA_964404725.1 uncultured Polyangiaceae bacterium
ACGGCGACGGGCGGCGATACGGCGACGGGCGGCGACACGGCGACGGGCGGCGATACGGCGACGGGCGGCGAAACCGCGACGGGCGGTGGCGGGACCGTGATCGGCCCCGATTGTGAGGCGACCATGCCGACCGGTGGCATCACGGTGGATCTCACCTCCTGGATCAGTGGCCAGGCCGCCGACGGCCTCTCCTACGGTGGCTGGACGAATGGGAATGGGGGGACCATCACCTACTTCCCGGACGCTCATGCCTTCGCTGCGTCGTGGAACAACAGCGAGAACTACCTGGCGCACCTGGGGTTGGATTTCGACGGTTCCCGAGGCTACTCGGAGTACGGGACGATCATTGCAGAATTCGTCGAGCAGAAGCATGGCGAGGCCGGTGGCTTCTCGATGATCGGGATGTATGGATGGACCCACAATCCGTGCGTCGAATGGTACATCGACGAAGACTCGTACCATGGTCTTTGGGGCCGGGGCGACGTCACGGCCGACATCGATGGCGCCACCTACTACCTGCGCATGAATGAGACGACGGGGACCGAAGGCGCCAACGCTTGCGAGTCCGGGCACTCGGGCCCCTGGATTCAGATGCACAGCACCCGAGAAGCGCCGCGTCAGTGCGGGATCATCACCGTGAGCGACCACTTCGAGGCGTGGACGGCCCAGGGCTGGACCCTGGGGAACCTGACGTCGGTGCACATCAACGTGGAGGTCGGTGGTGGGGTTGGTAGCATCGATTTTCCGGTCGCCAACGTGACCACCAGCAACTGAGCCCGAAGCGGCGCCCCGAACGTTGCCTCTTGCCGGGCCGAAGCCCCCTGATGTCGGGTTGGCCATGGCACGGTGGCAGCGGCTTTTGCAGCGCCAGCAGCGCTGGTGGCCGCTGCAAGAGCACCGGGCGAAATAGGTGTGGGACGGCGAGCGTGGTAGGCTGGCTGGTGTTGGCGGATGGCGGCGATGTCGGTGCCCTTCTTCCGTCCGCACGAGCCTGGTCTTGGCTCGTTGCTCTGGCGCTGGTCGGTGCCTGTTCGTCCGGCCCTCCCAACTCCGTGGGCGCCGTGCGTCGAGGTCCGGTCTGCGACCCGCGGCTCATGCCGCCCGCCGTCGCGCCGACGGACGGCACCATCGGTGGCATGCGTCAGCAGCTGGGCGCGGCCTGCCAGGACCCGACGTCCGAGTCGTGCGCGGCCCATTGCGATGCCTACCGGGCAACCCTGCTGGTGATCGACCCGCAGCTCGGCGGCTGGTGGAGCATCGGGACGGAGAGGCGGCGCAGCTGCTGCGGCGTGGCTGTGCGATGAGCCATTGCCCCAGCTGCATGCGGCTCGCGCAGTCCCTGCATCGCGGCGAGGGGGTGCCGCTGGCCTGCGATCAGAGCGTCCAGCTGATGCTCTCCGTGTGTGACTCGGGGCTGCCCGAGGCCTGTGGTTGGGCCGGGCTATGGTATCGCGATGGCGACGCGTGCGCGGCTGCCGACCCTGCCCGCGCCCGCCAGCTGCTCGACCACGCTTGCGACGGAGGTTCCGCGTACTTCTGCCGGAATCGCTGAGCCGCCGGCGAGGTCGAACAGCTTCATGTCGCGGACGGTGCGGAACCGATCGAATTGGCGGGCGGTCACGGCGCGGGCGTCTCGAAGGGCCCTTGAACGAACACGGTCCCGGGGCGGTCCTCGGATGAGGTGAGCTCGAACTCTGCCGTGCCCGAGAGCACGCCGTCCTCGTGATGGAGGGCAAGCACTGCCCGAGTGGCCGTCAGCTGCGTGCTGGTCGTGATGACTCCGGACGTGAACCAGGTGGCTAGACCCCACTCGAGGTAGCTACCGGGATACTCGTAGGTCACGTTCATCACGGAGGGCAGGCCAAGGGCGATCCGAACGGACTGCTCTTCACCTTCCTGCGCGGGATCGTCGTAGTCCCAGAAGAAGGTGAGGTAGGAGTCGATCAGGTCGCCACCGATGTCCCAGCTGTGCGAAGCGGTCAGTTCGACCCGCGATTCTGGCAGCGTCTCGCCCCCGATCTCCATCACCGTGGGAAAGACCACCTCGACGACGTCGGCGGCTCCACCCTGGCCGCCGCTCGCGGCGTGGCCGGATCCGCCCCGGCCCGTCTGCGCCTCGCCGGCGATCCCGCCGCTGGCAGAGTCGTTCGAGCCCGCGCCCCCGAACCCGCCCCCGACGGACGCGACGGCGCCTGCGCTCGGGGTCCCACCGGCGCTCGCCGCGCGGCCGTCACGACTCGTCTCTCCGCCACAGCCGGCCGCGAGCCACGAGCACACCAACCCGCAAGTGGCAATGCCAGCCAGCCTCGCCACTCTGTTCACGCGAGGCCCCCGCATGATCTTGCCTTCGATCCCGTCCTCCCGGACCCTAGCTGGCTACTTCGCTCGCCCACCCCAGGATCGTTGAAGGTTCGGCCGAGGGCAAGCCTCGAGGACTCGCCCGCCGTGCGCGAGATCGATGCCCGTGTTCGCCTTCCTCGGAGCCAGTGTTCGGACGGCGTCGTGCTGTTCGCGTCGAGTCAGTGCGACTAGTCCGCGGCGGACGGCTGAGAGTGCTACCCTTCGAGGCGTGTCGGGCCGGTGGCTCTCCCCCCTCCTCCTGAGCGCATCCTGGGTGCTCGCCGCTTGCGGAGGCCGGGTCGAGCGCGATCGCTCCGAGCAAGCGGTCGCGGAGGAGGGCGCGGCGCCCGGGGGCCAGGGTGGCGCCGACGCCGGGCCGACCGCGGGCGGCCCGGACAGGGGCGGCACCGACAGCGAGGGAGCTGCCGGTTCGGGCACGGCTGGCGCTGGCGCGTCCGCTGGCGGCGGCTCGAACGACCTCTGCGGCAACGGCGAGATCGACGACGAAGAGGACTGCGAGGACGGTAACCAGCGTGCAGGGGACGGCTGCGACGCCGACTGCCGGCTGGAAACCGACTGTGGCGACGGCGTGGTCGAAGGGGTCGAGGCCTGCGACGACGGAAACCTGGACCGTGACGACGGCTGCAGCGAACGTTGCCAGCCGGAGCTCTGCGGGGACCGCATCGTGCAGGCCGGTCTCGGCGAAACCTGCGACGACGGCGAGAACCGCGGCGACTACGGCGGCTGCGGCCCCGACTGTCGCCTCCCGGTCTTCTGCGGCGACGGGATCGTGCAGGCCGAGGGCGGCGAGGAGTGCGATCCCGGAGCGGAGGCGAACCTCGGTGAATACGGCGGCTGCACGAGTCTCTGTCGCCTCGGTCCGCGTTGCGGGGACGGCGTCGTGCAGCCGGAGCATGAGGATTGCGACGACGGGGAGCTCGACGATGGGGACGCCTGCGACGGCTGCGACTCGTTCTGTCGACTGACCGCCTGCGGCGACTGACCACGAGCGGTCGAGGTCGGCGTTACGGTCGGCGTGTCGGGCGACCGCGCCGACCGCGCCCTCACTGGCCCCTCCCTCGGCGCGGTGGGTTCAGAGCGCGGCGAGCAGCCGGCTCGCGGGGAGGACGACCGTGGTCTGGCCCCGCCGCAGTCGACCGTGGCGGACGAGCTGCACGGCCCGCTGCGGCTTCATCCGCGCGGCGAAGTACTCGAGCGCCGGGCTGGGGTCGCCGTCCGCGAGCTTCGTCTCGACCAGGAGGAACGGGCGCCGGGCCAGCGTGAGCAGGAAGTCGACCTCCCGCTTCTCCTTGTCGCGGACATAGTGTAGCTCGGCGTCGCCGTCGCCGCGGTCGTTCCACGCATCGCGGAGCTTGAGCAGGTGCAGCGCCACGAGGTTCTCGAAGCGCGCGCCCTCCGACTCCACATCGAGGGCGTCGAAGAGATAGAGCTTGGCCTCTCGGCGCAGCGTGCGGGCGAGTCGTCCCGCGTAGGGGCGGAGCTCGAAGCAGAAGTACAGCCTCGCCAGCACGTCCAGCCAGAGTCGCACGGAATTGTAGGCGACCCCGAGATCTTCGCTCAGCGCGTTGACCGAGAGGGGCAAACCGACCCGCTCCGGGAGCAGAATCGCGAGCGAGTCGATCATCCCGACGTCCCGCACGCGCGTCAGATCCCGGAGATCTTCCCGCAGCACCAGGTCGCGCCGGGACCGTCGCCAGCGCACGAGGCGGCGCTGGTCCCCGGCGAAGAGCGGCTCCGGGAACCCGGTGAACCGCTCCAGCCGCGCGAGCGCCTCCTCGGCGCCCGCCACCGCCGGCGGATCGTCGATGATTGCGATCAGCTCCTCCGGCGTCGGCGGGCGCGCCGCCCCGGCCCCGAGCAGCTCGCCGACCGTGAAGGGGTGTAGACGGTGCAGCGCGTAGCGTCCGAAGAGCGAGTCCCCTCCCCGCTGGTACAGATCAAGGCGCCCGCTGCCGGTCACGAGCACCTCGAGCTCGTCGCGGTACTCGTCGAAGAGCCCCTTGAGGAACCGCTTGAAGCGGGGGTACTTGTGGATCTCGTCGAGCACCAGGCGCGTGCGCGCGCCCGCGACGGCGCGGTCCCGCCAGAAGTCGGCACCCAGGCGCACTATCTGGCGCCGGTGGGCGTCGACGTCCCAGTTGAAGTACGCCCCTCCCGGGCCGAGCAGCGACCGCACGAGGGTGGTCTTGCCCACCTGGCGGGGGCCGGAGACGAAGGCCAGCTTGCGGTCCTCGACCAGACAGCGGACCAGATCGTCGCTCGGGTACCGCACCCGAACAATGTACATGTACCTGAAAAAAAGTCACGACCATTCTTCAGGCACATGAGGAAGCGAACGGGCGCACGAACGCGCGAGATCCTGCCTCACCGCCCCTTGCCGGTTGGGGGACCCGGAACCAGGATCCGGGGACCATGCGCTCCGTCTCGAGCACCCCCGCATAGCGCACCCCAGCCGCCCAGTCGCAGCCCCTTCATGAGCGAGCCCGAGATCACGGGCGGACCGAGCAGCTCGAGGGCGAGGGCGGGGAGGAGGGCGAGGGCGGGGAGGAGGG
>CAYOLF010000090.1:7281-11690 GCA_964404725.1 uncultured Polyangiaceae bacterium
GAGGGCGGGGAGGAGGGCGAGGGCGGGGAGGAGGGCGTGGGCGTCGGATGGGCTCGGGCGCAGGACAGCCCTATGGCGAGCGCTTTGCGCCGGGCGGCGGCCGAGCGCGCGCGGGCATCGGGGCCCACCGGTGACTTCCCCGGCGCCCCGAGCAGGCCTCCACGCATCGTCATCGGCCCTTCGGTTCGGTCGTCAGCTCTCGGGCGAGGAGGCGGTACTGCTCGTCGAGCACGCGCGGCGAGATCCCGGCGAGGGAGAGCGACTCCATTGCCAGGGCGAGCTGGGTAATGAGCTCCGGCTGGGGTGGGATGGCCTCGAGCTGGTCGCTCAGCACCGAGCGCACGCCGTTCGCGCCGCTGTCTACCTGTTGGCACCAGCGTGCCGCGGGTCCGCGGCGCTGGTAGCAGTCGAGCTCCGGCGACTCGAGCGGCTCGTCGCTGGAGTCGTCGTCGGACTCCGCACGGGCGAGCTCGGCGGCGTAGTACGCCTCCAGCTCGCGCGCGTAGCCGCGCGTGGTGGGCACCTCCCGGTACATCCGGCACTCGAAGCGGCGCGCGGCGGCTTCGGTGTCGGCACCGCTCGCCGAGCTCCGCACCGCGCCCGTGACGACGAGGGGCTCGCCTCGCGACGACGTGCCGTACAAGGCGCGCCAGCGCGCGTGGGCCTGCTCGAGGATCCGGGCTGCCTCGAGCGGGTGGTCGGGGTCGAGCGTCGGCGGTTGCTCGATGGTGCGGCAGCGCCTGGCGACGTCCTGCACTATCTGGAAGGACACGTCCTCGACTCGCCGCCGGGACAGCCCGGCGGCGACGGTGGCGTCGAGGTAGCGTTCCAGGACGAGCTCGCAGGAAGGCGGCCAAGGAAAGTCGTATTCGCCCATGCAGAGATCGTCGTAGAAGCCGAGCGCATCCTCGAAGGAGAACGCGGGTGCGAGACGCTTCAGCTCGCGCTGGCAGCGGTGGTCGTCGCTGCAGTCGTTGCACTGGTGGCAGGCCGCCGGGGTCAGATCCGTCCTCATGCCGAGGGTGGAGCCGACCCCGCGCATACCGAAGAGCTCGCTCCCCTCCAGGCTCTCTGCCAGCTCCAGGAGGAGGGAGTCGGTGGAGAGGCGGAGCGTGGGGAGCAGGAGTTGCCGGCTGAAGAGGTAGAGCAGGTGGCTCTGGGTTCGCTCCGGGTCGGCGGCGGCGGTGTCGGCGAGAGAGACGGTCGCGAGTCGCGAAGCGAGCCCCGGCGACCACTCGCTCAGGCGGCGAACCAGCGCGAGCAGCACCGGGTGGGGAGCGCGAGGATCCACGGGGCGGGGGACCGCGGTGCTCGCCACGGCCGCGGAGCCGCTCGGCGGGAGCGACGCCGTGACCGGAGCTGCCGAGGTGGAGGGGGCGGCTGCCGCGACCGCGTTGACGGGTGATGGCGCGCGACAGGTGGCGACCCCGAGCAGCAGCGCCAGACCCGAGCCCACGCGCGTCACGGCTGAAGAGCACCGCGCGCGCCTCATGGCAGATCCCTCGCGCAGCGGAACCCGATGTCGGCGTCGCGCAGGTCTTGCCGGACCGCGAGGCGTTCGAGGTGCTCGGCGTCGCGCCACGAACCGCCACGCAGGATCCGGGCGTGGTCCGCCGGGTCGATCCAGGCGCTGCCATCGGTCGGTGCCCCGCAGTACAGGGGGTGCCGGGTGTCTGCCATCCACTCCCAGACGTTCCCGGACAGGTCGCAGATCCCTTGCGCGGAGCTCCCGGCTGGTCGCGAGCAGACCGCGCTCGTGCCGGCCTCGAGGCTGCCGCAGGGGTCGGCGTAGTCGGGGCCCTCGATCGGATCGGGCTCCGGCTCGTACTTCACGATCTGGGTGCAGCCTTTGGCGTAACTCGTCGACCGCGACGAGGCCGCCCATGCCCACTCCGCCTCGCTCGGCAGCCGACCCCCGACCCAGGTGCAGTACTCCTGGGCTCGAGCCCAGTCCACGTAGTTGACCGGGTGATTCTCGCGATCAGTCCGGGTGAAGGTGACGAACTTGCTCCCCGGGGGAGCCTCGGGCGCGCGGCATTGGCCCTGGCGGAAGCAGCGCCGATACTCGGCCACGGTCACCTCGGTTCGCAGCAGCTCGAAGCTCGGGAGCAGGACCCACTGCGAGGGACCCTGGGGGAGGTGGACGCGCTGCTCTCGCACCGGTGGGGCAAACTGGTGCCGTCCTGAGTCGTCACCGGGCATGTTGCTGGGCAGGTCGAGCTCCTCGGCGGGTCGGCCGCGCTCGAGCAGGCCCCCGGGGACCACCTTCCACGCCAGGTCGCTCGCTGGCCTGGGGCGATGGCCAGCGTCGTCGTCGGTCCAGCGGCGACAGTCTCGCTCCAGGCGCTCGCGCAGCCCGAGCTCGCTCAGCATTGGGTAACGCTGCTCGAAGGCCCCGAGCAGGCTCGCGTGCTGCACGCGGGAGCCCTGCGCCGCGTGCATCGCCCGGTCGAGCTCTTCCCAGTCGCCGCCGAGGCTCACCATGAGTCGAGTTTGTTGGGCCTGGTAGCCGAGCAGTCGCACGTACAGGTCGTGTGCCTCGCGACCCCCGTGCTCACAGGGGTCGGCGATGCCACGCCAGGCGACCTTCCACAGATCCACGTTGGTTCCGGATGGACAGTGCTCGGATGCGGCTCCGAACCGCATCCAGGCGTCGAGGTTCTGCGGGCGCTCCTCGCCGTAGTCGAGCCCTCGATAGCAATCCGAAGCCCGCGGATCGGTTCCCTCGGGGGACGTGCGCTTGCGCTTCGGCAGCTCGGGCAGCACGGTGCCCAGGGCGTTGAAGAGCGTGTCGACGCCGTTCACCACGACCCCGGCTGGGGACACGATCGGGGGACCTGCCTCTCGTCCGTGAGCGAGGACGGCATCGGGATCTCCGTCCAGGCGAGCCAGGACTCCACCGGACTCCGCAACTCCCAGAGCGCGGGCCTCGGTCTGGTACAGCTCCATGAGCTCACCCGCCGTCACGCTCCCGTCGCCATTCGCGTCGGCCCAGCCCCGTAGTCCTCCCAGCGCCAGGTAGGAGAGGGCCGGGGATGCCGTTCCCGGAAGCAGACTCTCCGCGCCATGGCTCACCAGGCGCATCAGCACGAGCGCTTTGCCGGAGTGCGGCAGGCTCAGCGGGGGGACCGCCTGGGACGGCGGCTCCCAGCGCTGACCCGGCTGAAGGCGCGGGTCAGCGAGCGCATCGAGGATCACGATGGGTCGAGCGGCGGAGCGATCGAGCTTCTCCAGCACCTGCGAGTACGGGAAGACCTGCTCGTTCCAGGGCAGCGCGTCGCTGTGCCACAACGCCGAGCGGCCGCAGAGCACGGGCTCAGCATCGCCGGGCGACAGGGCCAGCGCGCCGAGGTAGACGAACCAGAGCCGAGCTCCAGGTTGGCCGAGCCACGCCGCTTGCCGCACGGCGACCCGGATGGCGTCCGCGTCGGCGTCGAGCGGGTGCAGGCGCAGCACCCGGCCCCGAGGGATCCCGAGCGTCTCGCGAAAGTAGCGCTCCCAGGCGCTGGCACTCTGCTGCGCACCCATCCAGTGAGGTCCGCCGTCGTACGCCTCGACGGCGATGATCAGGGCCACGTCGTCGGGCGCGCTGGCGGCCGGCGCAGCGGGAGTCGCCGCCGCGAGGTCGGGCAGCGCCAGCGGCGCGTCGGCGGCCGCCGAGCGCTGCGTGGCCATCGCGGCGAGACAGGGCGCCCCTCGCGACTCCGCCTCGGCCAGCCCCGCTCCGGCCGGTGTCGAGGTGGGCCTGCGCGACGAGCAACCGCCGACGAGGCCGCCGCCCGCCACCACCAGCCCGAGGATCGCCACGGCGGTGTTCCACCCCGCCGGCCACAATTCCGGCATCACCGCTCGACCTGGATTGCGCAAGGCGCATCATTGTAGCCTGAGCCCAGGGCCAGGACGGCTGGAAGTCTGGGCTGCAACGTCGAACCCCGACGCAGGCGCGCCCCCTGCCATCGCCAATCGAAAGGATCGCGATGATGTTTCGCCCCTCGATCGTGCTCGCGTGCTCCCTCCTCGGTGCGGTTGCGTGCAGCGACGGTGAAGCGGAGGAGTCCGACCAGGGCGGAACCGGAGCGAGCGGAGCTACTGGCGCGGTGGGAACGACCGGCGGGACTGGCGCCGGGGGCTCGGTCGCTGCTGGCGGAAGCGGTGCGGGCGGAGGCCCTGCGACCGGTGGCGCGGGCGCGACGGGTGGAGCGAGCCCGACCGGAGGGATCGGGCCGACCGGGGGCCTTCCGCCCACGACCGGAGGGGTTGCTCCGACGGGTGGCTCGGGTGCGACCGGTGGCCAAGCGGTGACTGGCGGAACCAACTCGATGGGCGGCGCGAGCGCGACGGGCGGTCAGGGAGAGGGCGGTGGTGTCGCCACCGGCGGCATCGCCACGGGCGGCCAGAACACGGGCGGC
>CAYOLF010000090.1:11790-25985 GCA_964404725.1 uncultured Polyangiaceae bacterium
CACGGGCGGCCAGAACACGGGCGGCCAGAACACGGGCGGCCAGAACACGGGCGGCCAGAACACGGGCGCCGCCGGCGCTGCGGGTGCGACGGGCACCGGGGGTCTAGCCACGGGTGGAGCCCCGCCGGCTGGCACCCCCTTGGAAGATCGGTTGGTCGTCGTCGACGTGACGATCGGGGAAGGAGTCAAACAAGGCGTTCAGAACTGGCGCATCTGGGGGCGTGGCGATCTGGAGGTCGCTCCCGTCTTCACCGTGCCCCGCACCGACTGCAGCACCCTCGTTTGCTACACGACGGACGCTGGCGGCGCGCTCACGGCTCGCGTCGCCCACATCGGCCCCGGCGGCGAGCTGATCGAGGAGTGGACGCTGGCCGCGGCCCGCGAGTGCCGCGGACTCGCGGCCGCTCCCGACGGGAGCTTCGCCGCCCTGCTCTGGGACGACGCCGGCGACGACATCTACATCCACCGCTACGATGCCGCGGGCACCGAGCTCGGCTCGACACCACTGGTCAACGCGGACAACAATCCCGACGACTTCGGCCTTGGCGAGAGTCGGCTCGAGTACGGCGACGGGCGGTACGGCGCGTACTACCACGTCCACTCCGACTCGGGCCACGAGGGCGATACCCTGAAGTGGGTCGACGCAGCGACCGGCGAAGAATCCACCGGGTGGAGCTGGGGCTGCTCGCACAGCATGAGCAACCTGCTGCGCTACAACACGGCCATCGACACCTTCATGCCCGCCTGCGTGACCGACTGCTATCCGGGCACGGATGGTGACTTCGAAACCGAGAGCATCGGCGGCATCTACCTAAACCACGACGACAGCAAGGTCTTGGACGTCGATGCCGGCTGCAACGGGGACGTCGCTGGAGAGCTCGGAGGCGCTGCTCTCTCACCTGACGGCTTCAAGCTGGTCTACAACGCGCACCAGGCTCCCGTCACGCTGGGCCAGGGCGCGTACGACGAGTCCAGCATGAACCAGGACATCGGCTTCTCCAGCGTCGCCGGGGATCTCGACGCAGGCGCCGTCGTGTGGCTGACGAGCACACCCGACATCGACGAGGCGGACGCGTCGATCGCCAGCTGGCAGCCCTCCGACGATCCCGCCGAGCAGTACGTCGTGGGTTGGCTCGAGCCCCCGGGCACGTACTACCTGGCTCGAGTCGACCCCGCCGGCAACTTCATCGAAGGCCCCACCGACGTCAGCTCGCTCGTCGCTTGGGGTCATCGCGACGACCCGTTCCGCGTGGCTCCCAACGGCGACGTCGTGTGGACGTGGTTCGACGGTGCTGGCAGCACCACCCTCCACCTCGCGCGCCTCACCTCCGGCGGGTCGGCGCCGTGCGCGCCCTTCTAGCGGTCGGGCGCCGCTCCTCCACACCTCCGGTCCCCGGCGGCGCAAGGTCGGCCCCTCGGGAGCGGTGCCACCATACGCCCTCGTGACTCGCGGGCGCCGTCGCCAATTCCTCGCGGTCGTTGCGAGCTGCCTGGCGGTGACGTCGGGGCTCGGTTGCGGCAAACAGGCGGCGGAGACGACCGAGCCGCGACCGGTGACGCCGGTCGCGTACTACTGGCTGCGCAACGCGACGCTCCTCGATCGGCCGCAGGGCGCGCCGACGGGCACAGTGCGCGGGCCGCTCTTGGTGGCGCCCCATGCCGAGGTCCGCGTCCGCTCCGTTCTCGGCGGGGCCGCCACCATCGAGGGCTTCTTGCCGAGCGAGCGGCTGACCACGCCCGCCGATCGCTCTGGGCTGATGCTGTACGCGCAGCGCACCACCGAGCTTCACTATCCCTCGCCTTCCGGCCCTGTCACCGGCAGACTCCACCCCGGGGCCTTCGTGAGCGTCGCGCCAGGCGGCGACGCCCGGAGCACGGGAGTGCACTTCGACTGTTTCGAGGGGAGCCATCGCTAGACGGGGTTTCGAGCGGTCCGCACGGATCGAGCCTCGCACCCAACCCGCGCCACCTCACGCGCAGCAGCCGTCCGGGAGGCGCCCATCCGGCCGCGGCTCGCACGACACCACGCGTCGGCGGGCGTCCAGGGCGATGTGGCAGCAGTCCTCGAGGGCCCTCCGGAGCTGCACGCGCCCGCGCTGGACGCGGGACTTCAGGCCCGAGAGCGAGACGCCGAGCATCTCGGCTGCCTGCTTCTGCGTCAGTCCCTCGAGCTCGACCAGCGTGAGGGCCTCGCGGTACGGCGAAGGGAGCATTGCGACGAAGGGCGCCAGGTAGCCCGCCAGCTCCGCTTCGAGGCGGCGGTCGTCGTCGCCGACATCGAGCGGCTGCTCCTGGCGTCCGTCGACGTCGACCACGCGGTGCTTCGCGGCGGCACGCTGGTGGTCGACGATCGCGCTCCGGGCGATCTGGTAGACCCAGGGCCCGAAGCGCGACTCGTCGCGGAGCCCGCGGAGCCCGCGCTGCATCCGCAGGAAGACGTCCTGCACGACGTCGTCGACGTCGACGTCCGAGCGCACGCGGCGCGCGACGAAGGGTCGCAGCTTCGCCTCGAGCTGGTGCCATGCGTCGCGCGCCGCCGGCTCGATCACGGCGAGGTCTCCGGCGCGCAGCAAGAGGGGCCGCAGCACGCTCTCGCGCCGCCCGGTCTGACGGCTTCGATGGTGGCCGAGGCGACGTAGTCCTCGACCCCTGAGCCGGGCAGCCAGTCGCGGATGAAGTCGCGGCTCTGCTCCTTCACGTCGATGCGGACGCTCTTGAATCCCGCTCCACGGAGCAGCTCGCGAAGAGTTTCCACGCTCGCCGCACCCGAGACGCAGCCCGTCAGCGCAGCGACATCGCTCGCGAGCGATTCCGGGAGCGCCTGCGTCTTCACGACGTCCGAGATGGCGAGGCGTCCTCCGGGCTTCAGCACTCGGAAGGCCTCCTGGAAGACCGTGCCCGGGTCTGGGCTCAGGTTGAGCACGCAGTTGGACAGGATGACGTCGATCGTGCCATCCGCGATCGGCAGGTGCTCGATCTCGCCGAGCCGGAAGTCGATGTTCGCTGTCTCGAACTTCCGGGCGTTCGCTCGCGCCTTCGTGACCATGTCCGGCGTCATGTCCACCCCGATGACGCGCCCGCTCGGGCCCACCTGCTTGGCCGCGAGGAAGCAGTCGAAGCCTCCTCCTGCGCCGAGGTCGAGCACCGTTTCGCCGCGCTTGAGCGCGGCGATGGCCTGGGGGTTCCCGCAGCCGAGGCCCAAGTTGGCGCCGTCCGGCACCGCAGCCAGATCCTCGGCGGAGTAGCCGAGCGCCCGGCTCGCGTTGGCGCCGGGGCCACAGCCCCCCGGCGCACAACAGGTCGCGCCCGTCGTGGAGCGGGCGATTCGGCCGTACTGCTCACGCACCGCGGTGCGAACCTCGTCCCTGGTCTGTTCGTTCATTGTCGTAACCTCCTATTCATCAAGACGGGGACCTCGCCGAAGGGACGCAGCGCCGCCGCTCATTTCGGCGACCCGGGGCGGCGACACGGCACGGGCGGAGGTCATTTCGACCGGCAGGACCGTCTGGCATCTCGATGACGGCGACTGCGTCGGTGGATGAGCCAGGCATCAATGGGGGTGTGTGGCGTGAGCGTCCGAGGGGTTGGACTCCGAGGTCGGAGCGGGGGGTGGTGGACCGACGCGAAGCACGAAGGGGACGGTCACCACCTCGCCGCGCCGCTGGGTCTGGACCCAGATCTTGTACCGGCCGGCACGCGGGAAGACGGCGTGGGCGGAAAGCCTCGCCGCGCCGCCGCCTTCGAGCGCATGCGCGTGAACGAAGTCCTCGCCATCCTCGCTGAGCACCAGAAAATGCGCCCGCGCACCGAGGTAGGGCTCGAGGTCGGCAGCGGGCAATCCGGTTTCCTCGTCCGTCACATCGAAGTGCAATTGGACGGTTTCGGTCCCCCGCGGGTCACCCTCGGTTCGCAGCGTGAGCTCGAGGCCAGCGGCGCGCTGCGTCCGGGACGTCTCCACCAGCGGCGCGGGAGGGGGCGCGGTGCCGCCGACGCGCAGGGCGTGTCGATCCACGATCTGGCCGCGGCCCGGCTGCTGGTAGTCGGCGAAAACGAGATACTCTCCGCCGGTTTCGAAGCGATGCTCGACCCGGTAGGAGTCCCCGTCCGCAGCGGGGTGCAAATGCGCGAAGTAACGCAGGTCCTTGGAAACCAACAGTACGTGCAGCGGTTTCTCGTGGGAGCGCGGGAGCTCGCGGACGGGTCGCCCGGCCCGGTCCCGTACCGTGAAGTGGAGCGTTACTGGCTCACCGACGAGGGGTTTCGCGGGCCGCGTCCGAACCTCGCTCTGGTACCTGGGATCTTCCTCCTGAACGTCGTGGTGGACCGTCGAACCCGAGGGCTCGTCGGACCGTGAGCAGCCGGCGAGCGCGGCGGCGCCCACCGTGGCGCCCAGGCGCGCCAGCCTGGTGAGCCGGCTGGTGAACTGCGGCTTGCTGATCGAGAGGTGCATGGTGGTTCCCGTTCGTGGTGGTGGCCGTTCGCCCCTGTCGACGCCGCGATCGCCGGGCCATTACAGGCCCGGGGACGGAACGGTGGGTCGGTGAGTGACCCAGGCGTGAGCGCGGTCGTCCAGGGGCACACGGGCGCAAGCGCCGCTACGCGCGCGCCCGCGCCCGGGCTTGGGGGCGGTTCCAGCGGCGCCGTCGCTGGTTGCCGGGCGTTCGGTGCTCTGGTAGCTGACCGAGTCGGTGCCGGAACCTGCCCCGGTGGAGAAGCCCGTCGACGCGGAGGTGCTCGCGACCCTCGTCGCGAGTCACCGTCGTTTCCTTGCCTTCCTCGAGCGCCGCGTCGAGAGCCGCGACGCCGCCGAGGAGATCCTGCAGGCAGCGTGGGTGAGGGCCGTCGAGAAAGGCGGCGATCTCCAGAGCAGCGAGTCCTCGGTAGCGTGGTTCTTTCGGCTGCTCCGGAATGCCGTGATCGACCACTACCGGAGGCGGGCGGCTCGCGGACGCTGGCTCGAGGCCAGCGGCGCCGACGCGGCGACCAGCAGCTCCATCGACGAGGAGCTTCACCGTGAGGTGTGCGCTTGCTTCGGTGAGCTGATCCCAACGCTCAAGCCGGAGTACGCGAGCGTAATTCGCGCCGTCGACCTCGATGGACGAGCGATCACCGAGGTCGCGGCGGAGCAAGGGATCACCGCCAACAACGCCGGCGTCCGCCTGCATCGCGCGCGCCAGGCCCTGAAGCGACGCCTCCAGCAGACTTGTTCGACCTGTGCGGACCACGGGTGCCTCGATTGCACCTGCGGCACGGGCGCGCACTGAAGGCCGCCGCGGACGGGGCCCCGACCCCCTCGGGGAGGGGACGCCTCGACACGCCTGGCGATCGGGATGCTCGGGGCGTCCGGGGGCCTTCCGGGCGCCCTCGTCTTCACACGCCACCTGTAAGAGCGCGAGCGGTGCTGCGTCCGCGGGAGTGAAGGCCAAGCACACGGCACCTGCCGCTTCGGCGGTCCGACCCATCGGCGCGTCGGAGGTGCCCGTTCCCACCGCCAGAGGACCCCCATGATCGATCACGACCCTGCCCGCCACCACTCCACCGACCTCCCTCATGGCGGCCAGCACGCCCACGGCCAACACGCCCACGGCCAGCACGCCCACCGCCAGCACGCCCACGGCCACCGCGTCGCTGGTTCGGCCCCGATCGTGCCGGGGGCGGACAACGTCGAGTACACGTGCCCGATGCACCCGAAGATCGTCCAGCTGGGGCCAGGCAGCTGCCCGATCTGCGGGATGGCGCTCGAACCGATGGCGATCACCGCCGAGGCGCCGGAGGACCACGAGCTCCGGGACATGACGCGCCGCTTCGCGGTGAGCGCCGCCCTTTCGCTCCCGCTGCTGGCGGTGGCGAGGGGGCACATGCTCCTCCCCTCGCTCGACGCCGCGCTCCCGAGTCACGTGCGCGCCTGGGTCGAGCTCGCGCTGGCGACGCCCGTCGTGCTGTGGGGCGCGTGGCCGTTCTTCGTGCGCTGCGCCCGGTCGGTGTGGAACCGGAACCTCAAAATGTTCACGCTGATCGGGCTCGGCGTGGGGGTCGCGTACGGCTACAGCGTCGTGGCACTCCTCCTGCCGGGGATCTTCCCGGCCCAGCTCCAGGACGCGCACGGAATGGTGGGCGTCTACTTCGAAGCCTCGGCGGTGATCATCGCGCTGGTGCTCCTGGGTCAGGTGGTCGAGCTCCGCGCCCGGAGCCACACGGGGGCCGCGGTGCGTGCCCTGTTCGGCCTCTCGCCGAGGACGGCGCGCGTCATCACCGAGGCCGGGGAGCGGGAGGTTCCGGTGGAGGCCTTGGCCGAGGCGGACCTGCTGCGGATCCGACCGGGCGAAAAGGTGCCCGTCGACGCCATCGTCATTGACGGCGAGAGCGCGGTCGACGAGTCGATGATCAGCGGCGAGCCGATCCCCGTGGACAAGCGACCGGGAGATCCGGTCATCGGAGGCACGATCAACGCGCAGGGATCGCTCATCGCGCGGGCCACGAGGGTGGGCGGAGAGGATTGAGCAACGCTGGTTGGCCGCGGTTTGGCGGTTGCCCAAACGCGAGGCCACCCTCGCCTTCGGGTACGCTGGGGACGCTCTCGGCCAAGCGCGGCCGATCTCGCCCCTCCTCCCGGACCTGGAGTCGAGCGCTCGAGCCTCCGCGCTCGGGCAGTCCTGCAGCGGGTCGAGGGCGAGGTGGCTGCTGGTCCCACCGCAGGAGAATGGTCCGGCGGACTCGCGCTCTCGCGCGTCGGGAGCGCTACGGATCCGGCAGGGTTACGATGATGGGCGCGGGCGCGGGGTAATTGAAGGACACCGACAGGCAGGCTTCGGGGCTCGCGCTCGCCGCAGCACAAGGGTAGTCAGGGTCGAGACTGGGGTTGGGGAAGCCGCAGATCTCGATCGTATAGCGACCCGGGGTGGCGCACTCTCTCTGCGCGCAGGTGTCCGCGAGCGCCCCGCAGGTGCTCGGGGAGAAATGGACGCCGTCCCAGGTGAGGGTCATGCCCTCCGGGCCGAGCAGCTCGGGCCCCAGGCAGACCATTGGGAAACACTCCGTGGGCTGACAGGAGCCGCAGTCGAGATCGCAGTAGTTGTTGAGCCCGAGCTGCCCCGAGGCGTCGCTGAGATCGAGCCCGAGCGCGCAGCCCCCTGGCGTGCCCATGCACCATTCGGTCACGCCGTTCGGGTCCGGAACGATCCGGACCGTGACGGGGTCGCCGGGGCAGGTCTCCGCCCCGGAGCTGCCTGCGGTGGCCCATCCAGCGGCACCCGCTGCCGCACCCGTGCCGCCTGCCCCTTCCGTCCGCAGGGGCGCGTCGGAACCCACCCTTCCCCCGCAGGCTGCGACGACAGAGGCGAGGGCGAGGAGGCCAACGCCGTACCGCACCACGCTACTCTACCTGACGCCCGCTGGGCGAGCCAGGGCGCTCGTGCGAGTTCCGGCGGGGTCGCCGATGGGGATTGGCCCAAGCTACACGTTCGCACGGCCGCCGTTCTCGTCGACCGCTCCCACCCTTGCCCACCGGGAGGCGGCAGAGTCAACCTTCTTACCATGCGGTGGGAAGATCACTGGGCGCGGCGCCTAGCAACGAGGACCGGACCATGAAGATGACCCGCGGACAGAGGATCAGATTGATCCGCGATGTCCAGACGATCTACGTGGACTCGCGATGCGAGTACCCGGGCATCAGCGACGCTGACTACGCACGCCTCCAGAGCCCTATCGGCCTCCGAGCTGGAACGATCGCGGTATTCGAGCAGTACTGGTGCAGTGTGCCCGGCCTGGGCGTACTCACCCCCGCGACCGAGGAGACTCCGCTGTGCGAAGTGATCCTGGGAAGGAGCGAAACCTACCGGATCGACGTTCCCACCGAATCGATCGCGCCCTGTAACGCGGATCTCGAACCCACGCCGCTGCTGCAGTGCGTCGTGGATCCGGATGGGCTCGCTGCGCACCATCTCTTCCGACAAGACCGGTGAAGCGCAGCGGTGCGCAACCACGTAGGCCCCTGTCGCGCAACCCGAGTGCGATCGTGGGCGGACGGGCCGGGTTGCCCTCGCCGCTGCTCACTGGAAGGTGATGTCGGTGACTCCGTTCGCGATGTTCCAGCTGGCGTCCGAGTCGGTCTGGCTGGTGACGGCGTTGCCCTGGATGGTGAGGTTCGTGAAATGGACGCCGTCGATGGTGCCGGTGGTTCCCGATCTGCCGTGGAGCTGGACGGTTCGGTTCGACTCCGAGCTCACGTTCCAGAAGTAGGTGTCGAGGTAGGTGCTCTGGTTGGCGGCGTCCCGCCAGTCCGGCGGCTCGTCCAGGACCAGCTTGATGAAGACGCCCGTCTCCTCGACGCGGACGTCCTCGAAGGTCGTGTTGCGCACCACCGCCGTGTCGTAGCCCTCGATGGTCAGAGCGCGCCCGGACTTCACCACGTCGATGTCCCGGAACACCACGTCGTCCATGCTCTGACCCATGCTCTTGGTGCCGATCTTGCAGCCGACCGAATTGCTGTAGGCCACCACGTGCTCGTGGAGGATGTTTCTGGTGTTCACGGTCCCCGAGGGTTCCTCGTTCTTGGTGGCCATGCTGTCGTCACCGGTATAGAGGAAGGCGTTGGAGAGCACGCCGTTGGTGGACTCGTCGAAGTCGACGCCGTCGGTGTTGTTCCAGTCCTGGTTTGGCCGACAGTTGATCATTTTGTAGTTCCGGAGGGTGACGGCGTCGCTCCGATAGACCAGCGTGTTCCAGAAGCTCGAGTCGCGGACCAGGATCCCGTCGATCAACAGGTCGGAGCTCTGCTCGATCTTCAACAGGTTGATCTTGGTGTCGTTCTGCGCCCGAACGGACTTGCCGTTGCCGTCGATGACCCCGCGGCCGAGGATCTTCGCGTTCTGGATCTGGTACATCCGGATCACGCCGTGCGAGCAGCCTTCGATGTTGATCCCACCGCTGCCGGTGTTGAAGTCCCCGGTGCGGTTGGAGCCGTAGAGCAGCGCGCCGCCGGCGAGGTAGAGCGTCATGTCGCTCTTCAGCCAGAGCTCCCCGATCTGGTAGCGACCCGGGGGGAAGTAGAGGATGTTCTGCGCGGCGCCCGAGGCCGCGTCGATGGCGGCCTGGATCTTCGTCGTCTCCAGCGTCGCGCCGGTGTCGTCCACGTCGTAGTCGGCGATGCTCTTGACGTTGGCGTCCCCGAGCTGGGGCGGATTTTCCTCGGGGGGGTCGAAGAGGAGGAAGAGCAGCTCCTTCGTGTCGACCTGCAGGATGAGATAGTTGGGTCCGCTGTCGAAGGTGATCGTGGACCCGTTCTTGGTCGCGCCGAGGTTCCGGCTGGTGGGGCTCAGCTTGAAGGAGTTGAAGGTCTCGTTGACGGTGACCTCGACGGTCGCCGGGCTCGACAGCGAGCAGTGGGCGTAGTGGACCTGCATCTCCGGCGCGTACTTGGTGAGCTTCTCGACGAAGAGAGGAGTCCCGTCGACGGTGACCGTGTAGAGCGAGCTTGGCTCCGCGCCGGGCAGGTCGGGATAGGTGATGACGGTGGGCAGGTCGCCGCCGGTCCCCCCGGATTCGGCGCCGGCCGCGCCTCCGGTCGCGGCGCCGCCGGCGGCGTCGCCCCCGGTCGCGGTCCCGCCGCTGGCGTCGCCCCCGGTTTCGGTCCCGCCGGCGGGGCCCTCCCCGCCGGTCGCCGCCCCGCCCGCGGGTGCGCCGCCGGTGTCGTCGAGGCCGCCCGTGGCGAGCCCCCCGGTCACGCTGCCCCCGGTCGTCACCCCGCCGCTGCTCGCTCCGCCCGTGGGCGCGCCACCCGAGGTCGGGCTTCCCCCGGTGGTCGCGGCGCCGCCGGTGAGCGGTGCCCCGCCGGCTCCGGGGGAGGTGCCTCCACTCGTCGCGACGCCGCCGGTGGGTGCGCCGCCGGACCCCTGCGCCCCGCCCACGCCAACGCTGCCGCCCGTGGTCGCCACCCCCGACGTGGCGCCCGTGGAACCGGGTTCGGCCCCGCCGGCGCTCGTGTTCCCGCTGTCGCCCCCCTCTCCGCAGGCCACGGTCACCAGGAACGCAGCGACGAGACAGACACCTCGCACGAAGGCGGGGAAGGGTTTCGAGTTCATGATGCCTTGCTTTCGGCCGGGGCCGGCGGTCAAGATCCCGTCGACGGCGAGACGAGAGTCGCGTCCGCCTGTTCCAGGTTTACCGTGGCCGGGCGCGCGGGGGCAGGAGCAGGCCTCATCCCCCGCGACGGGAAGAATTACACCGACGAGGTGAGAATCCTCCCACCGTACGGCCTGCCGACCGAACGGGGGGGCTGGATGGCGATGCTCGCGCGTTGCCGTTGCTGGGCGGCGTGCAGGAGCGCGTGCGAGAGCCCCGCCGAGCGCGCTACTCCCCGAACGAGCAGACGTACTCCACGATCCCCGCGGCGACCGTGATGTCGAACCCGGACTTGGCGGGCACACGGAAGGAAGTGCCGGCGGCGTAGTCCTTCCATTCGGTCGCTCCGTCGAGCCGGACGCGGCAGGCTCCGTTGACCACTTGCATGGCCTCCGGGGCGTCGGTTCCGAAGTGATACTCACCGGGATAAATGAGGCCGAGCGTCTTCTTGGAGCCGTCGGCGAGGATCAGCGTGTGGCTAACGACCTTGCCGTCGAAGTAGACGTTCGCCTTGGTGAGCGCGGTGACGTTCGTGAACTGCGCCTCGGGCATGGCCGAGGGACCGTGCCACACGCGCGCGAGGCCGTCACGTCGGTCGCGCGTTCGTCCGCGTCGGAGTGGGATGACGCCGAGCCGTCGCCCTCCCGCCCCGCCGAGCGTCACCCGAGCGCGTACCCCACCAGGGGCTCGCACGCCGGGGGAAGTCCGGCGCCGCCGGCGGCACCGGACCGTCGAGCACGGCTCCGCGGCGTCCGCGGACCCGCGCGGACTCGTGAACCGAGGCCGGACTAGCTCGCCGGTCGACGCTCGCTGGCACTGCGGATCCTGCCAGTGCGACAGCGGCGCCATGCGACGTGCCGCGCGCAGCGGGCAGACCCCGTGCCCCCCCGCTGCTCGCCGGGCGATCGTGGTGTTAGGCTTCGCGGGATCACGATATGGCGCCGCCACCCTCGCCGGCCTGGATCTGCCCGCTGTGCTCGGCCACGGGTACCGAGCCCGGGGTGAAGTTCTGCCCGGTGGACGGCGTAGCGGTCCGGCTCATCGAGCCGGCGGGCAAGGGCTGGATCGGTCAAACCCTGGCCGGGAAGTACCGCATCGAACGGTGGCTGGGCGCCGGCGGGTTCGCGGAGGTCTTCGCGGCCACGGCCCTCGCGAGCGGTCGTGCCGTCGCCGTCAAGCTCCTCAACGCGGCATTGGCGGCCACCCCGGGCGCGGCCGAGCGATTTCGTCGCGAGGCCGAGCTGATCTCGCTGGTGGATCACCCGAACGTCGTCGCCATCCAGGACTATGGCACCGACTCCGACGGCACGCCGTTCATGGTGATGGAGCTGCTCACGGGCGAGTCGCTCGGTGAGCGGCTCGCGCGCGAGCCGCTGCCGCCTCGGATCGTGCTGCGCCTGGCCATGCAGATCTGCGAGGGCCTCTCCGCGGCGCACGAGCGGGGGGTCATCCACCGTGACGTCAAGCCGGACAACCTGTTCCTCATCGAAGGGTCGGAGCCGGATTGCCCCACGGTGAAGATCCTCGACCTCGGGATCGCCAAGCTCTTCGGCGGGGTGGCGACCGAGGCGCGGCTCACCCTGCAGGGGACCGTGATCGGCACGCCGGAGTACATGTCACCGGAGCAGGCCTCGGCCGGCCCCGTGGGACCTCAATCGGACGTCTACTCGCTGGGCTGCGTGCTCTGGGAGGCCTTGCTAGGGGAGCCTCCGTTCCGGGACCGGCACGTGATTGGCATCCTGGCCAAGCACCTCGCCGCGTCACCGATCTGGCCCGCGGACAGGGCGCGCGCGCGTGGCGTGCCCGAGGCTGCGCAGGCGCTGCTCCTGCGCGCCTTGGCCAAGGACCCGTCGGAGCGTCCGGCGTCGATGCTGGACCTGCAGGCCGAGATCGCCGCGCTCCTCGGGCGCTCGCGCTTCCCCGCTGCGGGGCCGACCACGGCGCAGAAGGCGGCGCCTCGGGGCGACTCCGCTCCCGCCCCGAGCGAAGGCGTGGTCACCGTCGTCTCGCTCGATTCCGGTCGCACCGACGACGACGCAGTGGTGGAGATCGCGCCGGACGCCTTCTGGGTGGGTCGGCGGCAGGGCGCGCTGCTCGGGTGCAACCCCTACCTCCGGCGCTTCCGTCAGGAGGGACACGAGGTCACCCTGCTCATCGATCCCGGGGGTGAAGCGGACTGGCCGGTGGTGCGGCGCAAGGTCGCGGCCGTCTGCGGTTCCCTCGAGCGCCTCGATTACGTGTTCGTCAACCACCAGGACCCCGACGTGGCCGGCGTCGTGCCGCTGATCCTCGAGGAGGCGCGCTCGGCGCGCCTGATCGGGTCTCAGGACACCTGGCGGCTGCTCCAGGTCCGCGGCCTCGATGGCGAGCGCTTCCTCGCCACCGATTCCTGTCCCGACGGCGAGCTCGTCCTGCCGACCCAGCAGCGGCTGCGCTTCGTCCCCAGTCCGTTCTGCCACTTCCGGGGGGCCGTCATGCTCTATGACCCCGCGAGTCGCGTGCTGTTCACGGGCGACCTCGGGGCAGGGCTCACGGAGGCCGCGGGGCTCGTCGCCACCAGCGCCTGCCTCGAGGGGGTGACGCTGTTCCACCAGATCTACATGCCGAGCAGCTGGGCGCTCGTCGCCGCCCTGGCGCGGATCCGGGCGCTCGACCCGGCGCCCGCGCTCCTCGCCCCGCAGCACGGCGCGCTCTGGCGCGGGGATGCGATCGCCCTGTTGCTCGAGCATCTCGAGGTGCTCCCGGTGGGAGTGGACCTGCTCGAGGCGAAGGCGGGGGGCCCCGCGATGCCCCAGCGCGAGGCCGCCGCGGCCAACGAGATCCTCGACGCCCTGGCGCTGCTCGTCGGCGAGGAGCAGACCGTCGCGGTCGCGCGTCACCACGCGAGCGACGGGAGCTTCACGGACCTGTTCGAGCTGGGGACGGGCCGCGAGGTCATCGGCTTCAAGGTGGAGCCGGACGCGGGGCTCGCCACCCTGGTGCGCGACGTCCTCGATCTCGCCCCTCCCGAATCAAGGAGTGTGCTCGAGCGCGTCGTTCGTCGCGCCCTCGAGCAGCACCGCGTGTCACTACGACGGCCCCTGACGCGGTCGGATCATCCCGCCGCGTACCGGCAGGTCTTCGAGTCGCCGAGCCGGGACTCGAAGGATCGCCCGCCTCGGCGGTAGGGAGCGGCGCCGCGCAACGCGATCGCCCACCCCGGCGCGGTCCAACGGCGCTCCGGACACTTGCGGAGGCGACCCCCACCGCCGAGAATCGCCGCATGAGCTCGTTCTCGCGCCGGATGGGCAAGCGGCTGGTGCAGCCGGCAGGCACGATCGCTTCGCGCATTGGCGAATTGCGTCGCCTCGTAGTGGAAGCACCGAAACTGCAGGACGTCGCCGACTATTTTCACGAACACCTGGCGATGGATGACGCCTTCATGGCGTCGAGCCAGCCAGCTTCCCACGAAACCCTGCTCGCGATGGTGCGCGGCATCGTGCGGACGGCGCTGGCGCCGGGCGAGGTGGTCGATTCCAAGCTCCTTCGGGTGGCGGGTCAGCCACTCTGGCATGGCATGAACCTGCATTCGTGCGGTCTGATCGTCGAGATCATCTACTTTGACGACGTGAAGACCTGCGTGAGCATCACGAGCGACCTCACCGGCGCGCGGCAGCGCCAGCTCCGCTTCACCGTCGACGAGGCGATGACCGCGGCCGACGCGGAGTCGATGCGGATGGTGAGCGCCACCGTGCGTGGCGGGACGCGCGGCGAGAGCTGAGCAGCACGGCGCGCGAGAAACCGGCCCTTGACGTCGCGGAGAGCGCTCTCAACCCGAAGCCTGATCGGCGCGCTCGCCTTCAAGGGGGGCCGCGACGAATCGCCCGCGCGCGGCCGTGCTTCAGTCCGTGATCGGCGTGCGGTCGCAGCTGCAGGAGTCGCCCCAGACGTAGCGGGGGCCGAGCTCGGGGACCTCGAAGTCGGTCCACGAGAGGCTGGTCAGATCGCCCGGCATCAGATCGACGTCCGCCCACTTGGCGGCGGTGAAGCGGTCGTTGGCGGCGGTGAAGGTGAGGTTGCCGCCGTCGGAGAGGATC
>CAYOLF010000091.1:0-3960 GCA_964404725.1 uncultured Polyangiaceae bacterium
GGCCGGGTGCCTCGCGAGGCTACTCGACCACAAACGGGCGCTGTCGCCGAGGATTGAGGGGGTCCCGTCACGAATCCTGAGCCGGGCGAGGGGCCTGCCGCCTCCCGTCGAAGCCCCGGCCTTGGTGCCGGGGGTTGCCGACAGGTCGCGGGGATGCCGGCGAAACCCGCCGCTCGTCGTCGAGCAGCCAGGCGTTTAGCCCTCACGCCTCGGCTTCGGCCTCGCCGGGATCGTCGGCGGGGCCGTCGCGGCCGTCGCGCTTCTGGTGCCGCTGCAGCAAGCGGATGAGGTACGACCGATCCATCCGCGCCAGCCGCGCCGCGCGAGTGACGTTGTCGCCCGCGCGCTCGATCAGCCGCTCGAGGTACCGCTCCTCGAAGCGTCGGAGCAGGAGCTCCCGGGCGTCCTTGTAGGGCAGCTCGAGCAGGGCCGGCTCGCAGCCGATGGCGTCCGTCCGCCCGTCCGCGGCGGCGTCGGGCCCGGAGGCGAACAGCTCGGGCGACTCCCCCAGGGCGAGGGTGGCCTCGACCCAGTTGCGGAGCTCGCGGACGTTGCCGGGCCATTGGTGCCGGTCGAGCTCGGTGAGGGCGCCCGGGGGCAGGATCTCCTCGAGTGGGCCGTCGTGGCCCGCCTGGCGGACGAAATGCTCGACGAGGAGCGGCAGATCGGAGCGCCGCTCGCGCAGCGGGGGGATCTTGAGCACCACCACGGCGATCCGGAAGTACACGTCCATCCGGAAGGTGCCCGCGTTTACCTCGGCGCGAAGGTCCCGGTTGGTGGCCGTGACCACCCGCACGTCGAGCGGGATGTCCGCCTTGCCCCCGACCCGCCGGAACTGGCGCCGCTCGAGGGCCCCGAGCAGCTGCGGCTGGAGCTCGGCCGAGAGCTCGCCGACCTCGTCGAGGAAGAGGGTGCCGCCCTGGGCCCGCTCGAACGCGCCGATGTGCGTCCGTTCGGCGCCGGTGAAGGCGCCCTTCTCGTGGCCGAACAGCTCGGAGGCCACCAGCGTCGGCGCGAGCGCCCCGCAGTCGACCACCACGAACGGTCCCGCATGCCGGTCGCTGTGGTCGTGGATGGCCCGTGCCACCAGCTCCTTGCCCGTGCCCGACTCCCCGAGGACGAGCACCGGCACCGAGGTCCGGGCGATGCGGGCGATCTGCGCCATCAGCCGCCGCATCTCCGGCGTGTTCCCGCGCAGATCGTGGAAATGGTCCTCCTCGAGCACCTCGACCACGGTCTCGGTGCCGTCGAGGACCCGCAATTCGGTCGCGCCCAGCTTGAGCGTGGTCCCCGGCTCAATCGCGCCCCGATCGACCCGGACGCGGCCGGCGATGGTCCCGTTCGTCGACTGCAGGTCCTTGATCAGGATCCCCGCGTCGGTACGGACGAGCTCGAGGTGGAAGCGCGACACCGTCTTGTCGGTGAGCACCAAATCGTTGCCGGGCGCGCTCCCGACCGTCATCACCTCGCTCTGGGCTTCGGCGCGCTGGCCCTGATCGGGACCCGAGAGCACCTCGAGGCCGATGGTGTGCACCCTGAGTCGCGGCTGCCGCGTGAGCGGGGTGGTCTTCACGGGCCGACCCTACCACATCGAGACGGCTGGCAGTCCCGGTCTGGGGCAGCTCGCAAGTCCCGCAGGAATCGGCCCGATCAGCCGAGGTACATCTCGCAGGTCCCGTCCGTGCAGGACCCGTCGCAACAGTCCTCGTCCTCGCTGCACTCCGCGCCGAGCGGCACGCAGCCGTATTCGTTGGGGACGCAGCTGCCGCGTACGCAGAGCCCGTCGCAGCAGTCCGCGTCGGCGGTGCAGGTGCCGTCGATGGGGACGCAATCCGCGCCGCAGACGAGGTCCCCCTCGGCGTTGGGGAGGCAGAGCCCGCCGCAGCACTCGTCCGCGAAGGCGCAGGGCGAGCCGTCCGGGAGGCACTCGCCGGGGGTCCCCGCCGTGAAGCAGCGGCTGACCCCGATCACCGACGGCAGGCAGAGCTGGTTGCCTCCGTCCGCGCCCTGCGGGCAGCAGTTCGCCGCCTGCCCGGTCCAGCACACCTCCCCGGGCCACATGCACCCTTGCGGCTTGGTGCACCGCCGGACGCCGGAGGCGTCGTCGAGATCGCAGAGCTCCGAGCAGCAGTCGCCGTCGGCGTCGCAGACCTCGCCGATGGGGCGGCAGCCGCTGACGTACTGGCAGACGGGGACGCCCGTGCCCGGGTCGGCGCAGGTCCCCGAGCAGCACTCGTGGTGGCCCGTGCAGGGCTCGCCCGCGGTCTGACACTCGGTCATGCTCGGACAGAGGCCGTCCTCACCACACACCCCGCTGCAGCAGTCGGCGTCCGCGGTGCAGACCTCTCCCGCCGTGCGGCAGGTGGAGCCGGCCAGGCAGCGCTGCTCCTCGCCGAGCTCGGCGCAGAGGCCGGAGCAGCAGTCGGCGGGCTCGCTGCAGGACTCGCCGACCCCGCCACACTCCGAGGAGATCCCGCCGCAGACGTCGCCTTCGCACTGGTTGCTGCAGCAGTCGCTTGGCTCCTCGCAGGGCTCCCCGCCGAGCGCGCAGAGCCCCTCGCTGGAGCAGGCGCCGTCGACGCAAGAGAGCGAGCAGCAGTCGACGGCCGCCGCGCAGTCGTCACCGACGGCGCCGCACCCCGACGCCACGCAGGTCGCCTCCCCGCCCGCCAGGCTCTCGCACCGACCGGAGCAGCACTCGGCGGAGGCCGCGCAGGCCTCGCCGTTGGCCGAGCAGAGCCCGGTGACGCCGAGGCAGATCCCGAAGTCGCAGCGCCCGGTGCAGCAGTCCTCCGACTCTTCGCAGGCCGCCCCCGTCTCCAGGCAGGAGGGCGAGGTCGCGCCGGCGCCGCCGGTCGCGGGGTCGCCGTCGTCGCCGCCGTCCGCCTCGGACCCCGTCTCCGCGCCGCCGCCCGCGTCCGACCCGCCGTCCGACGCCTCACCCCCCGAGGCGGGCCCGTCGTCCGCCCCGGGCGCAGCGTCCCCGCCGCCGCAGCTGCCGAGGCCCGTTGCGGCCAAGAGGAACGCCATCACGCCCAGGACGGTCAGGTGATCTCGACATGCCATGGCTCTGCTCTCCCGTTCGGGCCTCGCGAGACGCACCTCCCCCCGCGAGGCCTTCGGGGGTGAGACGAAGGGGCCATCGTCCGAGTTCCCGGTGTCCTTTTTGACACCTGACGGTCGGGCTCGGCCGCTCGTAGCCTCCGTTGATGCGGCGCCAACGTCGGGGATCGACCCTCGGCCCCTGCCTCGCGGCGGGGGCTCTGCTCGCGTGCGGTGATCCAGGGGAAGGCAGCGATGCCATCGGGAGCGCGCGGCTCGCCCTCAGCGTGTGCGACGAAACCGTGCCCGCCGAGCTCTTCGTCGATGGGATCCCGGCCTACGACCAGTGCTCGGAGTCGATGGACGCGGCCATCTACTCGAACAACGGCGTCGATACTTCGACGACGGCCCTCGGCGACGACTGGGTGCGCACCCAGTGGAGCGGGGGCTACCAGTGCACCGAGCTCGCGCACCGGTACCTGTACTTTCGCTGGGGGATCGACTGGCTCCCGCGCGGGAACGCCGGCACCTGGTGCGACGACGCCCCCGACGCGGACAGCGGGGTCGAGCAGACCTTCACGCCCGTGCACGGCGACGCGATTGTTTTCCCGCCCGGACAGTGCGGCGCCGACGGGTACTACGGACACGTCGCCCTGGTCGACACGGTGGATCCGGGCGGGGATCGGGTCACCATCGTGGAGCAGAACCGCTCCGGCCGTCGCCCGGTGCAGACGAGCTGCGCGGGGTGCTTCCTGCACGTCGTGGCCAACACCGGCGTGGTGGGCACCGGCGGGGCCACCGGCGAGGGTGGGGCGGCGCCGGGGACCGGGGGGACGGAGCCGGGGACCGGTGGGGCGGCGCCGGGGACCGGGGGGACGGAGCCGGGGACCGGGGGGACGGAGCCGGGGACCGGGGGGA
>CAYOLF010000091.1:4060-25478 GCA_964404725.1 uncultured Polyangiaceae bacterium
GCGGCCGCGCCGCCCGCGCAGGCGATGGTGCCGTCCTGCCGCGCCCGCTCCACGACGTCGATCAGCGTGTCCTGCTGCGCTCGCTCGTCCGCGTCCAGCGGCGGCAGGTCCCCGCAAGCAGCGGCGTCCGGCAGCACGAGGGGCGTGCAGGCGTCGAGCGCGCAGGCCCAGCCCTCCGGGCAGGTCCCCGCCTCGCAGCGCGGGCGGCACATCCCGCCGTCGAGCGCGGCGTCTTCCTGGCAATGGGCGCGGACCGCGACGTCGTCCTCGAGCAAGCAGCGCGCACCCGCGAGCGCGCTGCAGTCGGCGTGGGCCTCGCAGCTGCGCGTGCACGCGCCGCAGCGGCACTCGAGCCCGCGCTCGCAGTCGGCGTCCGCGCCGCAGGTGCTGAGCCAGTTCGAGTTGCTCCCCACGGTGGGCGAGGGCGCCGGCTCGCCGCAGCCCGCGAGCAGCAGCCCAAGCGCGCCGACCGCGCTGGCGGCCCTCGCGGCGCGGCGTCCTTTTCGGCGGGGCCCAGCTCGGCGATCGATCATCCTAGTCCTCGTCGGGGCTCGCCACGGACTGTCCAAAGTAGAAGCACACCCGCTCGAGCTCGTCCTCGGGGATCGGGAGCGCCAGGTTCTCCCGCTGCACTTGGTCCCAGAGCTCGTCCACCTCCGCCCGGATGCGCCCGAGCAACCCCAGGGCCTGCTCGCGCTGCGGGTGGCCCGGGCATACGTCGAAGGTGAGCGTGGCGCCACCGATCACGTCATCGTGCGTCGAGCGCGCCGCGCCGCGCCGCACCTTGCTGCCGACGGCGCGCACCACCGCCTGGAAGTGGTCGAACACGGCCGCCTCCCAGCCGATCTCCGCGTCGACCGGGACCAGGAACTCCGCCGCGCGATAGGTGGCCGCCTCGCCCGCGCCCGCGCTCGTGATCCGTCCCTCCGCCTCGAGGGCGTCGAGCGCCTCGTCGAGCTCGGGGTCGTCGATGGGCAGCTGCGCCTTCAGCGCGGCGCGCGTCACGCTGCCGGAGCGGTACACCACCGCCCAGAGCAGGGGGCCGAGCGACTCGCGCCGCCGCTCGCGCAGCGCCCGGGTGCGATCGGCGTCCCGGGTGATCCCGAAGACCGTCCCCTCGCCGAAGCCCGTCCGATACACCAGGCCGCTCGACACCAGATCGCTCAGCACGGAGCCGACCACGATCGGATCCTCGCGCTCGAAGTGGCCCAGCACCTCGCGCCGCGAGGCAGCCCCCGCGGCCTGCAGGTGCTCGAGCACCGCCTGCCACAGGGTTTGATCCTGCGCGGTCACGCTCTCCGTCACCCGCTGCACCTTCTTCTGATAGGTGCGGAGCGCGAGCCCGAACATGTCCGCGGCGACCTTGCGCGACACCCCCTGCGCCTCGATCTCTCGCGATAGCTCGAGGAACACCTGATCGGCGATGTGCGCGAGCGGCGCGCGGATCCCGGCCGCCGTCGAGAGCTGGGCGATCAGCACCGTGGTCTGGCGGACGATGGCGTCGATCAGGAGCTTGGTGTTCATGTCGGTCCGTCGCTGGGCGCCCCCGCGGTCGGTCGCGTCCGCGTTGCCGTCGCGCTCGCCGCCGGCCCCGCCAGCGTAGCCCGCTTGTCGCGTCTTTGCCCGGTCCGTGCGGGCGCACGACCGCCCGCGTCTGCGTTCGATCTCGCGCGCGCCGCCGGCACGGGACCGATGCGCAGGTGTCGCGCACGACACCGCTGCGGCGCCCGCGCTGTCACGCTGTCGCGCAGCAGCGCGGGCTCGGACAATCTGTCGCCGCGCGCGCCGCCCGGGGCGCGGCCGCCGCGCAGGAATTCTCGCGACTCCGTGGGCTGGCCCCGTCCGGTCGCGTCGGCACGGCGCTCGCAAGGGCGGCGGGCATGCCCGCGCCGTCCCTGCGCACCCTGGTCACCGCCGTCCTGCTCGCCGCGCTCCTCGTCGGTACCTGGTCGAACGCCGCCGACCGCGCCCCGGCCGAGGGTCACGCTGCCGCCCCCGCCGCGCCCGCGTGCGCGCGGCGGTGACAAGCCGGCGCGGTCGCGTACCATGCGGGCGCCATGCCCCGACCCCCGCGTCAACGCCCGCGCCTCGACGTCGCGACCGCCGCGCTCCTGCTCGCCCTCGGCGGGCTCGGGGCCGCCGCCTGCCGCAACGCCGGCAGCCCGACCCCCTCGGACGCCCCCGCCCCGGCGCGGGGGGACGGGAGCGCCCGCACCGACGCCGACGACGCGGCCTGCCTCCGGACCGTGGCCCACCCGCGCTACCCGGACAACCCCACCGCGCCGCCGGAGGCGACCTTCGGCCCGGGCTTCGAGTTCACCGAGGACTGGTTCACGCGCAACGTCGCCGTCTGGCGGGAGCACCTCGGCCCGCTGCGCGACCGACCGAACCTCCGTTACCTCGAGGTCGGCACCTTCGAGGGCATGAGCGCCCTCTGGATGCTGAAGCACGTGCTGACGGCGGAGAGCTCGCTCGCCGAGGGCGTGGACCCATACTTCGACGAGGCGGTGAAGGCGCGCGCCCTGAAGAACCTCGCCCACGCGGGGGTGGCGGCGCGGTTCAAGCTGCACCAGGGGCTGTCGGCGGAGCTCTTGCCGCGGTTCGAGCCCGGGAGCTACGACGTCGTCTACATCGACGGGTCGCACACGGCGGACGACGTCCTCGCCGACGCGGTGCTCTGCTGGCTGCTGCTCAAGCCCGGCGGCCTGCTGGTCTTCGACGACTGGCAGATGGACCCGGCGCTGCCGGTGGAGCTCCGCCCCACGGTGGCCGTCGACGCGTTCATCACCGCCTTCCGGCGGCGGCTGGAGCTGGTGCACCGCGGCTATCAGGTCATCGTGCGCAAGCTCGAGCCGCGCGGCTGCGCGATGCAGCCGTTCTGTACGCCCATCGGCACCCACGGCTACGACTTCCAGCGCCGCCAGTTGTTCGACGCCCAGGGCGCCGCGGTGCCCCTCACCGACGCCGAGCGGGCTCTGGTCGAGCGGCTCCTGGTGAGTCAGCGCTTCGGCGCGGCGCGCACGGAGCTCGATCCCGCCGACGTCGAGCGCCTCGGGCGGCCTGCGCTCGAGGCCCTGGCGCCCAGGCTGGGGCTCGCGCTGCCGTGAGCGGCGGCGGGGCCGCGCCCGAGCGCGTCATCGGGGGCGCGGGCGCGCTCACGCTCGTCGTCGGCTCCATGCTCGGCGTCGGGATCTTCCTGGCGCCGCCGGTGGTCGCCGGACACGTCGCCGCGCCGGGGCTGTTCCTCGCCCTCTGGGCGCTCGGCGGCGTGGTGGCGCTCGCGGGGGCCGTCGCTTGCGCCGAGCTCGGCGCCCTGCTGCCGCGTTCGGGCGGCGACTACGTCTTCCAGCGCGCCGCCTTCGGCCCGGCGACGGCCTTCGCCTCCGGCTGGGTGCTCTTCGCGGCCATCTTCGCCGGGTCGATCGCGGCCCTGTCCGTGGCGCTGGCCCAGTACCAGCTCCCTTTCCTGATCGGCACCGACCTCGAGCGGCCCCTGCTGCCGGGGCTCGGGGTCACCCTGCGCGA
The DNA here is from genome assembly GCA_964404725.1 of uncultured Polyangiaceae bacterium. Taxonomy (GTDB): domain Bacteria; phylum Myxococcota_A; class Polyangia; order Polyangiales; family Polyangiaceae; genus JAFGBI01. Next base: position 7,586 of record CAYOLF010000091.1, read on the forward strand.
GGGGGTGGCTGCCGGCATCGTCCTCGCCCTCACCGCGGTCAACCTCACGGGCGCGCGCCTATCGGCCGCCGTGCAGACGGCCATGACCCTGCTCCCGCTCGTGGCCTTCCTCGCCCTCGCCGTGGCGGCGCTGATCCTCGTCGAGCCCGCCGCGCCGGGCCCCGCCGCGGGGGCCGCGCCGCTCGAGGCGGGGAACCTCGCGCGCTCGTACAACGCCGTCTACTTCGCCTATTCGGGCTGGATCAACGTGATCTACGTCGCCGGCGAGGTGCGCCGCCCCGAGCGGAACCTCCCGCGCGCCCTCATCGGGGGCACGCTGGTGGTCACCGCGCTCTATTTGCTGATTTGCGTCGCCTTCGTCACGCGGCTCGGCATGGTCGACCTGGCCCAGGCGGGGGAGGCGGGCTCGGCGCTCGCGGAGCGGGTGGGCGGGCCCAGGGCGCGCTGGCTGCTCACCGCGTGCATCGCCGCGGCGCTGCTCGCCAGCGTCAACGCCACCGTGCTCGGCGGCGCGCGGATCCTCCGGGCGATGGCCGAGGACGGTGCCGCGGCGGGGTGGCTCGCGGCCCCCTCGCGCGCCGGGGTCCCGGCGCGGGCCCTCTGGGTGCAGGCGGCGTGGAGCGTCGCGCTGGTGCTGAGCGGTGGCTTCGACGCGCTCCTGCAGATGGTGAGCGTCGCCATGGTGCTCACCGGCTCGCTCACGGTGGGGTCGCTGTTCGTGCTGCGCCGGCGCGACCCCGCGGCCCCGCGGCCCTACCGCGCCACGGGCTACCCCTGGCTGCCGGCGATCTACCTGGTGGCGAGCCTCGTTATCGTGGTCGTGATGCTGGCGACGAGCCTCGACCGCGATCCGCCGGAGCTCTTGCCGCTTCTCGGCGTGGCCGTGCTCGCCGTGGCCTACGTGGCGGCGCGGCTCGGTGCGTGCCGGGCGCCCTGGGGCTGACCGCGCCCGGGGGCGCCGTCCCGGGCGGCTTCACCGTGATGACGGCGTCGTCACCGGCCACTCACCGGTATAGTCGGGGCGGCGCGCCAAGGAGTCGGCGCCGTGGGCCGTCCCACCCGAGGCAGCTCCGAGGACGAGATGACGAACGCTTCGGCCGCACGGTCCCGGCGCCTGGGCGCACCCCACGCCACGTGGCCGTTCTTCGTGGTCGCGTTCGCTATCACCTGGGGCTGCCAGCTGCCTGGTCTCCTGGCCCACCGCGGGGTGATCGCTGGCCCCATGGAGCGATGGCTGCCGCTGATCGGGCTCGGCTCGCTCGGCCCGTCGTTGGCCGCGGTGGCGTGGTCGAGCCGGTGCTGCGGTGGTAGCGGCAATCGCGCCCTGTTCGGGCGGCTCTTCGTCCCCGGCGTCGCCGTCGGGTGGTACCTGGTCGCGCCCCTGGTCTCGGGCGCGCTCCTCGTGCTCGGGCTCGCTGGCTACGAGCTTGCCACGGGCGCCGACGCGGGTCCCTGGCTCTACCCGCCGCGGGCGCCGGAGCGGGTGGTGGCCATGGTGATGTTCTCCGTCGGCGAGGAGGTCGGCTGGCGAGGCTTCGCCCAGCCGCGGTTGCGCGACCGTTACGGCGCGCTCGCTGGCAGTGTCATCCTCGGGGTGCTCTGGGGCCTCTGGCACCTTCCCATGTTCCTGATGGCGGATCTGGATCCGCTGACCATGGTGCTCTTGGTCTTTGGCTTCCTCCCTGCTGGCAGCGTCACCTTCGGCTGGTTCTTCGAGAAGACGCGGGGGAGTCTGACCATCGCCATCCTGCTCCACATGGGGGCGCACCTGAACAACTCCCACCTGGCGCTGCCGGGGAATCCGTTGCCGAGCACCCTCCACACGGTGGCCTTCGTCTTGCTCGCCGTCCTCCTCGTGGTCGTCGATCGGAGCTGGTGGCGGACGGGGTCCGGGGCGGGGTCCGGGGTGGGGTCCGGGGTTCTGTGAAGTCGTTAGTATACAAACGACTTTGTCAGAGCCCGCACCCCCCTTCCCTCCCCGAGGCGGCGCTGGCCGGATGCGCTGCCGGATCAGGGAGGCAGCCGGGCGATCACGGCGTCGGTGAACTCCCGGGTCCCCAGGTCACCGCCGAGGTCGCGGGTCTTGGCCCCGTCCGCGAGCGCGAGATCGTAGGCGCGCTTGATGCGCTCAGCGGCCGCACGGCACCCCTCCGACCGCCGCGTCTCGCCCAGGTGATTGAGCATCATGGTCGCGCTCATGAGCAAGGCGAGGGGGTTGGCGAGGTTCTTTCCCGCGATGTCCGGCGCCGAACCGTGGACCGCCTCGAAGACGGCGTCCTCGTCCCCGAAGTTCGCGCCGGGGGTGACGCCGAGGCCGCCGACCAGCCCCGCGCAGAGATCGCTCACGATGTCTCCGTAGAGGTTCTCGCAGAGCAGGACGTCGAACGAGGAGGGGTCCTTCACCAGGCGCATGCAGCCGGCGTCGATGATCACCGCCTCGTACTCGACGTTGGGGTAGTCGCCGTCGTGCACCGCGCGCGCTTCTTCGAGCATCATGCCGTCGGTGAGCTTCATGATGTTCGCCTTGTGGAGGAGCGACACGCGCCGACGCTGCCGGTCGGTCGCGTAGCGGAAGGCCCACCTCGCGATGCGACGACAGGCCTGCCGCGTCGCGACCTTCATCGACACCACCACCTCGTCGGTGATTCGGTTCTCGAGCCCGCCGTAGAGGCCCTCGGTGTTCTCGCGCACCACCACCAGGTCCACGTCGTCGAAGCGGGTCTTGACCCCGGCCAGGCTCCGCACCGGGCGGACCGCGGCGTACAGGCGCAAGCGCTGGCGGAGCGCGACGTTCACCGAGCCGAAGCCACCGCCCACGGGGGTGGTGCACGGGCCCTTCAGGGCGACGTGGTGCTCCCGAATGGCGCTGACCGTCTCCTCGGGGAGGGGGTCTGGGGCGCCTTGGTCGAGCGCAGCCTGGCCCGCCAGGCGCGTCACGTACTGCAGCGGAGCCTGGGCTGACTCGAGGACCCTCAGCACGGCGTCGGACACCTCGGGGCCGATCCCATCGCCCGGGATGAGCACCACCGTGGCGTCCACCATGGGGGGATCCTCGGTGGGCGCTCCCCGATCGTCAACGCGCTCGAACCTGTCGAGCCGCCTCGGCCGATGGGCCAGTCGTGGCGTGGGCGGGGTTGCGGTCCGCCGGGTCGCGTTCAACGGATCGCCCGATGCGCCATGGTTCGCGACGCGGGGGACGCCGGCGCTCGAGGGCGCACGCCGCCGCGGCGGGGTCCCGCGTTCCGTTCGCGAGGCAATGCGGGCAGGATCCCCGTCTGCACCCGTTCACGAGGTCGCCATGAGCCAACCCATGCTCCCGGTCACGCCGGTCCACGCCGACAACGCGGAGTTCCTCGAGGACCTCTACGAGCGCTACCTGAGTCAGCCCGCCTCGATCACGGAGGACTGGCAGCAGCTCTTCGAGCCGCTCAAGGGCGCCGACTCCCCCGGCCGGGCCACGATCGCCCAGCAGATCCGCCGGCTCCTGGACGATCGCGAGCAGGGTGACGGCGTCGCCCGCGGCGGCAAGGTCGAGAGCTCGGCGACGGTCGCCAAGCAGGTCGCGGTCGTGCGCCTGATCCAGGCCCATCGCGCGCTCGGGCACTTTCGCGCCAACGTGGATCCGATCCGGCTGCGCGCCCTTCCCAACATCCCCGATCTGGAGCCCGCCTTCTACGGGCTCGCGGAGGCGGACCTGGACACCGTCTTTCACACCGGCGGGTTCGGGGGGAGCGCCGAGCTGAGCCTGCGGCAGATCGTGGAGCTGCTCCGCCAGACCTACACCGGCAGCATCGGGGCCGAGTTCATGCACATCTCCGAGGTCGGCGAGAAGCGCTGGCTGCAGTCGCGCCTGGAGGCGACGCGCGCGCGGCCGAGCTTCGCGGCCGCCGAGCGGGCCGGGCTGCTCGCTCGCCTGGTGGCCGCCGAGGGTCTCGAGCGCTATCTGCACGCGGCCTACGCGGGGCAGAAGCGCTTCTCTCTGGAGGGCGGAGAGTCCACCCTCGTCGCGCTCGACACCATCATCCAGGGCGCCGGCAGCCGCGGTGCCGAGGAGCTGGTCATCGGCATGGCCCACCGCGGGCGCCTCAACGTGCTGGTGAACATCATGGGCAAGGCGCCCAAGGAGCTCTTCGCCGAGTTCGACGGCCAGCATGATTTCGGGGGTGCGACCGGCGACGTCAAATACCACCAGGGCTACTCCGCGGACCTAGAGACGCGCGGTGGCCCCGTGCACGTGACGCTCGGGTTCAACCCTTCGCACCTCGAGATCACCAACCCCGTGGTCCAGGGCTCGGCGCGCGCGAGACAGGAGCGGCGCCGGGACACCGAGCGCAGGCAGGTCATGGCGGTGCTCCTGCACGGCGACGCCTCGATCGCCGGCCAGGGCGTGGTCTACGAGACCCTCAACCTGTCGCAGACGCGCGGCTACGGCACTGGCGGCACCATCCACCTCGTCATCAACAACCGGATCGGCTTCACCACCAGCCACCCGCTCGACGCGCGCTCCACGCTCTACTGCACCGACGTGGGCAAGGTCGTGCAGGCACCCATTTTCCACGTCAACGGCGACGATCCCGAGGCCGTCGCCTACGTCGCCGAGCTGGCCGTCGATTACCGCATGACGTTCCGGAAGGACGTCATGATCGACATCGTCTGCTACCGCCGCTACGGTCACAACGAGGCCGACGAGCCCGCGGCCACGCAGCCCAGGATGTACGGGCTGATCCGCGGCCACGACTCGGTGACCAAGAGCTACGCGGCGCGGCTGGTGCGCGAGGGCGTCGTCCCGGCGGGCCACCCCGAGCGCCTGAAGGAGGAGTACCGCGATCGCCTGAAGGCGGGCCACCAGGTCGTGGGAAACCTCGTGCGTTCCCCGGTCGTCCGCAGCTCACGCTTCTTCGACGAGATCCGGCATAGCCCCTGGACGGTCCCGGTGGACACCACCCTGGCCATGGCCGACATCCGCCGCCTCGGAGTCCGCTTCTGCGAGTTGCCGGAGGACTTCGAGCTGCACCCGCGCGTCGCGAAGATCATCGACGATCGACGCATGATGGCCGCCGGTGCCACCCCGCTCGACTGGGGGTTCGCCGAGACGCTGGCCTACGCCAGTCTCGTCGAGGCGGGGTACCCCGTGCGCCTGTCGGGGCAGGACTCTGGACGCGGCACCTTCTTCCATCGCCATGCCGTGCTCTTGAACCAGCGCAATGGTGACGAGTACGTCCCGCTCCAGCACGTCTCGGAGCAGCAAGCCTCCTTCACGGTCATCAACTCCATCCTCTCGGAGGAGGCCGCGCTCGGCTTCGAGTACGGCTTCTCCTTGGCCAGCCCCGACACCCTGGTGATCTGGGAGGCCCAGTTCGGCGACTTCGTGAACGGAGCGCAGGTGGTGATCGACCAGTTCATCGTCGCCGCCGAGCAGAAGTGGCGCCTGTTGTCCGGGTTGGTGCTGATGCTGCCTCACGGGCACGAGGGTCAGGGGCCCGAGCACACCTCCGCCCGAATAGAGCGCTTCCTGCAGCTGGTGGCGCAGGACAACATCCAGATCTGCCAACCCTCGACGGCGGCGCAGATGTTTCACCTCCTGCGGCGCCAGGTCCTCCGCCCCTACCGAAAGCCGCTGGTCATCGTCAGCCCCAAGAGCGGTCTAAGGCGCAAGGCCTCGTTCTCCTCGCTCGACGAGCTGGTGACCGGTCACTTCCGCGTGGTCATCGGTGAGGCCGAAACCACGCCCGCCGACGCCGTCGAGCGGTTGATCCTCTGCTCGGGGAAGGTCTACTTCGATCTCGTCGAGGCACGGTCCGAGAAGGCGCTCTCGGGGACCGCGATCGCCCGCGTCGAGCAGCTGAGCCCCTACCCGGTCGAGGCGGTCGCCGCCGAGCTCGCTCGCTACCCGAACCTGCGTGAGGTGGTGTGGGCGCAAGAAGAGCCGGAGAACCAGGGCGCCTGGACGTTCGTGCGCCCCCTCCTCGGCGCGGCGCTCGGACCGAGCCAGCGCCTCCTCTACGCGGGGAGGCCGACCATGGCTGCGCCGTCGGGCGGGGACTACCACCTGCACCTGGAGCGCCAGCGGGGGCTGGTGGAATTCGCGCTGGGTACCGGGCCCGCCGTCGATTAGTCGGGCGCCGAGGAGCGACGGATTCCCCCGGTGCCCCAGGCCCCGTATGCTGACGCCCCGCGGCCCGTGCGCCGCGCTGATGCCGCCCCCGCGGGGAGGAGGTCCTGACCGATGAGCGTCGAGGTCAAGGTCAACGAGCTGCCCGAGTCGGTCGCCGATGGGGTCCTGGTGGCCTGGCACAAGCAGCCAGGCGACCCGGTGCGGGCCGGGGAGCTCCTGGCGGAGCTCGAGACCGACAAGGTCGTGCTCGAGCTCCTCGCCCCGAGCGACGGCGTGTTGGGGCCGCACCTCTACCAGCGGGGCGAGACGGTCGGGCGGGGCGCCCTCATCGCGACCATCGAGGCGGGCGTCGGCGCCGCGCCCGAAGCCCCCCCGCCGTCGCCCGCCGTCGCCGCCAGCGCGTCGCCCGCCGTCGCCGCCGCTCCACCCCCGGCGCCGGCGGAGTCGCCCTCGGCTGCGTCGCCCTCGCCGGCGGAGGACGCCGTGGCCGGCCTCGCGCCGGCCGTGCGCCGCCTGCTCGAGGAGCACGACTTGGGTCCGGCCGACGTCACGGGCAGCGGCCCCCGCGGTCGGATCACGAAGGAGGACGTCCTCAGGTACCTCGAGAACTCGCCCCACCTGGCGTCCAAGTTCGGCGAGGCGGCGCCGGTGGTGACGCTCTCGGAGCGGGCGGCCCCGGCGACGGGCGAGCGCGGGGCGGAGCGGCCCACCGCACGGGTCAAGATGAGCCGACTGCGCGCGCGTATCGCCGAGCGCATGCTCGAGGCCCAGCGCTCGGCCGCGATCCTGACCACCTTCAACGAGATCAACCTGCAGGCGCTCACGGACCTGCGCCGGAACCATGGCGAGGCGTTCCTTGCCAAGCACGGGGTGAAGCTCGGCATCATGGGGCTGTTCGTCCGCGCCTGCGTCGAGGCTCTGCGCCGCTACCCCGTGCTCAACGCCTCGCTCGACGCCGACGAGATCGTCTATCACGGCTACTTCGACGTCGGCGTGGCCGTGAGCACCTCGCGTGGCCTAGTGGTCCCGGTGCTGCGTGACGCCGACCAGCTGAGTCTGAGCGAGATCGAGCGCACCGTCGCCGACTTTGCCCGTCGCGGCGAGGCGGGCAAGCTCTCCATCGACGAGCTACTGGGCGGGACCTTCTCCATCTCCAATGGCGGCGTCTTCGGGTCGATGCTCTCGACGCCGATCCTGAATCCTCCCCAGAGCGCGATCCTCGGCCTGCACCGCATCGAGCCGCGGCCCGTCGCCGAGGGCGATCGGGTCGCGATCCGCCCCATGATGTACGTGGCGCTGTCCTACGACCATCGCCTGATCGACGGCCGCGAGGCCGTGCTCTTCCTCGTCGCCGTCAAGGAGCTGATCGAGGACCCGACCCGCTTGCTGCTCGAGGTGTGACCATGGATCGCTCGTTCGACCTCATCGTGCTCGGTGCCGGCCCGGGTGGTTACACGGCCGCCATCCGCGCCGCGCAGCTCGGCCTCGGCGTGCTCTGCATCGACAACGGGCTGGGCTTGGACGGCAAGCCCTCGCTCGGGGGCACCTGCCTCAACGTGGGCTGCATCCCCTCCAAGGCCCTGCTGGAGTCCTCGGAACAATACTGGCGATGCGGGCGGGAGCTCGGGGCGCACGGCATCGTCGCCAGCGAGGTCCGCATCGATCTGGCCGCCATGCACGCGCGCAAGGACCGGATCGTCCGCGGACTCGCCGCGGGCGTCCGCATGCTCTTCACGAAGAACCAGGTCAACTCGGTGACCGGGACCGCCCGCCTGCTGCCCGGGATGCGCGTCGAGGTCGCGCCGTTCGGCGGCGGCTCGTCCGAGGTCTTTGAGGCGAAGCACATCCTCATCGCCACCGGGTCACTCCCCCGGGACATCGAGTCCGTCCCCACCGACGGCAAGATCGTCGTCGACTCGACGGGCGCGCTCGACTTCCCGGTGGTGCCGGAGCGACTGGGGGTGATCGGGGCCGGGGTGATCGGGCTGGAGCTCGGCTCGGTCTGGCACCGTCTGGGGAGCCAGGTCGTCCTGCTCGAGGCCATGGACTCGCTGCTCCCCGGTGCGGACGAGCAGCTCTCCGAAGCGGCTCGCAAGGAGATGACGCGACAGGGGCTCGACATCCGCCTGCGCGCGCGCGTCCTGTCGGCTCGGCCGGGTCAGGACTCGGTCGAGGTGACCTACGAGGACCCCGGCGGCCAGCAGCGGATCGAGCTGTCGCGGCTGGTGGTGGCCATCGGCCGCAGGCCGAACACCGACGCGCTCGGCGTCACCGAGGTGCGGCTGCTGCTCGACGAGCGCGGCTTCATCCACGTCGACGAAGGGTGCCGGACCAACCTGCCCAATGTTTACGCCATCGGCGACGTGGTGCGCGGTCCCATGCTGGCGCACAAGGCCGCGGAGGAGGGCGTGATGGTGGTCGAGCGCATCGCGGGCCAGCGGTCCCGCGTCAACTACGACGCCATCCCCTGGGTCATCTACACCTCGCCCCAGATCGCATGGGTGGGCAAGACCGAGCGGCAGCTGCGGGCCGCGGCGCGGGAGTACAAGACGGGGGTCTTCCCGCTCTCCGCCAGCGGACGGGCCCGCACCCTGGGCGCGACGGTCGGCCTGACCAAGATCCTGGCCGACAAGCGCAGCGATCGCATCCTGGGCGTGCACCTGATGGCGCCCACGGCCTCCGAGATGATCGCGGAGGCCGTGCTGGCGATGGAGCTCGGCGCCAGCACCGAGGATCTCCAGCGGACCATCCACGCCCACCCGTCCCTGGCGGAGACCACCCACGAAGCCGCGCTGGCTGCCGACGGCCGCGCGCTGAACCTGTACGGCTAGCGCGCCGAGCGGTTCGATTGGCGCGGATGCTCAACGATCTGGAGCCCCGCGCGCTACCCCCGCTGAAAGTCGTAATACCCACCGCCGATCCCGAGCAACGCTGTCAGCTCGTCGAGCGCCTCGCGGCTCTCGCGCAGCAGCGCGGGATCGGCGAGGTCTTGGGGGGCGAGCGACTCGCGGTAGCGCCGGTCGACCCAGTCGACGAGCCGGGCGTGGAGGTCGGCGTCGAGCAGGAGTGAGGGGCGGACGGCCGCGTGCTCGGCCTCGGTGAGGACCACGCGCAGGCGCAGGCAGGCGGGGCCGCCGCCGTTCTGCATGCTCTGGCGGAGATCGGTGTACTCCACCCGATCGATGGGGCCGCCGCTCGCGAGGAGGCGCTCGACCACCGCGCGCGCCGCCGGCGTCTCCTCGACCTCGAGCGGCGCGAGGAGCAGCAGCCGTTCGGCGCCGGGCGGTCGCAGGAGCTGCGCGTTGAAGAGGTAGGAGCGGACCGCGTCGGCGAGCGGGAGCTCGGCCGCGCTCACCGGGAGGAGCTCGGGCTCGAACCGTCCCTCCGTGGCGCGGCGGATCGCGTCCAGCGCGGCCTGGGGTTCGGCGAAGGCCTGCTCGTGGAAGAGCAGCGTCCGCTCGCAGGCGACCGCGACCACGTCGTCGTGGAAGGCGCCGGCCGCGATCGCCTCCGGCGACTGCCGCACGAACACCGTGCGCTCCGGAGCGAGCCCGGCGCGGCGGGCGAGCGCCTGGCACGCCTCGAGCGTCTGCCGCGCGGGGTAGGGGAGGCCGCCCGTCGGCTCGCCCGCCCGGCGCCCGTACACGAAGATCTCGACCCCGGGCGCGCCGTGCTCGGCCGCGAGGCAGAGGTGGTTGGCGGCCCCCTCGTCGGCATAGTCCGGGTGCGCGGGCAGCGGCGGGTGGTGGGCGAAGCGCGTGGGGTCGGGGAGCGCGGCCGCGAGCGCCCGGGCCGTCTCGGGGGGCTCGAGCGAGCGGTGCGCCATGGTGAGCAGGTTCGCGGGGGTGACGTGGACGCGGCCGTCCGCGGTGTCGGGCGAGGGGCAGACGGTGGCGGCGTTCGCGGCCCACATCGAGGAGGCGGACGAGACGCGGGCGATCAGCCCCGGCTCGGCCGCCCAGGCCGCGGCGAGCACGGCCTCGTCGGTGCCGGTGAAGCCGAGCTCACGCAGCCGCCAGAGCGCCGGGCGATCCTGGGGCGGTAGCACGCCCTGCACGAGCCCGAGGTCGAGCAGGCGCCGCATCTTCTCCAGGCCCTGCCGCGCCGCGGCCCGCGGGTGTGACACCCTCCCGCCGTGCCGCGTGCTCGCGAGGTTGCCGCAGCTCAGGCCCGCGTAGTTGTGGGTCGGACCGATGAGGCCGTCGTAGTTCGCCTCGAGCGCGGTCACGGGCCGCCCCGCCGGGGCTCGAGGCCGGGCACGCTCGGCGCTGCCACGGCGTCCGCCTCCTGGCTCGCCATCGGGTAGGCGCAGTAGTCGGCGGCGTAATAGGCGCCCGGGCGGTGGTTGCCGCTCTTGCCGGGGCCGCCGAAGGGCAGGGTCGAGGCGGCGCCGGTGGTGGGGCGGTTGAAGTTGACCACCCCCGCCCGGATCTCGGCGACGAAGCGCGCCCAGAGCGCGGCGTCGTCGGCGATCAGGCCCGCGGACAGCCCGTACCGCGTCGCGTTGGCGAGGGCGATCGCATGCTCGAAATCCGGCGCGCGCTGCACGACGAGCAGCGGCCCGAAGACCTCCTCGTCCGGGGCCGCGACCCCGTCGAGCTCGAGCAGGCCCGGGGTCAGGAACGCGGCCGAGCGCCCAGCGAGGGGCCGGCACTCGAGGCGCGGGCGGGCGCCGGCGGCGACGAGCCGGGCCTGGGCGGCGAGCACGCGCGCCGCGGCCTCGACGGACACGAGCGGTCCCATGAAGGGCGGCGGCAGCTCGTCCCAGGCGCCGATGCGCGCCGACTGCGCCAGCGCGGCCGTCGCCTCGACGACGCGATCGCCCGCGGCCCCCGCGGGCACGACCAGGCGTCGCGCCGAGGAGCAGCGCTGCCCCGCCGTCAGGTACGCCGACTGCACGACGAGGCTCGCCGCCGCCTCCGCGTCCGCCGGCTCCCAGACCACGAGCGGGCCGTTGCCCCCCATCTCGAGCGCGAGGATCACCTCAGGGCGCCCGGCGAAGGCGCGGTGGATCGCGGCGCCGGTCGCGGCCGAGCCGGTGAAGAGCACGCCGTCGAGCTCCGGATCCGCGATGAGCGCCTCGCCCACCTCGCGGCCGCCCTGGACCAGGTTTACGACGCCCGCGGGCGCGCCCGCCTCGGCCCAGAGCGCGACCATCGCCTCGCCGACCGCCGGCGTGAGCTCGGAGGGCTTCAGCACGACGGTGTTGCCGGCGATGAGGGCGGGCACGAGGTGGCCGTTCGGCAGGTGCCCCGGGAAGTTGAACGGGCCGAGCACCGCCATCACCCCGTGCGGCCGGTGGCGCAGCACCGCGCGGCCGAACGGGGTTGCCGTGGCTTGCTCCCCGGTGCGCGCCGCGTGGGCGGCGAGCGAGACGGGGAGCTTCGCGGCCATGGTCGCCGCCTCGCCCTCGGCCTCCCAGCGGGGCTTGCCCGTCTCGCGCGCGATGAGCGCCCCGAGCTCCGCCTGCCGCTCGAGCAGGAGCGCGCGGAAGCGCTCCGCGAGCGCCGCGCGCTCGGCGAGCGGGGTCCGGGCCCAGCCGGGGAAGGCCGCCCGCGCGGCGCGACAGGCCTTCGCCACGTCCTCCGGCGCGGCCGCGGCGCCCGACCAGAGCCGCTCGCCGCTCGCGGGATCGGTCGACGCGAAGCACGCGCCCCGGCCCGGCCGCCACCGCCCGCCGACGAGGAGCTCGCCCCGCGCCGTCACGGGGCCACCCGGATCCGGGCGGAGTCGCCGCTGCCGAGCCCGAGCGCCCGCGCGACCTCGTCGCCGAGCGACACCGTCTCGTCGTCGAGGGTGACCCGCGCGGTGGCGGCGCGGAAGTCCGGCAGCCGGTCGGTCGCGATCAGCGCCACCACGGCGTCCTCGCTTGGCTCCTCGATGCGCACGGTGGCGACCCGGCTCTTGCGCACGGTGGCGATCCGCTCCCGGCGCGCCGTGTAGAGCGGCCCCGCGTCGAACACGTCGACCAGGCCTCGGTGCCGGAAGCCCTCCTCCTCGAGCAGCCGCCGCGCCGCCTGCCCCTCGGGGTGCGCGATCCCGACCACCGCGCGCGCGGCCTCGGGCAATAGGTCCAGGTAGATCGGGTGGGTCGGCAGCAGATCCGAGATGAACTGGTTGTCCATCGTGCTCAGCCGATCGGCCTCCTCGAACTCCATGCGGAAGAAGGGCCGCCCGAGCGCCTCCCAGAAGGGCGAGCGGCCCTGGGCGTCCACCACGCCGCGGAGCTCGGCGATCACGCGCTCCCCGAACCGCGCGGGGGCGGTCGCCATCAAGAGGTAGCGAGCCTTCGCGGCCAGGCGACCGGCCCCGGTGCCGCGCGCCTCGGGCACCACGAAGAGCGTGCCCACCTCGGTGCTGCCGGCGGCCTCGTTCACGGGGTAGAGCGCGTCCAGGTCGAAGCGGCGCCCCACCGCCGCCGAGCACTGGGCGAGCGTCGTGTGGCGGTAGCTGAAGAACGGCACCGTGACCCCGACCTGGGCCTTCACCGCCGAGATCCCCACCACGCGCCGCGCTGCCGTGTCCTCGAGGAGCAGCAGGTAGATCTCGGCTCCGGGCGCCGTGACCGTCGACCCGAAGCTCGCGATCGAGGTCTCCAACCGCTCGCGCATCGCGGCCTCGCCGAGCGACAGGCTGGTGAAGCCCGGGCCGGCGCGGCTGGCGAGCTCCGTCACGGCCGAGAAGTCGTCGAGGTGGGCGGGGCGCACGATCAGCATGGGGTCGGTCCTCGGAGGCGGGAGGGATCGAGCTCGCCGCTGGCGAGCTTCAGCAGGAGCAGTGCGGCGAGGCGGGCGCGCTCGACGAAGCTCGCGCGGACGGCGTACTCCTCGCGGGAGTGGAGGCCGCCGCCGCGGACGCCGAGCGAGTCCACGCTGGGGCAGCCGGCGGCCCAGAGATCGTTGCCCTCCGAGGCGCCGCCGGAATCGCGCCAGGTGAGATCGAGCCCGAGGCCGGCGCCGACCGCCCGCGTCGCCTCGAGCAGGGCGAGGTTCGGGGGCGCGAGCGGCTTCGGGGGGCGGCCGGGGCCACGGACGAGCTCGGCGGCGATGCCGTCTTGCGCCCCGACCTCGGCCACCAGGCGCGCGAGCTCCGCCTCGAGGAAGCGCCAGTCGTCGAGGGAGCGCGCGCGGAGCTCGAAGCGGCAGACGGCCAGCGCGGGCACGATGTTGAGCGGGCCGCCGCCTTCGAGCCGCGCGACGTTGACGGTGAGCCCGTCGCGGGCGCCGGCGAGGGCATCGATGGCGGCGGCGAAGCGCGCCGCGGCCACCAGCGCGTTGCGCCCGAGGTGCGGATCCCGCCCCGAGTGCGCCGCGCGCCCGCGCACCAGGAGCGCCAGCTTGCCGGTGCCCTTGCGCGCCCCCACCAGCGCGCCGTCGGCCTGGGCGGGCTCGAAGGTCAGGCCCACCTCAGCCCAGGCGCCGAGCGCCGCGAGCGCCGAGCGTGAGCCCGGGGAGCCGATCTCCTCGTCGGGGCTGAGCAGGACCTCCCACCCGAGCCGCGCGGCGTTCGGCGAGCGCTCGAGCGCCAGCAGCGCCTCCCGCATCACCACGAGCCCGCCCTTCATGTCGGCGACGCCGGGTCCGCGCAGCGTCTCAGCGTCCGGCGTGGTGACGTCCTGGAAGGGGTCGTCGGCGGGGAAGACCGTGTCGTAATGGCCGGTGAGCGCGACCCGCACCGGGGCCTCCGGGCGCTTCCGGATGCGCAGCGCCGGCGTTGAGTCGACCCGCCGCCGGGCGCCGTCGGGATCGAGCTCCTCGCTCGGCGGCAGCGGGACCTCGCCCAGCTCGCCGCCGAGCTCGGCGAAGGACTCCGCGAGCGCGGCCCGCATCCGGTCGAGGCCCGCGCGGTGGTGGCTCCCGGAGTTGATGCGCGCCCAGGCCGTCACCCGCGCGAGCATCGCGCCCTCGCTCGCGCCGAGCGGGTCGAGCAGCGCCCGCTCGGCGGCCGTCGGGGGCAGCGCGCCCGGCCCCGATCGCTCGCCGACCGGGCTCGCCGCCGGAGGGTCGGGGTCGGAGGGGGTCACGGGTGCCACGGGGGAAGAAGCGCAGCTTAACATCGCGGGCGTCCGTGCCGCCTCCCGGGCCCGGTCGGCTCGATTCGGGACTATCCGAACGGACGCCTCGCGCGGCGCCCCCGACGGGTGTCGAGCCTGGACTGATCGCGGCGGCGCAGCCCGCGCCACGCAGCGCCGCTGGCCGCGCCGTCGTGCCGGCGCGAGCCGCGGGAGAGGTGCGCTAACGTGGGAGCGATCCGATGGGCTCGCCGCGACAAGCCCTTGAATCGATCGGTGCCATGGTGTAATTCTTGGAGGATTCTGGAAGGAGGCTTCATGTTCGACCGTCGTCTCGCGCGTGTCCTGTCGGGTTCCGTGGTGCTGGCGTTCGTGTTCGCTGGCTGTGTGATCGATTCGGACCTGGTCGATGACCTGAAGGGCGACGACGGCGAGGCGGGGGCGGCAGCCGACGACGGCGAGGCGGGGGCGGCGGCCGACGACGGCGAGGCGGGCGCGGCGGCCGACGACGGCGCGGCGGGGGCGGCGGGCGACGACGGCGCGGCGGGGGCGGCAGCCGACGACGGCACCGGGGGGGCGGCGGGCGATGTCGGCACCGGGGGGGTGGCGGGCGATGACGGAACGGGCGGTGCGGTGACCGCCACCGGCGGCAACGTCGCCACCGGCGGCATCGCCGAGGGTGGCGCGCCCGGCGCGGGCGCTCCCGGCAGCGCGGGGTCGGCGACCACTCCGCCTCAGGGTGGAGCTGCCGGTGCGGAGACCGAGGGACCGGTCATCGACGACCCGGCGCCGGACCTGGTGGATCCCGGCGAGACCCGGCGCTGCTCCGACGGGGGGCCGGACAGTGACGTCACCGTGTTCGACCTCGGAGAGGTGGCGGACAGCTCGCATCTGTTCGGCGGCACCGTGACGGGGGCGACGGCGGACGGCCGGTACTATGCGACCGACGGCACTCAGGCGATCGAGGGCGTGGTCCCGACGGAGCTCGACAGCGGCGCGTTCTCCTTGACGCTGCCGCTCTTCTGCGGAGCGCAGACGATCAAGTTCGTGTGGTCGGACGGGAGCTGCGAAACCGTCGTCGTCTACCAGATCACCCGCGGCGGCTGCGAGAGCGAGGACATCCGGCTCACCCTGAGCTGGGACGAGCTCGGTGACGACTACGAGCTGCACCTGATCAAGGAGGGCGGACGGATCAACGACAACGCCACCGACTGCACCTGGACCTCCTGTCTCAGCGGGGCCCAGGACTGGGGCGTCGTCGGGGACGCGAGCGACAACCCGCGCAAGGACGTGGACGACACCGACACGTTCGGGCCAGAGAACATCTACTTGTCGCGCCCGGCGCCCGGGACCTACACCGTGATGGTGGAGCACTGGGGACCGGGGCTTCCGGAGTCCGACGGCACGCTCATCTTCAACGTCGCCGGGGCCACCCACGTCGCCGAGATCCAGGATCTCGCCTCCCGCTGGGTCTGGACGGTGGGCACCATCGAATGGCCGAGCGGGATCGTCACCTTGAGCCAGGACCGGTACGACTGCACCGGCAACTGGTCGGGCGGGTGCCGGGCCGAGATCCCTTAGCCTCGGGTACCGAGGGGGGGTCCACGGCACCCGCTCCGCCGTCGTCGGTGGTAGCGCGCCCGGCCCCGGTCGTTCGCCGACCCGGTTCGCCGGCGGCGATCAGCGGGGGATGACCGTCGGGGGCGGGGGCGGGGGCGGGGGCGTGACGGAGTCGTTTGTATACGAACGACTTCGTCCGCACTCCGCCCCCCCGGGGCGTGCTGGCGAGAAGCGCCACCCCGCGCCACGCCGTGCGCGGCGCCGTTTCGGTGTACAATCCCCCCCCGCAGCGCCGACCATCATCCAAGCGTGGGAACCCGCGGGTCAGCAGCGGTCCACAAGCCAATGAGCCAGCCCCCGAAGAGCGCCCGCGGGACCCCCGAGGAGGAGCTACGGCTGCGCGAGTCGTGCCTCAGGGCCATCATCGAGAACCAGCCCGGCCTCGTGTGGCTCAAGGACGCGGACGGCCGCTTCCTCGCGGTGAACCGGGCCTTTGCCCGCTCGTGCGGGGCCGACGACCCCGCCGAGCTCGTCGGGAAGACGGACCACGACATCTGGCCGCCCGAGCTCGCCGAGAAGTACCGGGTCGACGACGCGACCGTGATGCGAAACGGCACCCCGGTCCAGGTCGAGGAGCTGATCCTCGATGCGGGTGAACGGCGGTGGTTCGAGACCTTCAAGACGCCGGTCAAGGACCGCCACGGGGAGATCATCGGCACCACCGGGTACGCGCGAGACATCACGGCGCGCAAGCTCGAGGAGGAGGCGCTCCGGACGGTGCAGAAGCTCGAGTCGCTCGGGGTCCTGGCCGGCGGCATCGCGCACGACTTCAACAACCTGCTCTCGGGGATCTTCGGGTGTATCGATCTCGCCATGGCAGCCAGCGCGGAGCCGGAGGTGCTCCGGTTCCTCGCCAAGGCGCTGGGCGCCGTCGATCGGTCACGCGCCTTGACCCTGCAGCTGCTCACGTTCGCCAAGGGCGGGGCGCCCATCAAGAAGGTGGACCGCCTGGACCCGTTCCTCCGGGAGACCGCCCACTTCGCGCTCAGCGGGGCGCGCACGACCTGCAGGTTCCGGATCCCGACGGATCTCTGGTGCTGCGAGTTCGACCGCAACCAGATCGGCCAGGTCATCGACAACATCGTCATCAACGCGAAGCAGGCCATGGTCGACGGTGGGGAGATCGAGCTCAGCGCCGAGAACGTCACCCTCGTCGAGGATGGCCCCCGTGTCCGCCCGGCGCCGGGCGACTACGTGAGGATCTCGATCGCCGATCGAGGCGCGGGGATGGCGCCGGAGATCCTCCCCCGGATCTTCGACCCGTTCTTCTCGACCAAGCGCCAGGGGCACGGTCTGGGGCTCGCCACGGCCTACTCCATCGTCGACCGACACGGCGGGCACATCGAGGTCGACTCCACCGTGGGCCAGGGGAGCACATTTCACCTGTACCTCCCGGCGCTCCCCGGCGCCGCGCCGGGTCGGGGGACCTCGGCGCCGCCTCCCGCCGGGAGGCTCGGTACGGTGATCGTGATGGACGACGAGGAGATCGTCCGCTACGCGGTCGGTCGGGTCCTGGAGTCGCTCGGCTACTCCGTCATCACCACCCAGAGCGGCAGTGAAGCCATCGCGGCGCTGCAGCGCGAGCGATCCGCCGCGAGGAGGGTCGACGCCATGATCCTCGACCTGACCGTCCCGGGCGGGATGGGCGGCCGAGAGGCGCTGACCGAGATCCGCATCATCGATCCTGCGCTGCCGGTCTTCGTGGCCAGCGGGTATGCCGACGATCCCGTCATGGCGTCGCCGGCTGCCTACGGCTTCACGGACAGCATCTGCAAGCCATTCTCCAGGGCGGAGCTGGTCCGCCTCCTTCGCGGCGGCTAGCCGGGCGTGGACGCGTCGGTGTCGGCGGGGCGTTGGCGTCGTCGGGAGGGGGGTGAGGGGAACCGCCAAGTCGTTCGTATGAAAACCATTTCGTCCGCTCCCCAACCCCCTCCCACCCGGGGTCGCCCCGCGTCGCATCGCACGCGGCGCCCAATGAGGGGTCGGGGGCCGGGGATGGGGTCCGGGCTCGGGAACGGGTCCGGGAACGGGTCCGGGCTCGGGGCTGGGATTTGGTGGTTGGGGGCGGGGATGGGGCGTACATGCACGGGGGGGCACGGCGCGGGGGACGGAGCGCGGGGGACGGAGCGCGGGGGACGGAGCGCGGG
>CAYOLF010000092.1:0-25447 GCA_964404725.1 uncultured Polyangiaceae bacterium
TCGCCTATCAGCGCGCCCGCGGCGGCTGAGCGTGGTCGCGCGACGGCCATTTTTCCCGTCCCCGAGCGAGCACGGCGTGTGCGGTCACGAGGCGACGTCGAACAGCGACTACCTGGACCGGTTGATGCGGCGCCAATGCTTCGAGGCGTTGTGGCCGCTCTTCGCCAAGGCGACGCGGCCGGCGAAGGAACTGACGGAGAGCTACTCGGCGCTGGTCCATCTGCGGCCTTTCATGCGGGCGGGAGAGGAGTGCCGGGTCGTGCACGTGGGCGACGGCGCCCATGCCAGGACGGCCGCGATGTTCGCGTTGAAGACCGATACCCACAACATCAGCGTGGATCCAGCGCTGAACCTCGCGCTCGTGGACGGTTGGTGCGAGCAATTCGGCGTGGTGAGGCTGGAGCGACGCAGGGCGCCGATCCAGGACGTCGCCGGCGAATTGAACGCGATGCCCGAGGTTCGGACCTTGGTCACGTTCGTGCACGCTCACGTCGGGGTCGAGCAGGTCCTCGCGCAGCTACGCTGGGACGTGGCGTTCACGTTGGCCTGCTGCGTGCCTGGCAAGCAGCTCAGTCGAGCTCACGTCCGGCGAGAGGGCGAAGACCCGAACGTGCTCTCCAGCGGGCGCCGGTATCAGGTCCTGGTGAACGAGCAGCGCTCACCAGGTGATGGCGGGATGCTGCCGGGCCAAGACGCGGTAGCATGACGCGCTGGAGGTGCTGACGATGGGCAGTCACGATCGCTCGACGGCGACCGGCTTCGCGGCATGGGCTTCGCGTTCGGGACGGGCCCCGGGTCCGCTCGGGGGTCGCGCCGCGCGCCGGCGGATCCCCGGGCTCGCCCTCGGGCTCTTCCTGGCCGCCAGGGCCGCGGGGGCCGCTGACTTCTACGTCGATCCAGAGCGCGGCGCCGACGCGGGGGAGGGCACGACGGACGCGCCCTGGCGCTCCCTGCAGGCGGTGATCGACGGAAACCTGGTCCAGACCCAGGACTGGCCCTCGCTCCCCTTCGAGGCGGGGATGGCGCTCGAGCCGAGGAACGAGGGCGCGGTCGTGCAGCCCGGCGACACGATCTGGCTCGCGACCGGCGACTACGGCGACCTCGCCATCGTGAGCCACTACAACACGGGCCCGATCACCGTCGCGGCGGCGCCGGGGGCGGAGCCGCGCTTCACCAGCGTGCTCGTCCGCTCGTCCGCCCACTGGGTGCTGCGCGGCCTCGCGGTGGGCGCCGACTACGCCGCGACGCCCGCCGCGCACACCCTCGTCTCGCTCGAGTCGCACGACTGGACGGGGCCGATCCGGGACGTGACCGTGGAGGATTGCGCGCTGCGCTCGATCGCGGACGCGAGCGCCTGGACCGAGGACGACTGGAACACCCTCGCCTGCAACGGCTTCGACGTGGACGGCGAGCGCATGACGGTCCGCAACAACCGGCTCGACAACGTGGATTTCGGGATCTCGGTGGGCGCGACGGACTCACTGATCGAGGGGAACGTCGTCGACACCTTCGCCGGCGACGGGCTGCGCGGGCTCGGCGACCGCACCACCTTCCAGTACAACACGGTGAAGAACTGCGTGGCCGTCAACGCGAACCACGACGACGGCTTCCAGTCCTGGTCGGTCGGGAGCGACGGCGAGGTCGGCACCGGCGAGGTCACCGGGCTGGTCCTGCGCGGCAACCTGATCCTCAACTACGACGACCCCGCGCTGCCCTTCCGGGGGACGCTGCAGGGGATCGGGTGCTTCGACGGCACCTACGTGGACTGGCTGGTGGAGAACAACGTGGTGGTCACCGACCACTGGCACGGGATCACCTTCCTCGGCGCCCGCGGCGTGCGGGTGGTGAACAACACGGTGCTCGACCTCAACGAGGTAGAGCCCGGGCCGCCCTGGATCCAAATCGGCGACCACAAGGACGGGAACGTGCCGGTCGACTGCCTGGTCCGCAACAACCTCGCCACGGCGTTCACCAGCTCGGACGCGGTGGCACAGGATCACAACCTCGAGATCACCGATCCGCTCGCCCTCTTCGTGGCGCCGGCGTCGTTCGACTTCCGCCTGCTCGCCGGCGCGGCCGCCGTAGACGCGGGCACCGACGACGGCGCGCCCTCGCTCGACCGGGAGCTCATCCCTCGACCCCAGGGCGCGGGCGTGGATCTCGGCGCCTACGAGTGGCACGACCCGTCGGTCGAGCCGGTGGCGGGCGCACCGGGCGTCGGCGCGACCGGCGGCGCCGGTCCATCCGGCGCGGACACCGGCGGCAACGGGGCGACCGCCCCCGGCGTGGCGGACTCGTCGAGCCCGGCGGACGACGCGGACGGCTGTGGGTGCGCGGTGCCGAGGCGCCCGGGCGCCCCCGCCGGGATCGGCGCCGTGCTCGTCGCGCTGGCGTTCGTGCGGCGGCGCCAGCGGCGTCGTTTGGATGTGGCAAATTGGCGGGCGTGGCGACGGTGAAGAACCAGCGGCGGGTGGTCACCACCAGATCGTGACCCCGACGGGACAGCGGGTCGGCGCGGAGGTTACCTTGGCAGCCTCGCCACGATCTCCTCGGTGACCTCCCAGAGACGCCGCGCGAGCTCCGGATCGTTGGCATCCGCGCGCGGTCGAGCCACGTTGTTGTCCGCGAAGTACTCGCCCGTGACCGTCGCCACGGACGGGTGGGTGGCGACGAAGACCTGGGTCGCCGCGCCCTGGGCGGGGGTCTTCAGGACGAGCGGCTGGACCGCCCGGAAGACGGCGATCGCCGCGCGGGGAAGGTGCCGGGAGAGGTTGGTGGGGATCACGCCGGGGTGGACCGCGTTCGCCGTGCGTCGCGTCCCGCCGAGCCGCCGCGCGAGCTCCTTGGCAAAGAGCAGGTTGGCGAGCTTGGACTGTCCGTAGTGCCCCCAGGGGGTGTAGTCGCGGTCCCCCGCGAGGTCGTCGAAACGGATCCCTTCGCGCGGGGCGCGCAGGTGGGCGCGACTGCTCAACATCACCACGCGACCGTCGTCGGCGAGCGCGTCGAGGAGGCCGGTGACCAGGAGGAAATGCCCGACGTGGTTGGTGAAGAGCTGGAGCTCCACGCCGAACGCCTGCTCGCGCCGCGGCAGCGCCATGATGCCGGCGTTGGCGATCAGCGCGTCGAGCCGCTCACCGCGCGCGAGCACGGCCTCCACGCAGGCGCGGACGCTCCGCGGGTCGGACAGCTCGCAGGCGAGCGGCACCCCGTCACCCCCGACCGACGCGCAGGCCGCGCGCGCCTTCTCGAGCGTCCGGGCGGTGCCGAGCACCCGCGCCCCGCGCAGCGCGAGGACCCGCATCGATTCCAGTCCCAGCCCGGAGCTACACCCCGTCACCAGGAAGGTCTTGCCGCCGAGGGACATCCCCGCGGTGACGTCTTCGGCGGAGGACCCGTGTCCGAACCCGCTCGGGCCGGGCCGCTGGAGGTACTGGTAGAGTGACATCGTTGCCTCGCGGTTCGGCCGCAGGATACCCCGCCGGCGGCGGCAACGCTCGCCCGCGCGGCGCCCGGACGGGTGAGCGGGCCGGGGTCCCGGGGTCGACGTCGGCGCTCGGCCGCCCGGTCCTGCCCGGCGGTAGGCGATCGGAGGCAGCTAGCTGCCCTCGGACGCTTCCGACAAGCCATCGGAGGCAGCTGGCTGCCCTCCCCAGGCTTCCGGGACGCGATCGGAGGCAGCTGGCTACCCTCGGAGGCTTCCGACAAGCCATCGGAGGCAGCTGGCTGCCCTCCCCAGGCTTCCGGGACGCGATCGGGGGCAGCTGGCTGCCCTCGGAGGCTTCCGACAAGCCATCGGAGGCAGCTGGCTGCCCGCCGGCATCATTTCGCACAACCAGCGATCGTCCCTGACCGACTCGGTCAGCAGCAGCGCGAGGTGCGCCGCCCATCAACCCGTAAGGAACCGAATCATGTCGTCATCACCCACCACCGTCGACGAAGAGATCCTCTTCGCCGAGTCGTACCAACGCCTGCTACCGCGGCTGCAGGCCCTCGCTCCGGCCGAGCTCCTGCCGGTGAACCTCGACATCACATCCGCCGTGAGCACCACCCTCGGCGTGCTGCCGGAGATCATGGCGCTCAGGCCGGCGCTCGCGCAGGCGCTGCCCGAGTTCCCGCTCGAGCACGTCGATCAGCTCGAGGATCTGGCGCGCGCGGCGAGCTACGCCAACACCCAGCATTTGATCGCCGCCGCTCCCTCGGATGATCTGCCCGAGCTGATGGAGGAGGGGATCGGGCTCCGCCAGCGGCTGCGGGCGGACGCCGCCGCCCTGGTGACGCGGGGCCTGGTGAGCGAGCCGTCGTTCAAGGGGCTCAGCGGGAACACGGGCGCCAAGAACATCGCCAGGGACCTGCAGATCCTCGCCTCGGCGTTCCGGGAGAGCTGGGCGCGGATCGAGGGCAAATGCGCGCTCGGACCCGCGGATCTCGACCACGCCGAGCGACTGGCGGCCCGCCTGCTGCGGGTAGCGGGCCTCCGCGAGCAAGGGCCGGTGCAGATGGCGGCCACGGCCGAGCTCCGTCAGCGGGCGTTCACGGCCTTCTGCCGTGCGTACGACCAGGTCCGGCGGGCCGTCATCTTCCTGCGCTGGAGCGAGGGAGACGCCGACTCCATCGCGCCCTCCCTCTACGCGGGCCGCGGGGGCCGCGGCAGGGCCTCCGACGACGCCGGCCCCATCGCAACCGGCGACGCACCGCCGGCGACCACTGTCCCCGTCCCGGTCGTCGCAACGCCGAGCGCGGTCGTCGCGGCTCCCGGCGCCGCATCGCCGCCGCCCGACGCCACCGCCGTCGCGGGAGGCAGCCCGTTCACGGCATAGCGCGGAGGCGACCGCGCGGTAGCGGGCGGGCGTCGCGGACGATTCGTGACGCCCGCCTCCGCACCCCAGGCGCCGCACGTCGCCCCGAACCCTGGCGGTGGTTCGGGTCTCAAGGGGTGGCCGGCCGCCAGGCTGCTCACCTGCGAGTGTAAGAGCCTTGTCCCCGTGATCAAGGTTGGATGGACCTTGTCCGTGGGTCTGCTCGGACGCGACGACGTCGTGCTGACCGTCAAGGTGACCGCCGAGGGGCTCGAGGTGAACGAGCAGCCCCTTCGGCGCCGTGACAACGTGGGCAGGCCGCGGCTGAAACGCCACCCGATGAACGATTCCCGGGTGTACGCTCGGCGTCACGTCCCTAGGTCATGGAGGCGAACCCCATCGGGATCCGAAAAAGCGTCATGAAGGGCGACATCCTCAAGCTGTTGCTGCGATCCCACGCGGAGGGCGACGAGTCGTCGTTCCGCAAGGCGGCACTGCAGCTCGCGGCTGCCGAGAGCTCCGCTGGCCACGTGCGCGTCGCCGAGGAGATCCGGTCGATCATCGCCAAGATGCCGGCGACCAGCGCCCGCAAGCAGGGGCCCGTCGTCGACATCGCCGCTCCGCGGGGTGAGCTCGCGGACATCCTCGAGGGCGGCTACCGCGAGGAACGTCGCCGCGACATCGTCTTGCGTGCAGACGCAGAAGACACGCTCAAGCGGGTGCTCTCCGAGAACCGCTCCCGGGCTCGGCTCGAGCGGTTCGGGGTGTCGCCGCGGCGCCGCCTGCTATTTCACGGGGCGCCTGGCTGCGGCAAGACCCTCGGAGCCGCCGTTCTCGCTGGTGAGATGGGGCTTCCGCTCATGACGGTTCGCCTCGACGCGCTCTTCTCACGCTTTCTCGGGGCCACCGCCGTGCAACTCCGGGCGATCTTCGCGGAGATGCCGCGTCGCCCGGGCGTGTACCTCTTCGACGAGTTCGACGCTGTCGCGAAGGCTCGTGGCGACTCGCAGGACGTTGGCGAGATGAACCGCGTCGTCACCGCCTTCCTTCAGCTCGTCGACGCGGACATGAGCGGGAGCATCCTGGTTGCCGCGACCAACCACGTCGAGCTCTTGGATCGCGCCGTGTTCCGGCGCTTCGACGTGATCGTGTCGTTCGACAAGCCCACGCGCGTGCAGATCGCCGATCTGCTGCGACTGCGGCTCTCCACCGTGGGGCTCGACGCCGAAGCCGCCACCCGGCTCTCGGCCAACGCGGAGGGGTGGAGCTTCGCGGACGTGGTTCGTGCTTGTGATGATGCGGTCCGCACGATGGCGCTGGATGATCGCGAAGAGGTTTCCGAGCGCGACGTCGCCCTGGCACTGGAAGAGCTGAAGCTGCGCAGCGTGCCGGCCAGGAGCTAGCCATTGGCCGACGAGCGGTACCGTCTGCTCCGAGGACGAATCACCTCGGTAGACACCTACGAGGCACCGCAGGGCGGCGGCGGCACCCCGCCGAAGATGCCCTCAGTCGATCCGAAGGCACATCGAGCGACCTTGGTGCAGCAGCTCGATGCCATCGCGCAGCAGGTGAATGCGCGCAGCCAGACGGCGCGCGACGAGCTGGCAAGGCGTGAGATAGTCGCTGTGCGCCCAGGAGCGAGCGCGCAGCTCGCACCGGACCAGCTGGACGACTCCCGCGCCGACGCCCGGCTCGTGGGCGTCATGCCAGACACGGGCACGGTCGTACTCGACGTCGCCAGCGCCGACCTCGAGTACCTTCGTAGGAAGATTGATGCGTTCGCCGACGACGCAAGGGTGAAGGTGACGACCGCGAAGGACGGCACGGTCACCACTCGGCGCAGCCACGAGCGAGCGATCGCGCCGGTGAGGAGCATCGGTCTTGCGGACCTCGAGGATCTCAGCGGCGCGCTGTTTCGGGCCGAGGCGCCTCCCCCCGATCGTCCTTGTTGGTGGGAGATCACTGGCCGGGGCGGGTACCGAAACCCGATCGAGGACTCCCAGCAGAGCCGCGCGCAGATCGCTCGGCAGCTGCACCGGCTCGGGCTATCCCAGAAGCTCGACGAATTCCTCGGACCCGAGCAGGTCTACTTCTTCATCCGTTTGACGCGCACGCAGCTCGATGCGCTCCGCGAAGCGACCGACTGCATCTTCGAGGCCGAGCTCGCTCCGCCACCGCTCCGCGATCTGCTGCTGCTCGCCGACCTCACCAGCAAGGACGTCGCGGACTTCGCGCTCAGGCGGCCGACCGACGGCGCCCCGTCGGTCGTCCTGCTCGACTCGGGGATCGCGACGGGACACCCGCTCCTCGCGTCGGCGATCCTGACGGCGACCACGGCCGGTCCGGAGATCCCATCGCCGGAGGACACTAACGGGCACGGAACCAAGATGGCGGGGGTGGCCCTATATCGGGACGTTGGCGCGGCCATCGATCGCGGGAGCGCCGATGCCCCGCACTGGCTGCAGAGCAGCCGGCTGTGGATCGCTCCGGGGTATGGCACGGCCGCCGACGAGAACTACGAGAAGTGGCCGGTGCTGACGGAGCGCGCGGTGCGCGCTGCCGAGGACGCCGACCCTCGTCGACGCAATCGTGCCTTCGTGCTCGCCCTGACGCGGTCGATGCAGGACCCACCGCTCGATGGAATTGCTCCGACCCTGTGGAGCCATGCGGTGGACCAGCTCGCGTTCCGAGCCGACCACGGGCGCCTGATGATCGTGGCGGCGGGCAACGCGCGCGAGGCTCAGTGGCTTGCGCTGGCGGAGCTGCATCCCCAGCTCCAACTGTCGGAGAAGATCCATCAGCCCGCGCAGGCAGCGAACGCGTTGACGGTCGGCGCGTTCACGACACGGGTCGAACTGCCCGACGATAAGGTCTACGCCGAGGCTCGGGTCGTCGCGACGAAGCGAGGCGGCATTTCGCCTTACACGACCACGGGGCTTGTCGGCAACGAGTGGCCGATCAAGCCGGACGTGGTCCTCGAGGGTGGCAACCTGGCGATTTCCGGGACGCTCGCCGATCCCACCGTTCCCACGCTCGCGACCCTCACCACCAGCCGCCTGCACACACACGGTAGGCCCCTTGGTTTGTTGTCGATGACCAGCGAGGCGAGCGCACACGCCGGTCGCCTTGCCGCCCACGTCTGGTCGGTGGAGCCCAAGCTGAGCCCCGAGGCGGTTCGAGGTCTCATCGTCCACTCGGCGACCTGGACGCAGACGATGATCGAGGACTTCCCGGGCCTGAACGACCGGCTTCATGCGTGCGGCTACGGAGTGCCGAGCGAGCGGCTAGCCTCGGACTGTGCGGAGGGCGTGGCGACGATCGTCGTCGAGGACTCGATGCCCAGCGGTGTTCTCGAGGAGGAAGCCAAGAGAAAGCAGCCGAGGCGGCCCACGACCAGGACGACCGAGCCCAAGCTTCGACGGAAGGTGAAGCTGTACCGGTTGCCACTCCCCGAGAGCCTGCTGGGCGGTGCGGATCCCGATGTGGAGTTGCGCGTCACGCTCTCGTACTTCGCGGAACCCAACAAGTACGGTCGGCGGACGTATCACGGGCTCGATCTGAAGTGGGACATGCAGGGCCCTCAGGAGGATGCGGAGGCCTTCGTCCAGCGGATCAACGTGCTCGAGCGCCCGAAGGACGCCGATGGCAAACGCCGCCAGCTCGCCAAGACCAGGTCCTTCGACTGGGACGTCGGCATCGAACGTCGTAGCCGCGGAACGGTGCAGAGTGATCGATGGCACGGGAAGATGTCGGAGCTGGTCGGTGACAAGCTGATCGCGATCGTTCCGGTGCTCGGTTGGTGGGACCAGCGCAAGGCGCTGAGGACGCTGGAGATGCGGTTCGCTCTCGTCGTGTCCGTGTTCGGCCCTGGCGTCTACGCTGCCATCAAGCCGAAGGTCGAGGTCGTGGCGACCGTTTCAATCGGGGTCTGACTTCACTCCGGTCCCCTGCTGATGGATCCGCTTCCGTGTAGACCCCGTCCAACACCGCCGGGTGGTAGTGCGGGTCGAGTCACAGGCCCGCGCTCGACCGCTGCAAACCGGGCTTCGGCGCCGGCCGCTGGCCCGCCGCCATGGACGGCGCTCGCTGCGTCCCTCACACTCGAACCCATGCGGGTTTCTGCCGCTCGGTTCGGTGGGGTCCTCGTCGCGGCTTCGACGCTGGCTTGCGCTGCCTGCTGCCCGCAAGCGGTGCCCGTGGTCGGACGAATGCCCGTCGTCCCCGCGACGGCCCCCCCCAGCGCGACGTCGGCTCCCTCCTCGCCACCACGGGTGCCGGAGGTCGCCCCCGCTCCGGTCGCGCCACTGGTCCCGCCTGCCGAGGCAACAGCAGACCCGCCCCGCCCTCGCGTGCTGCTGACTCCCGCGCTCCCGAATGGCTTCGCCCTCGACGGGGCTCTCGAAGAATGGGCCGGCGCGCACGAAGGGTCGGGGGACTGGCTCGCCCTGGTGTTCACCGAGGCGGGGATGATCGTGGCCGGCGAGCTCTCGACCGAGAGGGCCACGCTCCGGCTCACCATGCCGCGCCCGAGCCTCCCCCCCATCGG
Source organism: uncultured Polyangiaceae bacterium (assembly GCA_964404725.1). Taxonomy (GTDB): domain Bacteria; phylum Myxococcota_A; class Polyangia; order Polyangiales; family Polyangiaceae; genus JAFGBI01. Next base: position 9,343 of record CAYOLF010000092.1, read on the forward strand.
CACGGCCTTCGGGCGGGCGGGCGTGCTGCCCGAGTACAACTGCGAGTTCGTGTGGTTCGTCGGCACGCCGCTGTCTCCCGCCGAGTCTCGAGCTTGTCGCGAGGTGCTGCGGACGGACGCCGCCTTTCGAGACGCGTACGAGGCAGAGTTCTCGCGGAGCTACGTCCTCGATTCGTTCTGTGCTCGAAAGCCTGGCTCCCGCGCCACGCTTCCCACCATCAACGGCGCCCCGGGGAAATGCGCGGCCGACGCCGGCCGCCTCCGGATCGAAACCACCGTCTCGGCTCGCGAGCTGCCCCGCGTGAGTCTGGTACCGACAAGCAGCGTCCGCGCCGTCCTCACCCCATCCAACCTCGCCCCCGAGGAGCGCGAGCCTGCCGAGAACCTCTCGCTGCCAGCCCCGGTCGTGTTCGCATCCCCGAAGGGGCTGCTCGGAGCGCTCTCGACGATGACCGAGCCGCCGACCGGGTCCTACTCGGAGCGGCTCGCCCCCGCCCTCAGCTACCAGCCGGGCAGGAACGATTCCCTCATGGCCCATGGCCATCGCTACATCGGGCTCAATCCCGGGAGCCTGTCCTGGATCGACACCGATCCAACCCGGCTCGTGGCCACCAAGGTCGTCCTGCCCGCCACCGGAACCCGCCTCGGCCGAACCGAGCTGCGCGTCCTGCCCCCCGAGATATCGCTGCTGGCCTGGCTCGTCGACGGCATCCCCAAGCAGTTCTTCCCCTACGAGGGCATCGTGCGCGTTCTGGTCCGTGACGGCGAGCTGCAGGTGCTCCAGGCGCTCGAAGGCATGGACGATGCGTCGTTGAGACCTCAGGTGACCTGGAAATTCCTCCGCGTCTCGAGCGACGGCGAGGTCCTACCAGGAGAGTACGAACAGGAAGTGACCTACTCCACCCTGTCCTTGGGGGTAGCCGATCGGGCGTTCCATGACGCGACCTTCTCGCGGATCGGTGGCTATCTCGCTTCCGGCAAATGGCACGAGCCGGACGCGGCCAAGCGAGTCTCGTGGCGCTACGACCCGAAGCTGCGGCACTACGTGCAGGTCGTCGATTAGCGCCGTATCACGCCCCGGACAGCGCCGGCGCCGCCGCGGCACCGTCGGCGGCGGCACCGTCGGCGGCGGGGTTCGTGCGGCGGCGGAAACGGCCCGGGCTCTCTCCGTACACTCGCTTGAACGCCTTGCAGAAGGCGGCCTCGGAGGCGTAGCCGACCTGCGCGGCCACGACGATCAGGGGCGGGGAATGCTCTCGGCGCAAGATCCCGGCCGCGAGCCGCATCCGCGAGCGGGTGAGGTAGGTCAGAGGTGCTTCGCCCACCAGCTTGACGAAGCGTTCGGCGAAGATCGTGCGCGACAGTCCGGCGCGCTCGGCCAAGGTGGCGACGGTCCAGGCCTCCTGAGGCAGGCCGTGGATGGCTCCGAGAGCGGTCCCGATCCCGCGATCCTGGAGGGCACCCAGCCAACCCGACGGTTCCGCCGCCCGCGCCTCGATCCAGGTCCGGACCGCCTGGATGAGGATGACGTCCAGGAGGCGGGTGAGGATGGCCTCGCTGCCGAGGCGGGTCGAACCGAGCTCGGCCGTCAGGAGTCCGAGCGTGGTCGCGAGCCAAGGGGCGGGCTCCCCGCCGTCACCGCGAACGACCAAGTACTCCGGCAGCTGGGTCCACAGCGGATTCGCGTCGGGATCCTCGACGGAGAACTTGCTGCAGAGGACGTCGGTCGGCGCGCCGCCTCCCCCGGCGTAGAGACACTCGGCCGCGAAGCGGGCGCCGGCGTGGAGGTGGCAAGCGACCTGCCGCGGCTCGGTCGCGGGATCGTCGGCCAGGACGTGGGCGTCGCCCCGCGGAAAGAGGGCGAGATCACCGGCCTCGAGCGCGATGGGCGGCGCGCCGGGCGCGGTCAGCAGCCAGCAGCGGCCACCGAGCACCACGTGGAGCGCGGCGCTCTCGTGCTTCGGCAGGGCCAGGCCCCAGGGTGCGGTCAGGTGGGAGCTGAAGTGCTCACACGCGGCGAGGCGCAGGGACGACAGCACGAGCGTCAGCGGGTCCATCATGGGCGGGGGATCCGGACCGGACTCTGGCACGGCGAGCGCGGGCGGACGACCTCCGGCGGCTGCGTTCGGCGGGATCGGGATCACGACGGCGGCGAGCCACCTCCTGGATCGGGACGAACGGCAAAGAAGTTCGGACCGGCGAGCGTGGCGCCCCCGCCCGCGGCGCCCTACTTCTGGGACACCAAGCCTCGTGGAACGACGGGTTCGGGGGCAATAACCGGAGAGATCGTAGAATGACCTTGGAAGAGCGTGCGTTCGGAGACATGGGACTGACGGTGTCCGCCCTTGGGTTCGGTGGAGGTCCCGTGGGCTTCCTGGAGGCCGAGCAGGGGCAGGTGTCGAGGCTGCTGGGCTCGCTCCTGGACAACGGGATGAACCTCGTCGACACGGCGGCCATGTACGCCGGATCGGAGGAGCTGATCGGCAAGGCGATCGCGCACCGTCGTTCGGAGTACGTCCTCGTCACCAAGGCGCCCAACGCGATGGCCGATGGGGAGGACTGCTGGTCCAAGGCCAAGATCCAGGCCTCCGTCGAGCGCTCGTTGCGGCGGCTTCGCACCGATCGACTCGACGTCGTGCTCCTGCACTCCTGCGCCAAGGATGTCCTGGAGAAGGGCGAGGCGTTGGCGGCGCTCCTCGACCTCCAACGCGCCGGCAAGCTCGGCTTCGCGGGCTACTCCGGCGACGGCGACACCGCGGCCTTCGCCCTGACTCTGCCCGGGATCTCGGTCCTCGAGACCTCCGTGAGCCTCTGTGACCAGGCCAACCTGGACGCCGTGGTACCGGCGGCGCAGAAGCGGGGGCTTGGCGTCATCGCGAAGCGGTCGATCGCCAACGGGGCGTGGAGGCCGCTCTCCGCCCAGCGGGGGATCTACGCCGACTATGCCAGATCCTACGCCGAGCGCTTCACGGCGATGGGGCTGACCCCAGCCGACCTCGGCCTGAGCGGGACGCCCGCCGAGGTCTGGCCTGAGGTCGCCTTGCGCTTCACCCTCTCCCAGCCGGGGGTCCACTGCGCCATCGTCGGGACCTGCTCCTGGCCCCACGCCGAGGCCAACCTCCGGGCAGCGTCACGTGGCCCACTGGACGACCGCACCACCGCCGCCATCCAGGAGGCCTTTCGCCGCGCCGAGGCCCGCTCCGGTGCGACCTGGCCCGCCGAAACCTGAAGCGAGGGCTCCGGCAACCGTGGCCGCGGTGGCCCCGAGTCAGTGGGGCGCCGCCGGGACGCAGTTGGTCAACGGATCGTTGCTCCAGACGGAACCGTCGGCGGCCCGACCGCGCGGGAGCCGCTACCCGGCGCGTCCGCTCTCAGCGCAGCGCCGCACAGGTCGTGCTATCGGCGCCCACGACGACGAACGGGACGGTCCCGACGAGGTCGGTCTCCCCCGTCGCCAGATCATGGCGGTAGACGTCCGACGCGCGTGCGCCAGCGTCGTACCCGGGGACGTCGGACGGGTACTTCCCGGGAGACGGAGGTCCCGCCCCACGACGAAGGTGGAGATCTCGGCGCTGCAGTCGAGGCTCCCAATCAAGGTCGTGGTGCCCTGTTCGGGCCGGAAGGCGAAGATGTCTTCCTCCAGGGAGAAGAGGACCATGTAGGGGGCCACAGCATCGCAGCCGAGAGGCACGGGGGACGACGGCGGTGGTGGCGTCGGTGCGTCAGAGTCCGTCGAGAGCTCCGTTCTCCCACAGCCCACCCCGGCGACGAGGACCAGGAACGAAGCGCCACAGAGCGTCGAGTGTCGCACGGGGCTCTCGCGTTCGCGCGCAGCGTACCTGCCGTCAAGCGGGTCGCGAAACCCGCCGCACCAGGACGGTAGAAGGTGCGGCATCACTGCACCGCTCGGATCGCCCCCCATGGCTTGTGCAGAAATGGCGGAGTAATCGGGACGGTTGCACGCCGCCTCCCCCGTCGGCCAGCCACCGTCGCCCGTGTCCGCGCTGAGCTAGCGCGGACGATGCGCTCGACCGGAGCCGTCCCCGACGCGCGCCCCGGTGGTGTAAAGTCGCGCCCTCCCCCGTTCCCCACCACGAACCATGCACATCCACGTAATCGCGGTCGCCGGCACCGGCATGGGTTCACTGGCGGGACTGCTCCGGGAGCTCGGGCACCAGGTCACGGGGAGCGACATCCACTTCGACCCCCCGATGGGCCCCGCGCTCGCCGGCTGGGGGGTGGTCTGCCGCGAGGGGTTCTCCCCGCAGAACCTCGAGCCGCGGCCGGAGCTGGTCGTGGTGGGCAACGTCTGCCGACGGGACAACCCCGAGGTGGTCGCCGCGCAGGCGCTCGGCCTCGAGCTCTGCCACATCGCCGGGGCGCTCCAGCGCTTCGCGCTCGAGGGGACCTCGCCGCTGGTGGTCGCCGGCACGCACGGCAAGACGACGACCACCGCCCTCGCCGCCTGGCTGCTCGACGCGGTGGGGCTCGAGCCCGGCTTCCTCGTCGGCGGGCTGCCCAAGAACTTCCCGCGGAGCTTCCGCGCCGCGCGCTCGGCGGGCGCGCGCCCCGCGGCCGGCGCCGACGGGACCACGGTCGCGCGATCGGTGCCCTTCGTCATCGAGGGCGACGAGTACGACACCGCGTTCTTCGAGAAGACGGCGAAGTTCCTCCACTATCGCGCCGAGGTCGCGATCGTGACCTCGATCGAGCACGACCACGTCGACATCTACCCGACCGAGGCCGCCTACGTGGATGCCTTCCGGCGCTTCGTCGGCGGGGTTCCGCCGGGCGGCCTGGTGATAGCGAACGCGGCCGACCCGCGGGTGGTCGAGGTCGTCCGCGAGCATGCGCGGGCGCCCGTCGCCTGGTACGCGCTCGCCGACCAGCCCGTGAGCGTCCCGCCGCAGTGGGTCGCGACCCCTGCCGCGAGCGGCCCCGCCGGCACCGAGTTCGAGCTCACTGTGGCGGGCGTCCCGCAGGGGCGCCTCACCACGCCGCTGCCGGGGCGCCACAACGTCGCCAACACCCTGGCTGCGCTGGCGGCCGCGTCCGAGGGGTACGGCGCGCCGCTCGAGCGGTTGGTCCGCGCGCTGGCCGGGTTCCAAGGGGTCCGCCGGCGGCAGGATCTGCTCGGCGAGCCGCGCGGCGTGCGCGTCTACGACGACTTCGCCCACCACCCAACCGCCGTCCGCGAGACGCTCGCGGCCCTGCGCGCGCGCCACCCGGAGGGCGCCCTCTACGCCGTCTTCGAGCCGCGCAGCGCCACGGCCTGCCGCGCCCAGCACCAGGACGAGTACGCGCAGGCCTTCGACCACGCCACGGAGCTGCTGCTCGCCCCGCTCGGGCGGTCCGGGATCGCGCCCGAGGCGGCCCTCGACCTCGCCCGCCTGGCAGCGGCGGTGGGCGAGCGAGGGGTGCCGGCGGCCGCGCTGCCCTCGGTCGAGGCCATCGTCGAACGGCTCGCGGCGCGGGCGCGGCCGGGGGACACCATCGCCCTGTTGTCGAACGGCGCCTTTGGTGGCATCCACGGGCTCCTGCTGGCGGCGCTCGGGCGCCCGTGAACGGGGACGGCGGCCGTCCCTCACGGGGACCGCGCCCGCCCAGGGGAGTCCCGAGAACCCACCATGACCGACCAGCCCGCCACCCCGAACGAGCCCGCCGCGTCGAACGCGACCGATCCCACCAGCAGCAAGGAGTGGCTGCGCGAGACGTACGGCCCCTGCTTCCGCGGCGAGCGCTACCCCCAGACCCCCGAGGAGCTGATGGGGTCGCGGTACGCGGCCTACGCCCTGGGCGAGATCGACTGGGTCATCTCCACCCACTGGCCCGACACGCGGAACGAGGTCGATCGCTCCAACACGGAGCAGTGGTCCAAGCAGTCCGAGTGGCTCGGCTTCGAGATCACCAAGAGCGAGCCGGTGAACGACGAGCATAGCTTCGTCGAGTTCGTCGCGCGGTACAAGCTCAAGGGCGCCCTGTTGACCCACCGGGAGCGCGCGGAGTTCAAGAAGCTCAACGGCCGCTGGTACTTCGTGGACGGCGAGCAGATCGCGGGGCCCCCCGTCCGCGTGGAGAAGCTGCCGGGCCGCAACGATCCCTGCCCCTGCGGGAGCGGCAAGAAGTACAAGAAGTGCCACGGCAAGCCGGGGTGACCGGGGTGACGCGCCCGGCGGAAGAGCTCGCGGCGATCGCGCTCACGGTCGCCGAAGAGGCGGGCGCCCTCGCGCTCGAGGGCTGGCGCTCCCCGCTCGCCGTCAGCCGCAAGGGGCGCACCGATCTGGTCACCGACCGGGATCTCGCCAGCGAGGCCCTGCTGCGTCGGCGCCTCACCGAGCTCACCCCCGAGATCCCGATCGTGGGCGAGGAAGCCGACGGCGATCCGGCCGTGCGCACGACCCGGCCCGGACGCGTCTGGTACTGCGACCCGATCGACGGGACCACCAACTACGCCCACGGTCACCCGCACTGGTGCGTGAGCGTCGGCCTGCTCGAGGACGGCCAACCCCTCGCCGGCGCGGTCTTCGCGCCCGTGCTGCGCACGCACTGGACCGGCTACCGGGGCGGCCCGGCGCGCCGCAACGGGGAGCCGATCCGACCGAGCGACACCGAGGACGTGACCGACGCCTTCGTCGGCACGGGCTTCCCCTACGGCCACCGCGACCTCGAGCCCGACAACAACTTTGCCAGCTTCGAGCGGGTCAAGCGCGTGGTGCAGGCGGTGCGCCGCTGCGGCTCGGCCGCGCTCGACTGCTGCCTCGTCGCCGAGGGGACCTACGACGGCTACTGGGAGCGCTCGCTGAAGACCTGGGACGTCGCCGCCGGGCTCGCCGTGCTGCTGGCCGCCGGCGGCGTGGTGACCCACCTCGACGGGAGCCCCGCGCGCCTCGAGCGAGGCAACCTCCTGGTGACCAACGGCCGGCTCCACGCAGCGCTCGGCCGCCTCGTCCTCGGCGGGTAGGGTCGCGCGGCGCGACGGACGGCCGCGCTGCGCGTCAGTCCCGGAACAGCTCCAGGGTCCGGCGGTCGGCAGACGCCCGGCGCGCGCGCTGCTCGGCCCAGAGGCGGAGGGCCTGTACCTTCTCCTCGTACAGGGTCGCCAGCGGCACGACCTCGGCGATGGCGCTCCGGAGATCCTCCGGCGCTAGCTCGCGGCCGGCCGCGAAGGCGCGGAAGAGCGCCGAGATGACCACCTGCTCGAGCTCCGCCCCCGAGAAGTGCTCGAGGCCCCGCGCCAGCTCCTCGAGCGCGAAGGAGCGCGGATCGCGGCCGCGGCGCAAGAGGTGGATCCCCAGGATCTCCGCGCGCTCCTTGGCGGCGGGCAGATCGACGAAGAACACCTCGTCGAAGCGGCCGCGCCGCACCAGCTCCGGCGGCAAGCTCTCCACCTCGTTGGCGGTGGCGGCGACGAAGACCGGGGCGCGCTTCTCCTGGAGCCACACCAAAAAATCGGCGAACACCCGGGCGCGGGTCGGATCCAGGGCACCCCCGCCCAGCCCCTTCTCGAGCTCGTCGACCCACAGCACCAGCGGCGCGATCGCCTCCGCGATGCGCTGGGCCTGGCGCAGCGCGTGCTCCGGCGAGGCGGCGGCGAAGACGGCGGCGAAATCGAGGCGCACGAGGGGCACCCCGAACACCTGCGACGCGGCCTTGGCCACCAGGGATTTGCCGCAGCCCTGGACCCCGCACACCAGCACCCCCCGCGGCTCCGGGAGCCCGAAGCGGCGCGCGTCCTCGCCAAAGGCGGCCACGCGCGAGCGGAGCCAGCCCTTGAGTACCTCGAGCCCGCCCACCTGGTCGAGCGTGACCTCCGGCTCGATGAGCTCCACCGTGGCGCTCTGGCGCATCACCCGCCGCTTCTCCCGGAGGACGCGGGCGAGCGCCTGGCCCGGCTCCCGCTCCGCGCGCGCCATGCGGAAGGCCCGCTCCGCCTCCCCCACGGTGAGCCCCCGCGCGGCGCGGACCATCACCTCGGGATCCCAGCCGCGAGCCGCCGCGTCCGCGACCTCGGCCGTGAGCACGGCGGCGAGCTCCGCCCCGCTCGGCAGCGGCAGGTCCAGCACGCTCACGTCCTTCTCGAGCTCGCGCGGGATCGTCGACTCCGGCCCGATGAGGACCAGTACCTTCCTCGCGCGGCCCGCCTCGGCCGCAAAATCGCGCAGCGCGCGCACCAGGGCCGGATCCCCGAAGTACGGGTGAAGATCCAGGAAGACATGCACCCCCGCGCCCTCGGCCGCGCGCACGGCCTCCACCGGCCCCAGGCCGCCGCTGACGGACCAGACCGGGCAAGCCTGGCCCTGGAACAGCTGGCTCACCACGCCGAGCGCCCGCCGCTCCTCGTGGGTGACGACCAGGACGATGGGGAACCCCGACGCCACCTGCCGCCGGAGCTCCAGGGCGAAGGCGTCCTCGGTCAACCGTCCTCCACCGTCACGCGCAGGACCTCCTCGAAGGAGGTGAGCCCCTTGGCGAGCTTGCGGATGGCCCCCTCGCGCAACGTGAGCAGGCCATCTTGACGCGCCTGTCGCATCAGCTCCTTGGCGCTGGCGCGCGCGCCCACTAGCTTACGGAGCTTCTCGTCGATCTCGAGCACCTCGAACACGCCCGAGCGCCCGTAGAGGCCCGTGTTGCGGCATTTGACGCAGCCGTCGCCGACCGCCACCATGAGCTGGGGCGCCTCGCCCTGCGCCTCCAGATCCTGCAGGTCGATGCCCAGCAGGGACATCTGGTCGGGGGTGAGGAACGTCTCTACCCGGCAGCCCGGGCAGACCAGACGGACCAGCCGCTGCGCGACCACGCCGGTCAGCGTGGAGGCGAGCAGGAAGGGGTCGACGCCGAGATCGAGCAAGCGGGAGACCGCGCTCACCGAATCGCTGGTGTGCAGGGTGGCCAGCACCAGGTGCCCCGTGAGCGACGCCTGCACGGCGATGCTCGCCGTCTCCGCGTCGCGCACCTCGCCGACCATGATCACGTCGGGGTCCTGCCGCAGGAGGTGGCGCAGCGCCTCGGGGAAGGTGAGCCCGATCTTGGGCAGTATCTCCACCTGGTTATACTGATCGACCACGATCTCGATGGGGTCCTCGATGGTGGTCACGTTGATCTCGGGCGCGGCCAGCGCCCGCAGCGCGGAGTAGAGCGTGGTGGTCTTGCCGCTGCCGGTCGGCCCGGTCACCATCACCAGGCCGTGCGGGCGCGCGATGAAGCGCTCGAAGAGGGTGAGCTGCGCGGACGACAGCCCGATGTCGCCGAGGTCGCGCACGATCACCTCGGGATCGAAGATGCGGAGCACGATCTTCTCGCCGAAGGCCACGCTCATGGTGGAGACTCGGATCTCGACCTCGCGGTCGCCCCGCGCGGTCTTGATCCGACCGTCCTGCGGCCGCCGCTTCTCCGCGATGTCGAGCCGCGCCAGCATCTTGATGCGCGACACCACCGCCGGGTGCACGATCTTGGGCAGGGTATTGACGGCGTGCAGCACCCCGTCGATCCGCATGCGCACCACGGACTGCTCGCGGTGTGGCTCGATGTGGACGTCGGAGGCGCGCTGATCGAAGGCGTAGTGGAAGAGGTACTCCACCGCGTTGACCACGTGGCTGTCGGTGGCCTCGATGTCCTCGACCTGCTTGAGGCGGACGTAGCGTTCGAGGTTGCCGATGTCGATGCCGGCGGTGAACTCCCGCTCCGCCGCCACCACCGAGGTCCGAAAGCCGTAGATGTCGGTGATGACGCGCTGGATGTCGCTCGGCGCCGCCACCACCAGCCGCACCTGCCGCCGCACGAAGGTCCGCAGGTTGTCGACCAGCTCGACGTCGAGGGGGTTGGCGACGGCCACGGTCACGCAGGCGTCGTCGCCCTGGATCACGACCGCCTGATGCCGCCGGGCGAAGGGGCGGGAGAGCGTCTGCACCGCGAGCTTGGCGTCGATCTTGAGCGGGTCCAGCGCGACGTAGGGCACGTCGATGGCGCGCGCGAAGGCCTCCACCACGAGCTGCTCGGTCAGCGGGAAGCGCGGATCGCCGCCGATGTTCAGCGCCAGGGCGGCGATCACCTCCGCGGGGTGGACCTTCTCTGCCGCGGACCCGCTCGCTCCGCGCCGCCCGGCCCCGGCGCGCTGGTGCAGGATGCGCGCCCGCTCGCGCTCCTCGTGGAGCAGCGCGTCGCGACGCTGCTCGGGGGATAGCAGCCCCTCCCGCTCGAGCACGTCGCAGAGCAGGGGCAACGTCAGCTCGTTCCGGGCCGCCACGCGTCGCTCCAGCTCCTGCTTACCACGGGCGTCCGTGGCGGGCGCCGAGGGCCGCCGCCGGAGGGAGCGGGGCGCCCCGGCCGACCCTCGCCGAGGTCGAAACCCGGACGGCCGGCGGCGGGTGCGGCGCCGCCCGGCGCCGGCCGCTGCGGCCCGATGCCCTCTCGGGCGGCAAATTCCGCGGGACGCCCCCCGTCCCTCGCCCGAGCGCGCTCAGCGCGTAGAATCGAGGGGTCGGTGGCCCCTGGGTCGGCCACCCCCGCTTGTCGACCGTGCCCCCGAGCCGCAGTGGCTCGGCGCGCGGCCCTTTCGCCGCTGCGCGCGGCCAGCTCCTGGAGCGAACGATCATGACGCGACTTCCCTTCTGCGCTGCCGCCTGGCTCGGCGCCACCGCCGCGCTACTCACGGGCTCCGCCCACGCCGAGGTGTTCCAGTCCGACGCCGCCGCCACCCCGCTGCCGCAGCCGGTGAGCGCGAACGAGATCCGTCTCTCCGACGACCTCGGGTGGGCTGCCGATCAGCAGCTCTGGAAGGATTTCGAGGGCAACAACCTCAACCCGGCGGCGCTCTACTCCGACTACTTCCCGGAGTTCGAGACCGGCGACGCTGTACGCCTGAGCGGGCTGTTCAAGTGGCGCGGCGAGCAAATCGACGAGATCGCCGACGCGCGCACCGAGCCTGGCTATTTCTCGCCGAGCTGCGGCTTCACCGGCGAGCTGGTCCTGCGCGGCGGCAACTGCACGCTCGCCTTCGGCTGGTACAACGTCGACGATCCCACCGATCCGACGCCCCCGGCCCCGAGCGAGATCTACGAGCTCATCCCGTCGAACATCGAGACGTACATGCAGTGCATGACGCAGAACGGCGAGATCCAGCCGGAGGGCACCGGCTTTTGCCCGTTCGGGTGGGACAACCACCACCCCTACAACCCCCCCCAGCTCGCCTGGGTCCCGCGGGTCTTCGACTCCGGGGAGATCGCCCAGGACCCGCGCTACCGCGGCGGGGCCGTCGCCTTCGCCCTGATCGGCGACCCCGACTCGCAGTGCAACCAGACCAAGCACTCCATCGCGGCCCACAACGACAGGAACAGCAGCGGCGAGCCCTGGATCACGTCCCTCATCTGGCAGTCCACCGTCGATCCGGAGGGGTTCTACGTCGCCTTCGAGGACCTCAAGATGTCTCCCGACGACTGGCACAACCCCGGCGGCGGCGCCGTGGGCAGCAACGACGGCGACTTCAACGACTTCGTCTATTACATCACCGGGATCAGCTGCAAGGGCGGCGGCCAGGCCTGCGACACGGGGCTCCTCGGCGCCTGCTCGCTCGGCCGCACCGACTGCGAGGTCGAGGGGATCGCGCCGACCTGCCGCGCCATCATCCAGCCCGGCGCCGAGCTCTGCGACAACGTCGACAACGACTGCAACGGCCTCGTCGACGACGGCGAGGAACTCTGCCAGGAGGGCTATGCCTGCGACCAGGGCGTCTGCGTCAAGTCCTGCACCACCGGCGAGTTCGCCTGTGACATCGGGCTGGTCTGCGCCAGTGGGATCTGCATCAACGAGATCTGCGCCGGGATCGAGTGTCCGCCCGGAGAAGCCTGCCGCGACGGCGCCTGCGTGGACCCCTGCGCCGGGCGCACCTGCCCGGAGCGGCAGGAGTGCCAGCTCGGGCGCTGCGTCGATCCCTGCGCCGCCATCACCTGCCCGGCGGGGCGCGTGTGCGAGCGGGGCCTCTGTGTCTCCACCTGCCAGTGCCGCGGGTGCCCCGAGGGGGAGGAGTGCGGCGCCGACGGCCTCTGCTCGGATCCACAGTGCGCCGACGTCACCTGCACCGAGGGGCTCGTCTGCAAGCTCGGCGATTGCGTCGACCCCTGCGCCGGCGTCAACTGCCCCGGCGGCGCCGCCTGCGTCGCCGGGAACTGCCAGGACCCGTCCACCGTCGTCGATGGCGGCGGGGACGACGGCACGCCGACGGTGATCGACCCGGGCGACCCCTCGGACGGCCCCCCCGGCTCGAACGGGAACGACCCCGACGGCGACGGGGCGGACGGGGGCTCTCTCTCGGCCCCGGAGGGGGAGGTGGGCTGTGGTTGCCGCACCGCGCCGCACGGGTCAGCCGGCGGGCTCGGCTTGCTCGCCGGCCTCGCCTTCGGCCTGGCCGCAGCCGCCCGCCGCCGCGGCTCGGCGCCCTCCCGGCGCGCGGTTTACTAGCGTTCCCCACCAGCGCCCTCTCCCCGGGGCCCCGCTCGCGCCGGAGGGCGGGCAAGGCCGAGATCCGCGCGCCTCCCTTGCGGAACGCGCCGTGGCGTCGGATGCTTTGCCTAGCTCCCGAGGAGGGGGAGTCATGGCGGACGACCAGGGTCTATTCGTCGTGCTCGACCGGCACGGCTGCGTCGAGCGGTTCGGAGCCGAGTGGGAGCGGGTCGGCGGGTGGTCGCCGGCCACGGCCCTCGAGCGCCCGCTGGGAGAGCTCCTGGTGGCGCTGGAGCCGGCGCAGTACCCGCTCTTCGGCACGGAGGACATCGCGGTCGACTGGCGCGGGCTGGTCGCGCTCATCCCCGGTGACGCAAGCTTCCCCACCCCGCTCCGCGCCAGCATCGTCGCCGCACCGGGCGCGACCGAGCTCCGGCTCGAGGCCGAACCGCTGCCCGCGCTCGGCGTCTTCGGCGGCCCGGGGTCGCCGGAGGCCGCCGCGGGGAGCCGATCGGAGGCCGCGGCGATGGCGCTCAAGGCGCTCACGGCCGGCTCGCTCCTCGCGGCCCCGGCCCACGCGAACCAGCAGCGGCTGGGCCTGATCCTCGGGCACATGCCGGGCTTCTGTTACACCGTGGACGAGCGGCTCACGTTCATCGCCAGCGCGGGCGCGGGGCTGGCGCACCTCTCCCTCGTCGAGGACCAGCTCCTCGGCGTGTCCCTGTTCGACCTGTACGGCACGCGCGACCCCACCTACGAGCCGCTCGCCTGTCACCTGCGCTCCCTGGCCGGCTACCCGCAGACCTACCAGGACGTCTGCATGGGGCGCTCGCTCGAGTACCACCTCCAGCCCCTTCGCGATCCGGAGGGGCGCATCGTCGGCGTCCTGGGCGTCTCCCAGGACGTGACCGAGCGCGAGGCGATGAAGGAGGCGTTGGCAACGGTCCACGCCCAGCTCCGGCAGGCGCAGAAGCTGGAGACGATCGGACAGCTCGCGGGCGGCGTGGCCCACGACTTCAACAACCAGCTCACCTGCATCCTCGGCAACATCACCCTGGCCCTGCAGCACCTCCCCGCCGGCTCGCGCGGAGTGCGGCACCTCATGGACGCGGCCGGGGCCGCGGAGAGCGCCGCCGCGCTGACGCGCCACCTGCTCGCGCTCGGGCGCAAGCAGGTGATCGAGCCGCGACCGCTCGAGCTCGGCGCGCTGGTCGCTCGCGTCCAGGGCATGTTGCGGCGCCTGGTCGAGGCCAGGGTCACGCTGCGCGTGCCGGCCGCGGAGGGCCGCTGCCCGATCTTCGCGGATCCGGGCCAGGTCGAGCAGATCCTCATCAACCTGGTCGTCAACGCCCGGGACGCCATCAACGAGAACGGCGAGATCACCATCACGACCGAGCCGCACGACTGCACGCCGGCCTGCGAGCACCCGACGCCCGAGCTCGATACCGGCCGTTACGCCGTGCTCACGGTCAAGGACGACGGCTGCGGGATGTCCGACGGGGTGCTCTCCCGGGTCTTCGAGCCGTATTTCACCACCAAGCCGATCGGCGAGGGCACGGGGCTGGGGCTCACCACCGTGCTCGGGCTGGTGGAGCAGTGCCACGGGTTCGTCACCGTCGACTCCGCGCTCGGGCGCGGCTCGCGGTTCCGCATCTACCTGCCGCGCCTGGCCGACGACGCGGTGGCGGCGACCGGTCCGCTCGCCAGCGGCGCGGCTCGTCCGGGCGCTCACCAGGAGATGCCCCGGGGCACCGAGGTGATCCTGCTGGTGGACGACGAACCGCTCGTCCTCGAGATGGCGCAGTGCGCGCTGCAGCAACTCGGTTACGAGGTGGTCCCCTGCGGCAGCGCCGACGAGGCGCTCCGGCGCTTCGAGGAGCGGGGCCGCCGCGTGGACCTGCTGGTGACCGACGTCGTGATGCCTCGCCTCAACGGCCGCGAGCTCGCCGCTCGGATCGGCACCCTCCGGCCCGGCCTGCCCATCCTGTTCACCTCCGGGTACGGAGAGAACACCATCGCGCGCCACGGGGTGCTCGACCCGGGCGTGAACTTCCTCCCCAAGCCGTACCGGCCGTTCGAGCTCGCGACGAGGATCCGCGCCCTGCTCGACACGGCCCACCCGACCCCGGCGCCCCCCGCAACCGTGTGACGAGCGACGACGCGCTCGGTCGTGCCACGCGGGGTCACGAGCTGGCCGTCGAGGGCATCCTCGACGCCGTCCCGCCGCCTACACGGAATTTCTGACACGCTCGAGCGAAGTCGTCGGCGCGCGCTCGGTCCTTCAGCGCTTCGCGTCCGGTGGGTCACCGTCGCGAATCGGCGAGATCACGATCTTGCCGATGTGCTGCGCCTCGCCGAGGCGGCGCAGCGCCTTGGGGGTTTCGTCGAGCGGGTAGACCCCGTCGATGACGGGCTTCACCTCGCCGGTGGCACAGAGCTCGACCAACGCGGCAAGGTCGTGGTTGGCCTTCGCCACCATGAGCCCGATCCGCTTGCTGCGAGTCAGCGACAGCAAGGGGGCGAGCAGCAAGAGCTGGAGGATGCCTTCCACAGTGCCGCCCACCGCGACGTACGCCCCGCCACTCACGAGCACGCGCTCGAAGGCAAAGAGCGATCGCCGCGTCGTCACGTCGAGGACGAGATCGTAGATTTCTCCGTCCGCGGTGAGGTCCTCGCGTTCGTAGTCGAGGACGCGGTGGGCGCCGAGCGACCGGAGGCGCTCGAGCTTGATCGCGCTGTCCACCGCCGTGACGTGAGCTCCGGCGGCACGGGCGATCTGGATCGCGAAGGTTCCGACACCGCCGCCCGCGCCGTTGATCAGCACGCGCTGCCCCGCCCGGATCCGACCCCGATCGCGCAGCGCCTGGAGCGCCATGCAACCTGCCTGGGGCAGCGCCGCTGCTTCAGCAAAGGTCATACTTGCCGGCTTGCGCGTGAAGGCACGTTCCGGGGCACAGGTGTACTCGGCGAACCCGCCCCAGCGGTGTTCGCTGAGATCGCCCAGGACCTCGTCACCGGGCCGGAGCTCCTTCACGGCCTTGCCGATGGCGGCGACGCGTCCTGCGACGTCCGCGCCGAGCACCGGTAGCCGGGGCTTGAAGAGCCCCCATACAGGTCTGACATACGCCGGCTTGCCCGTCACGTTCTCCCAGTCCCACGAGTTGATCGACGCCGCGTGGACCCGAACGAGCACCTCATCGTCGCAGGGCACGGGCGTGTCGATGTCTACCAGCGTGAGATCCTCGGGCGGACCGTAATGATCGTGAAGGATGGCTTTCATGGCGAGATCGCGGTCGCCCCGGGGTGTCCCCGGCGTGCTCCACCAGGGTGCCATGAACGAGCGGAAGGCACGATGGGTTCGGCGTCGCTTCGTCGTGGCCCCGAGAAGCGCTGTTGGTCACCGTCTGCCCGTACAGGAAATTCATGACGCGGCTCATCCCAGCGAGCCGGTGTGGCGAAAACACCGCCCTCCCGAGTCCATCGATCTGGCGATGGGCTTGCCCCCAAATTGACCGACCGGGCCAGCAGGGCTGCGCCACTTCTTACTTGATGTCTCAATCTTTCTCGGGGCACCGCTGTGGCCCGGATCCTGCACGTGTGCCTCGCCGAACGCCGGAACGACTGGCGCTCCTACGGTGATGGTGGGCGGGAGCACGTCTCGAGAATGGAG
>CAYOLF010000093.1:0-25168 GCA_964404725.1 uncultured Polyangiaceae bacterium
GGAGACGTTCTCCAGGCCTCCGTGGCTGTCGGCAACCTGATCGGTGCTCTAGCTCCGTTTCGGCGCTCACGGCCGCTCTCGCGCCGCGCCCTGGGTCAGGAAGAGCCCCTCGTCGTCGCCGGATGCGGAGCGGAGCCTGAGCCACAGCCGGCGCTGGTCTTCGGAGACGACCAGTTCCACTGCCGGCTCGGCGACCGCGGGCAACGGCACCGACTCCCACCCGCCTCCCCTCGGCCGCCGGAAGAGCGCACCGCTGCCGTCGAGCAGCCACAGGGTCGCGTCCGCCGTGGCAACCAGATCGACGACGGGCGCGGTCGCGGGCGACTCCATCGGCGTCCAGCGTGCTCCATCGAAGCTCTGCAGGGCGGGGGTGCACTCCGTGACCGCGACGTGGATCTCGGTCGACGACCGCACGACGAGCCCGCTCACCCAGCCCTCCTTCCCACCCGGAACGAGGTGACGCGTGACCCCGCCCGGCGCGAGGACGATGACCTCGGCCGGGGCGCCGTAGGTGGCGATGAGCTCACCCGAAGGGGTCGTCGCCACCAGGCCGACGTCCGGGCGGGGAAGCGGCGGGAGCGCGGGAGCGCCGCCGCCGGGCAACGTCGTCAGGATCGTCGTCGCGGGCTCGCCGAGGACCGACTCCGGATCGGTGCGCACGACGAGCAGGGCGCCCCCCGTCCAGGGCAGGATCTCGATGCCCGTGCGGCGGCGACCCTCGAGGGAGCGGTCGAGCGACCACGAGCCCGCGGACGGCCGCCAGCGATAGAATTCGGAGAAGCCGACGTCGATCTTCAGCCACAAGAGATCCGGAAAACGACCGACCAGGGCGTCCCAAGCCTGCATCTCGGGCAAGCCCGTCACCGGCAGCGCGCCCCAGGCGATGGCGTCCCCCTCGAGCTTGCCGATCCTCCACGATGGGTACCCCGCGGCGAGGAACAGCGTGGCGCCGATCACCGGTGACACCTTCATCGCCGTCGTCGACGGGGCTCCGTCGGCGCCCAGGACCGGCGCGAACGGCCTCGCGGCGAGTGGCACCCGCGCTGCGGCGTCGTCGCTCGCCGCGACCCCGGCCGACGCGCTCGCGACGACGACCGCCACGGGCGCGACTGACCCGCCCTGGGGCGGCGCCGCAGCACAAGCACCGGCGCCGAGCGCCACCGCGCCGAAGCACGCGATGAGCGCGGCGCGGCGGCGTGCACGCGCGACGTCGGGTCCCGGCACGCGACCAGGATACCAGATGCCCCCCCAGCGACCGCCGCGACCACCTCGCCGAGCGTCTCGGCTTTGCGACAGAACCGGTCGCCAAGGGCGGGTCGGATTGGACGGAGCCGGTGCTCGGCAGCCGCGAGACCGTCGCCGATCGCGATGCGAACCCGTCGTCGGGCCTCGAGCAGGCGCGGGAGGCGCGGTCCGGTGGCGGGAGGCTCGCTCCTGGGGGCAGCCGATCGGCGCCGGATGACCGAGCGGACGGCTCCGCGGGACGTCGGCGGGCCGCGGCGAGGGATAGCCGGACGGATCGCGACCGCGGAGCCTGGGGCCCGGGCTGGCCGCCTGCGTCCGCCGCCGAGCGGGGTTGTGCCGTGACGGCGGGCGCAAGCGGTCGTTCTGCCGCTCACGCCGGGGTGTGCGGTCGGAGCGCTGCCGCGGAGCGCGGCTCGCCAACGTCCACACAGAATTCCACCGCCACTGCAGTCCGGGCGTCGGACGGAATGGAAACCGTGGCCTGGCCACGGGGCCAGGGCGGTTGGGCGCGCTCGTCGCTCTGGCGGGGACGAGATTTGCGCTACTACTGCGGGGCCAGGGTCGGGTCGGATGGATTACGTGGGCTGGCTTGAGGAATAGGGTCGGTTGGGCGTGCTGGCGCCCGCCCGCCGCCAGCGGCGGGTACGCGCGCCCCCGAAGTCAAACCCTTTCAAGAAGGCGAATAAGGATCATGAAGGCTCGATTTCTGATTTTCACCACCCTCGGACTAGGACTCCTCGGCTCCGCTTGCGGCCCGGACGACGGGGGCGACGCCAGCGCCGGAGGCGCGGGGCTGGGCGGCGGCACCACGGGTGGGGCTGCGGGCACCGGTGGCGCACCCACAGGCGGAGTCGGCACCGGCGGAGCGAGCGGGATGAGCACGGGAGGGGTGCCCGCGTCCGGTGGCGTCCCCACCTCCGGTGGTACCCCCCCTGCCACAGGGGGCGTCCTCCCCGGCACGGGCGGTGTCCCTGCCTCCGGCGGGGTCCAGAGCTCTGGTGGGCTCCCCGGTACGGGCGGGCTCCCCGGTACGGGCGGGGTGTCCGGCTCGGGTGGGGACCCCGGCTCGGGCGGTGTCCCGGGAACTGGTGGGGACCCCGGCTCGGGCGGGGACCCCAGCTCGGGCGGTGTCCCGGCGACGGGTGGGGGCGGTGACGGCGGCGCTGCGATGGGCGGCGGCGGTACGGGTGGCGAAGCCACGGGCGGTAACGGAACCGGCGGCACTCCGCCGGAGCCGGAGCCCACGCTGGTCACCTCCGGTCCCGGGACCTACTGGGTGGAGGGAGAGGTGACCGTCGGCGGCGGCGCCGCCACGATCACGGTCAACTCGAGTCAGACGTTCCAGGAGTGGCACGGCCTCGGCGGCACCTTCAACGAGCAGGGCTGGTGGGCGCTCCAGGCCCTCCCCGCGGGCGAGAGGGACCGAGCCATCCGGTTGCTGTTCGACGGGCAGGACGGGATCGGCTTCGACTGGGGGCGGATCCCGATCGGCGCCAGTGACTACGCGAGGTCGCGCTACACGCTAAACGAGACGGCGGGCGATGTGACGATGGCGAGCTTCTCCATCGAGCACGACAAGAACGCCGAGTACGGCCTCATCCCGTACATCAAGGCGGCGCAGGCGGTGAAGTCCGACATGCGCTTCTGGGCCAGCCCCTGGACGCCCCCCACCTGGATGAAGTCGCCCTCGCCCGCCGGCGGCAGTGGCTACGACGGGGGCGTGATGACCAACACCCCGGAGATGCTCCAGGCCAACGCCCTCTACCAGGTTCGCTTCGTCCAGGCCTACGAGGCCGAGGGCATCCCGATCGACCATGTTCAGCCCCAGAACGAGCCCGGGTACACCCAGCATTATCCGACGTGCGGCTGGGGAATGTACCGTGATCTCGACGACACCGCGGTCAACGGGCAATCGTACCTCGGCACCTTTGTCGCCGACTACCTCGCGCCGGCGTTCCAGACCGCAGGCCTGAGCACCAAAATCTGGTTCGGCACGCTGTCCAATGACGCCACCGCGTCCTCCTACTGGAGCGACGCGCAGTCGAAGGCGGGACAGCACATCACCGGCGTGGGGCTGCAGTGGAACAACGTGGACCTGGTGCAGACGGTCGCCAACGCCGGCAAACTAACGATGTGTTCGGAGCACCAGTGCGGCAACTACCCCTGGCTCAGCGCACGAGCCACCAGCCGACAGGACGCCAACCGCGACAACTTCCTGGAGGGCGAGGCGCCCAACAACCACGCCTACGGTGAGGAGAGCTGGGATCTCATCAAGAGCTGGCTCGTGGCGGGCGTCAATATCTACAACGCCTGGAACATGGTGCTGGACACGAAGGGCTTGAACCTGGACCAGACGCGGTCCTGGCCGCAAAACGCCCTACTGGCCGTGGACATGAACGCCGGCACGCTGGAGGTGACGCCGGCCTACTACGTGTTCCGGCACATCGGGCAGTACGTGGATCCCGGCGCCGTTCGCGTCGGCACCCAGGGCGGCAATGCCCTCGCCTTCCGCAACCCGGACGACAGCATCGTCACCATCATCTTCAACGAGAACCAGCAGCAGGCTCAGATGACCCTGTCGGTCGGCGGTCAGAACCTGCAGTTCACCGTCCCCGGTCGCGGCTGGGCGACGGTCAACTGGCAGGGCTAGAGCGGCAGACGGTCCGAGCGCCGCGGGAGCTCCGCGAGCCTGCGCAGCCAGCCCGCAGCAGCTCTCGCCAGATGCGCCCCGAGAGACGCCCCCTCGCTCGGCGGGGGGGCGTTCCTTTCTCGGGCGCCGACGCGGTCGGCGAACCGATGGGCGCCCTCGCGATCGCTCACTCCGGCCGGGGGCTTCGCACGGCGAGGTTGATCACGCGCGCGCCCTCCACATGGAGGATGCCGGCGACGACGAGCTGATCGATCACCCGCGGGTGGCAGCCCGCCTGCTCGACGACCCGCGCGACCGGCGCGACCTGGTGTGTCAGCTCGAGCAGCCGCGCCAGGCCGGCGGTCAGCTCGAACCGCGCGACCTGGTCCCCCTGGTTGCGGAAGAGGCCCCGCTCCGCATCCAGGAACAGCCCGTCGCCCCGCCGGTGGCGACGCCGCCACTCTGTGACCCCGACCTGCAGCTCGTCGAGGTACGCCGCCGGGCTCGGGCCCCCGCTCCCGCGGAAGTGGTAGGCGACCTTCGCCAAGGCCTCCTCGTCCAGCGTCGGGAAGAGGGCGCGGTACTCGGGGAGCGGCTCGAGCCGCTCCCAGCCGTGCTCCCGGTAGCGCTCGAAGTACGGGCTGTAGCGATCGATGCGCACCGGGTGGAGCGAGTCCGGGGGCATGAGGTGCGGGATGCGCTCCATCAGCGCGAGCTGCGAGGTGTAGTCCCCGGGCGTCTCGCCCGGGATCCCGCAGAGCAGGTTCCAGGCGACGGCGAGCCCCTGCTCGCGGCACGCCTTGAGCAGCGCCACGTTGTGGATGGCGTCGATCCCTTTGTTGAGGAGCGCGAGCAGGCGCGTGCTCAAACTCTCGATACCGGGCTGGATGCCGACCACCCGCGCCCGCCGTAGCGCCCGCACGTCCGCCTCCTTCAGGTTGGCCTTGACCTCGAAGAACAGGCGCGGCCCCTCGGCGTCGGCCGCGACCTCGGGGAGGACGTCGCGGAGGTGGTCGAGGGCGAGGATGGTGTCGGTGGCGAACAGATCCCGACGGTAGGTGCGGTAGAGCTCCCGGATCTCGCTGAGGACGCGCGCGCTCGACTTGGGGGTGAAGGTGCGCTCGACGCCGTTGAGGCCACAGAACGCGCATTGGTGCCGCATGCCCCACCAGCAGCCGCGCGACGCCTCGAAGGCGAGCAGGAGGCGGGGCTCCGCGGCGAGCTCGCCGGCGTCACGGAGGTAGGCGCTGAAATCAGGCACCGGGGCCGCGTCGAGGTCGACGGGCGCGTGGCTCTCGATGAGCCGTGCCCCGGGATCCTCGCCGCGCGCGAGCGCCAGCAGGGCGGGCTCGCCCCAGCCGCTCACCACCCAGTCGAGCTCGGGGTAGGCCGCGAGCAGCGCCCCGCCCATCGGCGTCGCGCAGGCGGAGCCGCCGAGGACGATCCGCACCCGCGGCGCGTGGGCCTTGATCGCACGTGCCAGGAACAGCGCCGGGAGGAGCTGGTTCAGGGAGGTGGTCAGCCCGACCAGGTCCGGCCGCGCCGCGGCCACCCGCTCCAGGCAGGCCGCGACGAGCGCCGCTCGCAGCCGCTCCCGCTCCGCGGGCGGCCCCACCAGCTCCTCGAGCTCGACGGCGAGCGCCGCGTCCGACGGCGGACCGTGCAGCCCCTCCGCGAAGAGCAGCTCGGCGACGAGGCCGCGCGAACCGGTGGTAATGCGCGCGTACCGCTCCCGGCCGAGCCGCCGAGCGAGCTCGAACTGCAGGTGCGCCTCCTCGCACTCGAGCCCCTCGCGCCGTAACACCGTCCCGAGCAGCGGCACGCTGAGCGACGCCAGCGTGAGGTGCTGGAACGGCGGACAGACGAGCAGCACGCGCCGCGGCCCTCCCGCCCCGCGGTCGGGCACCGCCGCGCCCGGCGGCTCGGAGAGCGGGAGAGGCCGATGCGGCATCGCTCCGAGATCTCTACAGCGCGCACCGCCAGGGGTCGACCGACGCCCCGGAGCGAATGGAAGCTGACGCCGACCAGCGCAGGGTCAGCGGGGGCTTCGGCCATCAGCGCGTCGATCAAGGCACGGAACTCCCCGAGCCGGAGCACCGGGGTCGGAGTCGGACGGCGGCTCGCCGCGAACGGGCGGAGCCTCGAGCGCTGGCGCTCCCGCTGCGAGCGGGTCGGTCGGCGATCGCGGCACGACCACCGGCGGGTCACCGAGCACCGGTGAATGGCCGAACGAGGGCGGCGCGACCACCAGCGGCTCGCCAAGCGGCGGCGGCGCCGCGACGTCAGGCGAGTCGGTCGGCGACGGCGGCGCGCCGAGCGGCGGGCGCGGATCACCGGCTCGCTGCGGCGTGAACGCACCCTACGGCTGAAACGCTTCCTGCGACCAGGCCCCCCCCGGCGTCGCCGCAGTCCTCGGCGGGGACTGCAGCAGGGTCGGGCGGGGAGCGCGGTCCTCCGCGGGGCGGTCCTTGCGGACGAGGAGCGCCTGAGATTTCAGGTAGCCCCGTTCCAGCCCATCGATGATCGGCGCCTCCGTCCCCGGGGCTCCTTCGAGCGCCCGCCGCCGTCGCCAATACGGGAGCACCTCGTTGCGCAGGTCGACGAGGTCGGCGACACCGAATCCGATCCGCAGCGCCGACTCGAGGTACTCCGAGAGCGGTCCGATCCGGATCTCGTAGTGGCGATCGACGTGCTCGATAGCCGCCCGGGCTTTGCTGGTGGTGGTGAACAGCTCGGGAACCGAGCACAGAGCGAAGATCAACCCCTGTCCCCCCCCATTTGCAGCCAAGACCGGTCAGGGTAAACTGGCAGCAGGCGGGAGAGGCGGGGATGAGACGACGAGCTCCCTGGGGCGTGGCGGGGCTCCTCACGGCCGCGATGATGCCCGCAATCGGCTGCGGCAGCGTCGTGTCCGAGGGAGCCGACGAGGACGTGACACCGACGACGACCGGCGATCCCGGCGGCGCGCCGAACGGGGGCGCCGATGACGCCGCCGGGGCCTCCGGCGGGGGCGCTGAAGAGGAAGGGGGCGCGCTGAGCGAGGGCGGAGCGGACGGGGGCGCTCCACCGGAGGGCACCGGCAGCGCTCCACCGGACGGCACCGCGGGCGCTCCACCGGACGGCGCCGGGGGCGCGCCGCGGGAGCCCAGTTGCGGCGACGGCATCGTCCAGTCCGGCGAGGAGTGCGACGACGGGAACGGGAACGACTGTGACGGCTGCCCGAACGGCTGCGTGATCCCGTCCTGCGGCGACGGCGTCGTCTGGTCCTGTGGCGAGGAGTGCGACGACGGCAACTCGCTCGACACGGACGGCTGCACCAACTCCTGTGAGTTGGCCAGGTGCGGTGATGGCATCACCCAGGACGACGAGGCCTGCGACGACGGCAACTACGACAACTGCGATGCGTGCCCGAACAACTGCTTGCTCGCCGTCTGCGGGGACGGCGTGATCGCCTGCAACGAGGAGTGCGACGACGGCAACGCGAGCAACGACGACGACTGCACCAATGCTTGCACGATGGCCGTTTGCGGTGACGGCATCGTTCAGCTTGAGGAGGACTGCGACGATGGCAGCGCCAGCGACGACGACGGCTGCCCGAACGACTGCCTGATCTGACCGCGCCGTTCGCGGCGCTCCGAGGGGGGCGCCGGTCCCGAGGTCAGCGCGCGCCGACCCAAGCCGCGGGATTGCGCGGGGTCGAACGGGCATGGCCACGCCTGCCCGAATGGCTCTCGTCCTCCTCGCCGGTGTGCTCGCCGCGGCGCCAAGCGCGTACGGAGCCCCGGACAACCCGTGCGAAGCCGGCTCGGGGGCGAAACGCGCCCTGCGCCGGCCGACGATCGACGGTTGCCGCGAGACGGCGCCGATGACCCGTGCCCCCGAAGCTGCCTTGCCCGCTCCACGAGCCGCGGCTCCCCGCGACCCGGAGCGGTTCCGGCCTACCCCGCCGCTGGTGGTCGCCGACCGCCGGCTTCTAATGCAGGAGATCCGCCAGCTCGAGGCGCTCTTCGCGGCGACCCCGACGAGCTCCCCGGACCGTCCGCTGATCGTACGGCGCTTGGCCGAGAGCTACGCGGACCTCGAGCGCCGCGCCGCCATGGATCGCATCCGCGCGGAGCTCGAGGTCGAGCGCCAGCGGAACGCGAAGCCATCGCCTCCGGCGCCGCCGAAGCGCTGACACCGGTCGGCGCGGGGCGGGCGTCGCCCGGTGACGATGGCGTGCACGTCGCCGAGCGCCTCTACGCCCTCCTCACCGGCCTCCTCAGGTGAGGCCTTGGCCGAGATTCACGCTCAGGTTCGTTCTCAGGAGCAGGAGCAGGAGCAGGCGCAGGAGCAGGCCCTGAACCTGCTCCAGAAACCTCCACATGCTCCCGCACGTGCTCGTGCTCGACCACCAGTCCCCAATCCCTTTGAACTTCTGCCGCGCGGCACTAGGGCTCGCGCCGCGGCGCGGCGCGGGGCGAGCCTCCGGCAGCGGCTCCGCTGCGCCGAGGGTGAGGACCTTCCGCAGGCGGAACGCCGAGGACGGGGCCCGTCCGGCGCGATCCCACCCGCGGGGCATCCCTCTCCCGCGCTGCTCGGGCCTTCCGGACCCGGCGCGTTGCGCGCGCGACGCCCTCAGCGCTGCGCGGCGAGGAACCCCGCGCCCGAGCCGACGCGACCGAGGTCGGTCCGAAAGGCGGCGGTGGGCTTGACGGCCATGCCCAGGTACAACGTCTTGACGTGACCGGGGCCGATCTCGTAGGCAAGCCCGAAGCGCGCGGTCGCTTCGTCGGTGCGCGCATCGTAGGCGACCACCGCGATCCGCGAGAACGCCTCCGCCGCGTGCAGACAGTTCGCCGGTCGGCTCGCGCTCTGGGCGAAGGCCTGGAGGACGTCCGCGAACGAGTTCAGGTTGGCCCGCGGCGGCACGGTGAGGGCTGCGCCCAAGCAGACGTCGCGCTTCATCGCCTCAACGAGCGAACGCTCGTCGAACAAGGCGAGCACCGAGGGCGGCCGGCGCGTGGCCAGATCCAGCGTGTTCCACGCGATATTCGAGGAGGGGTAGCTACCGCTGCAATCGCAGGCCCACTCCGTCTCGTAGGTCAGCACCGAGCCGATCAGCGAGAGTGGTCGATAGCCCCAGCCCAGCAGCTCCTGCCGGGGCCCCAAGGAGCCCTGCTGGCTCAGCTCGAGGCTCTCCTCCAAGAGCTGGATGTATTCGGGGGCGCTGTCGTACAGCGTGGCGCCGCCGTACCGGATCCGCAAAGACTCGAAGATGAGCGGCTGGCCCCGGACGACGTGCTGCTCGAGGGGACGTCGCCGGGCAAACGCGACCAGGGTGGTCAGGTCTTCGACCTCCGCCGGCCCCACCTGTGACCTCGACCGCTGCGGAGCGGGCTGCGTCATCCAGTGTCACCGCGGACGCGACTGCACCGTCGGCGAGTGCACGGACGGCGGCTGCAAGATCCAGCGGGTCGGGACCGTCGAGGAGCCGTCGGCCCTGGTCATCGCGGCCTGCCCCGGCGGCGGCTGTACCCTCGAATGCGGCGACGGCGACACTTGCACGATCGGGTCCTGCGACGGCGGCGGCTGCGTCATCCACTGCGCCCCCGGCGCCACCTGCAGTTGCGCAGCTACGGGATGCGAAACCATCGTGCCCTGATGGGGGAGGCGCCGAGGCGAGCGACCGCCCCGGGCACGGCGCCCACCAG
The DNA here is from genome assembly GCA_964404725.1 of uncultured Polyangiaceae bacterium. GTDB lineage: Bacteria > Myxococcota_A > Polyangia > Polyangiales > Polyangiaceae > JAFGBI01. Next base: position 9,568 of record CAYOLF010000093.1, read on the forward strand.
CGCCCAGGGTGGCTGGTTTCAAAGCGGTCTCGGTACCAGCCCATCCGGCGTGTCCCCATCCCGAAGGAGAAGACCTAGAGCGAAGACCGCAGTCGACTCGGCAACGACAGGCCGGGGACAGGCTCGCATCGAGCCGCGCTACCCGCCGGCGACGTGCACCCCATGAACGTGCTGCTGATGGTGCCGTCCTCGCAAGTGCACCCGTTGCAGCCATCATCGGAAATGATCCAGGAATCCTGCCGACCGAACCGGCACCGAGGCTACGTCTCGCGCGTCCCGTCGTTCCTCGACTCCGCTGGTGGTGCCGTGGCTCGCGCTCGGCTGGGGCTATCCGTGGGCGGTCGCCGTCACCGGCCTCGTCGTGCCGTAGTGTGCCGACATCGCCCGGTCATCGGCGAGGTGCCGCTCGGCCCGGTCACGTCTCGCGACGCCTCGGGGTCAGAAGGAGAAGTACCGGGTCAGCGCCTCGGTGAAGAGGGGCCACTCGTGCAGCGTGGACGGGTCCCGGTCGGTAGCCCCCTCATCGTGGTCCACCATGATGAGGTGGTTGGTCCCGGCGACGGGCAAGAAGTAGTAGGCCGAGATGAGCCGGCTCTCCGACCGCGTCACCACGCCACGACCGGTGACCGACGCCTTACCCACCGGCAAGGTCACGTCGAACTCCGGACCGATCGGGGTCTCCTTGAATTCCGCGAACTGGGGCCGGAGGGCCTCGAGGGACGCGACCTCGACGCGAGCCACGCCAATGCTCCCGATGGGCGTCTCTCGCTCCGGGTTGTCGCTCACGAAGTAGCCCCGGATGGGGCCGGCCCTCCAGTCGTCGTACCAAGCCCAGTCGTTGTCGGCGCAGTCGAACCGGATGAGCCCGGTCGCTCCCCGGCGCGACACCCCCTCCTTCTCGTAGGCGTAGCTGTTGAAGATCCGGAGCCCGATCTCCGGGTGGTTGGCGAGCGTGCCGGGATCCGATAGCAGCATGACGAGGTTGAAGGCCTTGTTCTCGGGCACCAGCGCGCCCATGTAGTCCCAGCCCTCGTCCTTCGTCATGCCCGTGATCACGAAGGAGTTCTCGCCGTCGATGGTGGTCGGGTGGGCCTCCTTCTGCCGCACCTTCCGGATCACCTTCTTGGTGTACACCTTCATCAGGCGCTGGGGCTCGATCGCCCCCTGTAGACCGGACATGGTCGTGTAGTAGAAGGCGCCCGACACGTTGTCGACGCCGTCGCCGAAGCGGAAGAGCTGGACGGTCTGCACGCCGCCGTTCGCGGACGCCTCGTTGGGATCGCGACGCTCGAACCACCAGCCGTCGGGGATGACCAGCCGGCTCTGCATGAACACGAGCTCGTTCCGCCCCGTGTCGACGGCGGGGAACTGGGTGAGCGAGAGGGCGGGCATGGGCTTGGCGGCGCTGGAGCAGCCCGCTCCTGCGACCACGGCGAGCGCCAGGAAGAACCCGATCCGAATCTTCATCTCTCCACTCCGATACGAGCGCGCAGCGCGCAGCGCGCACGGCCGCCATGTTGCGCGATCCCACCGGTCCCGTCACCCGGCAATCGGGCATCACCCCTCGCGGCGGCGCGTGGGAGACGCGGCCGGGCGTGGTGGCGACCCGCTCCCGGTCCGGCGCGGCGACGTCCCGTCGTCGCCGACCCGACCCCCTGGCCAGAGGGCCGCGGGGCGGCACCGGGGTGCCTGGCCTCGGCGCGGGCGAGCGACGAAACGGGCCCCGGCGACGACCCGTGGTGGTCGCGCGGGCCTGTGCGGGCTCCGTCGTCATCGACTTCGCCGCTCCCCTGCTGCATAACCTCGAAGATGCTGGCCGCGGGCCTCGCCGACGCGGCTCTGCCACTCGTCATGGCCCCTCTCGCCCACCGCGATCCCGTCCGCGCGAGCGCTCGCCGCGAACCGCCGAGCCGGTCGTGCGCCGTGGTGACCGGGCGATCGTGGGGACTCCGCGTCGGCGCTGGCGCCGCGCTCGCGCTCGCGCTCACTGGCTGCGCCTCGTCGACGGACTCCCTCGGCGCCGACCATCCGAACAACTTGCTCGAGGAGGTCCTCGACGTCACGCCGGAGCAGGCAGAGGCCAGGCTGGCGGACGCCTACGAGCAGCTGTTCCACAGCGAGGACACGGAGACGGAGTCTATCCTCGTCGAGGACGAGGGGGGCGGCGCCTACGTGGTCTCGGTCGCCGACGGCGCCATCAAGACGGACGGGCTCGGCTACGCCCTCTTCCTAGCGGTGATGCTCGACCACCAGGAGGACTTCGACGCCCTCTGGACCTACGCCCGCGACAACCTCCGCTACTCGAGCGGGGCCCGCAGCGGCCTACTCTTCTGGCACTGCGGCATCAACGAGTGCCCCGACCCGAACGGGATGACCTACGCTGCGACCGCGCTCATCTTCGCCGATCACCGCTGGGGAGAGGGGGCCCACGACTACGCCGCGGACTCCCGCGCGCTGCGCCAGGCGATGCTCCACAAGGAAGACAGCGGCGTCGTCGAGGACGTACGCAATTGCTTCGACGCCGAGACGAACCTCGTCAAGAACTCCCCCATCGGGGAGATCGTCTTCACCACCCCGGCGTTCATGCTGCCGGCGTTCTACGAGATCTGGGCCGACGAGGGGCCGGACGCGGACGCGGAGCAACTCCGGGACGCGGCCAGCGCCGCCCGCGAAGCGCTGGTGACGCTCGCCCACGACACGACCGGGCTCTCCTGGAACCACGTCTTCCTGGACCTCACGCTCGACGGGGGCACGGACCTGCCATTCGCCGATCGCTTCGCGCCCGACTCCTACCGGGTCGGCTTCAACCTCGCCCTCGACATCGACTGGTTCGGAGGCACGCCCGCGACGCAGGAGGTCGTGGACGATCTGGTGGCGTTCTTCGGAGAAACGGCGGACGACCTCCCGTTCGAGGAGTACCAGCGCGACGGCACGCCGATCACCACCTCGCGCTCCGTGGCGCTCGTCGCCGCCAACGCCGCCGCCGCGAGCGTCGCGACTGCGTCACCGGAGCGCGACGCCCTGATCGCGGCGCTCTGGGACCTCCCGATCCCGACCGGCAACACCCGCTACTACGACGGGCTGCTCTACCTGCTCGCACTCGGCTCCCTCTCGGGCTCCTTCGTCCCCTACTGAGCGGCCCCGCCGCCGCCCGCGGCCCGGAGACGACCGGCCGCGCTCCGCTTCACTGCCGCCTCCCCGTCCGGGCGCCTCTTCGAGTCGCACCAAGTCGTTCGCATGCAAACGACTCACGCACTTCCCGGCCCCCTGCCCCTGCCCCCTACCCGGCTGTGGTGATAGAGTCTCCGGGTGAGCGCGAGGATCTGGGGTGCGGGGCTCGGACTGTTGCTCGCAGCCTGCTCGGGCGACGACGACAGGCGGTCTGGTGGCGGAGGGGACAGCGACGACATCGTCGTTCCGGACGAGCCCGTGCCCGGGGGCTCGAGCGACTGCGGCAGTCTGCGGCTCACCGAGTACTGGTCCGCGGACCGCGGCTGGTGCGAATTCGATCGCACGAGCGCGGTGCTGCCGGACTTTGTCCGCGCAGGCATGACGCTCGCCATCGCTGAGCCATACGACGGCGGCTCCTACGGCGGCGGCGTGGGCGAGGCCTGCGGCGAGTGCTGGGAAGTCGATACCATCGCGGCGACCGAGATCGTGATGGTGTACGACCTCTGCCCGATCGAGGGGAACCCCCTCTGCGCGGGCGGTGCCTTCCACTTCGACCTATCTCCGGAGGCGGCGGAGGCGCTGCAGGGCGGTGGGCTCGACGCGGCGATGACCCGGCGCGTCCCCTGCCCCGTCACCGGCAACATCCACGCCGAGATCAGCGACCAGAACGAGTGGGGCTACGTCCGCCTCGCCTTCGTCAACCACCGCGTCCCCATCCGCGCCGCGGAGTACCGCGCCACGGACGGCGAGGAGTGGCTCCCGGTGCAGCGGAGCGGCGGCGCCTGGCAGATCCTGGACGACGGCGCGACCTTCGCCGCCGGCGGCCCGGGCGGCACCTTCCGCTTCACGAGCGCCACGGGCGAGATCGTCGAGGGCGCGGCGGTGCTGGGTGAGGGCAGCGGCGGCGGCGCGCTGTTCGACACCGGCGCGCAGTTCGCCGCGGTGGAGCCGAGCGGCGGCGCCTGCGTCTTCGTGCCCCCAGGCGACGTCTACGACGAGGGCTGGGGCGGCATCGATCAGGTGCGCTGGGCGCCGAACCCCTGGGGCGCAGCCATCGCGGCCGAGGTCGACGACGGGTGCGCGGACGACAGCGCCTCCTGCGTGCGCTTCACCGACCTCGAGCAGTGGGACGGCTTCCACCTGTACTATCGCCAGGCCTTTCCCACCGGGACCTTCCCCCGGCTCACCCTGCGCCTGCGCGCGGAGTCGGGCGGCGGCGAGCTCAACGTGGCCCCCAGCCACGAGGGCGCCGAGTGCGAGCCGACCCCGGTCGTGGTGGGCGCCGAGTGGCTCACGGTCGAGATCGACGTCGCCGCCGTCTGCGGCGCCGTGCCGGAACTGAACGAGGTCACGGTGTCCAACGCCGCCGAGACGATGACCCTGCTGGTGGACGAGGTGCGCTTCGAGTGAGCCGCGCCCGCCGCGTTCAGCGCGCGGCGGCGGCGAGTCGGCGCTGGATCTCGAGGGCAGCGGCGTCGAAGCGGGCGGCTTCGGTCGGACAGGCGGCGCCGCAGGGCCGGTTCTTGCGCGGGCCACAGCCACGCTCGGTGCGCAGGGTGAGCCCGCGCAGCGCGGCGATCGTGCGCTCGTCCCCCACGGCGGCCGCGCGCTCCAGGTGCGGGAGGCGAGCCTCGCAGGTCCGCGCGACCCGCAGGGCGTAGGTCACCGCGAGCGCCGGGCTCATGTGCTTTTGCACCGCGGGATCGTCCAGGCGCGTCCGGGCCGCGTCGCGCAGCTCCGGGCTGGTCAGGAACAGATCGTAGAGCAGATCCGCTCCCGGACCGCCCATCGGCTGCGCCATCAGGTCCAGGGCGGGGACTCCCGCGGCCCCGCGCCCGAGCGCGAGCCGGAGCACGACGTCGCGGAGCTCCTTGCGGCTCGCGCGCGCTGGATCCACGACAAAGAGCCGCCGGAGGACCTCGACGCTCCGCGCCTGCCGCGACGGCTCGCGCGCGCTCGCGATCGCCAGCGCCTCGAGCACGGGCGGGTCCTCGGGATAGCGGGCGGCCAGCGCCTCGAGCGCGGCGACCCCACCGCGATACGCCGCCTCCAGATCGAGCGCGGTCGCCTGTGCCGGGCCGGGCGCTGGGGCGGCGGCGGGCTCCACGGCGACCCCACTCAGCCGCGCCGACGGGGCCGCGGCGCGGGCGTACCGCGCGGCGGACGGCGTGGCCGGCGCGCGCGCGCTGCGCCCGAGCCCGAGGGGCACGCCGACGGCGAGCCCGACGACGACAGCGACCGGCAAGAGCAGCACCGTGGGCACATGGTGCCGGACGATGCGCGACCAGAGCCCACGCGCGCCCGTCGAACCGCCCGCCCCACCCGCCTCTGCCGCCGCGGTCGCCTCCAGCCCGGGCGAGGGCCGCGCACCGAGCGGACGCTCGAGGGTGTCGAAGGGCGCGAGGGCCGCGTCGAGGTCGGCCGCCGACGGGTAGCGCGCCGCCGGATCGCGCGCCATGGCCCGCTCGATGATCGCCGCGAGCGCCTCCGGGATCCCGGGGTTGTGCAGGCGCGGCCGGTCCGGCTCCTGGTTCATGACGGCGAGCAGCGTCTGCTGCGGCGTCTCCTCGGAGAACGGGGCCCGCGCCGTGAGCGCGACGTAGAGCAGGACGCCGATGCCGTACACGTCCACGCGATGATCCCCGCGCTCGCCCCGCGCCTGCTCGGGCGCCATGTACGACGGCGTCCCCATGATCACCCCGGCCTTCGTCACCGGCGCCCCCCCCCGCGCGTCCATGAAGCGCGACAGCCCGAAGTCGAGCACCTTGACCAGCGGGCGATCCGGCGGGCCCACAAGGAAGACGTTCTCCGGCTTCAGGTCCCGGTGGATGACGCCGTGGACGTGCGCGGCCTGCACGGCCTCGCAGACGCGGCGGGCGACGTGGACAGCGAGCTCCACGTCGAGCTGGCCGACCCGCTCGACCAGCGCCCGGAGCTCCGTGCCCTCGAGGTAGTCCGCGACGAGGTAGGGGCGCCCGTCCGGCGTGTGGCCGAAGTCGTGCACGCCGATCACGCTCGGGTGGTGGATGGTCGCGGCCGCCTGCGCCTCGCGCTGGAAGCGGGCCAGCACGTCAGGGGAGCGGGTGAGCTCCGCGCGGAGCACCTTTACCGCGAAGGACTTGTCGACGATGCGGGTGTGGTGCGCCTCGTAGACGCGCCCCATGCCCCCCTCGCCCACCAGGCGGTGGATGCGGTAGGTATCGTGGAGGGTCTTCCCGATCAGGGTATCGGGCTCTTCGACGGCCCGGTCCAGTGGATCGTCGCCGTCGTCTGCGGGCGCTCTGTCGACCGGATCGATGGGATCGCTCATAGGACCAGTCCCCGGTCGCTCAGGCGAACGGCATCCGACTCCGGCGCCGGGCGCCGTCCTGCGCGAGCTGCTCGAGCTCCTCGAGCTGGCGTCGCACGGGCAGCCGCTGGAGCGCGTCGACGCGCTCGACCTCGCCGAGGCGGACCAGCACGACGTAGATCTCCTTGAGGGTCACGCTGCGCTCGCCCCGCAGGCGCCGCTTCGCCTCGACGTGCTCCTTGGACCAGCCCGCGCGCGCTCTCTCGAAAGCGTCGTCCTGCTCACGCAGTCGCGCCACCAGACACACCAGGGTGGCGTTCTCCTCCTTTGGCTCGAGCTCGGCGAGCATCGAGCGGACGCGGCCGGCGTACTCACGGACCCGCCCCGTGATCCGCGTCGCCAGCTCGAGCTCGATGCCCGCCACGACGGCGATCTCCTCCGGCTTGCCGCCGAGGAGTGCGTCGAGGCGGCAGACTCCGGCCCGGGCGAGCTTCTCCACCGTGCGCTTGTGAACGCCCGGGACCTGGAGCAGGAGCAGCTGGACGAGGATGGGCTCCCGGCTGCCACCGACCTCGAACGCCGACGGCAGCAGCTCGGTCAGGCGCGAGAAGCGGGCGAGCAGCTCGGCGCGGAGCTCACCGGCGAGGCGCTCCGGGGCAGCCTGCCTCGCAGTCGCGAACAGCGCGAGGCAGGCGTCGAGAGCATCGCGAAGCTCGACCATGCCGAGCTGATCGGAGGTCGCCCGCAGCGCCTCGAGCGACGGCGCGCATGCGTCGAGCCACGACCGCGAGGCGTCCGTGTGGGACAGCTCCTCCATGAAATCGCGCACCGGGCGCGTGTAGGAGGACGCCATCTCGCTGAAGAGCTGGCGGAGCTCCTCGAGATCGCTGGTCGTGGTCACGACGTCGGGGCCCGAGGGCGGCGGGGGCGCGGAGGGGCGGCTCGGCTGGTGCGCGGCGTCGAAGCGGGAGTCGAGCTCGTCGAAGAGATCGCCGAGCGGGCCGTCGGTCGCGGAGGGGGCGGCGGCCGGTCGGGCCGCCGTCTCGCCGCCCATGAGCAGCGAGAGCTCGGCCTCGAGCTCCGCATCCGAGAGCGAGGCGAACGGCGTCGCGTCGACCCCCTCCGCGCCGGTGCCGAGCCCCGCGGGAGGGGCTGGCGGCGGGGGCAACCGGGCGCCCGCCACGTCGGCTGGCGCTCCCTCCAGCTCCGGGAAGCAGGAATCCGACAGCTCGAGCGGCGCGAGGGACGGCGGCTGCTTCGAGCGGTGCTCCCCGGATCTGCCGGGCGGCTTGCTGGGTCGCGGCGGAGACGGCGCCTTGGAGGCCCGCTTCCTCGCTGGTGGCGTCGCGCCGACAGCCTCCGGCGGCGGCGGACGGGTCGATCGTCGCTCGCCCGGAGACGCCGGCGGACGCCGACTCGGTCGCTGGTCCGCCGATTGGCGCGTCGCGGGCGGCTCGCCGTCCGCAGGGTCGGGCTCGGCGTCGCGAGCCGGCGCTCGTGCGACCTGCTCGCTGCGCGTCGCCTGCGGCTCACCGGCGGAGGCTCCCTTGCGGCCCCCGCTCTCTCCCGAACCGCCGGCTTCGCCGCCATGGGAGCGGCTTGTGTAGCTGCCCATTGCCTCGGCCCGTTTCACGATCGCACGGAACCGATCCCGCGTCGACCTCGGCCGCTCGCCCAAGCTTGAACCCGAGGCTTTCGGGGCGCCCGCCCGCCGGAGGGGGCCGTGAATTGCCAGCCGCCCGGATCGGGGTGATCTTCGGCGGGGTGGTGCGCAAGCTCGCCCGCGGGCCTCGGATCCCGCGACCGTTGCTGCTGGTCGGTGGCCTCCTGCTCTGCTGCCTCTCGCCGCGCCGCGCGGCGGCCTGCGCCTGCTGCGACGGGCGAAGCGGCCTCGAGCTGCTCGGCGGGTCGCCCGACGGGCGGGAGCTGCTGCTCCGCCACGAGGAGCTCGCCGGCTGCGAGCGCCACGTGCGGCTCGAGGTGTATCGGGCCGGCACCGTCGATCCCTCGCGCTGCTTCGACCTGCTCGGGGATCCCGACCAAGCCGTGTCCTGCGACGCCACCCGCGCAGGATTCCAGGACCCTGCAACCTCCGGTCGCACGCGGGACTTCCCGCGCTCGCTGCGCAGCCTCTCGCCGCGGGGGCTCGCCGCGTCGACCTCCGTGGCGACGGACGACGACTTCCGCCGCGCGACCGTCGAGGTGCACTGGCTCGGCACCGCGGCGCCGCGCCGGCTCGCCTCGCTCGCGGTCCACGAGTACTCGTACTGGTCCCCCGAGGACGGCGCGCTGGCAGAGCTCGCACCGATCGAGGTCACGGTGGTCCTTCCCGGGCAGGACGCCGAGAAGGCGGCGTTGCTGGTGACCGGAGTGGACACGATGCCGGGCATCGGCCACCGCGGCTGGCTCCTCCGATGGATTGATCTGCCCGCGGGGCTGACCGCGGAGGCGGGTGTCCACTGGGTGCGCGCCGTCGATGACTTCGGCTCGCCCCCACACCCCGAGGCGGCAGAGAGCCGCCGCCTCAACACGCTCGGCGTGCGGGCCCTCAGTGCCAACGAGCTCGCCGCCGCGCGCGCGCACTTCGAGCAGGCCCTCGCTTTCGACCCCGGCCACGTCCTGGCCCGGTACAACCTCGCCTGCGCCCTGGCGAGGCTCGGTCTACCCCGGCACGCGTGGCACCAACTCGAGCCCGTGCTGACCCGACCTCCGCCCGCGGTGCGGACGGAGCGCCGCGCGCGCGCTCTCGTGGACCCCGACTTGACGAGCCTGCGCCACCTCCCAGAGTTCCGCGCCTTGGTCGGCGAAGTCCCGACGACGACCCCGGTCCCGAGCGCCGCCGGCTCGGTCGCGCCCGGCGTCGCGTCTCCGCGGCCTCCACCGTCCGGAGGATCCCCGGCGGCGGCGCCCTCGGTGCGCCCGACAGCATTGACCGGCGTCCGACGCCCCCCGAGCTGCGGCTGTCGGGTGGGGGCTCGGCCCGCGAGCACCGGATCCCTGCCCTGGCTTCTCGGCGCGCTCGTCGGCGCGGCGTGGCGCCGGCGCGAGAGCTCCCGCCGCCGCCAGGCGGCGTGCTCGCCGGGGCCAGCCGTGGCAGCATCGCCGCCATGCTCACGGAAGACATCAAGAAGCGCATGTTCGCCGCGATGAAGGCGGGCAAGACCGTCGAGAAGGAGATCCTGCGGGTGGCCCTCGGCGAGATCACGACCGCGGAGGCGCGCGCGGGCGCTTCGTTCGCCGACGCGGACGTGCACGCCATCCTCAAGAGGGTCTGCAAGGGGAACGAAGAGACGCTCGCGGTGACGGAGGATCCCGCGCGGCGCGCGGAGCTCGAGGAGGAGCTCGTGGTGCTCCGGTCGCTGCTCCCGGCGACGCTCGACGTCGACACCATCGTCGCCGCCCTGGCGCCCGTCACCGAGGCGGTCCGCGGCGCCAAGAACGACGGCCAGGCGACGGGGGTCGCGATGAAGCACCTCAAGGCGAGCGGGGTGGCCGTCGACGGCAAGGATGTCGCGGCCGCGGTCGCCAAGCTCCGCGCGTGAGCGCGCGGTCCGCCGGGGGTTCCGGGGGTCCCCGCGGGACTGAGCGCGCCGTGACGCCGCGCCGACGGACGACCTACGGCGACGCCCGGCACTCGAACACGCTCCGGACCGCGCTCGCGACCTCGAAACCGAGCGAGCTCCTTCTTCGGCCATCTCCCACGCCGCGGGGCGTGCACCGCGTCGTCTCGACGCCGCTGGCTTTGCCACCCCGCCCGTACCCGGAAGGACACCGGTGCCGACGGGCGCAGCGGCCTCGTACAAGCGATCTGGCCCGAGCAGTGTTACTGGAATCTTGGCCAGTGTTGCCTGGGCGGCAGCCCTGCTGGAATCTTCCCCCGGGGTGATGACAACATGCTTCGGGTCCCCCTGCCCGGATCGAGTCCATTGTCATTGCGGCCTCGGTGGCCAACGTGGTTGGGTCCGTTGGAGGGCACTGTGGTCGCTCGGCCTGCTCCGGCACAAGGACTCAAGGACCAACGCCGGGGCCGTCCGCGCGCTCCCATTTCAGCCGCCTGATGGACCATCATGACAGTACTTTCACCCAAGACCGCCATCCTCACGCTGACGCCTTGCGTACCGGCGCTCGCCGCCTTCTTGCTGACCAGCCCCGTCTACGCCGCCGATCTTCCGGTGACCGCCAACTTCGACGACGGCTCGAGCCCCTTCTGGGACCACGCCTCCGAGGGCAACACCCATACGTTTGAAGTCACGGCAGAAGGCAAGTTCTGCATTACCGTGGATCCCACGACGAATCCCGACGAAGCGGACCCAACCAAGTTGAAGAAGGTCAACCCTTGGGACCACATCCAGGGCATCAGCGATATCCCGCTGACCCTCGAGCAATACTACCGGGTTTCGTTTTCCGCCTCCTTCACAGCAGCAGACCCCGCCGCAGATCCGGCTGCCACACGCGAGATCCGCTTCAAGACGGGCTTAGGAGACGAGCCGTACACGGATTACTACCTGGCGAAAGTCCAGTTGACCTCGACGCCCCAGGTCGTGGACATCACCTTCCGCAACCTGCGGGAAGACCCCATAGCCCAGGCGCAGTTTCAGCTCGGCGGCACCCCGGGTGTCGTTTGTCTGGACGACTTCGTGCTGGAGGCCGTGCCGGCTCCCGCGCCGGTGACGCACACGACGACCTCGGTTTCGGGTCACCCGCTCAAGGACTACTCGGCCATGGTCAAGCTTGGCACCGCTGTCGACACGCCGATCTTTCTGAGCTCGCCCCTGCACAACGCCATCGTTGCCGCAGAATTCGCCACGATCACGCCGGCGAACGCGATGAAGATGAACGTCATCCAGCCATTGCGCGGCACGTTCGACTTCGTCGATGCCGATGCGCTCTATGCCTTCGCTCAGCAGAACGGCCTCGAGTTTCGCGGTCATCCGCTGGTTTGGCACACCCAAGCCGCGAACTGGCTGGAGGAGGACGGCATCGATCGGGACACCACCCTCGCGATCATGTACGAACACATGGACGGGCTCATGGGGCATTTCCCCGACCTGCCTTACTGGGACGTCGTGAACGAGGCGATCGAGAGGAACGCCGAGGGGGTGTGGACGTTCCGCGATACCTTCTGGCACAGGATGATCGGTGACGACCTGATCGACCTCGCCTTTCAGCATGCACGCGCTCTGGATCCCGACACGAAGCTGCTCTACAACGATTACAACATCGAGCAGATGGGTAACCCGAAGGCCGATAAGGTCTTCGAGATGGTCAGCGACATGAAGACCCGCGGCATCCCCATCGATGCCATCGGCTTCCAGAGTCACTACTACGTCGAGCCCAACGGCAACACCAACCCGGGGGTCCCGAACATCCAGGCCATCCGCGACAACATGGCGCGCTACGCCGCTATCGGGGTGGACGTTCACATCACGGAATGCGACTTTCGTATCGGCAAGCCCCTCGACGCGACGAAGGAAGGTCTGCAGAAGAGTTTCTTCGCCGACCTGCTCCAGGCGTGCATCGACGCCCCGAACTGCACGCACTACACGGTGTGGGGGTTGAGCGACGCCGATTCCTGGGTTCCGAGCACGTTCGCAGAATACGACTTTGCTCACATTTTCGACGCACAGCTCGTAGCCAAGCCGGCCTACGACGCCCTGACGACAGTGCTCGCCCAATACAATCCCGACGGCACCCCGATCGGGAGCGGCTCGGGCGGTGCCCCGAGCACCGGCGGTGCCCCGAGCACCGGCGCCGCGCCGAGCACCGGTAGCGGCAGTTCCAGTGGTGGCGGTTGCTCGGTGGGCCCCCGGTCGAACACTCTCTGGCCGGGCTTCCTGCTTGCACTGATGGGTCTGTCAGTGCTCGTGCGTCGCAGCTCACGCCGCGCAAAGGCCTGAAGGTACGCCCTCCGGAAGGAGGGCAGTCCGATTGCCCAGAAGCGGGGTGGCGGGTCGGCCGGCACCCCGCTCCTTCATGGGTGTGCTGGGGCGCGTTCAGGCAAAGCTCAAGGTAGCGTTCTACCAGGACCCACCGGCGACGCGGTCTGGCGACGCACTCGCCTGCGGCAACGCAGAAACCGCGAGTCCCAGCGGCGCCGGCGGCGTGGCGGGCACCGGCGGCATGGCGGACGCCGGTGACCCGGGGTCCGGTGGCACCGGGGACACGGGCGGAGCCGGGGGCAGCGGCGGGGCCGGCGAAGCCGGCGCGAGCCCTGGGACCTGAGGGAGCGGCACGACGGGTGACCGGAACGAGAAGGTGACCTGCGGAGCTGGCCTCTTCTGCGACCGAGGCTCCGCCGCTGATTCCGAGGGGATCTGTCGCGATCAGGTGCCCATCGGCGCGCCCTTCCCGGAAGCCAGAGTGTCGGGCGATCCGTGCCAGCAAGGCGACCGCCCTCACCTTCGAGGCAGCGGCAACCCTGGGGTTCGGGGCCGTTGCCCTGTGGTTCGGGGTGCACGCGGTGACCACCGCTCCGACCCGGGCAAGACTCAGCCTAGCGCGCCCGCCCGCTCCCCGGCATCGCCGGCGCCGATGACCCGATAGCTCGGTCCCAGCTGCTCCATGAAGTAGAGCGACAACGGGTCGCCATGCCACGCTGGCCGCGACGGCGACCCCTCGCTCGACGGCGATCTTCTGGCTAGGCTTGCGGCGAGCGGGCTCGCTCGGCCCGGCTGCTCTCCGCGCTGCTCGCTGCGCTTGCCTGCGGCGGGCGCTCCGAGCTCGCGCTCGCGACGGGGGGCAACGGGGATTCCGGTGTGCCAGCCCCTGGGGGAGGCGACGGCGGAGCCGGAGGGGGCGTTCTAGCTGGAGCGACCTCCGGTGGCGTGCCCACCGCGGCGCGACCATGGGTGGCTTGCTCACGGGCGGCGTGGTCACGGGCGGCGTGTCCACTGGCGGCGTGTCCACCGGCGGCGTGTCCACCGGCGGCGCCAGCCACGGCGGCGAGCCGATCACCGCCGGCGCCGCGGGCGGGGGCGAACCGGCGGAGGAGACGTGCAACGGCGTCGACGACGACGGGGACGGGCTCGTCGACGAGGGCCTGGGGTTATCCCCCCTGGGGATCAACGATCTTCGCACGACCGAGCTCTCGACCGGCGACTGCACCTCCTGCCGCTGGGCGTACGGCAACGCGGCCTGGGCAGGCCCCGAAGGGTTGGTCGCGCTCTGGCGGCTCGGCTTCAACGGCACCCATCCGGAGCCGAACGCGATCATCGGCGGGCTGTCCACCGGGCTCATCCCCCGCACACCCGAGGTGCTGCTCGAGCGCAACGTCACCGCGGGCTTCCGGGTGGCGATGGGGACCGACCGGGTCGCGGTGACGACGAGCGCCCGCTGGGGCAGCGCCGATCGCCCGGCGGTCCTCTGGCTCGATCCCTCGGGTGGGCTGCTCGGCGGCCCGGATCCCGTGATGGAAGAGGACGTGATCAGCGGCTCGGTTGCGTGTCGCGTGTCGAGCCAACTGTACGAGTCGCGCGCGCCGCCGCCGTCGAGGGCCGCCCCCCGCCGCTCTTGAATACCTCGGGGTCAGCCCGCCAGGCTCGGCGAGGACGATGACGGCCGCCCCTGGCGGTCCCGGTGAACGCTGGGTCCAGCCGGTGCAGGGCGTCGGTCCGCCGCGGCGGGACTTCTTGGCCGGGTTGACCAAGTAGCTTCTGGAAGCTACCTTTACTCGATGCGATCCGTCGGCCTCAAGGTGCTGAAAAACAAGCTCGCCGAGTACGTGCGGTTGGCTGCCAGCGGAGAGACGGTGCTCGTGACGGACCGTGATCGCGTGGTGGCCGAGCTGTCACCACCGCGCGTCGGGCGCGCGGAGAACCTGATGGACGCTCAACTGGCCGAGTTGGTTCGGGGCGGCCTCATCTCTCCCCCCACGCGCCCGCGGGGCGTGCCGCCACCTCGGCGACCCGTGGCAGCGACCGAGGACCTGCTCGCCGAGCTCAGCGCCGATCGGGACTCGCGATGATCTACCTCGATACCTCGGTCGCGCTCGCGCATCTGCTCGGAGAAACGCGGCGCCCGCCCGATGTTCTCTGGCAGCACCCGCTCGTTTCCAGTCGCCTGCTCCAGTACGAGCTCTGGACCCGCTTGCACACGCGCGGGCTCGGCGGATCGCATGGGGAGGAGGCGCGCGAGCTCTCGGGCATGATCGCCTACGTCGAGCTCGCGCCGCCGGTGCTCGCGCGCGCACTCGAGCCCTTCCCGGTGGCCGTCCGCACGCTCGATGCGCTCCACCTGGCGACGCTCCTCTTCCTGCAACAGGAAGGCCTGACGCTGGAGCTCGCGACGTACGATGATCGCCTGGCCGCGGCCGCGGTGCGGCTCGGCGTCACGTGTTGGCAGGGTTGAGCGGCGTGGGCGCCGTCCGCGGCGGCGCAGGCGGCCATCTGGTCGGCGCAGGTTTCCGCCTCCGTCCACCGGGTGAGCGGGGGGAGGCAATGGAAATTGGCGCGGAACTGGTCGATGAAGCCCTCCGCCGGCATCGCCCGTGCCCGGTCGGTTCGTGGGCGGACGGGTCGCCGGGTTACTGGAAGTTCTGCACGGACCAGACGGCGCCGTCGCCGCCGTCGAACAGGCCGCAGGCCACTCGCGTGTACTGAGTGCTGCTCATGGCCACATAGTGGCCCTGCTCGCCGGAGGGCTCGTCCACCTCGTGCCACATCATCATCAGGCACGCCTCGTACCATTGCGAGTCCAGGATGATCTCGTCCGGCGCGCCCCAGCCGGGACACTCGTTCTGCGCCCAGCCGCCGGGGGTGCAGACATCCGCCCTGAACCCCGCGTGGGCTTGGTCCACCGAGGCGTCGTAGGCGGCCATCTGATCGGCGCAGGCCTCCGCCTCCGTCCACCGCTCGAGCGGCGGGAGGCACTGGCACTCCAGGCGGATCTGGTTGATGCGATCGACGCAGTCCTGGTGGAAGTCGCCGCTCGGCACGAAGTCGCTGGGCTGGCAGGTCGCCAGCGAATCGGCGAGCGGGCCGTCCGCGCAGAGATCGCTGCCGCCCGTCCCAGCGCCGCCCGTCTCGGCGCCACCCGTCTCGGCGCCACCCGTCTCGACACCGCCCGTCGTGAACCCGCCCGTCGTGAACCCGCCGGTCGCGGCTCCCCCGGTCGGGAACCCGCCGGTCGCGATGCCGCCGGTCG
>CAYOLF010000094.1:0-10894 GCA_964404725.1 uncultured Polyangiaceae bacterium
CGCCGGCACCGATACCGGCGGCGCCACCACGGGGGGCACCGATACCGGCGGCACCGATACCGGCGGCACCGATACCGGCGGCACCACCACGGGGGGCACCGATGCCGGCGGCACCACCACGGGGGGCAATGGCACGGGGGGCAATGGCACGGGGGGCAACGGAGGCGAGCGCGACGCGTGCGATTGCAGCACCATCGACTGTCGCCCGGCGCCAGAGGTAGCCACCGATCTATGCAGCAGCGCCGGCGTGGATGTCTGGGTGACCTACACCGAGCGCGAAGGCTGTGACTACGTCAAAGTCGGGTACGAATACAATCGCGGCTGGCGCGCCTACTTCTACGATGACCAGGCGACACTGGTGGCCTTCGCGCTCGACAATGCCTTTGGCGGCTCGGTTCAATGTGGCGTGGAAACCTCCTGCACCGGCAGCATCCTCCGGGCGTGCCTTCTGTGCGGAGACGAACCACTCGTCGACGGTGAGTTGGCTGACTGCCCGGCGACGTTGTGGGAGACGGTCTTCGGGGACGACCCCTGAGCGGGCAGCGGCGCATCGAGCCGCCAGACATCGTAATGGCCTGCTGCACGACTCCCGGTTCCGGAGATCTTGCGTGCCTGATCCCAGAGATCCTGCACTCGGGCGGGTTCGGACGGGGAGGGTAGGGACGATCGACGAGAGCTTCCAGTGGGCGCTCGCCGTGGCCGCCTTCGCCGAGATCCTCAAGGGGAGCCCCTACGGGGATCCGGCCGAGCTTAACGCCATCGAGCAGCTCGTCGTACGACCGGTGCACGAGGACTTCCCGGATCGAGCGGAATTCGTGACCCTCTTCGCGCAGGCGCGCGATCTGCTCGAGTAGCGGGGCGGTTCCGTCGCTGGCGAGACTCGACGAGGTGAAGCATGCGGCTCGAGAGATGG
This sequence comes from uncultured Polyangiaceae bacterium, assembly GCA_964404725.1. GTDB lineage: Bacteria > Myxococcota_A > Polyangia > Polyangiales > Polyangiaceae > JAFGBI01. The sequence continues at coordinate 914 of CAYOLF010000094.1, forward strand.
CCCTGGTTCTCGGTCTGGGTTGCGCTCCTGGCATCGAGCGCCGCGTGCGGCGGCGAGGACGGTGACGGCGCGACTCGATCGGACGGGTTGGGCGGCGCGGAGCCCGCGACGGGCGGGGGCGCCGCGGTCACGGGCGGCACGTCGACCGGCGGCGCTCCGACCGGCGGCGTCGCGGGCGCCGGACCGGCGGGGCCCCTGTGGACGAGCGAGAGCGCGTCGATCGAGGTGACCAGCTGGGGCGCGATGGACGGGATCTACTGGACCTTCGCGGCGACCCGCGCCGAGCTCACCGCGGAGCAGCTCGAGCTGTTGGCGGGGCTCGAGCTGATCGAGCCGACGCTGCCCCCGGCGTCGTGCGACCTCCCGAGCTTCTCGGTCCGCATCACGGACGGGAGGGGGGTCGCCGTCAGCTACTCGGTGACGGACCCGAGCTGCACCAACCGGCCGCTCATCAGCTTCTCGAGCTTCCTTCCCTTCCAGGAAACCCTCGGGTGCGACCCCTTCCCGGCGGGGCTGTTCTTCCTCGAGCTAGAGTACGCGGATCCGGTGGGCCCGAGCCGCTGCCAGTACCGGTTCTACCCCGGCCACTTCGACGGTGAGCTGGCGTGGATGCTGCTGCGGGTACCGGAGCCCGGCTCCTGCCGGATCACGACGCTCGGGCTCGAGCTCGACCTGGTGCTGTACGACCCGACCGGGAGCCAGGCGCTGGCGAGCGCGACCACCCCGGCGGGAGAGGACGCAGCGTACGTCCTCGATCAGGACTTCGCGGCGGCGGGCGACTACCCGGTGTCCTTCCAGGCCGTCGACCCGGAAGAGACCACGCCCGGCTCGATCGCGTTCACCTGCGAGTGACGGGCCGCGCCCCGGCGCGGCGTTCCTGAGCGACACCGGCGACACCGCGGCCACCACGAGCGAGCTGCCGGCGCTGATCGACGGGATCCGCGCCGCGCTCGCCTGCGACCTGCCGCTGCCACCGCCGCCCGCGGGGCAGGAGCTCGACCCGCGGCGCAGGTCGACGTCGAGTTCGCCTGCACCCTCGTCAACCCGGTGCTGCGCTGAGCCGCGCGGGCGACGGCGGGGCGGCGCACCACCTTCAGGGAACGCCCCCGGGCTACTGAGCCGTAGAGTGCGCTGATTGAGCTTCGGGGAGCATGGCGAGGTGGCTCCCTCGTGGGAGGTTGAGGTGGGCGGTAGATGGGGCCGCTCCTAAGCCTTTCGGGAGCCAAAGCATGAACCCTCGCACGGTGTTCGCGGTAGGCACGCTCTCGTGCCTCGGGGTCCTCGTGAGCTGCTCGGACGGCGACGGGGGTAACGGGGCTGACGTTCTGGGAGGAGCCGCGGACGGCACCCCGGCGGGGGGTGACGCCGGAACGTCCGGCCTGGGGGGCGCCGACCCGATGGGCACGGGCGGCGCCGGCGTGGAAACCAGCCCGACAGGCGGTGCCGGCGCCGACCGAGGCGGGGCGTCAGCGACGGGCGGCTTGCCCACGGGCGGGGCGCCTGCAACCGGAGGCGCCCACACCACCGGCGGCGCCCCCACGACCGGAGGGACGCCGGCGACGGGAGGCGTCTTGGCGACGGGCGGGGCGGTGGCGACCGGCGGAGGTCGTCCGACGGGAGGCACGGCGGACGGCGGCGGAGCACCCGCGAGCGGCGGGACACCGCCGACGGGGGGTGTCGAGCAGAGTGGGGGAGCGCCCGTGACGGGTGGGGTCGAGCCAGCCGGTGGGGGGCTAGCGACCGGTGGGGTCGAGCCAGTCGGGGGGACGCTGGCGACGGGGGGAGTCGGCGGATCCGGCGGCACGCCCGAGGACGGCGGGGCCCTCGCGACGGCCGGCGCCGAGCCGATCGGCGGCGCGCCCGCGACGGCCGGGAGCGGCTGCGGCGACGTCGCCGACCCAGCGCGGCAGGGCCCGCTCCACGTAGAGAGCTACTCCTCGGGGCTGCGCGACGGCCCCGACTACGGGTCGCAGACCATGCACTACCCGACCGACGGAGCGCCACCCTACCCGGCCCTGGCGATCGTCCCGGGGTTCATGTCCCTCGAGTCGTCGATCGCGGACTATGGACCGCACTTCGCCTCGCACGGGATCGTTACGCTGACGATCGGCACCAACAGCACGATGGACCAGCCGCCGGCGCGCTCGGAGGCCCTGCTGGACGCCCTGGAGACGATCCGCGCGGAGCACACGCGCGCCGGGGGGCCTCTCGAGGGCGAGCTGGATCTGGCGCGGCTGGGGGTGATGGGCTGGTCCATGGGCGGCGGCGGGACGCTGATCACGGTCGACGCTCACCCCGAGCTCAAGGCCGCCATCACCCTGTGCGCCTGGAACCCAGGGCAGACCTACCGAAGTAACCAGGTGCCGACGCTCCTGTTCGCCGGCACCGCCGACGTGCTGGCCGGTGGTCAGTCGCAGGGCTTCTACGCCAGCATCCCGGAGACGACGCCCAAGATGCTCTTCGAGGTGCAGAGCGCCGACCACTTCTTCGCCAACACCCCCGCAGGCGCCAGCGGTCAATGCGGTAAGTACGGGACCGCCTGGCTCAAGGTGTTTCTGACCGGCGACGAGTGCTACCGGCGCTTCCTGCTCGAGCCGCCCTCCGGGACGTCGGACTTCCGCACCAACGTCGAGTAGCCCCCCGCGCCGCCGGGACGGGTCGGCGACGTGGCGCGCGGGGGCTACGGCCTCACGGTCCGCGCCGCGCGGTACTCGGTGGGGAGCACGCCGTGCCAGCGCCGGAAGGCCCGGCAGAACGCGCTCACGCTGGAGAAGCCGAGGTTGAAGGCGATCTCGGACACGCTGCGCCTGCCCTCGAGCTCCTGCTCGGCAGAGTAGCGGCGGACCTCGTCCACGATCTCGCTGAACGTCACCTGCTCCGCCTCGAGGTGGCGGCGCAGCGTCGGCGGGCTGACGCCGAGGCACTTGGCGATCCAGTGCATGGTGACCTGCCCGGAGGCGAGGTGCTGGCAGATCAGGCGCTTGACCCGCGCGGTGAGGGTGTCGCCCTCGTCGAGGCGGGCCAGGAGCTGGTCCCCCCGCAGCGTGAAGGCGCGCGCCAGCACCGGCGATGGCGTGTTCAGGGGGGCGTCGAGGAAAGCCCGGGGGAGCACCAGCGCGTTGCGCCCGGCCCCGAAGCGCACGCGGCCGAGGAAGAAGCGACGGTACTCGGCCGTGTAGCTCGGCTCGGCCTGCTCGAGCTCGAGGGTGCACTGCGACTCGTCGAGCGTCACCGCCCGCCTGAGGAAGGCGACCAGCGAGGCGAACGCGAAGTCCGCCGCGGCCGGCGGCGTGGTGACGCCGATCCGCGACCGGCGGCAGTACGCCGCCCGCTCGCCGTCGACCTCGAGCGCGAAGGCACCGTCCTCGGTCAAGAGGCGGTAGTAGCGAGCGGTGCACTCGAGCGCGCCGCGGACCGTCGCCGCGTTGCGCGCGGCGATCTCCAGCACGTCGAAGTCCGTGGGCTCCACGTACGCCGCGGCGTGGAGCCCGATCGCGGCGTCCTCGGTGACGCGGATCGCCTCCTTGAGCATCCGCCCCGCGTCGGTCAGCGGGATCCGGACGTCCGGATCCGCCAGCGAGGCGTCGATGGTGGCGGGATCGAGCAGGAGCCCGCCCCGCGGGTGGTTGGAGAGGTAGCGGAGGAAGGGCCAGAGCACGCGCACCGACTCCGTCCCCACCACCTTCGACTCGCGGTCGTGGACTGGCGCCGCCTGCCCCTCCCGCGTCGCGGGCGCCGGTGCGTCCGGGGGACGGGAACGACCGCGCCGGGCTTCGCCACCCGCCCGGCTCCGGTGTCGTCCACGTGCAGGGGCCCGCACCCGAGCATGCTGCCCGGTTGCTCCCCGCGGGACAAGCCCGGTGGCGCGCACCCCGAGCGCCAGGGGACGTACTTCGAGCCCGCCGGTGCCTGCGCGGCGCGGGTGGAGCTGGCACCTTGAGCCACGCGAAGGAGGTCCTCATGAGTCGCCAGACCATCAGCGCGGCCCTCGTCACGGTGGGAGTGACGCTTGCTTTCGGCTGCGCCAGCGATTCGAACGATGCTGGCGAGGACCGCGCGCCCGCCGCGGGCGGGGATTCGAGCGGGGCGACGGGGACGGGCAGCACCTCCGCGGTCACCGGGGGCGAGGTGCCGAGCGGCGGCGCCGGGCCCGCCAGCGGCGGAGCGGCGAACGGGGGGACGCCTGCGGGCGGGTGGGGACCGACCGGCGGTCAGGGAGCGGGCGGAACGGCGACGGGGGGCGTCAGCATCGGGGGCGCTAGCACGGGCGGTGCGGTGACCGGCGGCGCCGCGACGGGGGGGCGTGGCATTGGGGGTGCTGGCACTGGGGGCGTGGCTACCGGTGGCATGGCGGCGGGGGGGGAGGAGGCCGGTGGTGCCAGCACCGGCGGTGGGGCCACGGGGGGGGGCGCGACGGGCGGAGAGGCGACGGGCGGAGAGGCGACGGGCGGAGAGGCGACGGGCGGCGAGGCCACGGGCGGCGAGGCCACGGGCGGCGAGGCCACGGGCGGAGAGGCCACGGGCGGAGAGGCGACGGGCGGAGAGGCCACGGGCGGCGAGGCTACGGGCGGCGCGTCGGCGGGCGCTGTCAGCTCGGGCGGCACGGGCTCCGAGTTGACCCCGACCCATTTGCCCTCCGCGACCGCGACCTGCCCCACGCTCGAGTCGGGGATGGTGAGCTTCCTCGGCAGCGAGGTGTCGCTCACCGTCGGCCCGAGCGGCGTGGCGGGACCGCTGCTCTTCTACTGGCACGCCACCGGCATGACCTACACCGAGGTCAGTACCGGCTTCGGTGACTTCATGGACGAGGTGGAGTCGAGCGGCGGCGTGGTCGCCTCCTTCACCTCCACCACCCGCGACGGCTCGAACACCGGCAACGCGGTCTGGTACACCGGCGACTTCGCCATCGCCGACGAGGTGCTGGCGTGCGCCCTCGAACAGGGGCTGGTCGACCCCCGTCGCGTCCACGTGTCGGGCTACAGCGCCGGGGGGCTCCAGTGCGGCGTGATGGCCCGGCTGCGCTCCGGGTACGTCGCCAGCGTGCTCTGCATGTCGGGGGGGCTCGTCCAGGCGCTCTCCTTCACGCTCGACGGCTTCGCCCTGCAGGATCCGAGCTACTCGCCGTCGGCGATCGCGGCCCACGGCGCGGCCGGCCTGGACGTCATCGGCGTCGACTTCTCCGCCTGCAGCGCCTACTTCTGCGGTCTCGTCGCCGCCGACGGCGGCGTCGCCATCGACTGCGACGACGGCGGCGATCACCTCGCGTCGATGGCGTCCCGCGCCCGGACCATGGGCGCCGTCGCCACCCGGTTCTTCGACGAGAACCGCTGGGGCGCGCCGGCGGACTACGCCGGCGGGCTACCGAGCTACATCCCCGACTACTGCGCCCTGGTCGAGTAGCGGGCTCTCCCGCTCCTCGCTCGACCGCGACCCCACCCCCTCGCGGCGACGGCGTCACCCCGCCTCGTCAAGGAGAGTTCATGCGCAAGACCTTCCTCGTCAGCGTCACCCTCGCCCCCCTCATGTCCCTGGCCGCACCGGCGTCGGCGGCGGAGCCTCGCGTCCACGATGGACTCCACTTCCGCGCCGCCCTCGGTCTCGGCTACGCCGGTGATTCTTTCGAGAGTGACCCGATCCTCGGCGAGCGGCTGGACGGATCGCTCGGCGGCCTCGCCCTGGTCGGGGAGCTCTCGGCGGGGTACGCGGTCTTCCCCGGGGGCTTCGTCGGTGGCGGCTTCTTCTTGAACCACCTGCCCTCCCCCGGGGGGAAGGACGTGGATTGGGGAGACGCCACCATCGACGAGGTCGAGCTCGACGCTGGCACTTACTGGATGCTGGGGCCGCTGCTGGATCTGTACCCCAAGCCCGAATCCGGGTTGCGCGTCACCGTCTCGCTCGGCTATGGGCGCCTGTCCCTCGGTGACGGGGAGGCCGAGGTGGACACCGCGCTCGGCGTTGCCCGGTACGATATCGAGGACCAGCACGCCGACGGGTTCTCGGCCATGATCGGGGTCGGCTACGACTTCTGGGTCCACGACGTGGCCTCGATCGGCGTGGTCGGGCGCTTCATGGCCGCCCCGCTGCGGGGGGAGGACGACGACGACGTCGACTGGAAGCACACGGTCTACGCGCCGGCTCTGCTCCTCTCGGCGAGCTTCGACTGACGACCGACCCGCGGCGCCGCGGCCGCGCTCACCCAGTCGCGCTCCAGGATCGCCCTCGTCCGTGGCATTGCCGCCGGGCTCGTTCTCTCCCGGCCTTGCGCGTCCCGATTCGCGCGGGAGCGGCTGCCCGGCGACCTACGAGGAGGCCCAGGCGCCGGACACGCCCTGCGGCGCTGCGTTCGGAGGGCTCTGCGGCGACGCCCTCATCAGCGCGACGCTCTGCACGCCCAGTCGCGGCTGCGCCCACGACCCTGCGACGGGCGAGAACGTGGGCGAGTACTTCGGCGACGATGCCCTAGCCGCCGGCGGCGATCGCGCGATCGTCGAAGTCGAATCCCCCGCACCTGCGCCGGAGACGCGCCGGACGAGGTCAGGGGCGCGGCGACTCCTCCACCTTGCCGGTTGCGAGATCGAGCTGCCACCTCGCCTCGTAGGCGACGGAGTAGTCGTAGTCGCAGGAGATCTCGAGCGCGGTGCCCGTCTGGTCGAACGCGAGCTTCACGTCGCTGAGCGCCTGATCGGGCCGGGCGACGGACACGCGGTGGGTCACGTTGCGCGCGAAGTCGTGGGCGACGACCTCTCGGTCGGAGGCGTAGGCGAGCCAGCCTCGCGCCGACCAGCGAGGCGGGACGAAGAGCTCGCCGTCCACCGCGGGCAGCGCTCGGGTCGCCTTGGCGACGTCCAGCACCAGCGCGGTGGCGCCGTCGAGCCAGCGCACGCGGGCCGTCGCGTCGCCGCGGGACGCCCGTGCGTCGTCGAAGAAGAAGGGCTGCTGGGCATGGCGCTGCCGCAGCGACTGGCTGCGCTGCACCAGCGGCTGCAGGCTCCGCACCGTCAGCGCGTCGCCCGGCTCCAGGAGGCGCGCGAGCGCGACCGTCACCCCCAGCAGATCGGCGTAGTCGGGGAACGACCGCAGCGTGGCGCGGTAGCAGGGTCCCAGCGCCGGTCCGCCCTCGTCGGATTCACCGGTGCTGGGCTCGCACGCATCACGAAGCTCGAGCTCCGCGGCGGGCTCCATGGAACCCATGTGGAACGGGACCTCGACGAGCACGGGCAGGGGTCGGAGCTCGCCCCGCTTCACCAGCTGGGAGACAACCTGCGCCATGACCGGCGCCAGGTGCCGGTACCGCGTGTCGAGCACCCGCGGATACATCCCGTGGTTGCTGCAGTAGTTGAGGTAATAGGCCCCCGCGGACTCTAGCCGACAGTCCTCGACCGTGGCGTGAACCGGCCGGGCCGTGAGTCCCACCAGCGCACCCGTCAGGACCAGGAGCGGCAGCAGAGTCTGAGCTCTGGCCATCACGAACCCAACGCCACCGGCCCATCCCGTATTCCGCCGCCGCCGAGCCCGGTCGCGTGGTGCAAGCTCACGCGGCAGCCCGTGCCGAAGGCTCGAGACGACCTCGCCGGGTGGTCACTGACAACGCTGGATGGTAGAGAGCGCGACCATCCCGGGTAGAGGCAGATGAACGCGCGACGTGGGGCCGGACTTCTCCATTGTGCCTCCTGCTTGTTGGCGGCGATGGCTTGCTCGAGAAGCCCTGATTCCGAGACGATCTCCCAAGGGATCGCCTCGGCATCGATGTCGAGCGAGCCCGGGGCAAGCTCAGGAGCTCCTCGGTCCTCGGCCGCTCCGATCGGGAAGGAGGGAGCTCCTGACTCGAGCCGCCAGGGCCCCACGCCGCCGCCCCGAGCTAGCTCCAGTGCCACCGTGGAGAGCGCCTCCGCTCGCACCTGTCCCCTAGCGAGCGACGAGGAGCGGGTCCTCAAGCTGCGCCTGGGCAACGAGCTGATCCCCGCGCTCGTGCGACCGGAGCGCCCCGCGGACGTCGGCTGCAAGCCACCCGATCCGAGCCGAGGATCCGGGGTGGCGTTCGCCAACGCCTCCAGGGTGTCGCTGGTCTTCGAGGGCGATCGCGCGTGGCTGCGGGAAGTCGCGGCGGATGGAAGCTGCGCCTGGGAGTGGGTGCTGTTCCGGGACCGCGCTCCTTCTCCGCTCTCCCCCCACGGCACCATCGCGCTCAACCACTACTACACCCAGTCCCCCGAGCTGACCGCGGCCCGGACCGCCACGCTGACCGCGGACTTCATGCCCCACGCCGGACTCGAACGCGTCACGCTCTCCATGCCGGAGGTCACCATCGCCGCTGAAGACGGGCGGCCACTGTGGCGACAGCAGACGCGATTCGCCGAGACGCTGTCCGACTGCGCCGAGGTCGAGATCGCCGTGGGCTACCGGGATGCCTCCTTCCTGGAGCTCACGGAGCACGACGACAACGGCTGCGTGGGCACGGATCACTTCGTCGCGGAGAAGTTCACGCGGCTCTTCTGGAAGGAGGAGGGCCTACCGTGGGAGCTCGTCCAGCGGACGCACCAGTCGGAGGATCACGACTCGGAGGTCGCTGGCTGGTCCAAATCGGAGAGCCTGACGCAGGATTGGGTCTTCGCGACCTGCTTCGGCACGTTCGTGCGACGCCTCGAGAAGGAGTCCGGATCGAGCGAGTGGCACTCGACCACCTGGGACGCCAAGCCGGCGCGCGAGCCCCCCGCTTGCGCCGCTCCCCAGGAGCCGGCGCTCCGCAAGCGCGAGCGCACCTCGAAGCACGTCGTCCGCTGGCTCTTCTCGCCGTCCCAGCCTCGCGAGCTCGAGCTCTGGCGTCGTGAGCTGGCGCCGCCCATCAGCGAGAAGGAGGAAGAGCTCGTGTGCTGGCAGTGAGCACTTTTCGGCCGGGAGGGCAATCGCGGGAGGCGACGTGGGGGTGGCGATGCGGATGCCGCTCGCGGCCAGGCGCTACGAACTCGGGCGCGTCCGCTCGGAGCGGGGAGGAGCCAGGTTGAGCCCGAGGTAGACCAACCCCGGGGCGCCCAGAGCGACGGCGACGGCGACGGTGAAGAGCGCCTCGCCCATCCCGACCAGCAACAGCAGCGCGACACCATAGAGGCCAATCGCCTTGGCGTTGCCTCGAGTCCACCGCACGCTGCTGGCGAGAGCCGTCGCGGGCCCCATCCCCTCGACGGCGACCAGCACCGGGGCGATGGCCGTGCGCACGAGCACCACCACCCAGACCGCCACCAGCGCCAACCACACCAGGCCCTGAAGCGCGGGTCCGGGGGGCGACTCCTGGCGAACGGTCCCCAGCAGCCCACCGAGCGAATGTGACGCCGGTTCGGCATCCGAGCCCGACATTGCCTGCACCAGGCAGCCGCTGGCCGCCACGCCCCCGTAGAACGCAAGCTTGAGCACCGCGAGCCCAATCACCGTGCGGTCGAGGCGCGCGAGCCCGCGCCAGGAGTACGGTTTGCGGCGAGCGATCCGAGCACAGAAGTCGAGCATGCCAGCACCGAAGCAGCAGCTGGGGAGCGTCCAAACAGCCAGGAGTGCGACCGCGTCGTTCCCGCTCGGGATGAGCCCCAGGCTGAGCACCGTCCAGTCCGCCGTCGCCAGCGCACCGGCGGCGAGCAGGGGGAGAAGCGTCCCGGAGAAGTCCCGCTCGAGCATCGAGAAGGTGAACTCGAGGGGAGAGAACGCGGACAGCGCGGGTCGTGGGCCGCCAGGTTCGTGGCGGCGCGTCCCTTGCTCCCGGTCGTTCATCGCGGTTCAAGGATACCGCGCCGCGGGGCGCGTCGGAGCCCAGCCTGGGGAGCCGTGCTCCATTGACGCGGCTGGCGTGACCCGGCCATAGTGGATCGCATGCCAGCCTGGCTGTGGGTCATGCAGGGGATTGCCTCGCTGCTCGGCTTGGCGAACTTCGCGCTTGCGCTCTTCGTCCTGGTGAAGCTCCACCGTGCCGAGGGGGCAACCAAGACGGTGCTCGCG
>CAYOLF010000094.1:10994-23868 GCA_964404725.1 uncultured Polyangiaceae bacterium
GTGTAGAATCATGGGTCCGGGGCCGCTCGGGACCGGACGCCAAGGGATCGGGGGAGTGACGACTTCAATCGCCAGCGTCGCGGCAGCCCAGCGCGTGGAGAACGCGCGCCGGAGCACGAGCGACGCTCGCCGCCCTGACGGCCCTCTCGGTACCAGCGGTGCTCCTGATCGACGCCACGCCGGCCATCCTCTGGCTGCTGGTCGCCACGACCGGCGGCCTGGGTGGCGCCTACGCGCTGGCGCGCGCCGGCAGGCCAGCGGCGCGCTTTCTGGCCAAGCCGTTCACGCGCCAGGAGCTGCTGGCGGCGCTGGGCCGATGACCAGCGCTCGCTTCCCCCCGGGCCTCGGGGCGGTCAGCTCGAACCTCTTCCGCGACGCGGCGGACGTCCTGCACGTGCTGCTCGCCGTCCTCTCCGAGCACGCGACGCTCGCCGACCGCGGTCTGTACCTGGTGGCGGAGAGCTAGAGCGGCAATCAGTTTGATTGCCGCGAAAAATAAACGACCTAGAGCACCGAGCGCGCAGCAGATCTCGCCGAAGGCGCCCTGTGAAACGCCCCCTCGCCCCGCGTGGGGGCGTTTTTCAGGGCGCCGATGCAGCTGGCAAACCGATTGGTGCTCTAGGGTGGCACCCGCAGCTCGCCCAGCCGTTCTCCCGGATGAAGTGGTTGCTTGCCGCGAAGGTAATTCTACATGCCCCAGCCGTACCTTCGCCCTGCGCCGGACACCAACCTGGCCGAGATCCCAGAGTCACTGCGCGATCTGGTTCGCGTCAGAAGGACGATGTAGCCTGGCCGCATGGCCAGGACGGTTGAACGCCGCAGCCCCCGCTCGCGTGAGGGGGGCGCCCAAGGGACCGGGCCGGAGCTCACCTCGTGCTTCCGGTCAGCGGCGGGGTGGGGGGCCTATCTCTCGGCGTACGATGCGGCCCTCGCGCTCTGGACTGCGCCGTTCGAGGAGTTCGAGATCCCGGGTCGCCGGTGCTCGACCCACGCGATAGCGAGCGGGCCGCCCGAGGCGCCGCCGCTGATCATGCTCCACGGCGCCGGCATGGGCTCGACGATGTGGTTCCCGACGGTCGGCGCGCTGAGCCAGCGCCACCGGGTCTATGCCCTCGACACCCCCGGCGACGCCGGGAAGAGCCTCATGAGCGAACCGCTCTCGACCCGCGCGGCCAGCGCGTCCTGGTTGGTGGAGGTCCTCGACCGGCTCGGGATCGAGCGCGCCGCCGTTGCAGGACTCTCGTACGGCGGCTGGCTCGCGCTCAATTTCGCCCTGCACGCCCCCGCGCGCGTGAGCCGACTCGCGCTGCTGGCGCCAGCAGCCAGCCTCTGCCCCTTCAGCTTGCGGTTCTATGTGACGTTCTCGCTGATGGCTCCGCTCGCCTTCAGCGCACCGACCCTGCGCCGCCTGATCGGGGCATTCTCGGCCGACAGGGGTCGGATCCCCGCGGAGCTGCACCGCCAGTTATGGGAGACCCGTCAAGCACGCCCGAGGATCTGTCCACCGACGGTGTTCAGCGACGACGAGCTCCGCGCGCTGTCCACGCGCACGCTCCTGCTCGTGGGCGAGCGTGAGATCATCTACCCTCCCCGCCGGGCGCTGGAGCGTGCGAAAAGGCAGATCGCGAGCGTGGAAGCGGAGCTCGTTCCCGGCGCGGGACACCTCCTGAACATCGACCAGCCCGAGCACGTCAACGCGCGCTTGCGGCAGTTCCTGGAGTGCGCGTGAGCCCGGTCGTCGTCGCGCCGGCGGGTGACCGGGTCACCCGCCGCCACCTCGATCGACCCCCCCGTTGACCCCGTAGTGTCCGGAAACCCGTCGCAGCTCCTCACGCCGCCTGCGGATGGGAGAAGTTCAGGTACCAACCCAGCCTCGAGCGGCGCCGGACGGGGCCGGGACCGGCGTCCAAGGTGTCGTTCGCTACGCGGCACTGCTCCTCTCGGCGAGCTTCGACTGACGATCCACCCGCGGCGTCGCGGCCGCGCTCACCCCTGTCCGCAGAACACCTCGGCCAGCGCGACGAAGAGCGTCTCGAACCCGCCCGAGCCGCTACAGGCGGCGGCGTGGTCTGCGTCCATGATGCACACGGCCGCCGCCTGGCGGTCCTCGCAGACGGTTCGCCGCGCCGTCTGGGTGCAGGCCTGGTAGGCCTCGTAGACGAGGGAGCCGTCCTCCGAGCAGGGCTCGTCGCAGGCCGCGCGGGCACAGGCGTCGGCGGCCTGGATCTTGGCCGCGCATTCGGGCTCCCCGACCAGCTCGATGCAGCCGCCGGCGTTGGAGTCGTACACGTAGAACGGCGGCGGGCGGGTGAGCAGGACCGGGCCCCAGGTGTCGTCGGTCGGGGAGGAGGGCTCGAGGCAGGCGCCGCAGTCGGCGCTAGGGCCACCCGGCTCGTAGTCCGCGCAGTTGGCGCCGAAGAGGCACGCGTCGTAGTACGCGGCGATCTCGGCCGACGTGCACGCCGCGTCGTGGCGCGCGGGGACGTAGGCGGGCGGGTCCCAGTCGTCCATGTCGAGGGGCTCGCAGGAGGTGAGCGTCGTGCTGCCCCCCGTCGCGTCGCCGCTGCCCCCGGCGCCGGGATCGCTCTCGCTCGACCCCGCGCTGCCGCCCTCCTCGTCGGGATCGCTCCCGCTCGACGCCGCGCTGCTGCCCCCGGCGCCGGGGGTGCCACCGCCGGGCCGGCCGCCGGTCGACGCCGTGCCACCGCCGGATCCCCAGTACCCGCCGGTTCCGACGCGCGCGCCGCCGGTCGCGCGGCCCGAGCCGCCCGAGCCCGCCGCGGAGGCTTCGCCGTCACCGTCTTCGTCGTCGCCGCCGCAGGCGGCGACCGCGAGGCCCAGCGCGAGGAGCGCCGCGAGCGTGGGCGGAGCGGCGCTCCTCCCGGGACCGTTCGAGAGCGATCGCCGCCTCATGGCGTCCTCACTCGACCGGGAGGCAGTACTGCCCCTCGCTCGCGATGTCGAGGGCGTAGCCCTCGGGGCAGGCCGCCATGCCCGGGTAGTTGGCGAACGGGATCGGGGTGCAGCCGGCGGCCCCCTCGGACGCGACGTAGAGCTGGTAGTTCGGCGGGCAGTCCCCGCCGTCGTCCGGCGGCCCTTCGGGCGGCGTGCCGCCGTAGCAGTCACCGCCCGAGCACCAGTCGGGCGGGCAGGGGGTGGGCTCTACCGTCAGGGTGTTGCCGACCATGGATGGCGAGGCGTGGGTGTACGTCACGTAGGCCTGCCCGAACCCAGCGTCGCCGAAGGCGCCGATGTCGATCCAGACCTCGTACGACTGGCGGTAGTCCCAGCTCGGCGTGTCGGGGTTCGGCGTGTAGGCGTCGTCGGTCGCCGGGGAGTTCACCGTGCAGTCGCCGCCGCAGGCGTCCTCCGCGCAGTAGCCGCAGCCGTTGAGGTTGCGGGTCATCGACGTCGCCACCGCCAGCACCGCGGCGGGGTCGCCCGTGAGCACCTTGCCATCGCCCCCGTTCACCCCGAGCGTCTCATAGCCGCAGGCGGCCGTCGCGCTCTCGCTGATGAGGTCGACCTTCATCTCGAGCACGGTGGTCCCGTCCCCGTCGGTCAGGAGCAGCTCGGTGTGGTCGCTCCCCACCAGATCCTTGAAGGTGTGACCGGATTTGCCTGCCTTGCCGCCAGGCTCTTCGGTCTCCGTCGCGGTGGCGTCCGGGAACCACCCGCTGCTCGCGTTTTCGCCGTAGGTGTTGTCGACGTACGCGGGGTCGAAGGTGACCCGCAGGTGAACGTAGGTCTGCTCCTCCACGGCTTCGATCACCTGCTCGATGACCGCGGACGGGTCCTCTGGGGTCGGGTCACCCTCGCCCGAGAAGCAGAGGGTGGCGATCGGCCGCACCACGGTGGCCGGCTCGGCGCCGATCCCCGCCTCGCAGTCGCCCGTGCAGGAGGCCGCCGTCTCCGGCCCGCAGCCGGTCGTCAGCGGCCGGTAGCCGTCGCCCCCGCCGGTCCACGGCGCGCCGCCACCCACCACGAAGCCGCCGCAGATCCCGTCGATGCAACGCCCGCTCGGGCAGTCGTCGCCGTCCGTGCACGGGGTCACCACGCAGGTCCCGCCGATGCAGCTCCCGGTGGTGCAGTCGCCGTGGGTGACGCACTCGCCTCCCTCGGCCGCGAGCGAAGCCGCCGCGCAGGCGCCGCCGACGCAGCGGCCGCTCGCGCAGTCGGCGCCCGTGGTGCAGGCGCTGCCCGCGGCACGGCCGTCGCCGCTGCCGTCGCTCGCGCCATCGTCGCCGCTCGAGCCGCAGGCCACCGCCCACACCAGGCCTGCCAGGGAAATCACGCGAGGAACCATCCCGATCGAACGCATGCCGTGCCTACCTTCCTCGAGGCGCGGGGTCCCGCGCCTCAGCCAACGACCTCACGCGCCTCAGCGCGGTACGAACACGGTGGCGCAGCCCACCGTGAAGACGAGCTCCGCCGCCGTAGTGGAAACCGCCTCGCAGCTCGCCGGGCAGAGCTCGATGTGCGTGGGGGCGGTGGGGCTGTCGTAGTGCCAGCCGCCCGCCTCCCCGCATTGCTCCGCCGAGGCGACGGCGTAGAGCACCTGTCCCTCGCAGGCGTCGGTGGTAAAGCCCATGTTCACCTGGGACAGATCGAGCTCCGTGCCCGCCGGCGCCGATGGCAGCCCCAGGCTGCAGGGGATCTGGGCGTCGCCGCGGATGGCGCGCAGCGCCTCCAGCACCTGGTCCGCGACGTCGTCGCCCTCGACCAGGTAGGCGTGATCGCTCCCGCCCGCCGTCGCGATCTCGCCGAGGTTGGCCAGGAACGGGCCGACGCCGAGGACGTAGGTGCGGATCCCCGGCCTGTCCCCCGCGCAGTCCGCCGCGGCCGTCGCGGCGTCCGCGAGGGTCGGGCAACAGGCGTCGTCGCCGCTCGGGCAGGTCACGGGCGCCTTGGGCTCACCGTCGGTGAGCAGCAGGATCACCACCTCGTGGCTGGGTACCTCGTCCTTGCGGGCCTGCGCGGTGCCGCAGGCCGCGCGGATCGCGGCCCCGGTCGGGGTCTCCCCGCCGGGCTCGGCGGCCTCGAGCGCGCGCATCAGCGCCGCGGCGTTGCCCGGCAGCACCCCGATCGGCACGTCTGGCGTGGAGTACACGGCGGGATCGCAGCTCGTCGCCCCGATGGGGAGCTGGCCGAAGGAGCCGATGCCGACGCCCACGCCCTCGCTCTCGGGGTCGTCCAGGAACTCGCCGAAGGCCCGGGTGATGGCCTGGAGGCGCGTCTCGGCGCAGCCCGCCGCGTCGCACCCGCCCTCGGGCAGCGGCGGATCCACGCACCGGCACATCGAGCCGCTCCGATCGAACATCACGTAGATGTCGAGCGGGACGTCCTCCTTCTCGTAGACCGCGCCGGAGCAGCCGGAGTCGGTCATCTCGAGCTGGCAGGAGCCCTGGGCGTCCGTCCGCCAGGTGAAGCCCTCCTGTGCGCCGAAGCCGAGGCCGCTGGCCTCAAGCACGCTCGGCGCGCCGCCGAAACCGGCGGCGCTCCCAGCGTCGTCGTCCGGGTCGTCGCCGCCGCACCCCGTGAGGCAAAACGCCGCGAATGTCAGGGCGATGAGCGGTAGTCCTCGGTGCATGGTCGCTCCTCGACCGCCGCGGCGCATCGCTGCGGCCGATCGAGGGGTGAGTACCGCGAGGGCGCCGAACGGCTCACGTCGGGCGACGATGTCTCACCGGATGACGACGGTGCAGGCGAGCGCGCCGACCTCGCCCGCGCAGGTCGCCGCCGCGGAGCAGCAGTCCGCCGCCGTCGTGCAGGCCCCCCCGTCCGGGACGCAGTCCGTCGAGCAGATCGGGTCGGGCTGGCCGCCTCCGACGCAGAAGCCGCTGCAGCATTCACCGGCGTCCGCGCAGCGCGCGCCATCACCGACGCAGGGCGGCCCGGACGAGTCCAGGCGACAGCGCTTCGATTTCAGCCCCACCGGATCCTCGACGCAGTGGACCGGCCCCGCCTCGGTGCAGCAGTCGGCGTCGTCGTCGCAGAGCTCTCCCTGAGCGCGGCAAGCGCCGGACCAGCAGACCGTCCGCCCCGTGCCGTCGTCCTCGCAGCGCCCGGAGCAGCAGTCCGCGGGGACCGTGCAGTCCTCGCAGAACGACGCGCAGCTCGTCACGCGGGCGCAGCGCTTCTTCTCGTCTTCGGCCACCAGGCAGGCGCCGCTGCAGCACTGCTTGGCGTCCCGGCACTCGTCCTCGAGCTGTCCCGCGCAGAGCGCGATTGCGGGGGGGGCACAGGTCGCCGCAGCCGCGGAGGCGGAGGCGGAGGCGACGGGGGCCAGCACCTGCAGTGTCATCTCCTCGCAGGCCGACGACAGCCCCAGCAGCGCCGCGAGCGCCGCGGGGGCGGCGAGGAGCCAACCAGGGCGAGGCGGGGCGGTGCCGGCGGCGACCATGCTAGAAGTCTTGCGCGAGGCCGAGCGATCCCGCCACCAGGATCCCGCCCGCGCTCACCAGCGGGGCGGTCCCATCGGTCGCGGCCACGCCTCGGGGTGTGCCGCCCGCCAGCGCCTCCACCTCGAAGCGGAGGCTCCCGGTGAGGCGCACCCAGCTCGCGATCCCGCCGCTCAGGGTCAGCGCGGTGCCCCCTCGCCGCGTCCCTGTCGACACCTCCGTCGGGTGCCCGCGGAAGGTGAGCGCCAGCGCGTCCACGCGCGCGACCAGCCCGGCCCCGGCGCGGCCGACGAGGGGGGTAAGGGGCGCGGTAGCGGCGATCCCGGCGATCCACCCGCTCGTCGCCACGCTGCCGAACCTGCCCTCCTCGCGCCCGGCGCCGCGGGCGCCGAACCGCGCCCCCAGGGCGAGCCGCCGCGAGAGGTACCCCGTCGCGCGCAGGTCGAGCCCCAGCTCGCGCAGCCCGCCCGAGAACTCCTCTCCCGCCACCGCGAGGCCCACCGCCGCGCGGGTCGCGGGACGCCCCGCCGGGCCGCGCCGCCGCTCCCGCGCCACGTCCGCCTCGACCTCCGGCGGCACCGGGACGTCGCCGGCCGGCGCCGAGGCGAGCTCGATCTCGATCCAGCTAGCGCGGAGTAGCTCGGTTGCCCCGAGGGCGATAGTGAGCGCGCGGGCGTCCGGCGGGGTTGCCGTGAGGTCGATGCTCCGCGCCAGCTCCTTGCTGGTGACCGCGTCGACCACCTCGGCCGAGATGTCCACCGTGGACCCGTCGCTGGCGGTGAGCCGGACCGTCGCCAGCGCGGGAGGCGCGCCCGGCCGCGCCTCCGTGCAGACGTCGATCCCGCTCGGCGCGAGCTCGGCGCGCATGTGATCGATCGTTCGCTCCTGGGCGACCGGGGGCCCGGCGTCCTCGACGACGAGCTGCACCCAAGGACGCCCCGCGGCCGGGCACGGACGGGGCGCCGCGGGTGCGGCCGGGGCCGTCAGCGCCGCGGCCAGCGCCACGGTCGCGGCGACGGCGAGGCGCCCCGTCAATGGCGGCATCCTCGTGTCACGGCCCCCGCGTGCGCACCGGTAGGGTACTTGGCGAGGTAGGCGTCACGCGTCCGCTCGCACGCGGCCCGGTTGCCGAGCGCCTGGTACGCCCGCACCAGCCGGGCCGATGCGTCCTCGCCGAAGGCGCCACCGCGGCGGACCGCTTCCTCGAGCGCCGCCGCCGCTCCCGCCGCGTCGCCGAGCTGATCCTGGCGCAGCCGGCCGAGCTCGAAGGCCGCCAGGCCCGCGCGCGCGTCGCCCGGGAAGCGTCGCCGGAGCTGGTCGAGCGCCTTTGCCGCCTCCGCCGGGCGCCCGGCGAGCTGGGCCTGCTCGTACAGCTCGAAGAGGCGGCTCGGGCTGCTGGTCGCCACCGCGCGGGAGAAGCCCTCGGGGCCGAGCGCGGCGTAGGTGGCCTTCGGATCCGCCTCGGGTGGGGGCGGCGCGGCCGCGGACGAAGGCGCCAGCGCCGCCTCCGGCGCCGCGCTCTCGACCGGCGCTACGACCAGGCTTGGCGGCGGTGCGACCGCGACCGGGGGCGCGGCCGCGATGGGGCCCGCCACCGGCGTGGGATCGGTCCAGGACTGGCCCGCGGTGAGCTGGGTTTCCCCACCGCCGTCGAGCGATCGCACGCGCACCGCGCCGCGCTCGACCGCGACCGTCACCCGGGGCTCGCCGGGGACGGCGCTGGCAACGACGCGGAAGTGGGTCCCGACGACGACCACCTCCGTGCGGGCAGCCTCGACCGTGAGCTCACGGCGCGGGTTGGAGGCCACGTCGAGCGTGACGCCGCCTCGCTCCAGGCGCAGCCGCACGCGCCGCGCACCCAGCTCGGCGACGGCGACCTGCGTGCCTGCGGCGAGCTCGACCCGCGTGCCGTCCGGGAGGGTGAGGCGCTGGAGCTCGCTCGGACCGCTCTCGATCAGCGTCCCCGCCACCGCCGACCCCTCGCCTCCGCGACGCCAGGGCAGGACGAGCAGCGCCGCCGCGAGGCAGAGCGCGCCGAGCGCCAGGACGGCGCGCGCCCGCCGCTCGCGACCGAGCTGTCGGGCGACGACGACCGATCCGGACCACTGGGCCGTAACCCGCTCCTCGGAGAGACTCGGGGTGACGTACCTGGCAAGCCTCGACGATGCGGTCATGACGGCTCCTCGGTGCCGCGGGTGGCGGCCGTGATTCTGCGCTCCCCATCGGCGATTCGGCGCTTGACGGTGGCGAGCGAGGCCCCGGTGAGCGCGACGATCTCCTCCAGCGCCAGGCCCTCGATCCGACGCAGCACGAACGCCACCCGGGTCGCGGCCGGCAGCGACTCCACCACGGCGTAGACCGCGCGGAGCTCCGCGCGCACGTCGGCCGGCGCCGCGGGCGAGACGAGCTCGTCGAGATCGACCCGGCAACCCGCGCCGAGGCCGAGGCGGGAGAGCAGGCGCCGGCGGCGGATCAGCTTGTGCGCGGTGCGCACCACGATGGACCCGAGCCAGGTCGAGAACGCGGCGGGCTCCGCGAGCCGCCCGAGCGACCGCCACGCCTCCGCGAAGCAATCCTGCACCAGGTCGTCGAGGTCCGCATCGCGGCCGACCAGACGATAGGCTAGCCCGTTGACCATGGCGGCATGCCGGCGGAAGAGCGCCTCCTGGGCCCAGCGCTCCTGCGCGCGCGCCGCCACCACCAGGGCCGCGTCGCTCGGACCCGCGCCCGACCGGGTCTGCGCGCTGGGGAGGGCCATCGTGAGATTGGTACCACGAGGCCCGGGTTCCGGCTCACGGGCAGCTCTCGCCGCGGCGCCGGCGGCCCTGCTCGGTCGCGGAGGCCGCACGGCCGGGATCAGTACTGGCACACCGAGCGGTCCCGCTTGCAGCGCTGACCGGGGTAGCAGTCGTGGTCGCCACGGCAGGCGAGGTAGCAGACCCCGCCATCGCAGAGCGAGCCGAAGGGGCAGTCGAGATCGCCACGACAGGGGTAGGAGCAGGACCCACCGCCACAGGTCGGCTTGGTGCAGCAGTAACCGCTGGCACAGTCGAGGTGCGACCAGCAGGCGACGCCGAGGGTGGCGTAGGCGCCCGGCGGGGGCTCATCGTCGTCGCACGAGGTGAGGGAAGCGGCGCCGAGGAGGAGCCCGGTGGACAGGAGACGGCGGGTCGTGAACACGTTCGATCCCTCGGGACGGGTCAGAGCAGGAACGTCGCGCCGATGGTGACGGACGGGTAGCCGAGGCGCACGGTCATGCCGATGCGCTCGCCAAACAGAAAGCGCCCGCCGCCCCAGAACACGAATGGGTGCAGATCGAGGTCGTCCGCGTCGCAGGTGCCAAGCTCGCACCAGCCCTCCCAGCGGCGATAGCCGAGGGCGAGCCCAGGCTCGGCGAAGACGCTGATCACGTCGGTGAGCCAGAAGTTCCACTGCAGGGCGACGGGGAACACGAAGGTGTCGCCGTGGCAGCGGTAGTCCCAGCCGACCGGGGGGCGCGCTCGCGGATCGCGAGTCCAGTAGTAGTACTCGTAGCAGTCGTCGTCGCCGAAGTGCGCCCAGTCCATGCCGAACGAGACGCCCATGCTGTTGTTGATGGTCGGGATCGGCCCGTCCAAGAAGGGGATCGTCGCGCGGAGCCCCAAGCCGACGCCGACGTCGAACCACGCGGGCGTGTACCCGTGCTGAAGGACGAGGTGGGGATCGAGCTCGACGAAGTAGTCCGGGTGGTCTCCGGGATTCTCGATGATCGCCTCCGCGGCCGCGGGGGGAGCGGCGACGACGAGGACAGTGACGAAGGCAACCGGCAGGGCACAGGTTCGCACGAGGAGGGGGCCTCCTTCGAAGGATCCCGGCGCGGCGCCGCCCGCGACGGACGCGGTCGAGCACTCCCCACCGGGACGGACGTGGCGGTGATCGCTCCGCGTGTGGGTACCGCGAGGGGACCGGAACGGCTCACGGGACGCGCCGGGCCCGCGGTCCGTAAGCCCCCCGGGGCCCGAGGCGCCGCTCCCGTCGCCGCTCACTCGACCGGGCAGTCCGAGAACACGTCGACCCCCCGTGCCTGCAGGGCAGCGAGGTTCTCGGCCTCGGCGGCGCAGTCGAGCTGCGGGTTCTCCTCGGCGTGGATCGTGGGGCCGAAGCTCGCCCAGTTCGTATAGTAGGTGCAAAGATTCGGGTTGGCGGCGAGGGGGGCGAGCGTCGTGATCGCCGTCCTCCGCAGATTCAAGGTCACGATGTACTGGATGGACCCGAGCGGGGTCAGATCGCCGACGGGGTTGTCGTCGAGGCTCAGGGTGCCGAAGTGCGTTTTGGTCGCGAGCGGCCCAAGATCGGTGATGCGGTTGTCGTCGAGGATGAGATCGCCGAGGGCATTCTGGACGAAGGCCGGGATCGTCTCGACGAGGTTGTGTGACGCATCGAGGTAGAGCAGTTCCCTCCCGGCGAGCGGGGAGAGATCCTCGACCTGGTTATTGGCCAGGGAGACGCGCTGCAGGAGGGGCAGGGACGCCAGTGGTGCGAGGTCCGTGACGTGGTTCGAGGAGACGTCGAGCTCGACGAGGCTGGTCAGGGTCGCCACGGCGTCGAGGCGCGTCAGCTCGTTGTCGCCCACGTCGAGGCGGGACAAGGCTGTCAGGTTCGCGAGCCCGTCGATGCTGGTGATCCGGTTGGAGTGAAGGTCGAGGTACCGGAGCGGTGGGGCGTGGCCGAGCGCCGTGACGTCGGTGATCCGGTTGCCGGACAGGTCGACGTCGACCAGGCCCGTCGCGGCGGCGAAGACCCCGACGTCCTCGATGGAGTTGGCGGTGAGCGAGAGGTGGGTGAGCGCGGGGAGCGGCGGCAGAGCGGCGACGCTGGTGAGCTGGTTTTCCGAGAGATCGAGCTCGACGAGCGCACCCTGCGCCTCGAGCCCGGCGGCGTCCGAGAGGAGGTTGTTCGCGGCGCGCAGCACCGTCAGGCCGGTGACGCTCCCGAGCACGTCGAGGCTCACGAGCTGGTTGCCGGAGACGTCGAGCAGATCGAGGTAGCCCGTGCTCGCGAGGCCGTCGAGGCTCGACAGGGCGTTGTCGGCGAGGACGACGGCGCTGAGCTGGGGCATCCGGGCGAGCTCGTCTACCTCGGCGAGCACCTGCCCGGAAACGCTCAAGCTCGCGAGGGCGCCGTAGCAGTGGAGGCCGTCGAGGCTGGCGATGGGCTCGAGGGCGACCGCCGGAGCGATCTCGAGGCGGGTGACGTCGCAGGTTTCGGTCACGGAGGGCTGGCCGAGCGTCGCGGCGAGGGTCGGGTCTGCGATCGGGAGGACGCCCTGGCACTCCGGGGGGCGGCCGTCGCCGCAGGCTGGTACCCCGGAGAAAAAGGACAGATCGTCGATCCAGAAGTCGAAGGGCGGGTTGTCGCGGACGAAGAACTGGAGGTTGGTCAGGCGGCTCGGATCGAGGGGCTGGCCGTAGTTGGACAGCCCCTCGAAGGGGACCCAGACTAGGGTCCACTCGGCGTCGTAGGCGACCTCGCGCGTGTTCTCGACGCAGGGCTCGCTCTCGCAGGTCCCGCCGAAATCCACCAGCGTGGTCGCCTCGTCGCTCATGCGGACCTCGAAGGAGTGCCCGCGGTCGCCGCGCACCCAGAAGGTGATCCCGTCGTACCTCGAGGCGTCGTAATGACCGTAGGTGACGCCGTCGAAGGCGAGGTCGACGCCCAGCCCCGCGCCCCAGGCGGTGAACGAGCCCCCGTGGGTGCGCATCGCCTTGAGGCTCTCGCCACGCCCGCCTGGGATCTCCTCGACGGGGATCGGCACGCCCGGGGTCTGGGGCGCGGGCCACTGCGCGGCGCCCTCGTCGTTGAAGGTGTACCAGACCCCGCGTCGCACCCCGTCGTCGCAGATCCGTCCGGTGGCGTCCTCCATGTCGTCGATGAGCGGCCCGCAGTCGCGAGGCTCCGGATCCTGGCCACCGGTACCGAGCGGCTCCTCGCCGGCGAGTCCGAGCCCACCCGTGGCGGCGCCGCCGGAGCTCAGGGGTGCACCGCCGAAGGCCCCCCCGAACGCGGCCCCGCTGGTGCCGCCGCCTGGGGCGGTCCCCCCGGTGACCCGGGAGCCGCCGCTCGAGGCGCCGGCCCCTGGCGAACCGCCCGGGCTGCTCGGGACGTCGCGGGCGCCGCCCGACTCGAGGCCGCCAGTCGCGGCGCGCGCGCCACCGAGCCCCCCGGTGGGAGTCGCGACCTCGTCGACGTTACCCGTCGGATCGCCGTCGTGCGTGACCCGACCGCCGCAAGCGAGCGCGCCGACCAGCGCTGAGGAGAGGAGGATGGGGACGGTTCGACGCATGCTCGCTCGCCTCGGGCGGGCTGCACGCCGTCCTCTCGCCCGCGGGGCTCAAGATACCACACGAGCGGGGTGCCATCGCGGGTGCTGGCGTGGAGCTGCGGCGGTTCGGCACCGCGCTGCCATCGGACGCCCGCGGCAGTGAGGGAGACGA
>CAYOLF010000095.1:0-23833 GCA_964404725.1 uncultured Polyangiaceae bacterium
CCGGGTGGAGCGCACGCGTCGGAGCTAGCGACCTGGTGCTCGACCAACCAGTCCGAGATCGTGCTCCTTCACTACGGCACCAACGACACCTGGAACAGCACCATCTCCACGCCGACGATCCTCGACGCCTTCTCGGTGATCCTCGACGCCCTGCGCGGCGCGAACCCGGACGTCATCGTGCTCGTCGCGCAGATCATCCCGAACGCCGCCTGCAGCACCTGTGGGACCAGCATCCCGGAGCTGAACGCCGCCATCGTGGACTGGGCCGCCGCGGAGGGGACGGCCGCGTCGCCGATCCACGTGGTGGATCAGTACACGGGCTTCGATCCCGCGACGGACACGGGTGACGGCTGCCACCCGAACCTCCCGGGCTCGCAGAAGATGGCCGAGCGCTGGGCGGCCGCGCTGGCCGAGCACGGGCTGCTCTAGAGCAGCAATCAGGTTGATTGCTGCGACAAATCAACGACCTGGAGCACCGAATTGGGAGCAGACATCGGCGAAGGAGGCCTGGGAAATGTCTCCTCGCCCTGCACGGAGGCATTTCTCGGGCCTCCGTCGCTGTGGGCAACCTATTCGGTGCTCCAGGAGTCGAATCGAGCGATTGAGCGGACCGAGGCGCCGTCGAGCGGTCGGCCTCGGGCGAGCGAGCGAAAGGAACCACCGGATCCATGCGCGTTGGCATCACCTACGACCTCAGGCAGGACTACCTCGAGCTGGGGTATGGGGAGGAGGAGTCGGGGGAGTTCGACCGCCCGGACACCATCGACGCGATCGAGACGGCCCTCTCGGCCCTCGGTCACACGCCCGATCGAATCGGCAACGTCCGTCGACTGGTGGAGCGGCTGGGGCGGGGCGACCGCTGGGATCTCGTCTTCAACATCGCCGAGGGGCTCCGCGGGTTCGCGCGGGAGGCCCAGGTGCCGGGACTGCTCGAGGCCTACGACATCCCCTACACCTTCTCCGATCCGCTCGTCTTGGCGCTGACGCTGCACAAGGGTTACTGTAACCGCGTCGTCCAGTCCTTCGGGGTCCCCGTCGCCGAGTTCTGCGTCGTCGCGTCGCCGGGGGAGGTGGAGCACGTGACCCTCCCCTGTCCCCTCTTCGCCAAGCCGGTCGCGGAGGGCACGGGCAAGGGGGTGGCGGCCGACTCGATCGTCCGTGACCGCGCCCAGCTCGCCGCGGTCTGCGGCCGGCTGCTGGCGCGCTTCGAGCAGCCAGTGCTGGTGGAGACGTACCTGCCGGGGCGCGAGTTCACCGTCGGCGTGGTGGGCACGGGCGACCGAGCCCGTGCCCTGGGCGCCCTCGAGATCGTCCTGCTCGCGGGCGCCGAGGCCGGGGTCTACTCCTACCTGAACAAGGAGCGCTGCGAGGAGCTCGTCCACTACACGCTGGCGTCCGATGAAGACCCGCTCGTGCGCGAGGCGAAGGCGGTGGCCCTGCAGGCCTGGCGGGCGCTCGGCTGCCGGGACGCCGGGCGCGTGGATCTGCGCCAGGACGCCGCCGGCGCAGTCCGGTTCCTCGAGGTCAACCCCCTCGCCGGGCTCCACCCCGAGCACTCCGACCTGCCCATCCTGTGCCAGCGGCTCGGGATCGCCTATCGGCAGCTCATCGGCTGGATCGTGGAGTCGGCGGCGGAGCGGATCGCCCACCCCGCGCTGCCGGTCTGAGCGCCCCGAGCGGTCCGCGCTGCGGGCTACCTCATGCTCGTCCTGCGATCGAGGCCCTGCCGTGAGGCCGGGACTGCTTCCGACGGAGATGGGTCAAAGCCCTCCCGCGACGACAGCGCCGCTTCCGGTTATCCTTGCGGGAATGACACTCCGCGACAGGTACGCGCTCACCACGCTGGTCAAGGAGACCGCGGCCATTCGCGTGCATCGCGGCTACCGTAAGGCCGACGGCCAGGCAATCATCGCTAAGATCTTGCGCGACGAGTACCCGAGCGACCTGCACCTGGCGCGCCTCCGTCACGAGCACGAGATCATCGCCTCACTCGACCTGCCGGGCGTCGTGAGGACCTACGGCCTCGAGTCGTCCGGCAACGGCCTCGCCCTTATCCTCGAAGACGCTGGGGACCAGTCTCTCGACCGGATCCTGCGTTCTGAACGGCCCACCCTCCGGCGCGCTCTCCAGATCGCGGTGGCGATCGCCCAGACCCTGGCCCGGGTGCACGAACGGAGCGTGTTGCACAAAGACCTCAAGCCTCAGCATGTGTTCCTGGATCCTCGGGACCCGACCCGCGTCATCTTGATCGACTTCGGCATCGCCACTCGTCTGACCCGAGAGCGACAAGGCACCACCTCGTTCGATCGACTCGAGGGCTCGTTGCCGTACGTCGCGCCCGAACAGACTGGCCGACTGAACCGGGTGATCGACCGTCGCTCTGACCTGTACTCGCTGGGCGTGATGCTGTTCGAGGTCTTCACGGGTCGCCTGCCCTTCCCGACCACCGACCCGCTGGAGCTCGTCCACGCACACCTGGCGCGCACGCCGGAGCCCCCCGTCGCGCTGCGCGCGGACCTCCCGCCGATCCTCTCCGAGATCATCCTCAAGCTGCTGCGAAAGTCAGCGGAGTCGCGCTACCAGAGCGCGCTCGGACTGGCCGCCGACCTCGCGCGTTGTCTCGACGCCCTCGAGGTCGAGGGCGGCGTGCCGTCGTTTGCTCTGGGCGAACACGACGCGGACGGCGAGCTCAAGATCCCGCAGAGGCTTTACGGTCGCGATGCCGAGCTTGGCCAGCTCCTGGCGGCCCTTGAGCGCGCGAGGAACGGCGCCACCGAGCTCATCGTGCTGACGGGTCAGCCCGGGATCGGCAAGTCCGCCCTCGTCTACGAGTTCCGTACCCACGTTCTGACCGGAGGGCGGTTCGCCGGTGCCGCCTTCGAGTATTTGAACCGCAGCGCCCCCTATTCGGCGCTCGGCCATGCGTGTCAGGAGCTGGTTCGATTCGAGCTGACGCGACCCGTAGAGGCACTGTCGGTGCGCAAGCAACGGCTGCTGCAAGCGTTGGGCGCCAACGCCCAGCTCATGATCGATCTGGTGCCGGAGCTCGCGCTGATCCTCGGACCGCAGCCGCCCGCTCCGGAGCTCGGTCCGGCCGAGGCGCAGCACCGCTTCGAGCTGGTTTTTCAGCGCTTCCTTCTCGCCTTCGGCGACAGCAGCGACCCGCTCGTCCTCTTCTTCGACGACCTGCAGTGGGCTGACGCGCCTTCGCTTCGTCTCCTCAACCAGGCGCTCACCGCGCCCGAGGCTCGCGGCCTCCTCGTCTTGGCAGCTGCCCGTGACGATGCCTTCGACGAGAGCCATCCCCTCCCGGTCGCGCGTGAAGAGGCCCGCCGGGCCGGCGTCCGGATCAGCGCGATTGCCCTCGGCCCCCTCGCCCCTTCGGACGTCGCCGCGTTCATCGCCGACACCCTTGGCCAGGACGCTCGTGCAGTGGAACCCCTCGCCGCCGTGGCGAGAGAGAAGACACGGGGCAACCCCCTCTTCCTCGGGCAGCTCCTGCTGACATTGGCCAAGGACGGGGCGCTGTCCTTCGACCAAACGAAGCGCGAGTGGCGCTGGGACCTCGTCCGAGCCAACGCCACGGTCGCCACCGACAACGTCGTCGATCTAGTTCTGAGGAAGCTGGACCAGCTCGGGGAAGGGCCCCGGCGAATCCTCCATGTGGCGGCCTGCATCGGCCACCAGTTCGACTCCGAGACGCTGGCGACCGTCGTCGGTGGCAGCCGCGAGGCGCTGGTGAAGGACCTCTGGAGTGCACTGGATGAGGGCCTCCTCGTCCCGCTCGACGCCAATTATCGGTACGGCCTCGCTCCGACCGCTGCCGGTGGCGACCTGACCGTCCGCTTCCAGTTCCTCCACAGTCGCGTGCAGCAAGCTGCCGATCAACAGCTCGACGAGGAACGCCGTCGCGCCATTCACCTCGCGATCGGGCGGCACCTCCTCGGCGACGCGGAGGAGGTTTCCGAAGTTGCCTCCCTCTTTGACATCGCGGACCACCTGAACCGCGCCGTGGCCCTCATCACGGAGAAGTCCGAGCGGCGCCGACTCGCACGACTCAACCTGGCCGCCGGGCGGACTGCGCGCTCGGCGGCGGCCTCCGAGGTCGCGGCGCGCTACCTCGCGGCAACGATCGACCTGCTTGGAGAGGACGGCTGGACGACGGACTACCGGCTCCTCCTCGATGCGCACGTCCTCAAGGCAGAGTGCGACTACCAGAACGGTCAAGTCGACCGCTCCCTGACGGTCCTCGACGCTGCGGAGCGGCGAGCGCAGCACCTCCTTGACCGTATCCCCGCCCGCAACATCCGTTCCCACCTCCTGACGAACATGGGTCGACTCAGCGACGCCGTGAGCCACAGCGTGGAAACCCTCCGGCTGCTGGGCGACTCGGTGCCGCCCCCTGACGACCCGGCCGCCTTGAACGCGGCGATTCGCGCCGAGTTCGCCGCCTTTCAGGCCGAGCGCGCGGGACGCCCCGTCACGTCTCTGGCAGATCTGCCAGACATGGTCCAGCCCGAGCACCTCGCCCTCATGGAGGCCTACGCCAAGACCATCCCCTCTGCCTTCCAGTCCGTGCAGGAGCTCATGGTCGTGGTCGTCCTCAAGGCTGCCCGCCTGCAACTCCGCCACGGCCGAGCGCCGCTGACGCCGTTCATCCACAACCAGTATGGGCTGGTTCACACGATGATTACCGGCGACTTCGACACCGGGTATCAGTTCGGCAAGCTCGGCGTCGAGCTCGGCGAGCGGGCTGGCAACGCGGCGCTGACGGTCCCCGCTCGCTTCATCTTTGCCGGCTTCCTCGCCCACTGGCGCGACCCCGTCGCCGTCAGCATTGACCACCTTCGCGTAGCGCTCCGCCAAGGACTGGAGACCGGCGACCGGTTCCACAGCAACTACGCGGTAGCGTTCATTGAGAGCTACCGTTTCTACGCCGGGGTCCCCCTCGGCGAGATCGAGCAGGCGCTGCCCTTCGCTCTCGACCTCGCGAACCGTACCGACGACGTCATCGTTCGCGGCTTTCTGCTCGGACTGCGCCAGGCCGTTCGGGCGCTCCAGGATCGAACGGCCGCGCCGCACAGCCTGAACGACGCTGAGTTCGATGAGGCTGCCTTCGAGGCTGAGGCATCGATCCCGGTCCGCGCCTTTTACGGCGCGGCGAAGGCCCCTGTTCGCTTCCTCGCCGGCAAGTATCAGGACGCTCTCGACACGACCGAGCAGTTCCTGCCCTTGCCCAACATCCTCTACAACGCGGAGAACAGGCTCTATCACGCCCTGTCGCTGGCCGAGCTCGCCCGCGTCAGCTCCGATCGCGAACGCCCGGCCCTTCTCTTGCGGCTGCGGGACGACGCCGCGACGATCGCTCGGTGGGCGGAGGAGTGCCCCGCGAACCACGGGCATCGCTCCCTACTGGTCCAAGCCGAGCTCGCCGCCGCTGAAGGGGACGTTCTCTCGGCCTTGACCCTCTTCGATCAGGCCATCGAACAGGCTCGCGCTCACGGCTTCGTCCATCACCAAGCCCTCGCCAACGAGCTCTGCGCCCGCTTCCTGCTCGAGCAACGGCGCCCCAAGATCGCCCGCCCATACCTGGTCGAGGCACGCTACGCCTATGACCGCTGGGGGGCGACGGCCAAGACGCGCGAGCTCGACGCCGAATTCCCAGACCTCGTCGCTGCCCACCGGGGCATCGAAGTCACGCGCTCGGTCACCGCGAGCCACGCCACCGCCGCCACCACCCCGCTCGGTGGCCTGGATCTGACCGCCGTCATCCGAGCCACCGAGGCGATCGCCAGCGACCTCGACCTCGAGAAGGTCCTCGAGCGGCTCATGCGAACCCTTATCGAGAATGCGGGCGCTCAGCGGGGCTTCCTCATCCTGAACAACGACGGGACGCTGGTGCTGGCCGCTTCCATTACCGTGTCTCCTGACCAGGTTCGGCTTGGGCTCTCGGATCCGATCGACGACGCCGCCGAGTTTTCCTCGCGCGTCGTGCACTACGTCGCCAGGACTGGGCAGGCAGCGCTCCTCAATGACGCGGTGACGGACGGCTGCTTCAAGGGCGATCCTTACATCGAGCGTCACCACCCCAGCTCCGTGCTCTGCCTGCCGATGTCGCATCGGGGACGGCTGCGCGGGGTGCTCTACCTCGAGAACAACCTCACGACGACCGGCTTCACTCCGGCGCGAGTGCGCCTCCTGCAGTTTCTGGCCGTCCAGGCGGCCATCGCCATCGACAACGCCCGACTCTACGGCGACCTCGCCGTCGCGACGGAAAAGCTCCGGCGGGCCAACGAGACCCTCGAGTACCAGGTCACCGAGCGCACCGCCGAGCTCCAACGTGCCCTGTCGGAGGTCTGGGGGGAGATGGATCTGGCACGAATGATCCAGACCGTTCTGCTCCCGGAGGATCAGCGCGTAGGGGACTTCGACATTGCGGCGGTCATGCGTCCCGCCGACAGCGTCGGCGGAGACTACTACGACATCATTGTGACCGGAGACAGCTGCTGGCTAGTGATCGGCGACGTCTCCGGGCACGGGGTTTCGGCGGGACTCATCATGATGATGTTCCAGACGGCGATCCGTACTCTGGTCGCGACCGCGGATCCTGCCGACCACCGGTCCCTCTCCCCCTCCGCGGTTCTCAGCCGCGCCAACGTGGCTCTCTTGGGGAACCTGGCGCGAGTTGGCAAGGGACAGTACCTGACCGTAACGGCGCTCCAGCTCCGCGGTCCCGAGGTCCGCTTCTCCGGGCTCCATTTGGACATCCTGGTCCACCGCGCGGCCACCGACACGGTGGAATGCGTCGAGACGCACGGCCTCTGGCTCGGGCTCATCGACGACATCTCCCACCTCCTCGTCGACCAGACGCTCCACCTGGCGCCCGGCGATGCCCTGCTGCTCTACACGGATGGCTTGACCGAGGCCAAGACCCAGGAGGGGTTGCTCGGCATCCACGAGGTCGCGGCCCGCTTCGGCGCGGTCGCCGCCACCGGGAGTACGACCGCCGCCATCGTCAAGGGAGTCCTTGGGGTTCTCGAAGGTTGCACGGTGAACGATGACGTCACCGTAATGGCGGTTCGCTACGCCCCGGCGGGTCGAGCGACGGGCGAAGACAACCCCCCGCAGCGCGGCGAGGAGGAACGGTGAAGGACGTCCAGATCCAGGCGAGCATAGAACCCATCTGGTCCACGGTTCGGAGGACCCGAAAGCAGATCGTCGAGGAGCTGGAGGAGTATCCCGCGAAGCTGCGCACCGCTGCGGCGATGGTCGCGTCGGAGCTCTTGGAGAACGCCATAAAGTATGGCGAGGCGGTGCCCGGGTCCCCCAGCATTACCTTCTCCTTCTCGTTGCGGGAGGGAACGGTCCGGATCTCCGTCACTAACGGCACCCGATCGGGTCCCAACGTCACGCGGCTTCAGGAGCGCATCGGGGCGCTGAATCGCGCGACGGATCGCTCCTCGCTCTACCTGCGGCGTCTCGAGGAGCTCCTGGAGCATCCGGCCCAGAACACCGGGCTCGGCGTCTACCGGATCGGATACGAGGGAGGATTTGACCTCGAGTGTTCTTACGAAAGGGATGTCATGACGGTCACCGCCACGAGGAGCGCGCGATGATTGCGGGAACGAGGTTCGAGAACGCGGAGCTTGCCATCGTCTTGTCCGAGACGGACAGCGACGTGACCCTTCACTGGCACGGTTCCAGCGACTCCCGTGACCCGGGGGAGTTCCTGGAGCCGGTGTTCCAGAAGACGACGCGACGATTGAAGGGCCGGCCCCTCACCCTCGATTTCAGTCACCTCGAGTTCATGAACTCCTCCACCGTTTCCCCGATCATCTCGCTGCTAAAGACGCTCAATGGCAAGCAGATGAGGGTGCGCGTCGTGTTCGGACGAGAGGAGTGGCAACAGGTCCACGTCCGCTGCATGCGCACTATCACGCGGACCCTCCAGCACGTCGAGGTCCTGGGCCCACCGGCGTCGGACTCTGTTCCCACGAAGTGAGCGCTGGCGCTCGCGAGGGGTCGGCGGGAGAGGCGGTCAGGCCTGCGAGTTCCGAGGTGTCATCAGCGACCGCGCCCAGCTCGCCGCCGGCGCCGTCCGGTTCCTCGAGGTCAACCCCCTCGCCGGGCTCCACCCGGAGCACTCCGATCTGCCCATCCTGTGCCAGCGGCTCGGGATCGCCCATCGGCAGCTCATCGGCTGGATAGTGGAGTCGGCGGCGGAGCGGATCGCCCAACCTTCGCCGTCGGCCTGAGCGCCCCTTGCGGCGCGGTCACCCGTAGCGGCCCTCGACATACTCGGCGGTGCGGGGGTCGCGGGGGGTCAGGAAGAGATCCTCGGTGCGCGTGTGCTCGACCAGTTCGCCGAGGAGCATGAAGACGCACTCCTCACTGGCCCGCCGCGCTTGCGCCATGTTGTGGGTGACGATGAGCACCGTGTACTGCTCGCGCAGCCGCCACATCAGCTCCTCGATGGCACGCGTCCCCTCCACGTCGAGCGACGAGCAGGGCTCGTCCATCAGGATCACCTCTGGTTTCAGCGGCAACAGGCGGGCGATGCAGAGCTTCTGCTGCTGCTCGAGCTGCAGCCGCCTGGCGTCCCGCTTGAGCTGGTCCTTCAGCCCCTCCCATAGGCCGACGTCGCGGAGCGCCGCCTCGACGGCGTCGTCGACGGCGCTCTTCCCGCCCTTGCCGCTCTCGTGCAGCCGGAGTCCGAAGGCCACGTTCTCGTAGATCGACATCGGTAGTGGGTTGGGGCGCTGGAAGACCATCCCCACCGAGCGGCGGAGGTCCTCGAGGGCGACGTCGGGTTCGTAGATGTCCTGGCCCAGGATGCGAATCGACCCGCGGGTGGTCACGGTGCCGTACCGCTCGTTGACGCGGTTGAAGCAGCGCAAGAGCGTCGTCTTGCCGCACCCGGACGGGCCGATGAGCGACGTGATCCGCCCCCGACGGACGCGCAGGGTGACGTCCCGCAGCGCCTGGAAGTCGCCGTACCAGAGGGACAGCGCGTTGGTCTCGATGCAGTACTCGGCCGAGTCGTTCATCCGAAGGCGCCCTGGACGTAGTCGCGGGTCTGCGGGGAGCGGGGGTGGTCGGAGAACACCTCGTCGGTGGGCCCGACCTCCACCACGTTCCCTTCGAACAGGAAGAGGGTGTGCTGGGAGAGGCGCCGCGCCTGCTGCACCAGGTTCGTCACCAGGACGATGGTGAGGTCTCGCTGGAGCTCCTTGAGGACGTCCTCGATCCGCATGGTGGTGACCGGGTCGATGGCGATCGAGAACTCGTCGAGGCAGAGGATCTCCGGGTCGTGGGAGAGGGCCCGCGCGATGGTGAGCCGCTGCTGCTGACCGCCGGAGAGCTTGGTCCCCAGCGTGCGGAGGCGGTCCTTCACCTCGTCCCAGAGCGCGGCCTGGCGGAGGCAACGCTCCACGATCTCGTCCAGGTCCGCCCGCTTCCGGATCCCGGCCGTGCGCGGGGCGAAGGCGACGTTGTCGTAGATGGTGAGGGGCAGTCCGACCGGTAGCGGCGCCACCATGCCGACCTTGCGGCGCAGGTCGTGGACGCTCTTCACCCGGGTGACGTCCTCGTCGTTGATGCGGACGGTCCCGGACATCCGGGCTCCCGCCGTGTTCTCGAGTGTGCGGTTGAGGCAGCGGAGCACGCTGGTCTTGCCCGACTGCGCCGGGCCGATCACCGCGAAGATCTCGTGGCGGGGCACCTCGAAAGAGATCCCGTGGACCACCTCGCGGCCGCCGAAGGCGACCCGGAGATCCTTCACCTCGACGGCGAGATCGGGTCGAGGGGTCATCACCAGCGCTTCCGGGCGCGGAGGCGGGTCCGCACGATGATGGAGGTGGCGTTCACTGCCAGCACGCAGCCGAGCAGCACGACGGCCACCGCGTAGGTGAGCGCGTGGGGCGCGTCCGCGACCTGGGTCGCCACGGTGTACAGGTGCATCGAGAGCGCCATGCACTGGTCGTCGAGGCGGTACGCGAAGATGTCCCCCTCGGCGATGCGCTTGTAGAAGACCGCGCCGGTGAACATGATCGGCGCCGTCTCGCCCGCCGCCCGCGACACCTCCAGGATCACCCCGGTGAGGATGCCGCTGACGGAGTTGGGCAGCACCACGCGGCGCACCGTCTGCCAGCGCGTCGCGCCCACGTTCCAGCACGCCTCGCGGAACGCCATTGGCACGCTCGCCAGGGCCTCCTTGGTGCTCGCGATGATGACCGGCATCGTCATGATGGCCAGCGTCAGCGACGCTGCCAGGATCGAGCGCCCCATGCCGGCGAAGAGCACGAAGGCGCCCAGGCCGAAGAGCGCGTGCACGATGCTCGGCACCCCGGCCAGGTTCACCACGGCGAGGTTGATCACGCGATTCAGCCAATTGTCACGGGCGTACTCGTTGAGGTACACGGCGGCCAGGACGCCCACCGGGGCCGAGATGGCGAGCGAGGTGAGGACCAGGTAGATGGTGCCGAGCAGCGCCGACCAGATCCCGCCCTGTCGCATGCCGTGGGTCGGATTGGTGGTCAGGAACTCCCAGGACAGGAGGGGTGAGGCCTGCCACACCAAGTAGCCGACGATCAGCACGACCGGGACGATCAGGGCGACGACGGCCCCCCCGAGCAACCAGCGCACGACGCGCTCCTGGCGCCGGCTCCGCAGGGTAGATGCGCTCGCGGCGAACACGGCTACTGCCTCCGCACCCCGCGGATCACCAGATCCGCGATCAGATTGACGAGGAAGGTCATCCCGAACAAGAGGACGCCGACCAGGAAGAGGACGCGATAGTGGGGCGATCCGGCCGAGGCCTCGCCGAGCTCAGCCGCGATGGTCGCCGTCAGGGTGCGCACGGGGTCGAAGAGGCTCGTCGGGATGTTGATGGCGTGGCCCGTCGCCATCAGGGCCCCCATCGTCTCGCCGACGGCTCGGCCGACGCCCAGCAGCACCGCCGCGAGCAGGCCGTTCTTGGCGGCGGGCACGAGCACGCGCCAGATCGTCTGCCAGCGCGTGGCGCCCATCGCCACCGCGGCCTCGCGGAAGGAGTCCGGCACGGCCTTCAGGGCGTCCTCGCTGATGCTGACCATGATCGGGAGCGCCATCAGGGCGATCAGGACCGCGCCGTTGAAGGCGTTGAGCCCGACGGGCACGTTGAAGACCTGCTGGATGAGGGGGTTCATCACCGAAAGTCCGATGAACCCCCAGACCACGGAGGGGATCGCCGCCAACAGCTCGATGACGACCTTCAGGGTCTCCTTCAGCCGCCCGGTGCAGAACTCCGAGACGTAGATCGCCGCGCCGAGCCCGAGGGGGATCGCCATCGCCATCGCCATGACGGTGACGCTCAGCGTGCCCAGGATCAGCGCGGCGGCGCCGAAGCGGACGTTGACGACCGAGGTGGGGTACCAGTCGGGGCTGGTGAAGAACTCCCAGAGGTCGAAGCCCGCGAAGAGCAGGGGCGCCCCCTCGCGGAAGACGAAGAAGAAGATCCCGAAGACGAAGATCACGGCGCTGATACCGCAGAGGTAGACGACTCCCTCGATGCCGCGCTCCCCCCAGCGCTCCCAGCGGGGGCGCCGGGCTCGCAGGCGGCGCCGCGCGGGCGCTCCCGCCGAAGTCACGGCGGTGGCGGCACCGGCGGTCAGCGCGCCGACGTCGCCCAGGACGCTGGCCTGCCCGGTGGTCATGGCGTCACTTCACGGGCACGTAGCCCGTCTCCTTCACGATGGCCTGACCCGCGGGGGAGAGGATCCAGTCGAGGTACTGCTTGACGTGCGGCGGCGGCTCTCCAGGCAAGTATATGTAGAGCGCTCGCGCGATGGGGTAGGTCTGGTCGAGGGCGCTGCCGACGGACGGGGACACGCCGGGCCCCCCCTTCTTCTTGGCTACCTTCAGCTGTTTCACGCCGGCGGTGACGTATCCCATGCCGCTGTAGCCGATGGCGCCCGGGGTCTTGCTGATCAGCTCCACCACCTCCTTGGAGCCGTTCATGTCGAGGGTGCCGCTCCGGAAGTCGGTGTGCTCGCCGAGGACGTGCTCGCGGAAGTAGGCGTAGGTGCCCGAGCTGTTCTGGCGGCTGATCCGGATGACCTCGTCGCCCTTCCCGCCGGGGATGGCGGTGACGCCGAGCTGGGACCACGTCGAGATGCTCCCGTTCTCGCGGTAGAGCTCGGAGAGCTCCTCGATGCTGATGGTCTCGAGCGGGTTGTCCTTGTGGACGTAGATGGCGAGGGCGTCATGGCCGACGGTGACCTCGCGCAGCGGATGGCCCGACTTCTTCTCGATCTTCGCCTTCTCCTCCGGCTTCACGTCACGACTCGCGTTGGCGATGTCGGCGGTGCCGTTCTCGAGCGCCGCGATCCCGACGCCGGAGCCGCCGCCGGAGACCTCGACCGAGACGTTCGGCGCGACCGCGTGATACTGCTCCGCCCACGCCTGGGCCAGGTTCACCATGGTGTCGGAGCCGATGATCTGGATGGTCTTGGCCTCGTCGGCCGAGGCCTTGCCGGTCGGATCCGACCGGCGCCCGCAGGCAGCGAGCGGCGCCAGCAGGGCCAGCATGCCGAGCGAGAGGAGGAGGCTACGGAGGGTCACGACGGGGATCCCTTTCTGGAGGGGAGGGGCAGCTTCGTGGCCGGCTCGATGGGGCCGGAAGAGAGGGGCGTCACTCGTCGCCCGGCTCGGCGCTGCCGAGCAGCGCCTCGACGAGCTCGCGGATGTGGTCGCGGAGGAACGCGTAGGACCGCTCCAGGTCCTCCTCGATCTGCTCCGTGGTCCCCGTCGTCCGGCTCGGGTCCGGCAGGATCCACTCGAGGCACACGATCCGGCTCGGGGCGGGCGGGAAGACCTGGCGCGCCCGCTCGGAGAGGGCCACGAGCACCTGGAAGTGATCGAAGTTTGGCACCTTCTCCGGCCGCTGCGGGGCGTGCGACACGCGCGCGAGCCCCTTCTGCTCGAGGAAGAACGCGGTCGCGCCGTCCAGCGCCGGCGCGGGATCGAGCCCGGCGCTGGCGAACACGAAGCGCGGCTGCGCCATCGCGTTGCCGATCGCCTCGGCCATCGAGCTATGGGCCGCGTTGGTGTCGTCCACGAACAGGACGCGGTAGATCGCGGCGCGGCGGCGCTTCTCGAGGTCGCCCTGGGCGACGTAGGCGGCGCTCTTCGCGATGCTCCGGGCCTGGTCCGCCACCCGCTCGAGGCGGTTACCGACGATCAGCAGGGGGCCGAACGCCTCGAGCTCTATCGTCCCCGACTCCCGCCAGACGAGGAGCCGCTGGCTGACCGCCTCGCGCAGCGCGTCGACCCGCTCTTCCTGGGCCTTGAGCCGCGCGGCACTGCTCGCGTCCTCCTGCACGAAGGCCTCGACCGCCTCCCGCAGCATCGGGAGCGCGATCGCCGCCATCTCCTGGAACGGCTCCACCGGGAAGGCGCTGGCGTCGGCGTAGAGGGCGAGGGAGTGGCGCGCGATGCTCTCGGCGTAGTCGCCGACCCGCTCGAGCTCGGCGTTGACCTTGATGGTGGCGAAGGCGAAGCGCAGGTGCCGCCCCACGGGTTGCTGGCGGACGATGAGCTCGAGGCAGAGTCGGTCGATCTCCTTCTCGAGCTCGTCGATGCGGTCGTCACGCAAGATGACCGAGTAGGCGAGCTGGCGGTTGCGGGTGGCGAGGGCGGCCACCGCGTCCGCCACCGCTCGCTCCGCGAGCCGACCCATCTCGCCGATCTTGCCCCGGATCCGGGACAGATCGCGCTCCAGGCTCTCTTCGTAATGGCCCGTCATCGGTGCACGCTCGATTGCAGCAGGAATACGTGCGGTGCGTGACCGACCCACGGCGCCGCGGTGACAATGGAGTGACGCTCGCTCCTGGGACCGTCACTCGCCGCGTCGGTCTGCGTGAGGCCAGCGCAGCTGGCGGCGTCCCGAGGTCGCACGGCGACGTTCGCGCGCCGCCTCTCCGGGCGGGACCGTCGAGCGCCGTAGCTCGGCGCCGCCGTGCCCGGCGTGCCCGGCTGCCGTGGGTGTGGAGCACGAGTTCACGCAAGAAGGGTGTAATGGTACGGATCGCCCAGGATCCGCCGGGCCCGCGCGTTCCGGGTCCGTTCCCGACCCTGGATGCTTCGTACAGGCTCGCTTCAACGATCCAATGTGGGCTTCCACTGTCGCGGGGCTGCCTTGGCGACGCGGATCACTGTGACATACTCGATGAAACGACCGCACGGGTCGCGGGCGGTGGCGTAAGGCACAGGATCCAGCGACCAGAACCGCGACCCCGCGCCCGTACGGCGCGGGACCTAGATTCATGCAATGAGCGCCGCGCTTCGGCAGCGCGGCACGGAGCCTGGACGATGACGAGACGACTTTTGCGCACCATCTTGGTCACCTTCGCTTGTGCGACCCTCGGGGCCTGCTCGGATCCCATAAACCCTGGGTACCTGCCGTACTCGGGTGGGACCGGGCCGGCCGGGACGGGAGGCACTGGCGGCGGCGCGGCCTGCGCCGCGGGCTCCGTCCTCTGCGGCACTACCTGTGTCCCGAGCGACGCCGCTAACTGCGGCGTCTGTGGGAACGTCTGCGGCGTCGGGCAGTCGTGCTTCAACGGGTCTTGCCAGTGCGCGGCGCCCTACGCCGCCTGCAACGGCGCCTGCGTCAACACCATGACCGACCCGGCCAACTGCGGCGCCTGCGGGACCGCCTGCGGGGCGCAGGTCTGCTCGAACGGCCAATGCGCCAGCAACTGCGCGATGGGGCTGACCAACTGCGGCGCGGCCTGCGTGAACACCCAGATCGACGGCGCCAACTGCGGCGTCTGCGGCAACGTCTGCCCGAGCGGGCAGTGCTCGGTCGGGACCTGCGTCCCGGTGGGCGGCACCGGCGGAGCCGGTGGCACCGGCGGTCTGCCGACGGGCGGCGCGCAGCCGACGGGTGGCGCCCTGCCGACCGGTGGCGCGCAGCCGACGGGCGGCGCGTTGCCGACCGGTGGCACGCAGCCGACGGGCGGCGCGTTGCCGACGGGCGGCGCGTTGCCGACGGGCGGCGCGCAGCCGACGGGCGGCGCGCAGCCGACGGGCGGCACGGACCCGACGGGCGGCACCGCGGGAACCGGCGGCGGCAGCACGGGCGATCCGCCCGGCTTCTGGCGCTACGGCAGCTGGAAGGGCTGCGCCTGGACCGGGATCGACGACACCAATGTCGGCACGACCGTCTCGCCGCAGGACTTCACCAGTCACGTGACCGGAGAGCCCTACTGCGCTTCCGGCACCGTCGGCAAGCACCCCGATTACGAGTCCGTGGCGCTGCTCGGCTTCAACCTCAACGAGGATCCCGCGACCGCGGACTGCACCTACGACCCCGCCTCGGCCACCTCCGAAGGGCCTCCCGGCGTCACCATGGGCGAGAGCGGCATCGCCGCCAACATCGTCAAGCAGGGCAGTGACACCGCCTTCATCTTCCGGATCCAGATCCAGGGCCCGAACGGCGCCACGGACGAGAACGACCGCTGGTGCGCCAACATCGCGGCGACCCAGGGCAAGATCTTCGTGGCGTACAGCGATTTCAACACGAAGTGCTGGGACGACAGCGGCAACCCGTACAACGGCGAGCCCATCTCGGCCGTCGTCTTCCTGGTCCCCGGCGATCCCAAGGCGATCCCCTACAGCTTCTGCGTCAACGGCTTCGCCGCGGGCAACACGGCGGAGGACGCCCCCGACGGCACCGCCGAGTTCGGGGATCAGTCCGGGACGGTCGGCTACGCCGAAGTTTCTCCCGACGGCGACTTCGACCGCGCGAAGGTGCTGGTCGGTGGGGAAGAGTACGTCATCCAGAACAACAACTGGGGCAACCCCGAGGGGTCGAACCTCATCCTCGACTTCTTCAACAACAGCTTCACCATCGTGGAGGGCAGCGGCAGCAGCCCCGGCGGCGGCGTCCCCGCCTCCTTCCCGTCGATCTTCATCGGCGCCAACGGCGAGACCAAGAACGGCACGGTGTCCACCTCCGGCACCGACAACCTGCCGCGGCGGATCTCCGACATCGACAGCGCCCAGACGACGTTCGCCTGGAGCGGCTCGACCGGCTCGTTCAACGCGACCTACGACGTGTGGTTCTCGGATCACATCCCGACGGCGATCTACCAGGACGCCATCAGCGGCTTCATCATGGTCTGGGTGCACGATCCCTCGGACGCGCAGCCCATCGGCAGCGTGCAGGCCACGGCGAACGTCGGCGGCAGGGACTACGACGTCTGGGTGGGGCCCCGCGGTGAAGGCCCGGATGGCCCCAGCAACGCCCCGGTGGTGTCCTTCGTCGCCCGCGGGGACGTCCCTTCGGGGAGCCTCAACCTCAAGGAGTTCATGACGGCGGCCGAGGCCCACGGCATCAACCAGAGCTGGTACCTCACCGACGTCTTCTTCGGGTTCGAGATCTGGAACGGCGGCGCCGGCGGGAACCTGAAGGTGGAGGAGTTCACCTGCGTCGTGCAGTGACCGCTGCCGAGAGGCCGGCGGCGCCCTGAGCGGGCCGCCGGCGAACCAGGGCCGCCTCGTCGATGACGGGGCGGCCCGTTCGTTATCTGCGCCGGGGCAAGCGCGTCGGCCGGGCCTCCCCCGGCGCCGCCCGCCGGAGGGCGACCCGCGTGGGCGTGTGGCCCGCCGCTCCCGTTCAGGCGCCGGGCGGCGCGAGCCAGCCATCGCCGGCGAGGACGGCGCGAGCCGCCTCGATGAACGTCCGGGCCGCGGCGACCTCCTCGGCGGCGCCGGCGGGGCTGAACAGGAACTCGGCGCTGTAGTCCGCGTCGAGGCGGAGCTTCTGCAGCCGGGAGAGGAGCCGCGCGACGTCGGGATCGAGCCGGCCGGGGCGCACGAGATCGCGGTGGAGCAAGCGCTCGACGCCGGCGTGGGTGATCGGCTCTTCGCCCAGGGTGAGCAAGAGCGCTCGCGCGTAGTGAAACGCACCGTAATAGGCGCGGCTCACCGCGTCCGCGAGCTTGCCGGCGCCCAGCAGCAGCTCCGCCGACTCCAGCGAGGCGTCGCCGCGCGCCGTCTCTAGCGCGAGGTTTGCGCGGCGGTT
This sequence comes from uncultured Polyangiaceae bacterium, assembly GCA_964404725.1. Taxonomy (GTDB): domain Bacteria; phylum Myxococcota_A; class Polyangia; order Polyangiales; family Polyangiaceae; genus JAFGBI01. The sequence continues at coordinate 17,069 of CAYOLF010000095.1, forward strand.
CTCGTGGGTCACAGCGGGATCCCGTCCCTTTCGATCTCACGGGGAAGCCGCCGCTCGCGGCGGCGTAGCTCCGCGATCTGAGCGCTCGAGTAGGGGAGTGGGGAGAGGCAGATGTACTCGTCGCCCGCGGCGCCCGTCGCCCAGCCGAGGTCGAGGACCTCGCGGCGCTCGGCCTCGGTCAGCCCCTCCACGACCACCAGCAGGTCCACGTCGCTCTCCTCGGTCGCCTCCCCCCGGGCCTGGGACCCGAAGAGCACCAGCTCGCGCAGGCGGTCACCGAAGCGCTCACGGAGCGCCGTGCGGAAGCGCGCGAGGGCCTCGGCGATGGGGGCGGGGAGGGTCACCGCGGAATTGAACCGCGGTCGCGGCCCCCTGTCGAGGTGGGGCCAGGGAGCCGCACCTTCGATCGGGGAGCGCCGTCGGCGGGTCAGCAGGGATCCTCGGCGACCGCGGTCCTGTTCAAGTGGAGCGCGGCGGGAGGCCGGTCCGACGAGGTTCACGTGCCGGTAGGGCGCGAACGAAGGGGCGGGACGGGCCTGTGCCAAATCGGGGCTCGGATCCGGTGCCGGGTCCGGATCAGGTGTTGGGCCCGGGTCCGGTGCCGGGCCCGGATCCTGTGCCGGGCCCGGATCCGGTGCCGGGCCCGGATCCGGATCCGCTGCCGGGCCCGGATCCACTGCCGAGCCCGGATCGGACGCCGGAACGCGGGCGGAGCGCTGGCCCCGTCGCGCCGAAGCGGAGCGCGGCTCGGCGCGCGCTCAGGGCGCGGGGAAGTTGCCGCTCATGATGAGCAGCGTGATGAAGCCCACCGTGGACGGGAAGTAGGTGGTGTTGAAGTCCGGGCTCTCGAGCACGTCGAGCATGGTCCGGAAGGCCCGGTCGCGCACCGTGGCGTCGCCCGAGGCCATCGCGCCGACGCCGATGGGGCCGATGAACGAGCCCTGGAAGTCCTTGGCGACGGCGCCGTCGCCGGACCCGGCGGGGTTGCCGCTCGACTTCACCCAGCCGGCCTTCATCAGGTCGATGGTGGCGCCGTTGTCGTACTTGCCGGCGAAGAAGTCCACGATCGAACCGGAGAGGGTGGCGCCCGTGCCGCCGTTCAGGCAGCCGTCGTGCCCGATCCGCCAGGGTACGCGCGCGGCGTCGTAGCCGAACACGGGAACGGTGAACCCCGCCGTGACCTGGGCGCCCAGGCTCTGCCCCGTCACCGGGCCCCCGCTCGCGTCCGTCCAGTCCGTGGGGAAGCGGCCGGTCTGTGCGTTGACGTTGGTGGAGAGCAGGGAATAACAGGCGGTGGTCACCGCATCCATGCCCCCGAACGCGCGGAAGTAGGAGGGCGCGAAGTACGACGGGTTGAAGCCGGGATCCCAGTTGCTGCCTGCCTTGAGGCGCGTCCCGCTCACGTCCTGGGACTTGATCGCCTCGATCATCGAACTGGCGGCGGTACCGTAGCTGCCGCCCCACTGCGCGCTCGCCATCAGCAGCGCGTAGGCGATGTCGACGTCGCCGTCCGTGGCCGAGCCGGAGTCCCCGTCCTTCCAGGTCATCAGACCGCCCGAGAGCTTGGTCTGCACGAAGCCCCAGAACTTGTCGAAGGAGGCCTTGTCGCCCATGGCGGCGGCGATCAACATCCCGTAGCCCATGGACTCGGACGTGTAGATGTTGTTCTGCTCCGGGGCGAGCACACGGTTGTCGCTCACGAAGTTCTCTTGCCACTGCGCGTAGATCCGCGAGATGGCGCCGTTGAACGCCGCCGCGGTGCCCGCGCCCGCGGACGCGGGCGTGCAGGTGCCGATGTTGGCGTTCTGCGGGAAGGGCTGGTTCGTCCCCGCGGAGGACTCGAAGGTCGTGTCGTTCGGGCATTCGCCCTCGATGAACTCGAGGTCGTTGATCCAGAAATCGAAGGCGAGGTTGGCGGCCATGTCCACGTAGGCGCTCTCGGCCACGTACCCCCGGTACCAGTCCTTGCCCTTGTTGAACTGGAACTGAAACTTCAGGATCTTCGAGGGGAGCTCGTTCCGCTCCTGGTTGGTGAGGTTGCTGGGGAGCGACAGCGGGTAGAGGTCCCGGTCGAAGCAGTAGGTGAACTCCTTCCAGGAGGTCGTGAGCTCGTTGTCGGCGTCGATGTCGCTCTCCACCTGGAGGAACCGGCCGAGGTGCTGGTAGCAGTCGCGCGCGGCCTTCTCGGTCGTCGCGCCGAGGGTCGCGGTGTCGCAGTCGCCGCCCGAGCCGTTGCCCTCCGTCTCCGGGATCGAGATGTTGAAGCGAACGGCGGAGTGCTGGTCGTGGCCCGAGCCCTTCTTCGCCTTGAAGCGGACGCCGGTGTACTTGCTCGCGTTGTAGGCGACCGGCGCGGTCTTGTCGGTGCCGAAGAAGACGCCGATCCCGACCCAGTCGCCCCAGTCGCCGGCGGAGCCCTTGGCGTGGAGCGCATACTGGTCACACTCCTCGGAGTTGCCGGAGGCCTCGACGGTCGAGGTGAAGCTGCCCGCCTTCGTCTCGTCCCAGAACCGCTCCCAGGACCCGACGCGGCTGTCCTGCGCGAGCACCACGGGATCACCCGTGCCCTCCTCGAAGTTCGAGATCATGCCGAGCGGGACGTTGCAGCCGTCTGGGCTGCAGCTCGTGCCCGTCACACAGGCGCCGTCGCAGAGGACCTGGCCGGAGGGGCAGGCGCACGTGCCGCCCGTACAGACCTGCCCCTCGGGGCAGGCGGGATCGCAGCAGGCCCCCGCGGCCACGCAGGTGTCGCCGCAGTCCTCCTGGCCGGCGGGGCAGCCGCAGATGCCGCTCGCGCAGGTGCGGGGCGCGGCGCAGGGGGCGCCGCACTCACCGCAGTGGGCGGCGCTGACCGCGAGATCGGCGCAGGTGCCGCTGCAGTCCTCCTGGCCCGCGGGGCACTCGCAGATGCCGCCCACGCAGTTCTTGCCGCCCGTGCAGGCAGGGGTGCAGCCGGTGGCGCAGGTTCCGGCGGGGACACAGGTGTCTCCGCAGCTCTCCTGGCCCGTCGGACACGCACAAGCACTCGCCGCGCAGACATTGCCGCCCGTGCAGGCGATGCCGCATCCTCCGCAGTTGGCCGCGTCGCTGGTCAGGTCCACGCAGGCGCCGCTGCAGGCGGTGGTGCCCGCAGCGCACACGCAGGTACCGGCCTCGCAGACCTGCCCCGCGGCGCAGGCGGGGCTGCAGGGGCAGGTGGTGCCGGTGACGCAGGTGCCGTTGCAGTTGATCTGTCCAGCGGGGCAGCTGCAAAGCCCGTTCTGGCAGGACTGGCCGCCCGCGCAGACGATCCCACATTGGCCGCAGTTGGCGCTGTTGCTCAGCGTGTCGACACAGCCGGCGCCGCAGTCGAGTTGCCCCGCCGCGGCGCAGTTGCACTGCCCGAGCGCGCAGGTCTGGCCGGCGGCGCAGGCGCGGCCGCAGGTGCCGCAGTTCGCCTCGTCCGTCTGGATGTCGACGCAGCTGGTGCCGCAGGAGGTTTCGCCCGCCGCGCAGCTCGCGGTGCAGATCCCCTGCGAGCAGAACGGCGTCGTGGCGGGGCACGCGTTGCCGCAGGCACCGCAGTCGGTCGCCGTCGTCATCAGATCCACGCAGCCGGTGGGGCAGGTCGCGGTGCCGGCCTGGCAGCTGCACTGGCCGCCCACGCAGTCCTGGCGCGCGACACAAGCGTGGCCGCAGGCGCCACAGTTGGTGGGGCTGGTGACGGGGTCGATGCAGGCGCCCGCGCAGAGCAGCTGGCCGGTGGCGCACCCGCAGACCCCGGATTGGCAGACCTGACCCCCCGGGCAGGCCACGCCGCAGTTGCCGCAGTTGGCCGGGTTACTCAGGATGTCCACGCAGGCGCCGTTGCAGGCGGCCTGTCCCGCTGTGCAGACCAGCGAGCCGCCGACGCCGCCCGTCGGCGCGCCACCCATCGGGGCTCCGCCCGTCCCGCCGGCGCCCGGCGTGCCGCCAGTGCCCTGGCCGAAGTACTCGTCGTCGCCACCGTTGCAGGCGACGGCGAGCAGAACCAAAGCGGACGCGAGCAGCGAAAGAAGAGGGCTTTTCATCGGGCGATCTCTCCGCCGGCGGCGTCGGGAACGCTCGCGACCACCCGTGGGGACCGCCAGCCTGCCGCCGTTTCCTCACAGAGGGTTACATGAGCGCGCGCTTCGGGCGAGCAGATACCACCGCGCGCCCCCGGCGCGCCGGCGGACTGACTGCATGTGGACGACCGAACCTGGAACGGCGCGCGCTCCTCGCCGCCGCCGCCGGGTCCCCGGCCGCCGTCGCGCGCAACCTCGCGACAAAATTTCGCGTAGGCTGTCGCCGCGGTCGCGCCCCGGGCGACGGCCCTTCCCATCCCGGGGCGACGGCCCGGAGCGGGCGTCACTCGAGCTCGAACGCGCCGGCGCTCTCCGTGCCCGAGCGTGCCGCTCCCCCCGCCGGGGCCCGGTACTCGTGCTCCGCCGGGTGGGCCGACGCCGCGTCCGCCAGCGGCACCGTGATGCCGTCCGCCTCGGCGCCCGCGGTGAGCGTGTAGTCCCGCCCGCCGACGTCGACGAAGCCCGGGTCGGTCCCCTCTTGGTTGTCCGACCCGGTGACGGTGCCGGCGAACGAGGGCGATCCCTCGCGCCAGCCCGTCTGCAGCCAGTTGCCCTGGAGCGACGCGGTGCCGAGCTCTTCCAGGATCCCGAAGGCGTCGCCACCGGCTGCGGCGTAGAGGACGTTGTTGCGCGCGTCGAGCGTCGCCTCCGCGCTCGAGAGCCGCACCAGGACCGCCAGGCCGCTCCGCTCGGAGACGACCGTGTTCTGATAGAAATGGAGCGTTCCGGTGCGGTAATTGGCTTCGTCCCCGTCGCCGCCGTAGTGCACGATCTGCCGGTTGCCGCCGTCGTCGAGCTCGACGAGCACATTGCCGTAGACGAAGCTGTCGTCGTAATCGCTGGCGCCGACGATGGTATCGTAGTCGGAGTCGACCAGGTCGAGGGCGCGGTTCCCGCCCACGATGGTGTTGTACCGCACCACGAGCCCGCTCGAGCGGTCCTTGAGGTTGTTCCCGCCGCACCCGGCGCAAAGCTCGCCGTAGCGGTTGAACTCGAAGACGATCCCGCGCGCCTCGGTGTAGCTGTTGTGCTCGTAGATGCTGTCGGGGTTGCCGTTGTCCCAGAGCTGGTTGCTGCTCACCAGGACGTCGGAGCTCTGGCTGGCGACGAACAGTCCGTTGCCGCAGTCGTGGAAGCGGTTATGGCGGAGGGTCACCGAGGCGCCGGCCTCGAGGAAGATCGCGGAGGCGTTGTCGTCGTAGGTCGTCCTCGCGCCGCCCTCGTCGGTGAACTCGTGAGCCTCGCGGGCGCCCGAGATGTCGAGGCACTCAACGACCACGTGCGACGCCGTCTCCACGTCCGGCGCGCTGCTGCCGCCGATCTTGATGATCCCGCGCGTCTCGCTCCAGTAGTCGAGCTCGGGGCGAGTGACGGCGTCCTCGCCGGTGATCTCCGGCAAGAGGCCGCCCTCCGGGACGCCCAGCACGACCACGGGCGCGTCCGCCGTCGCCTCCACCGCGATCACCCACTTGTCCGCGTACGGCGTGTCGCGGCGGTGGATGCGCACCAGCGTGCCCGGACCGATCGACTCCCACGGCACCTCCGACGGCGTCGCGTAGTCCTGGCCGGGCCCCACCTCGTAGACGGCAGCGAAGTCGGCGGGATCCCACGGCGGCTCCTCGCACGAGGGCGGCGCGACCGTAACCGGTCCCGCGCCACCCGTGCCGGGCGCCCCCGCGGCGCCCCCCGTCGAGCTGCCCCCCGTCGAGCTGCCCCCCGTCGAGCTGCCCCCCGTCGAGCTGCCCCCCGTCGCGCTGCCCCCTGCCGCGGGGGACGCGTCCTGCTCGTCGTCCTGTGAGCAGGCGAGCGAGGCCAGGCTCGCGGTCAGGATCAGGATGGTGCGAGTGAACGCTCGTCGATGTCCCATGCCCTCGTCTCCCCGTCCGGTCCCCGGGTCCGGCGCCCATCGTATCACCGGCCGTCGGCGCACTCGACGCCGGACCCAGCGACGCACCCGTGCTCGCACGGTGTGGTCGGGCCGGTCGTTTCGACCGTGGACCACGGCTCGCTTGCCGGAAATCCGGCGACCGGTCACGATCTCCGCCATGCGGGGTGATGCAAGGACTGGGGAAACGGGCGGTTGGGTTCGAGTGCGCTGCGTCGGGTGCGCGTCGGGGATCCTGCTCTCGCTGCTGGTCGCCGCCGGCTGCGGTGGTGACGGGAGCGACGAGGACCGCGGCGCCGCGAGCGGGGGCGACGCCGGGGGGGCCGCCGCGGGCGGCAGCGACTCGGGCGGCACCGTGACGGGAGGGAGCGCGACAGGAGGGAGCGCAACGGGCGGCGCAGCGATCGGCGGCGGGGACCCGGGCGGCGCCCGCGCGGGCGGCAGCGACGCGGGCGGTGGCGAGCCGGGGGGTGGTGAGCCAGGGGGCGCCGGCGTCGCGGGTGCGGATGCGACCGGGGGCGACGCTGGCGGTGATGATGCCGGCGGCGGTGAGGCCTCCGTGGGTGGGGCGACAGGCGGGGGCGCCGCGGACGGGGGGGCCGCGGGCGAGCCGGGTGTGGATGGCGGCGCGGCCGCGACGGGGGGTGTGGGCGGTGGTGCGGGAGCGTCCGGCACCGGCGGCGCCGCAGGCGCGCCGATCACGCCACCGCCGCCGAGCTGCGCGCCGGCGGCGACCGGCTCGAGCGGAGCGGTGCAGGCGCCGGTGCTGCGGGCGACGCTGCCGGGGAGCTGGGA
>CAYOLF010000096.1:0-16309 GCA_964404725.1 uncultured Polyangiaceae bacterium
ACGACGGGGTGAGCGGCAACGGCTCGAGCGTGCTCGAGTACCAGATGAGCGGCGGGTCGGCGACCCGGACCTGGGATTTCTCGAGCGGCGCGAGCACGCAGTCGATGGGCGACGTCAAGCGCCTGCCCAACGGCAACACCCTCGTCACCTACTCGAACCAGGGCGTGATCCTGGAGGTGAACGGCTCCAAGCAGACGGTGCGCAAGATCACCGCGGGTGGCGGGACCGGCCTCGGGTACTCCCAGCGCCGCGCCACCCTGTACGGACCGCCCCCCCCGTACCAGGACTGAGGGCCTTGGCGTCGAGGCTCCGCGGCGGTCATCTCCGCGGGAAACACCGTGCGCGCGCGCGCCTTTCGCGTGGACTCGAGCGTGCCGCGGCGCTACCCTGAGCGCCGGGTGGCAGGGAGCGACCTTCACCACGGAGACGGGCTGAACATGATGCTGGCGAATGGACGAACGGCGATGGCGGGGCTGCTGGCGACGATCGCGACGCTGGCGACCGGATGCGGCGAGGACGACGGCGCGACTTCCACAGGCCTCTCCTGCGTAAGCGACGGCCAGATCGTCATCACCGACGACACCAACTACACCTTCTCGAGCACGATGACCCCCCAGTCGACGGTGGTCAAAGACAACACCGATCTGACCTTCGACTGGAACGCGCTCAGCCAAGACTTCTACGGTCGACCGATCGATCCCGCGCGAGACATCGATCTGGTCCTCGTCTCGCTGTGGGGGATGACCGAGGCCGATCTCGCCGCCATCATGAACGCCGACCAGCTCCAGCTGAGCGGCGTCAAGGGCGCCCTCACCTTCTACCCGACCGAGGCCGGCACTCCCGCCCCGACGTCCACGCGGCTCCTGGAAATGAACTCCTTCCGCAGCGACGTACCCGTGGACGAGATCTGGTCCCGGTTCAACACCTCGACGCCCGGCTATCAGTACCCACCGGCGACGCACACCTTCATGCTGATGGCCCAGAAGGGCACCGATCCGGGCAAGGACGCGCGGATGCTCGGGTTCTTCCGGCTCGACCCGGCGTCGACCAACACCACGGTGGCGCTGACCAACACCTCCAACGCGCTGACCTACTCGGCCCACCTGGCCCAGAGCCCCCAGATCGGGGTCCCCGCGGGGACGCCCGGGCTCACCATCGACTGGACCAGCATGACCACCAACGCCCTCGGCAACCCGTACGAGGTGACCCAGATCACCGAGGCGGTGGTGGCGCATTACCCGACGTACACTCTCTCGGACATCGAGCAGCGCTTCGTCTACCTCGAGGAGGAGGCGGGCGCCTGGTACTCGGGCGAGGTGCTCGCCGGGACGACCATGGATCTGAGCACCCTGACGGACGCCACCGGCGCGCCGTTCCCGGGCGTCGACGCGACTGGCGTCTGGCTGGTGGCGCTCTTCTGCACGAAGAACTGCAACAACCCCGCTCCCTGGTCCATCACCCTGCTCAAGCCCTGCCCGTGAGCGGCGCCCACCCCCCGACGGTGGCGTCGCCATCCCGGGACGCCGCTCACCTACGACACCGGGTTGCCTCGACACCGCGACTGCTGGTAGGCGAGGAGCGCGTCTCGGTGTTCGCCGTTGCGGCGGGGCCGTGGCGCGTCTCGGGCGTCGGCCCACCCCCCGGGGCGCGCTCACCCGCGCACCGTCCGCCCTTGACCCATTTCATAAGACTGGCATCAAATGTCCACCTCGATGCGCGCTCCTCTGGCTCTCGGCGGGCTCTTGGCCCTGATCGCCGTCGGTGTCTGCCTTGCTCCAGACGCCGGCGCCCAGCCCGCGCCAGCCCCCCCCGCTCCCGGCGAGACCCCCGCGGACCCCGCCCCCACGGAGCCGGCCCCGGCGACGGAGGCTCCCGCGGACGCGCCGCCCCCGGTCGAGGGGGCAGCGGCGGCGCCGGAAGCCGCCGCTGTGGAGGGGGCCACGCCGGACGCGGCCGCCGACGCGACAGCGAGCGACGACGTGGTCGTCGTCACCGAGGGCGGGCTCTTCGAGAGCGGCCTCTCGGGCGAAACCGAGACCCCGGGGACGCCCGCCGGTACCGCGGGGAGCGGGTTCGGCCTCGAGCTCAACGGCCACGTCCGCGGCGATCTGTTCGTCGGCAAGGTCCGGCACCGCGACCGCGCCGAGCTCAAGGCCGGCTACGGCGAGGTCGGGCTGCAGCTGCGCGCCCGCGGCGGCGAGCACGGCGCCGCCTTCGCCGAATTCCGCCTGCGGGAGGGGCAGCAGCTCGACGAGCAGAAGCTCTTCACCGAGCTGCGCGAGGCCTATGTCAACGTCTACGCGGGGCGGCTCGATCTCCGGCTGGGTCACCAGATCGTGCAGTGGGGTCGCGCGAGTGGCCTCAACCCGACCAACAACGTGACGCCGATCGATCTGCGCATCCGTTCCCCGTATGAGGACGATCGGCGGTTGGCCAACACCGGCGCCCGGGCTTTCTTCGATCTCCGGCCGGTGCGGCTCGAGGGGATCTGGATGCCGCTCTACCGCGCGACCGAGCTGCCGCCGGTGGAGTCCCCCTGGTTCGTCACCATGGGCCGCACCGAATTCCCGACGGCCGAGCTGCAGAACGGGCTCTTCGCGGGCAAGGTGCACCTCCAGCTGCCCGCGTTCGAGGCGTCGGCCTCGCTCCTGCACGGGTACGCCCCCATGCCGGGCCTGGTCCGCGACGGGTTCGCCGACCTCGGCGAGCCCCCCGAGGTCTTCCTCGCGCGTCGCGCCTACCAGCACGACGTGGTGGGGCTCGATTTCTCGACCACGATCCGCGATCTGCTCGCCGTGCGCGGCGAGCTGGCGTACCGCCGGCCCGTCGACAGCGAAACCGGCTACCACGTACCGAGCCCCGACCTGCAGTACGTCCTCGGCGTGGATCGCGACATCGGCCCGGTCAGCGTCATCCTGCAGTACGCGGGGCGCGCCGTGCTCGACTGGGAGGAGCACCCCCCGGCCGACGCCAACTTCGATCTCGTCCAGCCGGACATGCAGCTCGACCAGGATCTGATGGACCTGATGGGTCCCCTGGTGGACGAGGAGCTCGCGAACCGGAACCAGATCCTCGCCCAGCAGACCGCCGAGCTGCAGCACATGCTCTCCGGGCGCCTCGAGTGGCTCACCCTCCACGAAACCCTGTCCCTCTCGGTGATGGGCATGGTCAACGTCACCACCGAGGAGTGGCTCGCCTACCCCAAGGCGAGCTACCGGATCTCCGACCAGATGACCACCTCGATCGGCGGCGAGATCTACGCCGGTCCGGACGGCACGCTGCTGGGACTGGTCGACGAGACGATGACGGCCGGCTACGCGGAGCTCCGCGTCAGCTTCTGACCCGTCGATGAGGCGACCGCCGCCGCGATCCGCCCCTGCCCGCAAACCCCGCGCTGAGTGACGGCATGATCAGGAAATACGTTCGCTTCGTCGTGAACTGCCCCCGGGCCGTGGTCGCGGTCGTCCTCGCGATCACCATCGTGCTCGGCTTCTCCATCCGACACCTGCAGGTGGTCCTCGACATCGACGCGCAGATCCCCCAGGGCCACCCCCTGGTGGTGATCGGCAAGCGGCTCGAGAAGCTGTTCGGGGGCAAGTACCTCACCGTGGTGGGCTTTTACCCCCGCGAGGGCACCGTCTACACCCCGCAGATCATCGGCAAGGTCCAGCGCGTGACCGAGGCGCTCGAGCAGTGGCCGGGGATCAAGCGCGGGAGCGTCCTGTCGCTGACGTCCCGACAGATCAAGGACATCAGGAGCTCGCCGGAGGCCATCGAGGCGCGCCCGATGCTGGAGAAGGTGCCGGAGAACCAGGCGGAGGCGAACGAGTTCCGCGAGCGTGTCGCCCACAACCGTTCCATCACGAGCCTGCTGGTGGCTGATGACGGGCGCGCGACCACGGTGATCGCGGACTTCGACGACTTCGAGAAGGCGGGGGGCGCCAAGGGCTTCTACGAGCAGCTCGAGTCCGTCCTGGAGAAGGAGCGCACGCCCGAGCTCGAGATTGTCAGCGCCGGAGCGCCCTCGGTCGCCTACTGGCTGCTCGTCTACGTCCGGCGCGTGGCGGTCCTGTTCGTGGTCGCCCTGGGGGTGATCGGGTACCTGCTCTACCGCGCGTTCCGGACCCTGCAGGGGATGTTCATCCCGCTGATGACCGCGCTGATGGGCGTCGTCTGGGCCCTCGGCCTGATGGGACTCATCGGGGCGCCGATGGACCCGTGGAACATCATGACGCCGATCCTGCTGCTCGCGGTCGGCGCCGGACACTCGGTCCAGATCCTGAAGCGCTATTACGAGGACCTCGGGCGCATCAAGGCGGAGCGACCTGAGCTCTCGCCAACGGAGGTGAACCGCGAGGCGGTGATCGAGGCGACCACGAAGATGGGGGCGGTCATGGTCACGGCCGGGACCATCGCGTCGCTCAGCTTCGCGTCGCTCCTGACGATGGGGGTTCCCTCCATCCGGAATTTTGGTCTGTGCACCGCGTTCGGGATCATGGCGGCGCTAATCGTCGAGCTCACCTTCATCCCGGCCATCCGGATCCTGCTGCCGCCTCCCTCCTCGCGCCAGACGGAGCGCGAGAAGCGACGCGAGATCTTCGAGCCAATCCTGGACGGCCTAGCGCGCCTGGTGCGTCAGAAGAAGGAGGCCCGACTCCTCTGGTTGTCGCTCGCGATCGTGGTGGCGGTGGGGGCGGGCGTGTTCCGCCTGGACACCCGCAACAGCCTGGCGGCCCAGTTCTTCGAGACGAACGGGCCCATGCACGGCTTTCGCCTCGCCGACGAGCGCACCGCCGGGACGCGCGTGGTGCAGGTCCTGGTCGAGGGCAAGGCCCCCGACGCGATCAAGAACCCGGAGGTCCTCCGGCGCATGGATGCGCTCGCCACCCACGTCAAGGGTCTCAACCTGCCGGTGGGCAAGGTGGTGTCGGTAGCCGACGTGCTGAAGGTGATGAACCGCGTCATCGCCAACGACGACCCCAAGGCCGAGGTCCTGCCCGAGAGCCCCGAGGCCGCCGCCCAGTTCTTCTTGCTCTACTCGATGTCGGGCGACGAGGAGGACCTCCGACGGCTCGTGGACGCCGAGTACCAGCGCGCCGTCATCACCATGTACCTGAAGACCGACGACCACCGGGTGATCAAGCGACTGGTGGCGTCCGTCGAGGCGGAGTCGAAGCGCCTCTTCGCCGACGTCTCGGACGTCACCGTGCAGGTCGGGGGTGGGGTGACCAACGCCATCGCGCTCAACGAGACGATGGTCCACGGCAAGATCAACAACCTGCTCCAGATCTCGGCGCTGGTGTTGATCATCACCGCCATCGCCCTCCGGTCGCTGGTCGGGGGGCTCCTCGTGCTGCTCCCCCTGGCCACGGCGGCGCTGATGAACCTCGGCGTCATGGGCTGGGCGGGGATCTGGCTCACCATGGGCACCGCGGCGATCTCCGCGATGGCGGTGGGCATCGGCGCCGATTACGCCATCTACTTCATCTTCCGCGTCCGGGAGCAGTTCCGCCTCACGGGAGACCTGCGGGAGTCGGTGGCCCACGCGCTCACCACCTCCGGCAAGGCGATCGCCTACGTGGCGATGGCGGTCAGCGGCGGGTACCTCTGCCTCACCCTGTCCGGCTTCAAGCTCCACGTGCTGCTCGGCGTGCTCGTCGCCCTGACCATGGTGGTGTGCAGCGCCGCCACCCTGGTGTTTCTGCCAGCGGTGGTGCTCCGCATCCAGCCGCGGTTCCTGACGCGGGGACGCCCGCGGCTGCCCGCCGCGCCGCCGTCACCAGCGGAGCAGTAGGCCGAGCACCGAGAGCCCGGCGCCGGTCCCGCTCAGCAGCACGCGGTCGCCGCGGCGGAGGCGGCCCTGCTCGTTGGCCCAGGCGAGCGCCATGGGCAACGAGGCCGCCACGCAGTTGCCCTCTTCGTGGACGCGCCGGATGACCGTCTCCGGACGGAACCCGAAGCGTTCCGCGGCGGCGACCGCCGTGCCCGACGCCTGGTGGGGCACGAGGACGTCCACGTCCCGCGGCCCGATACCGCACCGGGAAAAGAGCCGCTGGAACACCTGTGGCACATGCCGGATCGCCAGCTTGTAGACCCCCGGACCCTCCATGTGAAAGAGGTTGTCCGCAGGGGTCGTGGTCGGATCCTGGGGGTGCTGTCGGGTCCCGCCCCCGCGTACCTCGGTCATGCCGGCCCCCCGGGGCCAGGTCATCATCTCGAAGCCGAGCAGGGCGCTCGCCTCGCCCGGGGGTGTGGGCTCCAGCACGGCGGCGCCCGCCCCATCCCCGAAGAGCGCGGCGCTCTCGGGCTCGTCGAAGTTGCGCCCGCGAGTGCCGAGCTCCGAGGAGACGATGAGCACCCGCCGGTAGGCGCCGGCCTCGATGAGGGCCGCCGCTCCGTGCACCGCCACGGCGAACGACAGGCAGGTGGCGTGGACGCTGAAGCTCGGGATCCCCGAGAAGCCGAGCGCCTCCGCGATGAAGACGGAGCTGTCGGGGAGCACCTGGTGGGGAACCCCCGAGGCGTTGATGAGGAGATCCGGCGGCGGGCCGTCCCCGAGGGCCTGTCGGGCCGCGCGAGCCCCCATCTGGGCCATCGATTCGCTCGACACGTGGCGGCACAGGACGCCGGTGTGCTTGACGATCCAGTCCTCGGTGACCCCAATCCTCTCGGCGAGCTCCGCGGAAGTCTCGACCCGCTCGGGCAGGTGACGCCCAGTGCTGACGATCTTCACGCGCATGGACTGGCTCGCACGGAGTCCTGGGGCCGGCGCCGCCCCGGGGCGCGGTGGCCCTCGGGCGGCAGGTCGCGATCGCCGCGACAGCTAGGTATTATGGCGGAATCGCAGGCGAAGTCCACGCCGACGGTGGGGCCGGTGGCGCCGCGGACGACGAACCGCTCGGGGGCGGACGCGGCTCGGGACCGACGGCGCCGAGCTCGCGACCGAGCGGCGCCACCGGCTGGCTGAGGGGTGGCGCGACGCCGCCGAGGAGCACGGACACGCTCGCGCGCTCCGCCCGGTCGATGGGCGCCACCACGCCCCGCGACAGCGAGAGGCGCTCCCCCTCGATCACCTTGCGCTCCCCAGGCGCCGCGACGCGCCCCTCGAGCACGGCGACGACAACGTCGTCGTCGACGAGGCTCACCGAGAAGACGGTCCCGAGCGCCGTCACCTCACCGAGCGGCGTGCCCACGGCGAACCGCTCCCCCGGAGGGAGCGCCCCGAGCGCCGCCACGAGGCGGCCGCGGAGGAGCGTGACGCGGTGATCGGCACCGACAGACGGCTCCACGCGCGCGGCGCCGGCCGGCGCGAGGCAGAGATCGACGCCCGGATCGAGGCGCCCGCACAGCCGGCCGCTGCCCGCGACGAGCTCGGCTCCCGCCGCGATCTGCGCGTCGAGCGACGACGAGGCTCCGCTGCCGTCAGCAGCCGTGATCCGCAGGCGAACGCCGGGGTCGGCGCGCCGAGAGGCGCGGTACGCGAGGATCCCGACGAGAAGGAGGAGCGCCCCCGCCGCGAGGGCTAGCCAATGCAACCACGGCGCGCCGGCCGCTCGCCCCCCGTCGTCGCCGTCGCTGGGCTCCGGCGGGCGCGGCCTCGCCACGCCGTTGTCCTCGACGGCGGCCAGCTCGTCCGGGCCGTTCGGGCCCGCATCCACTGCGAGCGCCGACGTAACGCCGCCGAGCGACGCACCCCCCGCGACACGCCCGGCGCAGTCGGGACAGTCGCCCGTGTGCTCCGCGAGGAAGACGTGGTCAGCGGCGGAGAGAGTAGCGCCGCACTCGAGAGCGTTCACCAGCTCCGCGAACCGCGCACAGCCCGCCGGCGTCACGGCCACCTCCCACGGCACCCGCACTGTGACCGGACCCGCCCCGCCGGGGGAGCGACGGCGGCCGAGGCGAGGAGCGGCGGCGCGCGCCGGGGAGGCAGCCTGCGGCCTGATCTGGAGGAGCGCGAGCCACGCATGCGTCGCACCGCCAGGGTACCGAAGGGGCCGGGAGGCTGTCGAGGGAGCGGGGGGACGCACCCCGGGGGAACGGAGGATCGCGCCACACGCCCGCCGCACTTCTCACACCAAGTGCAAGTTCGCTCGTTCGGACGCAACCCCGGCTCCAGGCCACGGTCCGCCCAGCATAGCCCGAACGAGCGCACGGCACGGGCGACGGATCCGTTTACTAAATCGTTTGACTCTAGAAGAACTTCCCCCCTCCAAGTGACCGTCGACCGCTCGCCGGGGTGGGGTGCGCGCGGCCTCCGACACCGCCCGATGTGTATCCGTCGCACGAGTACGAGCAAGACACCCCCGACTCCGGCTACTTTTTTGCTGGAGCGAGTCGTCGATGTCACGGGTTCTCGTCACCGGCTCGGCCGGCGCGGTCGGGCAGATGGTCTGGGCGGAGCTCGTGCGGCGAGGCCACCAGGTCAGGGGCCTCGACCGCGCCCCAACCCGCGGGCTGCCGGACGCCGTCGTCGGGGACGTCGCCGACGCCGCCTGCGTCCGCAGCGCGATCTCGGGCTGCGACACGGTGGTCCACCTCGCCGCCGAGCGGGACGACGCCCCGTTCCTCGAGGTGCTGCTCGAGCCCAACGTGGTCGGCCTGTTCACAGTGATGAACGCCGCACGCGAGGCGGGCGTGCGGCGCGTCGTTCTGGCAAGCTCGGTACAAGTGGTGGGCCGTCGGCCTGGGGCGGCGGGGCCGCCGATCCCCATCGACGAGACGAACCCCGGCAACCACTACGCCCTGACCAAGCTCTGGGCCGAGGACCTGGGGGCGATGTACGCGCGCCATTTCGGGCTGAGCGTGCTCGCCGTCCGCATCGGCTGGATGGTGCGCAACCCGGGCGAGGCGCGGCAGATGGAGCGGATGGGCTGCTACGACCTCTACCTGAGTCGCGCCGAGGCGGGGCGCTTCTTCGCCCTGGCGGTCGAAGCGGACGAGATAGACTTCGCGGTCGTGTACGCGGTGAGCGCGGCGGGCTCCGCGCGCTTCGACATGGAACCGGCCCGACGCCTGCTGGGGTTCCAGGCGCAGGACCGCTGGCCCGACGGGCTCGGCTTCTCGGTCCCCACCGAGGCGACGGCCTGAGCCGCCGTCCGCTCAGTCCTCGCGCACGCCCCCGGCCGCGCGGGTCACGAAGGTTTCCGGCGACCGGCCATAGCGCCCGCGGAACGCCGCGGAGAGCGCGCGCGTGAGGCCGGGCGCGGCGTCGCGATCCACCAGGGTGACGGTGCAGCCACCGAGCCCGCGCCCGATGAGGCGCGCCCCGTGCACCCCCGGCTCGGCCAGGGCGGTGTCGACGAGCAGATCGAGCTCGGGCGCGCTGACCTCGTAATCGTCGCGCAGCGAGGCGTGCGAGGCGACCATGAAGCGGCCCACCTCGGCGAGGTCCCCGACCCGGAGCGCCGCCGCCACCGCGAGGGTGCGCTCGTTCTCGTGCACCACGTGGCGACAGCGCCGGTAGATGACCTCGGGGAGCTCGGCGCGGCGGGCTTCGAGCTGTTCGGCGGAGACATCGCGCAGGGCGCGCACCCGGGCATCGCCGCGGGCGAGCAGGGCCACCCCGTGCTCGCACTCCGCGCGCCGATCGTTGTAGGTGGCGGCCGCCAGATCGTGCCTCACCCACGAGTTGCACACGACGACGGTCGCTGAACCGAGCTCGGTGGGGGTCGACGTGGCCCCGAGCGAGCGGCAGTCGATCAGGAGCGCGTGGCCCTCGCGACCTAGCGCCGCCACGTACGGATCCATGATCCCGCAGCGGGTCCCCGCGTACTCGTGCTCGGCCGCCTGCGCAGCCAGGGCGAGCTCGAGCGGAGGGACGCTGGTGCCGGCGAGCGCGAGCAGGGCGTAGCCCACCGCCACCTCGAGCGCGGCCGACGACCCGAGCCCCGCCCCGATGGGGACGTCGGTGCGCACGGCGAGATCTGCCCCGGCCACGGGGTGGCCGCGCGCGGCGAGCACCCGCGCGATCCCCACGACGTACTCCATCCAGTGCGGCAGCCGGTGATCCAGCGGCCCCGTGAGCGCGGCCTCGGCGCGCTCGCCGAGGCCGTGCGAGAACACCTGGAGCCGGCCGTCCTCGCGCGGCGCGGCGGCGACGTGGGTGCGCCGGTCCATGGCGAAGGGCAGCACGAACCCGTCGTTGTAGTCCGTGTGCTCGCCGATCCAGTTCACCCGCCCCGGCGCCGAGAAGACTCGCGGCTGCCGGCCGTACTCCGCGGCGAACAGGCTGGCGATGTCGTGCATGCTCGGGCTCCGGGATCCCGTGGTGCGCTCGCGCTCCGGCGTCGGCACCCGCCGTGCGCGGCGGCCGGCGCCACCCGATACTGCCCGGCCAGCCGCGGCGCGTCCACCTCGCCCCCACAACGAGCCCGCCAGGGCGGTTGTCCGCCCCACCGGCCCCGCCCTATCCTGCCGCTGTGCCCCCTCCACCAGGACGCCCCACTCCCGGCCCACCGGCGAGGGCCACGGCGCGCGCCCCACGCACGCCGCGCCCTCGGCGCGCCAAGCCACCGCTCACGC
This sequence comes from uncultured Polyangiaceae bacterium, assembly GCA_964404725.1. Classification (GTDB taxonomy): domain Bacteria; phylum Myxococcota_A; class Polyangia; order Polyangiales; family Polyangiaceae; genus JAFGBI01. Next base: position 10,522 of record CAYOLF010000096.1, read on the forward strand.
TCCAGGTGACGACCCTCTGGGACTACCCCTCGCAGCACTACGGCGAGGGGGAGCAGGGCCGCCAAGACTACCGCGGGGCGACGCCCTCCTACGTGATCTGGAACGTCGTCGGCCGCTACACCCAGCCGGGCGATCTCGTGGTCGATCCGTTCGTAGGCAGCGGTACCACGCTCGACGTGTGCCGGGAACTCGACCGCCGCGCGCTCGGGTTCGATCTGGTCCCGACGCGCCCGGACGTCACCGTGGCGGACGCGCGCAGCCTGCCCATCAAGCAGCGCACGGCGGCGCTGGTCTTCATGGATCCGCCCTACGCGGACAACCTCGAGTACTCCAAGGATCCGCGCTGCCTCGGCCAGCTCCCCGCCGACGGCCGCTGGCAGCGCGCCATGCGCCTGGTCGTGGCCGAGGCGCACCGCGTCCTGCGCGACGACGGCGTGCTCGCCGCCTTCGTCTGCGACGTGTTCCAGAAGCGCCGCGGCTTCTTCCCCCTCGGGTTCGAGCTCTTCGCGATGGCCCGCGCGCAGGGACTGGTCCCCCTCGACGTCGTCGCGGTCGTGCGCCACAGCCGCACGCTGGACCTCGGTAACTACCGCCAGGCCGCCGACGAGGGGGACTTCTTCCTGCGCGGCTTCAGCTACCTCTTGCTCTTCCGCAAGCCCCCGCGACGATGAGGCGGCGCGACCCGCTCCGCCGCCGCTCGCGCACGGGCGGGCCCGGGCGGGCTTTGCCTCACCCCCCAAGGTCGACTAGATGAGGAGGCGGGCGGTCGTCAGGACCGCGCGCGATCCAACGGAGAGAGAATGAAGAACACCACGCTGATCCCCCTCGTCCTTCTGGCCCTGCTGGCCGCCGCCTGTGACGGGGACGAAGAAGGCAGCGCCCCCGACGCGACCACCGGTGGATCGGCCGGATCCGACTCCGAAGACGGCGGGGCCGCGGGCGAGGACGCCGCGGGCGGCGCGGGCGCGATCGACGGAGAGGGCGGCGAGGCCACCGGCGGCGGCGCCGGCGGGGCTGGCACCCCCACCGCGAGCGGCGGCGGGGGCGGCGTCCCGGTCCCGGAGGGTGGCCCGGGGATCGGCGAGCAGATCTGCGCCGAGGCCGCGCCGGCGGTACCGGTAGGCGACGTCTCGGGGCGCTGGGCGTACCTCGAGGTGCAGACGCAGATCGTCCAGGCCCCGGCCTTTGCCGCGCCCTTCCAGAACGTGGTGGTGACGGCGGTGCTGCTGGACCAGACGCAGGACGGGGACTCCGTGACCGGGACCGGAACCGTGTGCCACCGCCACACCGACGGGAGCGTCGTCGCGGTGGCGATCCCGGACCGCGTCATCGAGAACATCGATCCCTTCCCGTACACGGCCACCTACGGCGCGGACGGCTCCTACGTGATGGACCCCGTCTACCTGCTGCTCGGCTACGTCCCGGACGATCCGACCGACGTGAGCGAGCTCCCGGCGAGCGCCGACGACGAGCGGGTCTACGATCAGGACGGCGACGGCAACCCCGGCGTCACCATGGTCCTGAGCGGGCTGATGGACGGCCAGGTCTACGCCGTGCAGTGGAACCGCATCGCGCCCGCGGGCGCGACCGTCGCCGAGGACCGCATCGAGGGCCTGCTCGAGTTCGACCTCGCCGAGCACGTCCTCGGCTCGGATCCGCCCCTCATCGCCCAGTTCACCCCCGAGGCCTTCCCGGATCCCGAGCCCTGCTGGAGCACCTTCCAGATGGTCCGCGTCCCCGATGAAGCGGACTGCGCCTGGCTGGAGGCGGAGCTCGTGACCCTCTTCCCGGACGTGGCGGCCACGCTCCCCGAGTAAGCGGCGCCGCTCTCAGGACCGCCATGCGCGTCGCCGTCACCGGGGCCAACGGGCACGTCGGGGGCAACCTGGTCCGCGCCTTGCTCGCCGCCGGTCACTCGGTGCGCGTCCTGGTGCACCACCGCACCGAGGCGCTCGAGGGGCTCGCGGTCGAGCGGGTCCAGGGGGACGTCGGCTCGCCCGCGCCCCTCCGCGGGCTGTTCGCGGGCGTGGACGTCGCCTACCACCTGGCCGCGCAGGTTTCGGTCGACGGCGACCACGGGGGCCGCGTGCAACAGGTCAACGTCGAGGGCACCCGCAACGTCGCCGCCGCGGCGCTCGCCGCGGGCGTCCGCCGCTTCGTCCACATGAGCTCCGTCCACGCCTTCGTGACGGCGCCGGGCCGTCCGGTCACCGAGGCATCACCGCGGGCGGACGCGCACGGGCACGCGGCTTACGATCGGTCGAAGGCCGTCGGCGAGGAGCAGGTGCGGGAGGCGATCACGCGCGGGCTCGACGCGGTGATCGTCAACCCCACCGGCGTGCTCGGTCGGGAGGACTTCCGGCCATCGCGGATGGGCAGCTTCTTCCTCCTGCTCTTCCGGCGCCGATTGCCGGCGCTGGTGGAGGGCGGCTTCGACTGGGTCGACGTGCGCGACGTCGTCGCGGCGGCGATGGCGGCCGCCGAGCGCGGGCGCACGGGTGAGAGCTACCTCCTCTCCGGCAGCTACGCGACGGTTCGCCAGCTCGCCGCGCTGGCGGCGCGGGTGACCGGAGTGCCCGCGCCTCGCCTCACGACCCCCCGCTGGCTGGCCCGGGCCAGCGCCCCCGCGGCCCTCCTGGCGGCCCGGGCGCTACGCCAGGAACCCCTCTTCACCCCCGAGGCCGTCCTCACCCTCGGCGCCGAGCCCCGGGTGTCGCACGCCAAGGCCGCTGACGAGCTCGCCCACGCCCCGCGGTCGCTCGCCGACACCGTCGGCGATGTCTACCGCTCCTTCCGCGAGCGCGGCGTGATCCCGCGCGACACGCCGCTCGCACCGCTGGGGGAGGGCGCCGACGCGCCGTGAACGAGCCGCTGCTCCACGCCTGGCTCACCGCCGGCCTCTTCCTCCTGGCCCCGGTCACGGCCGTCGTCCTGACGCGGGTGAGCGCGCCCTACGGCCGCCACGTCCGCGGCGGTTGGGGGCCCGCGCTCCCGTCCCGCTGGGCCTGGATGCTCATGGAGAGCCCGGCGGTGCTCGCCTTCGCGCTCGTCTACGCCGCCGGGCGCCACCGCGCAGAGCTCGTGCCGCTGCTGCTGCTCGCCCTCTGGCAGCTCCACTACGTGCACCGCACCTTCATCTATCCCTTCCTCGGCCCGGGCGGACGCCCGTGGCCGCTGGTCGTCGTGGGCCTTGGGTTCGCCTTCCAGTGCTGGAATTCTTACCTGAACGCGCGGTTCGTCTCCGAGCTCGGGAGCTACCCGGTCGCCTGGCTTGGCGACCCGCGCTTCCTCGCCGGCGTGGCCGTCTTCGGGCTCGGCCTGACCCTGAACCATCGCGCGGACGCGATCCTGCGCCGCCTGCGCGCGCCGGGCGAGTCGGGCTACCGGATCCCCCGCGGCGGCGTCTACGAGCTCGTGAGCTGCCCGAACTACCTCGGCGAGATCCTCGAGTGGATCGGCTGGGCCCTGCTGACCTGGTCCCCGGCCGGGCTCGCCTTCGCCCTGTACACCGTCGCCAACCTCGCTCCGCGCGCGGTGACCCACCACCGCTGGTACCGCGAAACCTTCCCGGACTACCCGCGCGAGCGGCGCGCGCTGATCCCGTACCTGCTCTGAGGTCGGCGGCCACGCCCCCGGAAACCGGAGGGCGTGGCGGGAAGGTCACGGACTTCAGAAGCGTACGGCGGCGACGGCAGTCTTGCCGGGCGTCGCGTTCACGCTGACGACCCTCCGCCCCTTCTCGGGGTGGACGAAGATCACCGTGTGGGGCCCGCAGGAGACGGTGGCGCTCGCCGGGGTCTTGCCCATCGGACGCCCATCGATGACCGCGGTGGCGATCGGGTTCGAGTTGGCCGTCACCTTGCATTGGGCGCCGCCGCTCGGCTGCGCACCGCCGCCGACCTTCCCGCCGCCGACCTTCCCGCCGCCGGGCAGGGGGCCGCCCGCGGGCGCCGGCTCGAGGTCGACCGTGAACGTCTTCTCCGCCCGGCCGTCGTCGAAGCTCACCCGGGTCTGGAAGACGCCGTAACCGTCCCTCACCGCGCGCAGTAGGCACGAGGCCTTCGGGTCGACGTCCACCGACGTCGGCGGGGAGAGGAGCGACTCGTCCCCCGCGCAGTCGAGGGTAACGCGCGCGCCGGCGGCGTTCCGACCGGCCTCCACGCGGGCGAGACCCTTGGTGACCGTGAGCTTCGGCTCGAAGTCGAGGACTCGATCGGCCTCGATGACGACCTTCTCCTTGAACGGCGCGTAGCGATCGTTGCCGACGAGCTCGATCTCGTGCTCGCCGGGGGTCAGATCGGTGATGCGGACGGGCACCTCGCCGCGATCCTGGCCGTCGATCTTGACGCGGAGGTACTTGCCGATCTCGCCGATGGCGAGGCCAGCGCCGCCATCGGCGCCGCCACTGCCGGGGACCAGCGACACGTCGAGCGTGAAGTCGCCGCCGCTCGGCACCGCCACCATGCGCTCCGCCGGCTGCTGGTAGCCCGGCGCCGTAATCCGGAGCCGGTGCGTGCCCGCGGCGAGGTCCGAGACGGTGCAGGGCGAGCTCGAGCACTCGTCCTTGCCGTCGACGAGGACCGAGAGCCTCGGAACCTCGACCCCACCGGGGCCGGTCACGTTGACGATCAGCTGGCCGGTGCGCGGCCAGAGCAGGAAGGCCGCGAGCCCACCGATGACCACGACGGCGGCGATCACGGCGGCGATGAGCTGCCCCGACGCGCGCCGCGGGGCCGCCAACTCAGCGCGCGAACCGCGTCCCGCCGGCGCGACGACGCCCGAGGCGCGATCGCCCAGGGCCCCGAGATCGCCGGTCGCATCCTCGTCCTCACCCCAGTCGGCGTCGTTGCGACCCGCACCGCCGATCTTGGGACCCAGGCTGCCGAAGCTCGGCGGCTTGGGCGGCGGGGGCAGCGGACCGCTCGGGCGCGCGACCGCCGGCGAGTCCTCGCCGGGCCACCCGCCCCCGGGCGGCGTGGGACCGGACCCGAGCTCCGCGGCAAGGTGGGGCCGAAGGCTCGGCGGGATGGTGATCGGAGCCCCCATCTCGATGGTGGGCCCGAGGCTCGAACCCGGCGGCACCGGGGGCGGCGGCAGGGCACCGAGCGGCGGTGTCGTCGTCGGCGGTAGCCCCACGTTGGGGGGCGGCAGCGCCCCGAACGGCGGCGGCTGCGGCGGCGGCAGCCCGGGCACCGGTGGCGCCGAGGAGAGCGTCGGGCGCGGCGGCGCGGCCGCGTCCGACGGCAGTGGGAGCGGCGTCCCCGCGGCGGGCGGGGCCACGCCCGGCATGGGCGGCGGCGGCGGCACCGAGGGCGAGGACGACCGCTGCGGCAACGCGACCCCCGGCGGCGGTAATGGCGGCACGGAGGGCGAAGAAGGGCGCAGCGGCGGCCCGGCACCGGGCGGGGGCGGTGGCATTGGCGGTGCGCCGGGGGTCGGTGTCGCGAGCGGCGACCCACCCGGGGGTGGCGGCATCGGCAACGGTGTCGCGCCCGCGGGAGCGGGCGGCGGCGACGCCGGTGGCAGCGCGAACCCCACACCGGGCGGCGGTGGTGGGGGCGGCGGCGGCGGCGCCGGAACTGGCGGCGGTGCGCGCAACGAGGGCGGCGGCGGGGGCGGCGGCCGCGCGTGCACGGAGCGCTCAGCGACGGGTGGCGCCGCCGAGGCCGCTGGCTTCTTTGGCACGAGGCTGTCGAACACGCTCAGATCGGCCGAGCGCTCCTCGTCATCCTCCACTACCTCTTCCGCGTCGTCCGCGTCGTCCGCGTCGTCCGCGTCGTCCGCGTCG
>CAYOLF010000096.1:16409-23802 GCA_964404725.1 uncultured Polyangiaceae bacterium
TCCGCGTCGTCCGCGTCGTCCGCGTCGTCCGCGTCGTCCGCGTCGGCGGGATCGTCGTCGTCGGGGACCGTCGCCCCACGGTCCTCGGGCGACGCCGCTGGGTCGTCGTCTCCCCACGAGTCGGAGGACGAACGATCCTCGTCGTCCGCGAACGGATCGCCTGGGCGATCCTGGTCGTTAACTGACATGCTAGCTCTGGTCGGTGAAAAGGTCGGAGGGGGACCCCGACCTGAGACTCTTAGCAGCGCGACCGCCCGTCAAGACCGTTCGGGCGGGCTCGAGGCGCGGACGCACGGTGAGGGAGCGGCGGCGCCGATCGGTCGGTTCGGAGCCGGGGCCCTGCCCGAGGACGGCCCTGGGGCGGCGGCCAGCGGGGCCGGCGTGGATTGTCCCGCCCCACCGCGGCTCGGCGCAAGTTCCCGGGGCCCGGCGCCGTTCCGCGCGGTGGGGCCCCGGGCCCCGGCGAGGACCGGCCGCCCCGAGCTCGCCGCCACCGCTCCCATCCGGCCTCGTCGGGGCCTTACGTCGCCTCGGCGCCCGGCATAGCATCGCGGCGTCGCCCCGGAGCCCGCATGATCCTCGTCAGCACCGAGCAGCTGCCCGGCTACCGCGTGGAGCGGGTGCTCGGGCTGGTCCAGGGGAGCACCGTCCGCTCCAAGCACGTCGGCCGCGACCTGCTCGCCGGCCTCAAGAACCTCGTCGGCGGCGAGCTCACGGCGTACACGGAGCTCTTGAACGAGTCCCGGCGCGAGGCCATCGGCCGCATGGTGGAGGAGGCGACCGCGCTCGGCGCCAACGCGATCCTGGCCGTGCGCCTCGCCACCAGCTCCGTCGCCGCGGGCGCCGCCGAGCTCTACGCCTACGGCACCGCCGTGGTCGTCGTCCCCGAGGCGAGGTGAACGATCTCGTCGTCGACCTCTTGCTGCTCGCGCTGCCGCTCGCCGTCGCCGCGGTGGCCGGTCGCGTGACGGAGCTCCGGCACCTCCGCGCGCTCGCCGAGCGGGAGCGCGACTGCCGCGACGTCGTCGTCACCAGCCTCCGCGAGCTCCCGGGAACGCCCCCGGGCGGACCACGGCCGCGGCTGGTCGTGGCCGAGGTAGTCCTCGCGACCGACGCGCTCACTTCCTTCTGGACCGCGATCCGGCGTCGCTTCGGCGGCCGGCTCGAGCGGCACCGGCGGCTGCTCGAGCGCGCGCGCCGCGAGGCCACCGTGCGCGTCGTCGAGGAGGCGCGCCAGGCGGGCTACGGCGCGGTGACCAACCTCCGCCTCACGGTGATGGACATCGGCGGGAGCGCCGACCAGCGCCCCGCGTCCCGCGTCGCCGTGCTCGCCGCCGGGACCGCCTGCGCCGCGGCGGCCGACCCCGCCCGCGCCGCCTGGCTCGACGACGTCCCGCGGGCGCCCGAACCCCTCCCCGGCACCCCAGGGGCCGTGCTCTAATGGGCCCATGCGGGTACGGCTCAAGGACGTGAGCACGAGCGGCCTCGAGGCCGCCCTCCCCCTGTTCGGGACCAGCTTCGCCTTCACCTTCGGCCCCACGCGCGAGCTCGACGGCACCCTCGAGCTCGCGGGCGACCGCCTGCGCGCCGAGGAGGTCTCGATCGCGACGCAGACGATCCGCCCCGGGCGCTGGACCCTCCCCGACCTCGGGACCCTCGAGCTCACGCAGCCGCTCCTCGCCACCGGGATCCGCGCCAACGCGGAGGTGCCCCTCTCGGACCCGCTGGGGCTGGTCGGCAAGCTCACCGTCGACGGGGTCCTCGCCGAGCGCGCGCGGCTCCGGGCGTTCGGGTGCGAGGCCGAGCTCCGCCTGGCGCTCCGGCAGCTCGAGCTCGCGCAGGCCGCCGACCGTACCCGCCAGCTCTCGGTCGACTGCGTCGAGATCGACGAGGTAATGGCCGCGACGCCCTACGGCCACCTGCTCGTCGGTCAGGTGGTGCTCCGGGGGCTCACCGCGATCCTCGCCGCCGACGGGAGCCTGGAGCTAGGCTGCGAGCGGGTGCAGCTCGACTCCCTCGAGCTCAAGGCCAAGGAGCTCGACGCGCACGTCGAGCGGGTGACGCTGACCGATCTCCACCACGCCGCCGGCCGCACCTCGGTCGAGGGGATCTCCGTCGGCGCGGTCACGCTCGAGGCGCGCGCGCTCCCGGTGGCGAGCCTGCTGCCACCCGCCTGGACGGCCCCCCGCCCGCCCGGCCCCTTCGTGCCGCCGCGCCTCCCCGACGTCCCCTTCCTCGACGACCTCCGCGGCCGCGTGAACGTGAACGCCTTCCTCGACGTCGGCCTCCCCATCATCAAGTCCCACGCCGCGACCCACACGGTGCGCCAGGAGCTGGTCGACGGGACCATCGACTTCAAGAAGCTCGAGGCGGGCCTGGCGGGCCTGGAGGACGCCGTGCTCGACTTCGAGGTCAAGCCGGGCAAGCTCATCCTCGAGAAGGACATCCCGCTCATCCCCTGGGACAACACCACGCTGGTGTGGTGGCCCCTTGACGCTACCGAGCATCAGCTCGCCAAGAAGCAGCATCGAGTCCGCCTCCGTCGCCTGCTCGACTACACGCTGACCGACTTCGTCCTCACCAAACTGCAGCCCAAGGCCTTCGCGGGGGCGCCGCTGGTCACCCTGCGCCGCATCGAGCTCAGCGAGCTCGACGTGGACGTCTCCGTCAACGGCCCGAGCCAGCTCGAGCTCCCCTTCCTGACGCTGCGCCTCGGCGCCCAGGGCTGCCCGGCGGTGCGGCGAGCTCGCGTCACCGGCGCGGTCAAGCTCGCCCCCGGCGTCGCCACCCCGCCGACCACGCTGTCGCTCCTGGTCGACGGCGTCTCCGTCGGCCTCGACCGCCTCGCCCTGCTCGGGCTCACCGCCGCCCTCGAGTCGCTGACCGTCGCCGTCGTCGACCAGCTCGAACTCACCTTCGACGGCGTCCTCCCCAGCGCCGCCCGGGCGCACGTAACCGGCGTGGACCTGCACGGCGCCCTGGTCGACGGCCTCGCCCTGCCGCCTATTCAATTCTAGGATCTTGGTCCTGCACGGGGATTGCAGAGCGAGGCGCGGGCGCCCCGGCCGCGATCACTGGCCGAGGGTGACGTCGTCCACGTGGAGGACCACGTTGCTCGTGGGGTTCACGAGCTCGGCGTCTTCGTCTTCGACGTAGAGCCTCACCAACGTCAAGTTCGTGCACCCCGCCGGGACCAAGACGGACGACGCGGTGAGATCGAGCGTGCCGCTGAGCTCGACCCAGGTGCCCGCCGTCACGGTGACGGAGGGGTCGTTGAGCCACCTATAGGTCACGTCGCCGCCGCAGGCCACGCCGCTCGTCACGTGCACGGCGGCGCTGTCAGCGCCGCTGAGGTACACCCAGAAGCTGAACTCGTAGACCTGGCCGAGCTGCAGCACGCTCTGGAGGTCGGTCGCCGCCAGACCCACGCTGGAGCCGGACACGGTGAGGCTCCACGAACCGGAATGGGCCCTTGCGTTCGACCTGCCGATCGTACCGCTCCAGGAGTGCCAACCGTTGGTGTCCACCTCGAAGGCGCCGTTGGCGATGAGCGACGTCGCGCAGGTCCCGGCGTCGCAGCGCGGCGTACTGCCGGAGCAGTCGTTGCCGCAGGCGCCGCAGTTCGGATCCTTGGTGAAAGACGTCTCGCAACCGGCGGCGGCCGTGCAGTCTCCCCAGCCGCTGGCGCAGGTCCGGCACTCGCCGCTGGTGCACGTCGTCATGTGGACGGCGGTGCAGTCGTTGTCACAGGCCCCGCAGTCGTACCGGCTGCTCAGCGAAACCTCGCAGCCATCGACGACGGAGTCGTTGCAGTCGGCGTAACCGGTGACGCAGCCGTCCATGACGCAGCCGCTGTCCGCGCAGCTCGCCTCGGCCTGGTCGAAGGCGCAGGCCTCCCCGCAGGCGCCGCAGTCGGCCACCGTGGTCCGGAGGTCGGTCTCGCAGCCGTTGGCCAGATCGTCGTCGCAGTCGCCGTAGTCGGAATTGCAGCCAACGAAGGCGCAGGTGCCCGTCTCGCAGGTGGCGGTCGCGTTGGTGCGGGCGCAGGGGGTGCCGCAGGCGGCGCAGTGCTCGAGGGTGGTCAGGCTCTGCTCGCAGCCGGTTTCGTAGTCGTCATCGCAGTCGCCGAAGCCATCATCGCAGGCGACGATCTCGCAGCTGCCGGCCGAGCAGCTGCCGGTGCCGTCCTGGGGCAGGCAGGCGTTGCCGCAGGCGCCGCAGTGCTCGTCCGTGTTGGTGAGGTCCGTCTCGCAGGTGCCGTCACCGTCGCAGTCACCCCGACCCTCGTCGCAAGGGGTGAAGCCGCACGTCGAGTCGCGACACCAGGGGGTCCCGTCGTCAGCGGGGCAGACGTTCCCGCACTCGCCGCAGTTGGCGACGCTGCTGGTCGTGTCCGTCTCGCAGCGGTAGTCGCCCCCGCAGTCGGCGAGGCCGGCGGCGCACTCGCTGTCGCAGGCGCCATCCACACAGGTGGGCGTGCCGTTGGCGTCCGTGCAGCGGATCCCGCAGGCGCCGCAGTTGTTCGGGTCGGTGAAGAGGTTGGTTTCGCAGCCGTTCTCGAGGTCGGAGTCGCAGGCGGCGTAGGGCTCGGTGCAGCGCGGCAGGCCCTCCGCGTCGACGGCGATCACGCAGGCGCCTGCCGAGCAGGCCGAAACGGCGTGCGGCAGGCTGCAGGGCTGCCCGCAGGCCCCGCAGTGATCGAGGCTGGTGAGCAGGTTCGCCTCGCAGCCGCTGGCGACGTCACCGTCACAGTCGTCGAAGTTCGCCGGGCAGACCAGGGCGCAGGTCAGATCGATGCAGCTCTCCGTCTCGCAGTCGCTGTCCAGGAGGCAGTCGTCGCCGATCTCGCAGCGCGCGCAGGAGGGGTTGGAGCCACCGCAATCGGTGTCCGACTCGCTGCCGTTCTCGACGAGGTCGGTGCAGCTCGCCTCCTGGCAGACATAGGAGGTACAGACGCCGCTCTCGCAGTCGGCAGCGACGTCGCAGGGCTCACCGGCGGGGCAGAGCGCCTCGCACACCCCACCGCAGTCCGTCCCGCCCTCGTCGTCATCCATCACGCCGTTGTCACAGCCCGGCGTGTAGCAGACCAGGGCGATGCAGTTGCCCGAGGCGCAGTCGGCGTCCCCACGGCAGTCCCGTCCGTCCTCGCAGGCCGCGCAGTCGCCGCCGCAGTCCTCGTCGCTCTCGGTCCCGTCGAGCGCGCCGTTCCAGCAGGTGGCGGGGAGCGCGCCGCCCGCGCCCGCCACGCCGCCGCCGGCGCCCGCCAACCCGCCGCTCGAACCGCCGTCGCTGGTATCCCCACCCGTGTTCGTGTCGCTGCCGCCGGTTTCGTCCGCGTAGCGCAGCTCGGGCGCCCCGCAGGACACCGCGATCCCTAGCGCCACCGCGAGGATCGAACCGGCCAGAATCGGCCGCCTAGCCATCGTCATGAGATCTCTTCCGGGAGGCGGCGACGCCGACCCAACGGCCGCACGATGGCATTGTGCCACAGTCCCGAGGCGGCGCGAAACGGAGCCGCCTCGAAAAGCCCACGCCGCGCCGACCAGGTCCGGCCCAGGGCCGCCGAATCGCCGGCGTCAGCGGGAGGCCCTGCGCGGGGATTGCAGGGCGGGGGGCAAAGAACTTCCCGTTGACACGGGCGACGCTGGAGACGTCCGGCGGGCGCCGCGCCCGTGCCGGTGGCGGCGGTCGAGCCCGCACCGCCGCGCTCACCCGTCCTCGGGCCGGAGCACCCAGAGCGGCTCGAGGTCGAGCTCGACGGCGTCGAAGGGGGGGATGCGCGCGCGCACGGCGCCCACCCAGGCGCCGAGCCGCGTCCAGCGGCCCTCCACCAGCGAGAAGGCCTCGACCAGGTTCTGCTCGGGGTCGACCAGCCACAGGTGCGCCACCCCGACGCGCGCGTAGAGATCCGCCTTAGGGCCCCGATCGAGCCGCCCGCTCCGCGGCGACACCACCTCGCAGATCCAGTCGGGCGCCACGGTGAAGTGGGCCACGTCCATCGCCGGCGCCCGCTCCACGCGCCACCCCGCGAGATCTGGCACCACGACGTCCGCGCCGAAGTGGAGCTCGGGCTCGAACAGGAACACCCAGCCCCCGGGACCGCCGCGTCCACGCTGGAAGGGATTGCCGATATCGAGACCCAGACCGCTCGAGAACGTGGCGTGGGGCCCCGCCGGGCGCGGGTGCGCGTGGAGCTCCCCGTCGACGATCTGCGCGATGTGGTGCTCGGGCGCGGCGAGCAGATCCTCGTAGGTGGCAAGGCGGCGCGCGGGGTCGGCCATTCCCCGAGGATGGCTTGCGCACCGGGACGCGTCCAGCGGCGGCCCGGGTGGCGCGCCGATCCGCCGGCGGCGCCGCCGGCGGCGGTGGCGGGGCGCCAGGCGCGGGGGCGCGTTCGTGTGCGACGCAGCGACCGGACGAGGCTGGCCCGCTCCGTGCAATCGCCAGCCGCTACCCGCTCGCCTTCGCCCCGCCGGCCATGCCCCCCACCCTCTCTCCCCGCAACGACGTCGTCTTCACTGCGCCTTCGGCGCTCCCTCGCCAGGGGCTCGGGCCGTGGTCCTCAGTGGACTCGTGCAGCTAGCTGCACTCGTCCACTTCGGCTCAAGCTCCTCTTCGCCGACGCACGCAACCGCGGCCTGCTCCGGGCCCTGCTCAACGCGGTCCTGCAGCCGCCGCGCCCCATCGTCTCCGTCGACGTCGTCAACCCGGAGATCCAACGGACCGCGGTCGACGACCGCGGCCTCGTCCTCGACATCCTCGCCGTCCAGGACGACGGCACCCGCACCGACGTCGAGATGCAGGCCTACCCGCAGCCAGCCCTGGCCAATCGCTCCCTCTACCACTGGGCACGGGTCTTCCGCGACGGCATCGGCCGCGGGGACGACTTCGCCGCGCTGCGTCCTTGCCGCGTCATCTTCTTCCTGGCCCACCGCCAGTTGCCGGGCACCCGCGTCCACGCCACATTTAGGGCGCTCGAGGTGCACGACGGCACCCTGCTCAGTGACGCCCTGGAGATCCACACGGTAGAGCTGCCCAAGCTCGGCGACGCCACCCCGACGGACCCCGCGGACGCGGCCGTCCTCGGCTGGGCGAGGTTCTTCGCGGCCGAGACGGACGAGGAGAGGCGACGAATGGCCACGAATAACCCCGACATCGACCAGGCCAACGAAGCCCTGGAGCGCTTGAGCCAGGATCCCACCGCCCGCCTCCTCGCCCGCTGGCGCGAGGACCAGCTCCGACTCCTGCAAGTGGAGCGGGCGGAGGTACGGCGACTGGGGCGTGAGGAGGGGCGTGAGGAAGGGCGTGAGGAGGCGCTTCGCACGGCGATCGAGGCGCTCGCCGAGGTGCTCGGGATCGAGCTGTCGCCGCCCCGGTGCGTTGCGCTCGCGGC
>CAYOLF010000097.1:0-23485 GCA_964404725.1 uncultured Polyangiaceae bacterium
GCGGAATTTTCAACAATCCCCATGACTTCTGGTCTATCGACCCCATCGAACCCACGACACAAGCACCCCAGGAGCCTCTTGAGGCGATGCCCGGCACCGGACCGCTCGCCCTTCAACTCACCATGCACGAGTATGTTCACTCGTTGCAGGCCGCCTGGGCGCGCGAGCAGCCAGCAACCAAGGCGCTGGTGGAGGACCTGGGCTATATCAGCGAGGCACACACCAAGTCGACGGAAGTTAATCTATGTGTGGAGGAGTTCCCCGGCGCCGTTGAAGACGCGGACCGTCGCTGCATGAACTCGGGCAAGCTCGGAATGGCAGCGGGTGGGCGCTACGAAGGGAAGGAGCTCCTGAAGGAGCCTCGACACGAGCTACTGACGACACCCTACCACTCCGGGATCTTCTGGGGGTACCTGTTCGAGCAATTCGGGTATCCGGTTGGCCGCTTTCCGCATCCAACTGGCACCCCGAGCCTCTTCCAGAGGCCCGGTGGAGACAATCCGCCGGAACCACTTTCGATCCGCGACTCCGACGAGGGGGTCGATCTCCTAGGCTTGCTGTTTCAGCAATTTGCCGCCACGGGACCGGGCATTCTGACGTTCGATGCGATGGATCCGGCGCTCCAGACGCACCTCGGGCGGAGCTTTCGCGACGTCGTGCTCGACTTCCACACGGCGCTCTACCTCAAGGACTACACGGACACCGATCCGCGGTGGCGCTTCGAGTGGCTGGACTCTCGGGGGTACAAGCAGACCGACTCGATTTCGAGCGCCAAGCCGTTCGGCGTGCCCGCGGGCCTCGTCGGAGACACCTGCGGGACCGCGGACGCCAGCGGCCTGGCGCGCTGCGACGGACTGGTCCGCACACGGCGCGCGCTGGACTCGTGGGCGATGCCGGCCACGGGAGGCTCGCCAGTGCCGGACTACCTTGGCCTGGACGAGTCGCGCTTCAGCGCGGGGTCGATCGAGATCGGGCCCTGGAGCACCACGGCCGTGTCGGTGTCACCGGATCCGGCCTGGGTGGGACGGGATCTTCGGGTAGAGCTCGTGCGCGAACGGGCACGGCCGCTGCGCTACCGGCTCTTTCGGATCGAGCAGGACCTGGCGACCGGATCGCTCACGCCCGAGCCGTTGTGCGAGCCGGAGTGCGTCGCGGTCGGCAACTTCACCCAGCTCAGCGACGTCTTCTCGACGGTAGTCCCCATCGGGCCGAACACGGTCGAGGTGGTCGCCATTGCGAGCGCGGGCGAGCAGACCTCGTACCTCGACTACGGCTTTGGACCGGCGTCGCTAGACCTCACGGTGGTGTCCCCCAGCACTGCGCACCCTGCGTTCGTTGGGCATCCGAACACGGGCCGGCAGTCGTTCCTGCTCGCTTTCTCACTCGTCGACGACCTGGGCTCCGTCATCGACGTCACCGAGGGTGAGAAGGCAAACCTCGAGATCGAGGTGCCGAACTGCGTCGACCCGGCGGGGTGCGTCCTGCCGCCGGACGCCTACTCGATGGTGCCGGTTTCGGGGGGGCACTCCCTGGCGGTGGTGACGCTCCCGGACAGCTTCTACCCCCCGGGCTCCGGGACCCTCGATGTGGCGGTGACCTATCTCGGCTCCGCGGCCCAGCCTAGCGACATCGAGTGGGATGCCCTCGTCTTCGACGACGTGGGCCAGCAGACCGCGACGGCGCTGGTGCTCGACCTGAGCGGGAGCATGTCGACGATCGGCACTGGGAAGCTCGAGGCGCTCAGGGCCGTGGCGAAGGGCGTCGTGAGCTCACTGGTGCTCCCCGACGGATCTGCGTCGAGTAGCCAGCTCGCCATCGTCACCTTCAGCTTCGACGCCGACACGCCGTTCCCCTTCGCGCCGGTCACCACTGCGAACGTGGACACGATTGGCGCTCTCATCGATGGCCTCAGTGCCTGGGGCCTCACCTCGCTCGGAGACGGGCTGCTCCAGGCCCAGTACGAGCTCGGGCTCGCCTTCGATGGCGCAGTTGACCCGCCCGACCGCCAGTCAATGGTGATCCTGAGCGACGGGGTCAACACCCACCCGGCCGAGCCGCACCTCTACTACGACCGCGGGGCTGAGCTGACACCCACCTTCGATGGAAACTCCGACTGGAGCGCGGTACCCCTGCTCTACTACCCCGACCGCGTCACCGCGGGGCTCGCGGTGCCCGAGATCTCCGCGGTTGCGTTCGGGCAGGACGCGAATCTCGGGGAGCTCGACGGGCTCACGCGGTTGAGCGGCAACGCACCGCTCTACGTTCCCGACATGGGCGAGGCGGGGCCGCTCACCCCGTCGAGGATGACGCTCTCGCTCGCGGACGGGTACGGCGACGCGGTGTCGAGGTCGCTTGGCTTCGAGCGGATCGGATCCTACCCCATCACGGGCTCGGTCGAGCCCCCACCCCCACTGGACGCGCCGCAGGGCACCGGCGGCGCCGACGGTGGCGGGGCTCCGGAGCCCGGCAAAGGCGGCGCGACGCTAGATGTAGATCCCGAGGCGACCGGTGGCGACGCGACCGGCGGCGAGGGCGGCACCTACGACGTCGAGCCGGATCCCTGGCCCATCACGACCACGGCGCGCTTCCAGGTCGAGCCCGGCGCCCGGGAGCTCCGCGTGGTGGTGACGGCCGCCGAGGACGGAGCGACGGCCGGCACCCTCCGCACGCCGTCACTGCAGGTCGTCGAGGAGACGGCCGGGAGCGAGGATGGACGCGGCCGCTCCTTCCGGGTGCTCGATCCGGAGCCGGGCGAGTGGGAGTTTGCCAGCCTGGCCGTGGGGCGCGACGAGCCGCAGGTTCTGGTGGACGCGACGGTTCGCGCCTCACACCAGCTCTTCGTCTTCTCCGACACCGCGCTGCTGAGCGACGACGGAGACATCAAGGCGGGCGCGTGGGTGCAGCTCCGCGCGGTGCCGGTCGACGGGCAGCCGATCCCCAATTGCACCTCCGTGGTGGCGACCGTGACGCGGCCCGGGACCGGTGCCGGCAAGGAGCTCACGCTCCAGGACGACGGGCAGCACGGAGACGGCCTCGCGGGAGACGGCGTCTACGGTGCGGTCTTCAGCCGCACAGGGAGCCCCGGCGGGTACCGGGTTCGCGTGAGCTCCGTCTGCCCGTCCCCGGAGACGGGCGCCGAGGTCCACCGCGAGCAGCCCGCGGGGTTCGTTACCTTCTCCTCTCCCGAGGACGATCCCGACGGCGACGGGCTGCCCTCCTGGTGGGAGGCCGAGTGCCTCGACCCCGACGACCCGACCGACGCGAGCAGCGATCACGATGGAGACGGCTTCTCCGCCTGGATCGAGTTTCAGTACGGGAGCTCTCCCTGCTGGGATGACACGGACGGGGGCGGTGAGTCGGACGCCTCGGAGCTGACCTCAGGCCGGAACCCGGCCGACCCCACCGATGATCGCGTGAGCACCCCGCTCCCCGAGGTGACGCCCGGGGACGAGAGCGTCTACATCGTACCGGGCATGATCACCGCCGGGGGCACGCTCGTGGCGGAGTGGGCCCCGTTCGAGGCCGGGCCCTGGTCGGACATTCCGGGGCCCTGGCAGGACGGCTACGTCCTGCACACGGGTCTGACGAACGGGCTCGAGTACTGCTACCGGATCCAGTTCACCGCCCCGAGCGGAGGGCGCACGGCCTGGTCGGAGCCGCGCTGCGTGGTGCCGAACGCCGATCCCACGCCCCCGCGGCTGGAGATGATCGAGGGGATTACCTACTGCAGCGAGACGTCGGGCTGGCCGCTCCTTCGGTTCTACGACCAGCCGTTCGTGTCTGACTACTCCGTCCCCAGGGTCGACCTCGGCGTGAGCACCAGCGGCGTCACGGAGATGCGGATCTGGCCGGGCGCCGGCGAGGCGCCGGAGGGTACGCCGTGGCAGTTCGCGGTCGAGGAGCCCGCGATCCCGCTCGTGGATGGCTACACGGTGTACAGCGTGCAGGTGCGCGACGGGGCCGGAAACCTCTCCACCGTCGTGCTTCTGCCCGTCCGATGCACCGAGCAGGTCTGCGACTACGAGCCCGCCACCATCGGATGCTGCACCTCGGTCACGGACTGTGAAGGGATGGCGGACTATGCCCTCTTCGCCTCCAACTCGCTCCGCATCGCGGACGCGACGGTGATCGGGACACCCGATCCGGACGTGCACGCGCCCATCGCGAGCGCGGGCACGTCCGAGGTGAACCTTGGCGTCGAGGCGGTCACCGGCTCGCTCTGGACCGCGGGGTCGCTCGTGGTCCGTGATCGCGGCCAGGTGGAGGGCGATGCGTTCGCCGCTGGCCCCATCCAGCTCATGAACGGCGCCTCCGTCACCGGCGAGAGGTGGCAGAACGCGGACTTCCTCCGCTTCCCGCCGCTCTCGAGCTTCACCGTGACCTTCCCCAGCCCGCCAGGCCCGAACGTGACGGTCCCGCCGGACTCGACGCGCATCCTGGCCCCAGGCTCCTACGGTGCGCTCAACATCGGATCCCGAACGAAGGTGTACCTGAAGACCGGCACCTACTACTTCACGAGCGGTAACCTCGAGCCGGGGGCGGACGTGCGCTTCAACACGAGCGCCGGCCCCGTGTACCTCTACGTGAAGGACTCGTTCACCTTCAAGGGCAAGTTCGTGGACAGCAGCGGCAGGCACGACCAGGTCATGGTGGGATACTTCGGCACCGCAACGTCCTACATCGAGACGGCCTACTCCGGCACCCTGGTCGCGCCCCGGGCGCGGATCGAGCTCAAGACGGTCGCCGACGCCCATCGGGGCTCGTTCTTCGCCAAGGAGCTGGAGGTGTTCGCGCGCACGCGCGTGGAGCACCACCCGTTCGTCGGCACGTGGCTGGGCGGCGTCACCGGAGGCTAGGCCCTGGAATCCTTGTCGACCCGACGCGCTCCCCGCCGGCGGAGCGCGCCGAGGCCGAGCAGGAGGAGCAGACCACCGACCCCGGAGGCGCTCGCCGCGCCGCCGACCGCGCAGCCGCCGCCCGTGATCTCGACCGGGGTGGGGTCGTCGGGCTCGCTCGGGCCCGGCCCACCGCCGCTCCGGCCCCCGGTGGTGGCCGCGCCGCCGGTGGTCGCCGCGCCGCCCGTGCTCGAACCGCCCGCGCCGGGGCCGCCCCCGCCCGTGCCGGGGCCGCTGCCGCCCGTGTTGCCGGGGCCGCAGTTGTTCACCTCGGGCACGCAGGCCCCGCGCCCGTCGCAGGCGTCGCCGGTGGTGCAGCTCTGGCCGTCGTCGCAGGTGGTGCCGTCGCTCAGCGGGTATTCCTGGCAGCCCGTCGTGTTGTCGTCGAACCCGCAGGCGTGGAGCGCGCAGCCGTCGGCGTTGACGTCGGCGCAGGCCGTGACGGGATCGCACTGGGGTTGGCCGCCGATGAGCGTGCAGAGGCCGTCGCAGGTGGTCGATTGCCCATTGGGGCGGCAGGCGCTGCCGAGCCGCGCGTTCTTGGCGACGCACTGGCCGTTCTCGCAGGAGCGGCCGCAGTCCTGCCCCGCCGAGTCGCCGCAGATGCGGCCGTTCAGATCGACGTTGGTCAGGCCGAGGGTCGCCACGGTGACGCACGCGGGCTGCCGGTCAACGCCGATCCAGCAGACACCCTCGCACTCCGTGGCGCCGCCGCCGCCGTCCGGATCGCAGGGGAGCCCCACCGTCTGCAGGCTGCAGGCGCCGGTGATGGCCTCGCCGAGGGTGGCGACGTCGCCCACCTCGTCGGGCCCCGGCTCCCCGGAGCAGGCCGCGACCAGGCCCGCCCCGGCGAGGCAGAGGAGGAGGCCGCGCCAGGGCGCGCGGCGACGGAGGGGGGAGGTGAAGCTCGGATGGGTGACGGTCATGGTGTTCGTTCCTACTTCGAGGCGGAGCCTTCGCCCTTGTCGGTGTCCACGATGTGGAATTCGACCCGCCGGTTCTTCTGGCGGCCGGCGTCGGAGTCGTTGTCGGCGAGGGGACGATCGGGGCCGTAGCCCGCCGAGCTCAGCCGCCCGGCGTCGATGCCGTTGGCGACGAGCCAGCGCTGGACGGCGGCGGCGCGCGCCCGGCTCAGGTTGGTGTTGAGCGCGGCGCCGCCGCGGTTGTCCGTGTGCCCCTCGATCGACAACTTGGTGATCTCGGGGTGCTCGGTGAGGATCTTCTTCACCGCCTGCAGGATGCCGTCGCTCGCGGGCAGGATCTCGGCACTCCCGGTGGCGAACTGCACCTGCTCGAGGATGACGATCTGGCCCTTCTCGACCTTGGCGAGCGGGCAGCCGTTCTTGGCCGGGTCGTCGCTCTCGACGCCGGGCTCCTTGGGGCAAGCGTCGTCGGCGTCCTTGATGCCGTCGCCGTCCGAATCGCCCACGGGGCAGCCGTTGAGCTCCGGGTCCTCGTTCTCGGGCCCCGCCTCGTCGGGGCAGGCGTCCTCGGAGTCCTTGATGCCGTCGTTGTCGCGGTCCCCCGGCAGTGGGCAGCCGTGGAGCTTCGGGTCCTCGTTTTCGGGTCCCGCCTCGTCGGGGCAGGCGTCGTCCTCGTCCAGGATGCCGTCCCGGTCGCGGTCCTTCGGCGGGCAACCATTGAGCTGCGGGTCGGAGCTCGGCTTGCCCGCCTTGCGGGGGCAGGCGTCCTGCGAGTCGAGGATGCCGTCGCCGTCGCGATCGCCGTCCTCGTCCTTGCCCGGCGCCCGCCACTCGAGGCTCGCCAGCAGCCGGAGCTCGGGGGAGCCCATGCCCCGCGTGATCCCCGGCCCGAGGCCGAGCCCCGCGTACCAGGATTTGCCGAGCAGCGCATGCCCACCGAAGATGAGCTCGGCCGGGGTGGTGCGCTTGCCGAAGAAGCCGTCCCCGCCGTCGCTCATCGGCGTGGAGAGGTAGAGCTCGGGACCGAGGAGCACCCGGCGCTTGGCGACCCAGAGGCCCGCGGCGAGCTTGGTTTCGAGATCGCTGCCGTACGCCTCGCCCGCGAAGTTGCTGCCGCGGCCGTGGAGCTTCCAGCCGAGGCCCGCGGCGTAGGCAAAGCTCTTGATGTCCCCGCCGAGGTCGAAGGCCGGCGTGGCGCGCAGCCCGTCGTCGCCGGTGAACGCGGAGGGGCTCCCGGTGGGCAGGTGGAGCGTCAGCCCCAGCGCGCCGCGCACCTTGCCGCGGTCACCGCCGAACAGGCGGTAGTTGCCGCCGATCCTCAGATCGCCGAAAGCAGCGCCCTCGTTCAGCGAGTAGGTGTTGCCGCCCAGGGTGCCGTCCTCGCCCTTGTTCACCAGGGCGATGGGGACGTTGAGGCCGAGGCGGAGGTTCTCGGCGAGCGTGAAGCCCGCGCCGAGGTGCAGGAACATCTGGTGGCGGACCAGGTCGACGACCTCGTCGCCGTCCCCGTCGCGCATCACCAGCGGTTGGTGCGCGTAGTCGAGGGTCGCGCCGATGGCCACCGGCACCGCGGGTGACTGCGTGACGGACTCGGCGCCGAACCAGTCGCCGCCGCGCTCGGCGGGCTCGAAGCGGTCCAGCGCGTAGCCCTTGGTGATCGCGGACTGCGCGAGCGCGCTGGTGGGGAAGAGGACGAGGAGGGCAGCGACTGCGATGAATCTGGGTTGCATGGTCGGATCCGTCTGGGGGCCCACGTCGCGGGCGGTTCCCGGGCTAGCAATGGACGTGCCAGCGGCGCCGGACGGTCGCGGGGCGCGCCTCGCGTCGCCTCGTGAGACGGTATCGAGGCCGTCTTCCCGTCTCGATCCGATCCCGGCAGGGGGGCCCCGGCCGGCGCGAGAGCTGTCGCCTACGACCGACGGACTGCAGACTGGACGCGACGAATCCCCTTCGCCGACCCCCTCGGCGCCCCCGGCGACGACCGCCCCCACGGCCCCCCCGGGCCCGAGGCCGGTCCGCGCTTGACGCCCGACCGGGGCAGCGCAAAGAGCCGGGACAACGTGAGAAATGCCGCGGCGAGCGGGGGCGCCGAGCCCATCCTCGAGGCCCGGGCCGTCACCAAGATCTACCGGATGGGTGAGGTGGACGTGCACGCCTTGCGGGGGGTCGACCTCACCCTGCACGAGGGCGAATTCCTGGTCCTGCTCGGCGTCTCCGGGAGCGGCAAGTCCACCCTGCTGAACCTGCTCGGCGGGCTCGACGTCCCCACCGCGGGACAGCTCCTGTACCGCGGCCGGGAGCTCACCCAGCTCGGGGAGAGGGCGCTCACCACCTACCGTCGCGAGCACGTGGGGTTCGTGTTCCAGTTCTATAACCTCATCCCCAGCCTCACGGCGCTCGAGAACGTCGCCCTGGTCACCGAGATCGCGCGCGACCCGCTGTCGCCCGCCGAGGCGCTGGAGCGGGTCGGGCTCGGCGATCGGCGCGACCACTTCCCGTCGCAGCTCTCGGGGGGCGAGCAGCAGCGGGTCGCGATCGCGCGCGCCATCGCCAAGCGCCCCGAGGTGCTGCTCTGCGACGAGCCCACCGGGGCGCTCGATTTTCGCACCGGGGTCCTGGTGCTGGACGTGCTCCAGCGGATCAACGCGGAGCTCGGCACCACCACGGCCGTCATCACCCACAACGCCCCGGTCGCCCGGATCGCGGACCGTTCGGTGCTGCTCGCCGACGGCCTGATCGCCAGCGTCGAGCAGAACGCCCGCCGGGTGCCGGCGAGTGAGCTCAGCTGGTAGGGACCGGCCGGATGCTGATCGGCGCTCTCCACCGCAAGCTGCTCCGCGACCTCGGCGAGCTCCGCGGCCAGCTGGTGAGCATCGCGCTGGTGGTGGCCTGCGGGGTCGCGGCCTACGTCGCGCTGCGCAGCACCTGGGACTCGCTCCTGGTGTCTCGGGAGACGTACTACGAGCGCTATCGGTTCGCGGACGTCTTCGCGCACTGCAAGCGGGCGCCCGAGGCGCTCCGGACCCGGCTCGAGGCGGTGCCGGGCGTGGCGCTCGCCGAGACGCGCGTGTCCGAGGCCGTCCTCATCCCGATGCCCGAGCTCCCCGAACCGGCGAGCGGCCAGGTGGTCTCGGTCCCAGCGGGGCGACCGCCGGCGTTGAACGCCCTCACGCTCCGCTCCGGGCGCGAGGTGGAGCCGGGGTACGGCGACGAGGTCGTCGTCCTCGAGTCGTTCGCCGAGGCGCACGGGCTAATCCCCGGCTCCCGCCTCCCCGTCGTCTTGAACGGTCAGCTCCGCCAGCTCCGCGTGGTCGGCACCGCCGCCTCCCCGGAGTACATCATGGCCATGGCGCCGGGGGAGCTCGCCCCCGACCCGGCGCGCTTCGCGGTGCTGTGGATGGATCGCGCGACGCTGGCTCCCGCGTTCCAGATGGAGGGCGCCTTCAACGACGTGACGTTCCGGCTGCAGCCCGGGGCGTCGGAGGCGGCCGCGCTCGACGGCGTGGACGCCCTGCTCGAGCCCTACGGCGGGCTCGGCGCCATCGGCCGCTCCAAGCAGCTCTCGCACTTCATGCTCTCCGGTGAGCTCGCCCAACTCGAGAGCATGGCCACCGTGGTGCCGGTGATCTTCCTCGGCGTCGCCGCCTTCCTGCTCAACGTCGTCCTGTCGCGCCTGGTGTTCCTGCAGCGGAGCCAGATCGCCACCCTCAAGGCGATCGGCTACCGCGACCTCGCGGTGGGCCTTCACTTCCTCGAGCTGGTGAGCCTCATCGTGCTCGTCGGCGCCGCCCTCGGGCTCGCCCTGGGGGCCTGGCTCGGGCGGGCGATGACGGAGCTCTACGCTGGCTTCTTCCACTTCCCGGTGCTCGAGTACCGGCTCGCGCTGCCGATCGCGCTGGTGGCCGTCGGTATCAGCCTGCTGTCGGCGGTGGTGGGCGCGCTCGTCTCCGTGGGGGCGGTGGTGCGGCTGCCGCCCGCGGAGGCGATGCGGCCGCCGGCGCCCGCCGTCTACCACCGAACGGCGCTCGAGCGGCTGGGGCTGCTCGCCCTGCTCGGGGCGGCCGAGCGCATGATCGTCCGCGAGGTCCAGCGGCGGCCGCTCCGGCTCCTGCTCTCGTCCGTGGGCATCGCGATGGCGGTCGCCATCACCGTGGTCGGGCAGTTCTGGTCCGACGCCATGGACTACATGATGGAGGTCCAGTTCGGCCAGGCGATGCGCGAGGATCTCACGGTCGTCTTCCGGTCGCCCCGCCCCGCGCGCGCCCTCGGCGAGCTCGCCCACCTGCCCGGCGTACGGCGGGTGGAGGGCCTGCGCGAGGTCCCCCTGCGGGTGCGCAGCGGCGCCCGCTATCGGGACTCGGTGCTCGTCGGCTACCCCGACGACGCCGAGCTCCGCCGGGTGCTCGACCAGCACGGCGTCGTGGAGCCCCTCCCGGAGCGCGGGCTCGTGCTCACCGAGAAGCTCGGGGAGGTCCTCGGGGTGCGGCCGGGCGATTCGGTCACCCTCGAGGTCCGCGAGGGCGAGCGGGCGCACGTCGTCGCGCCGGTGGCCGCCACGGTGGACGAGGCCTTCGGGCTCCAGGCCCACGCGCGGGCCGCGACGGTCGCCGCGCTGCTCGGCGAGGAGCCGCTGGCGACCTCCGCGCTGCTGCTCCTCGATCCCGCCGCGGGGGAGCGCGCCCGGGCGCGGCTGAAGGAGCTGCCAGAGGTGGCCTCCGTCACCCGGCGCGACAACCTCACCGAGCGTTTCAACGACCAGAGCCGCACCATGGTCCTGGTCTTCTCGGTGATCCTGACCGCGTTCGCCTCGGTCATCGCCGTCGGCGTCGTGTACAACAACGCGCGGGTGGCGCTCTCGATGCGCAGCCGCGAGCTGGCGAGCCTCCGGGTGCTCGGCTTCACCCACCGGGAGGTGGCCACCATCCTGGTCGGGGAGCTCGCCATCCAGGTCCTGCTCGCCATCCCGCCCGGGCTGCTGATCGGGACCTGGCTCGCGACCGCGATGATGAGCATGGTGGATCCGGAGACGTACCGGTTCCCGGTGACGATCTCCGCCCGGAGCTACGCCTTCGCGGTGGTGGTGGCGCTCGCCGCGGGCGCGGTGAGCGCGCTGCTCGTGCAGCGCCGCCTGCGCGCCCTCGATCTCATCGGCGTGCTCAAGACCAGAGACTGACGAGACAGGGACCGACGATGACCGAACCCCCTTCCCCCGCCGCGCCCACCTCCCCCGTGACCGCCGGCCCCCCCCGGCGCCGGCGCTCCGGGGCCCGCCGACGCTGGATCCGCCGCGTCCTCGGGGCGCTAGCGGCGCTCGGCCTGGTGGCGCTGATCGTCGTCGCCTGGATGCCGACCGCGGTGCCGGTGGACCTGGCCGCGGCGGAGCGCGGCAAGCTCGAGGTGACGGTGGACGAGGACGGGCGCAGCCGGGTGAAGGACCGCTATGTCGTCTCCGCGCCGCTGACTGGGAACCTCGCGCGCATCGAGCTCGAGCCGGGGGACGCCGTCGAGGCCGGCGCCGTGATCGCCCGCCTGGTCCCGCTCGCCGCGCCGATGCTGGACGCCCGCACGCGCAGCACGAGCGAGGCGCAGGTGGCCGCGGCCGGGGCTGGCCAGCGCCAGGCCGCGGCCCAGATCGAGCGGGCGCGCGCGGCGCTGGAGTACGCCCGCCGCGAGGCGGAGCTCGTGCGCGGCCTGCGCGCCAAGGGCGCCGCGACCGATCGCGAGGTGGAGAAGGCGGCGCTCGACGAGCGCACCGCCCAGGCGGAGCTGACCAGCGCGGAGTTCGGCGCGCGCGTCGCGACCTACGAGCTGGCGACGGCGAACGCCGCGCTCGGGCGCCTCAAGGGGGGCAAGCCGAGCGGGGACGAGCAGGAGGTGCTGAGCCCGGTGGGCGGCCGGGTGCTGCGCGTGGTGACCCAGAACGAGGGCGTGGTGCAGCCGGGTAGCCCGCTGGTCGAGATCGGCGACCCGCGCGCCCTCGAGATCACGGTGGACATCCTGACCAGCGACGCCACCCTGGTGAAATCGGGGTGTGCGGTGCGGCTCGAGCATTGGGGCGGCCCCCCGCTCGCCGGGCGCGTGCGCCTGGTGGAGCCGAGCGCCTTCACGCGCGTCTCCTCGCTCGGCGTCGAGGAGCAACGGGTCAACGTCGTGATCGAGCTCACCGATCCGTACCCCGCCTGGTCGAGCCTCGGCGACGGCTACCGCATCGAGGCCCGGATCGTCACCTGGTCCTCGGACGACGTGCTGACCGTGCCCATGAGCGCCGTCTTCCGCCGGGGCGACGGCTGGGCCGCCTACGCCGTCGAGGACGGCAAGGCCCGGCTCCGCCCGGTCGAGGTCGGTCACCGCACGGACAGCCGCGTCGAGATCACCAAGGGGCTCGTCGCGGGCGACCGCGTGATCACCCACCCGAGCGACCGGGTGACCGAGGGCGTCGAGGTGAAGGCGCGTTAGGAGGGGGCGAGCTACCATCGCCCCGCGGCGCGCGACGGTGCCCCCGCAACGACGGTCGTGGGGAGCGCGACTGACGCCCTCCGTCCCGCGCCGAATCACCCCAAGGGGTGATTCCGCATCGGCACATTCGGGGCTCGACTCGCGAACGGACCGCAGCGTCGCCGGCCGCCCCGATCCCAAGAACTGCGCGTCTTCCTTAAGAACCTCTTAGCCCAGAGGCCCCGCCGGCCGTCTAGCTGAAGAAGTCCACCTGCCCGTTGCCAAACTGAGAAAATGATCTTGCCCCCCCCCCCCGGCAGTAACCTCATAGCCGTCGGGCGGAGCATTGGGGCTTTGACCCAGACCGGGAGGGCGTCTCATGAGTTCCGATATGCTCGCGCAGCACCGCCGCGGAGGGTTCCGGTGGAATCACGACAAGGACCATTTGCCTCTGGTCACCCACTCGACGACCCCGCCCGAGCCAGTCTCTGCCCCGGCTAGGCCGCGACGGCTTCCGCTTGCCGGTGATGGTCGCCTTGCGGGTTCCATCCAGGCCGCTGCGGCCGCCGACAGTAGCGAGCAGGATGGAAGCGATGGCGCTCGAGCGCCCCTGGGTCCGGTGTCTCCAATGCTCCACAGAGGGCTGTGCGAGGCGGGCATGCGAAACTCCTTTTCCCACCTGCCGGGAGACAATCCGTCTCGCTACCTCTGTTACAGTCATCGTTCCTTCGCAACCCGAACGCGGAGAGCCACCCATGAGTAGAATGCATCATTGGCACGCGCTGCTACTCGTGAGCGCGATGGCGCAGGGCTGTAGCGAGAACGGCACGGCTGATTCGGGCGCCGACGGCGGCGACGGCGGCCGGGCCCAGGGTGACGCCGGGATGGCGGGCACGGAGGGCGGTGGAGCGGTGCCCACCGCTGGGGCCCAGGGCGGGGCGACCCAGCTGTGCACCGACGGAGAAACCACCCCGGCGGACGACGGCTGCAACACCTGCACGTGCATGGACGGCACCTGGGCCTGCTCCCACGCGGCCTGTTCCGGCGGGGATGGCGGCGCTCCTCCGCCGTCCTGCTCGCCCGCGCTCGACTGCGGCACCGGCTCCTGCTGTGAGAGCCTGCTGGTGCCGGGTGGGACCTACGACCGCGGCGGGGATCCGGCGTATTCGGCCACCGTCGGCGACTTCTTGCTCGACAAGTATGAGGTCACCGTCGGCCGCTTCCGGCGCTTCGTGGAGGACTACGATGCGTGGCGGGCGGCGCACCCGACCCCAGGCGAAGGCGCCCGCCCGGGTCCCGCGTCGCTGGCGGAGGCAAGCGGGTGGAACGCAGCTTGGGACGCCGAGCTACCGGAAACCGCCCAAGGCCTGCTCGAGGCTACTGCCTGCTCTCAATTCACTTGGACCGAGGAGGCCGCCAGCGACGAGGCGGAGCGGTACCCCATCAACTGCGTCGACTGGTTCACGGCGTTCGCCTTCTGTCTGTGGGACGGAGGGTGGCTACCGACCGAGGCGGAGTGGGAGTACGCGGCCGCTGGGGGAGACGAACAACGGCCGTACCCCTGGGGCGAGCGCGGAGAGCTGGGCCCGGAGTTCCCTGCCAACTGTGCCCACCACTATTTCACGCCGTTCCTTCCGGTGGGGAGCGAGCCCGCAGGCGACGGCCGGTGGGGGCAGAGCGACCTTGGGGGCAGCCAGGCTGAATGGAATTTGGACTGGTTCGCGTCCACCTACACCATGCCCTGTGACGACTGCGCGAAGCTCGATTCGGGCACGGAGCGGGTGGTGCGCGGCGGGCACTGGAGCAGCCAGGACTACGACCTGGCGACGGTGTCCCGCGACGGCGCCGCTCCGAGCGGGCACGGGGATCGCGGGATCCGCTGCGTTCGAGCGCCGTAGCAGCGGGAGCGCGGCCCCCGCACGGGGCCGCGCTCGCCGCCAGGCGCTCCCTACTTGCGCATCGCCTCTTCCACGGCCACGGCGACGGCGACGGACGCGCCGACCATGGGGTTATTGCCCATGCCGATGAGCCCCATCATCTCGACGTGCGCCGGCACCGAGGAGGAGCCGGCGAACTGCGCGTCCGAGTGCATCCGACCCATGGTGTCGGTCATGCCATAGGACGCGGGCCCCGCGGCCATGTTGTCGGGGTGCAGGGTGCGACCGGTCCCGCCGCCGGAGGCCACCGAGAAGAAGCGCTTGCCCTGCTCGATGCACTCCTTCTTGTACGTCCCCGCCACCGGGTGCTGAAACCGCGTGGGGTTGGTCGAGTTGCCGGTGATGGAAACGTCGACACCCTCGTGGTGCAGGATCGCCACGCCTTCGCGGACGTCGTCCGCACCGAAGCAGCGGACCTTGCCGCGATCGCCCTTCGAGTAGGCCTTCTCCCACACGACCGCCAGCTTGCCGGTCGCGTAGTCGAAGCGGGTCTGCACGTGGGTGAACCCGTTTATGCGAGCGATGATGTGAGCGGCGTCCTTGCCGAGACCGTTCAGGATCACCCGGAGCGGCTCCTTACGGGCGCGGTTGGCGCTCTTGGCCAGGCCGATGGCGCCCTCGGCGGCGGCGAAGGACTCGTGCCCGGCGAGGAACGCGAAGCACTTCGTCTCCTCGCGCAGCAGCATGCTGGCGAGGTTGCCGTGGCCGATGCCGACCTTGCGATCGTCCGCGACCGAGCCGGGGATGCAGAAGGCCTGCAGGCCCTCACCGAGGGACACCGCGACCTCGGCCGCGCGGGTCTGCCCCTTCTTGATGCCGATCGCGGCGCCGAGCGTGTACGCCCAGCAGGCGTTCTCGAAGCAGATGGGCTGCACGCCGCGGACGATGGCGGCGACGTCGACGCCCTTGGACGCGCAGAGGTCGCGGGCGGCCTCGATGGTGGGCAGGCCGTACTGCTTCAGCACCGGGGTGATCTGCGGCATGCGCCGCTCGTAGCTCTCGAATAGCGGCATGGCGGCTACTCCTTCCTCGGGTTGATGACGCGCGCGGCCTCGGCGAACCGCCCGTAGGTGCCCGTGTACTTCTTGACGGCCTCGCCTGGGTCCTTCCCGTCGGCGATCATCTCCAGCATCGGCCCGAGCTTGAGGAACTCGTAGCCGATGATCTCGTCGTTCTCGTCGAGCGCGAGGCGGGTGACGTAGCCCTCGGCCATCTCGAGGTAGCGAGTGCCCTTGGCGGAGGTGCCGAACATGGTGCCGGTCACGCTGCGCAGGCCCTTGCCGAGATCTTCCAGCGAGGCGCCGATGGGGAGCCCGCCCTCGGAGAACGCCGTCTGGGTGCGCCCGTAGACGATCTGCAGAAAGAGCTCGCGCATGGCGACATTGATGGCGTCACACACGAGATCGACGTTGAGCGCCTCGAGGATGGTCTTGCCCGGCAGGATCTCGGCCGCCATCGCCGCCGAGTGGGTCATTCCCGTGCAGCCGAGCGTCTCGACGAGCGCCTCCTCGATGATGCCGCTTTTGACGTTCAGCGTCAGCTTGCACGCGCCCTGCTGCGGCGCACACCAGCCGACGCCGTGGGTGAGCCCCGAGATGTCCTTCACCTCGCGGGCCTGCACCCAGCGCCCCTCCTCGGGGATCGGAGCGGGTCCGTTGTTCGGCCCGCGACGGAGGCACACCATGTGCGCCACTTCGTGGGAGAATTCCATGGCCTATCCTTGGTGCCGGGAGCCACCGCGGCACCACGCCGTCGGCCTCCGGACGCCCCCGTGGATAGGCCAGTCGGCACCACGAGGCCAGCGGAAACCGGGCCCACGCACCGGAACCGCTCGGGCTCGCTCGGGCTAGCGCGACCCCGCCGCCCGTGGGTGGAGCCCGGCGAGGAGCTCGGCCGCGGTGGCGACGAGGCGGGAGCAGGGGCGCGCGGCGTAATACTCTGGGGTCCGCGCCGAGGGCACGGGCCCCACGGGGACACCGGCCCGCTCCAGCAGCTCCGCGCAGACGGTGGTGCCGTGGCGGCGCGTGAACGCCTCATCCAGGTCCCGGATGCGCGCAAAGAGCGCCCGCTTGGCGGCAAGGTCGCCGGGGCCGAACGGGGCCGCCGCGAGCCCGGCGACGATCGCCATCGCGCTGACCGCGCCGCAGGTCTCGCGCAGACCGCCACGCCCTGCGCCCAGTCCCGCCGTCACCCGCAGCAGCAGCTCGCTCTCGACGCCGAGATCGTCCGCGAAGGCGGCCGCCGTAGCCTGGGCGCAGCCGTACCCCTGCTCGAAGAGGGCGACGGCGCGCTCGGCGTGGCTCGTCATGACGGAAACCGCGCGCGCCCCGCCCCGCCTGCCGTCGCGGCTCGTGACGCGCGCCCAGGACGACTCTGGCCTACTTCTTCCCGAACAGGCCGCCGAGGGCGCCGGCGACGGCCCCGACGTCAACCCCACCGAGCGCCGACGCGCCCGAGGACAGCGCGCCCTCGACCTGCCCCGCGAGGGGGGCCGGGAGCTTCTCCTTGAGGAAGCCGACGACGGCCTGCACCGCCGAGCGCGCCTGATCCTCGGAGATGCCGGCCTTGCCGGCGACGACCTTGACGAGCTCTTCCATCACGCTCTCCTTCGGTGGCTGTGCCGGGGAGCACCCCCCGGACGGGCGACGATAGCGCCACCGCCCTTCCCGAGGCAACGCGCGATACGCCGCTCGAAATGGGACAGAATCCGCGCGCATCGTGGGCTTCGCGCCCGAGCGACACTTGACGGTGTCCGCGCCGCCGTCGATCCTCTTCGACTGGGAGGAGGCCGACGATGAGCGAGCGAGCGCGCCGCGGCGCCGGAGGCGCCGGGGTCCTGTGGGTGGCCCTTCTGCTGTCCGTGGCGGGGTGCGGGCGTGACGACGAGGACGCCACCGGCGGCGCCGGCGGTCGAGCCTCGGACGACGATGCCACGTCGAGCGCGGGGGAGGCCCCGAACGGCGGGGCGACGACCACCAGCGCCGGGACCGGTGGCGCGAGGACCGGTGGTGCCGGCGGCGCCGCCGGCCCCGACGGCACGCCGCCGCCCGCGGACGCCATCTACGTGGATCCTGCGCTCACGGTGAACGACTGCGCAGACTACGATCCCGGGTCGCGCGCCTGCGGCGCCGGCGACAGCCCGGGTTTCCGCCACCTCGCCGACGCCGCGGCCGTGGCGACGGCGGGTGACACCGTGGTCCTGCGCGAGGGGACCTACGAGGAGCCGCTCGTCCCCACGAGCTCCGGCGCCGAGGGCGCTCCGCTCACCTTCCGCGCCTTCCCGGGCGAGGCGCCGACGCTGACCGGCGACGCCAGCCCCGCGATGATCCAGCTGACGGGGGTGAGCTACGTGATCCTCGACGGCCTCCGCGTGTATGACGCCCCCTGGCTCGAGGCCCAGGACGCGCACCACAACGTCGTCCGGTACTGCGACTTCGACTCGACCCCGGCCACGGGCACGACGGGCAACGTGCGGTTCGTCCAGAGCGACGACAACCTCGTCCTGGGCAACCGGATCCACGCCGGCAACGACGATCTTCTCCTCATCGACTCCGAGCGTAACGTCGTGGAGGGCAACGACATCTCGGAGGGGGGCCACAGCGTCTTCGGCATCCGCTGCGGCGACCGGAACGTGATCCGGGGCAACCGCTTCGCCAATTCGCGGCAGAAGATCGGGGAGGTCTACGACTGCGGCGAGGACACCAGCGCGGTCCCCAATGCCTTCGACTCGACGCGGCAGAACCTGATCGAAGGCAACGAGTTCACCGCCACCGACCGCTACTACAGCACCTCCGGCGGCAACGGCATCCAGTACGCCGGGCAGGACGGGATCGTGCGCCACAACGTGTTCCGGAACGCCAACGTCGGGCTCGGCATGCAAACCTACGCGGACGAGGCGCTGCACAACCGCGGCAACCGGATCTACGGCAACGTCTTCTTCGCCAACGAGTGCGCCGGGATCTCCCTCGGCGAGGGCGAGGAGGACAACGCCTTCGTGAACAACGTCCTGGCCGAGAACCTCGGCTGGGACGGGGACTGCGCGGGCGACAGCCCGGCCCAGCTCCTTCACCGCGGGGACCTCGCGGGCGTGCGCTTCTGGAACAACGTGCTCTGGGGCGGCGCGCCGGAGCAGGCCGTGATCCTCGAGGAGTTCGCCGCCGACGCCACGCTCGCGAGCCTCGAGGCGTCCGCGCCAGGGGTGTTCTGGGACAACCTGGAGGTCGACCCGCGCTTCGTGGATGCCGCGGGCGCCGACTTCCGCCCGAGCGCCGACAGCCCCCTCCGCGACGCGGGCGCGTTCCTGACGGCGACCGTCGGCGCCGGGAGCGGGACGGTCCTCGCCGTCGAGGACGCCCGCTTCTTCTACGACGGCTTCGGGATCGCCGGCGAGGTCGGCGACGCGGTCCAACTCGCAGGTCGAGCGGACACGGCCGTCGTCGTCGAGGTCGACCTGGAAGCGAACCGGCTGACGCTCGACCGGGATCTCACGTGGTCGGACGGCCTGGGGGTCGCCCTCGCCTACCGGGGCGCCGCGCCCGACGTCGGCGCCTTCGAGGAGCCATAGCCCCGGGGCCACGCCGGGCACGGGACGCCACCCGGGCGTCAGCCGGATCCGGTCGGCTCCCCCGACTTCGCGGCGACCCGGGCGACTGAGGCTCTTGCGTCGAGCCCCGCGGCCAAGCTAGCCTCGGCCGTCCGCTCAAGGGTTCGTTCAACCAAAAGGAGTAGAGCTGTGGGACTTCTTTCTCGTCTGGCTGGGTTCGGGCAGACCAAGACACCGACCGACGACGTGCTGCTGATTCACGCGATGTTCCTGATGGCGGGTGCCGACGGCAACTTCGACGATGAAGAGGTCCAGGTCATCATGGCCGCGGCCAACTCGCTGCCGGAGTTCAAGGCCACGACCCAGCAGGAGTGGCAGAACATGGTCGGCGAGGCGAAGAAGATCGCCCGCAAGTACGAGAACCCCCAGGCCGCGGTGGCGGCGCTCTCGAGTATCTCTTCGGCCGCCATCAAGCAGAAGGCGTTCGTGATGGCCGCCGAGATCGCCCTCTCCTCCGGCGACGTGGACGAGGACGAGGACGCGATGCTCGAGTCGATGCAGCGGGTGCTTGGGCTCGACGACGCCACCGCCAAGACCGTCATCAACGTCCTGGCCATGAAGTACGCGACCTGACCCGGTCGGGTCGCTCCACCACGCGCCAAGATGGCTAACGGGCCCATCGATCCGGAAGCGCTGCGTACGCGGCGTGAACGTCTCTTGACCAGCGAGCTGCTGGCCGAGTCGGACGTAGTCTACGCCCTCGGCAAGCTCGAGGAGCGTCATGGCGGTTACGGCTTCATGGGCCGGCGCTCGCTGCTCACGGGCGCGCTGCGCCTCACCCGGTCGATGGCGCCGGCGATCGCCGACGCCTTCACCGAATGCCGCCGGGCGCTCGGCTACGACCGAGCGCTCGAGGTCTACGTCCGGGCGGACTCGGAGTTCCACGCCTCGGCGATGCGCTGCGAGGGCAGCCCGGACGTGATCGCGGTGTCTTCTCGGCTGGTCGAGGCCTTCTCGCCCGAGGAGCTCCGGTTCGTGCTCGGCCACGAGCTCGGCCACCTCGTGCTCAACCACATGCGGCTGCCGATGCCGTCGCTGGCCCGCCTCGAGGATCGGGCCGGGCCGCTGGTGAGCCGACGCAACGCGCTGCGGCTGTACCTCTGGGCGCGGGCGGCGGAGCACTCCGCGGACCGCGCGGGCCTGATCTGCGCGGGCGACTCCGTGGCGGCGGCGCGGGGCTTCTTCAAGCTGGCGAGCGGGCTCTCTTCCGCCCACGTCGACCCGGATCTCGAGGCCTACGCCGAGCAGGTCGACTCGCTGGCCTCAGCGCCCGAGGCGCGTCAGAAGCCCCGCAACGACGACGACACGCTCGATTGCTTCAGCACCCACCCGTACAGCCCACTGCGCGTGCGGGCGGTGGTGGCCTACTCGCGCTCGAGCCGGTTCCGGGAGCTGACCGGTCACGGCCCCGGAGATCTCGATCTCGACGCGGTCGAGGACATCATCGAGCGCGATCTCGACGTGATGGCCCCGAGCTACCTCGAGGAGAAGGACGAGGACTCGCTCTTCCTTCGCCACCTGCTCTTCTGCGCGGCCGTCAGCGTGGCCGCCGCCGACGGCGAGGTGCACGAGACGGAGATCAAGGCGCTCCGCCGCCTGGTGGGCCCGGAGGAGCTGTGGGACGGCGTCGACGTCGCCGCGACTCGCGCCGAGCTCGAGGAAAAGCTCCCGCTCGCCGAGAAGCAGCCGCTGCTGCGGCGGGCCCAGCTCGTCCAGCACCTGACCATCGTGGCTGCGGCCGACGGCCAGGTCACGCCCGAGGAGCTGGCGGAGATGGGGCGCATTTCGGTCAAGCTCGGCGTCGGCCCGGGGATCGTCGAGCAGACCCTGCAGGCCTCCGCGCGGCCGTTCGATTGAGGCGGCGCGCAACGGCCGCGACCCGACGGGCGGCGAAACCGCGTCGCCTCACCGCCGCGCAGGTGGCTTGCTGAGCATGCGGGCGTCCTTCAGCAGCACCGCGGCGCGGGAGGCGACCTCGCGCACTCGGAGCAGCTTGTCCGCCGCCTCGAGCGCGACCGGATCGCCGGCGCTCCGCGCGAGCAGCGCCTCGGCATGGTCGATGGCGGCCGGCGGGATCGAGCCCTTCTCGAGGTAGCGCTCGAGCAGGCGCCGACGCATGGGGAGCGCGTCCTCCTCCGGCAGCGCGGTGCCCTCGAGGAGCGTCGCGCGGAGCTCGCACCCCAGCGCCGCCCGCCCGGTCGTGTGGCAGTGCTCGTCGATCAGGTCGAGCAGGCGCGGGTGCAGGGCGGCCAGCGGGAGCAGGCGCCGGCACGTCTCGTCCAGGAGCGGCGTCTTGGCGGGGAGCGGCATGATCATCAGGTCGGCGACGCGCGCCGCGAGTTGGGCGGCGGAAGCCACGGAGCGCCCTGCCACCAGGGCGTACAGGTGGATGAGCCCGCGCCGATCGTCGGCGGCCTTGCGACGGCGCTCGAGGCGGTCGAACGCCTCCAGGTGCTCGGGCACGACCTCGAGCACGCGCTCGAGAAAGCCCTCCGCGCTCGCCATGTCCCCGAGGATCCCCTGGAAGAAGTCCGCCGCGTGCATCAGCACCACGCCCTGCTGCTCCGGCGTCAGCGCGCGCGTGCGGTGGGGCGTGAGGGCCTTCCGGTAGGCGTCGCCGAGCGCGGCCCCCTGCTCGTCACGGGCCGCCGCCACGTGCAGCGCCTCCCAGTCGTCGGCGCGAGGCTCGCCGCGGCCAAGCTCGTCGAGGAGCATCTCCAGGGCGGCGGGCGCGTGGGTGAGCCGCTCTCCGAGCATCTTCGCCAGCCGCTCGAGACGCTGGGCGCGGGCCTTGTCGCGGGTGTCCACCATCGGAGCCGGCGAGCATACACCGTCCCCCTCCCGGGGCGCACCGTCTGTCGCGGGCGGGGCCGGGCGCGGGCCGTCGACCAAGGAGCCGGCCCCGAGGACCTGTCCGCCGTAATCGCCGAGCCAGAGCTGCACGTCCCCGGCGCGAGCGCAGATGTCGGCCCCGGGTCTGCGGCGCCGGGAACCCGCCGCGGGGTGCCTCCTCGAACCGCCCACGCGCCACCAGTGCCGCGCGGCGCTAGTTCAAACTGAGTACTGGTGGTCGAGCACGAGCCGGGGCGGGAGCAGGTGGAGGTTTCGGGAGCAGGTGCAGAACCTGCTCCTGCTCCTGAACCCGAACCCGAACCCGAACCTCGTCCGAGGCCTCACTTGAGGAGGCCGGTGAGGAGGGCGTAGAGGCGCTGGGCGATGGGCAGGCAGGCGTGCACGTGGGCCGCCTCGGCGTCACCGACGAGGGCGGAGGTTTCTAGGGCTGCGAAGGCCTCGAGGCCTTCCCCTCGCGCGATCGTGAAGGCTCGGTTCTTGTCAGCGCGGCTGGCACGACCGGCGCCTTCCGCGATGTTGAGGACCGCGCTCTTCGCCGCACGGAGAGCTTCGTCCCGCAGCTTCGCGTCGCGGATACTGGCGGCCTTGACGGCTAGCAGGAGCTCGACGGCGACGTGATAGGCTACGAGCCGGTGGTGCGGGAGCTGCGGAGGCAGGTGCTGGTTGGTCATACCCCCCCTGGCGCAGGAAGCGTGACACCGCGCAGCGGTGGCGGGCTTCCTGCGCCGCACGGGATGACCAACCAGCACCTGCGCGGAGAACACGCGCGGCGGGCTCAATCCCACTTCTCCTTCATCGGTACCGGCTCCCCTCATCACCTCTCGAGGCGCGACTGCGGCAACCCCTTCGAGTGCGGACGCCGCGCCACGGTGTTCACCGTGCCCGAGGGCGGCGATGGGAGGTTCGACACTGGCGACGTCTACTGCGACGCGAGCCCCCTGCGCCCGGACGAGGAGAAGAGCTACGTGTCGTTCAGCGGTCACATCTACAACGAGATCTGGATCCCATGAGCACGCTTCGCGGGGCTCGGCTCGGCGGCATGGCGACCGCACGACGGGCGCTCGCGCTCGCGGCGCTCGCGGGGCTCGGCTGCGGCCACCGGAACGACGCCGAGCCACCGCGTCCCTGCGATCCCGGCACGCGCCGAGCCTGCGACCTCGACGGCGAGAGCGGCGGCGAGCTGTGCACGGACGCCCGCGCCTGGTCGGGGGTGTGCGAGGTGGAGCCCGAGGCGGACTGCGATCCTGGGATCTGTGAGACGACGGGGCTCTGCCGGCGGCGCGAGGCGCTGGTAGTCGAAACCTACGGGCCCGGGCAGCCCTGTCTCTGCTGGAGCGGGGCGCGCTTTGGCGTGGGCTGGACCTCAGGCGAAACCATGGACGCCTCGCACTACTTCGCCACCCTCACGCCCGAGGGGTACCTCGCCTCGGAGCCGCAGCGCACGGTCCACCTCTACACCCCGCAGGATTCCCACTGCGCCTGGTCGGGGGAGGTCTTCGGGGTAACCGTTGACATCTGGGAGGCATTCCCGTTTCGCGCGTGGTTGGCCGTGGTCGAGCCCGGTGGCGACGTGGTGTCGTCCGATTGGCTCGGCGGCTACCCACCCGAGATGCCCACGCCATCGCTCATCCGCGCCGCGGACGACGGCCTCTGGGCCAGCGGGAATCGGGAGTTCAGGAAGCTGGCCAGGGGCGGGCTCGAAACCGACGGGTCATTTTCCGCTTCCTTCCCCGAGGGCGGTCGGGCCTCGGATGTGAGGCCCTTGGGTTGGGCCTGGACGGGAACGGAATTCCTGGTCGTCTGGGGCTATGGCTACAACTCGGGCTTCTCAGACGAACT
>CAYOLF010000098.1:0-2132 GCA_964404725.1 uncultured Polyangiaceae bacterium
GCCGACGCGGTCCCAGAGCTCCTCGAAGGCGACGTCGTGGGCGTCGAACTCCGGCCCGTCGACGCACGCGAAGCGCGGCTCGCCGCGCACGGTCACCCGGCAGCCGCCGCACATCCCGGTGCCGTCCACCAGGAGCGGGCTCAGCGACGCGACGGTGCGCAGCCCCAGCGGTCGGGTCACGGCCGCCACCGCCTTCATCAGGGGCACGGACCCGGCGGTGAAGACGGCGTCCACCGGCTCGTCGGCGAGGAGCCGGGCGAGGCGGCTGGTCACGTAACCGGCGAAGCCGCGGCTCCCGTCGTCCGTGCAGGGCAGCACCACGTCGCAGTGGCGCGCGAGCTCCTCCTCGTAGACGAGGTGCGGCGCGCTCGGCGCGCCCAGGAGGGCCGTCACGCGGTTGCCGAGCGCCCTCAGCGCCACCGCGTGCGGGTGGAGCGTGGCAGCTCCGGGTCCGCCGCCCACCAGCACGACGTGGCCGAAGCGCCCGAGCTCGGTCGGTCTGCCCAGGGGGCCCGCGACCGACGCGAGCGCCTCGCCCATCCCCGCGGCGCCGAGCCGCTCGGTCGCCGCCCCCGTCACCGGGACGACTAGAGTGATCGTCCCCGCCTCCCGGTCGGATTCGGCGAAGGGGAGCGGGAGCCGCTCCCCTTCGGGCGTGACGCGCAGGACCACGTATTGCCCGGGGCGGAGCTCGGTCGCGACCCGTGGTGCCTCCACCACGAGCCGGCGCACCAGCGGGGCGATCCAGGCGGACGCACGGACGGTAGCCATGTCCGGGATCCTAGTCGGCCGCCCCCCGGATCGTAACCGAGCTACTCGCGGTACCAGTGGTCCGTCTCGCCGGCGCCCCACCCGATACAGAACGTCATCGCGTGGGTGCCCATGAGCTCGTGGTACGCGACGCCGAGCCGCAGGCCGCCCTCCTCGACGTCCTCGTGCGGGCTCATCACCGCCGTGGCGAGCGTCGCCCGCACCACCAGCTCGTCCGCGAACCCGAGCGAGCTCCCGTCCCGGCGCGTCGACCCCCGGCGCGGGATCCACTGCGGCCGGACCTGGAGGAGGAAGCGGCCGTCGTGCCCGAAGTCGAGGGCCGTCACCAGCTCGAGGGGGATCTCCCAGGCGGCGGGGATGCGTCCGCCCGTCCAGGCCCGCCCGGCGGGGCCGCTCAGCAGGCCGAAGGCCAGCCACGAGTTGGCGGCGGCGGCGACGCCCGCCAATAGGTCGAGATCGTGGGTGAAGCCCTCGCCGCCGGCGAGCCCGATGTCGAAGCCCAGGGCCAACCCGATCGGCTTCGTGTTCACCAGGCCGCGGGCGCGGAGCGCGCCGCCGAGCGTCCAGGCGTTTTCGTCCGGGTGCGGTCGGTCCCGCAGTCGTCCGTACTCGAGGAACATCGACAGCTCGGGGAAGGACTCGATCGAGCGGCGTCGTGGCCGGGGCTCGGCCGGCTCGCTCGGTTCGCCCGGTTCGCTCGGCTCGCCCGGCTCGTCGAGGTCGCGCAGGGCATCCTCGTGGGTGCGCTCGAGCCAGGGGAAGGGCAGCTTCACCGCGGGGATCGCCGCCTGCCCGGACGGCGCCGCGGGCACGAAGCTCACCTCGAGGGTCGCCTCGGCGACGTCGCGCTCGAGGCGCTGGCGCTCGCGTGTGGCGGTCGCGAGCGCATCGTCGACCAGGCTCACCGCCCGCATCAGCGCGACCACCTCGTCCACCGAGCGCCCCGGGCCCTGGAGCGCCAGCAGGCGCGCGCGCGCGGCCTCGGTGGCTCGCTGGCGCGCCTCGAGATCGGCGAGCTCGCCGCTCACGTCGCGGGTGCGCGCCTGGTGGCCGCGCTCGACACCGAGCTCGCGGAGGGCCGCGCGCGCGGCCGGGAGCTCGCCGGGCGGGAGTCGGAGCACCACCCGCTCGTCGGTGCGCTCCTGCAGGCGCCAACCGGCCGCCGCGGCGCGGGCGAGGAGCCCCGTTACCGCCCGGTCCACGTCGCGCGTGCGCAGCGTGAGGCTCTCGGTGGTGACGAGGCGGGGCTCGCCGTCCGCGCGCGGCGCCGCCGCAGCCGGTGCCGCCGCTCCGGTCGCGGTCGCTGCCGGTGCGCCGCTCGGTGCGTCGCCGCTCGGCGTGTCGCCACTCGGCGCGTCGCC
>CAYOLF010000098.1:2232-8027 GCA_964404725.1 uncultured Polyangiaceae bacterium
GTCGCCACTCGGCGCGTCGCCGGCGGCGACCGAACCCGCCGTCAGCCCGCTCGCCGCCGCGCTCGCGACGCAGAGGAGCGCGCGGGCCGCCCGCCGACTCCGCGCCGTCGGTGACCGCGCCATCGTGGTCCCCCATAGCCGTCAGCGGGTGGCGCCGCAACCGAGTCGATCGCACCTCGAGGGTGGGGAGCGGCCGCCCCGCGTCACCCTGGCGCGCGGCTCAGACGTGATCCTGCCGCGGCAGCCCGAGCGGGAGGGGGCACCAGGCGTCGAGCAGGGCGGCCGCGCGCGGCAGCGCCGTCGTCGCGCGTGCCGGCAGCGGTCCGAACAGGGTGCGGAGCAGCAGCGGGGCGGGCAGCGTGAGCGCCGGCGTCGCCGCGCTCGCCTCGCAGCCCGCCCGCTCGCCGTCGACCCAGAGCCGGAGGCGCTCGCCCGTCTCCGCGACGGCGAGCGTCACCTCGCCGGGCTTCAGCGTGCCCGGCGTCCGTTCGCTCACCGCGCCGAGGATCGCGTCGAGGACCCGGGCGTGCTCGAGGATGCGCCAGTTGCCGCTGGCGGCGACGGCGATCTGCTCCGCGAGCGGCGCCAGCGCGGCGACGAGCGGATCGAACGGCGTCGCAGCGACGAAGGCGGTCGACCGGTCCCGCGAGGCGACCCAGGCGGCGGCGAGCGCGAGGCGGTGTTCCGGCGAGGCGGCGCCGAGCTCGTGGACGACGCCGGTCTCGGGGTGCGCGGCGAGGTAGCCCAGCAGCTCGCCGTCCGCGGTCAGCCCGAGGAGCGGGACGTGGTGCCAGCTCCGGAGGTACGCGGCGAGATCACCCGGCGCCCGCTCGCAGCGCCAGGGCGCGCGCTCCGCCAGGGCGACCAGCCCATCCGGGAGCGCCTCGTCGTCGGCGAGGGGTCGCAGCAGGACGCGCGGCGGCGCGTGCCCGCGCAGGTTGCGGGGCGTGACGGTGAGCGTGACCTCGGTGCCCGCGCGCTCGAAGCCGTGGCGGAGGTAGCGCTGGCGCTGCCCGGCGAGCCACAACAGCGCACACCCCTCCTCGCGCGCGAGCGCCGTCGCTCGGTCGAGCAGGCGCCCCATCAGCCCGCGGCCGCGGTGCTCGCACGCGACGCCGACGCCGCCCACGCCCCCGATCGAGAGGCTTCGGGTCCCCAGGTGCCAGCGGAGGGGGAACAGCCCGAGCAGCCCCAGGATCCGGGGGCCGTCCCGCGCCGCCAGCTGGTGGCGCATGTGCGCTGCTGTCGGCCGGTATCGGGCTGGGAGCATCCGCGCGAAGTCGTGGGGTCGAGCCTCCCCGAACACCGCGTCGAGGAAGGCGACCACCGCGGGGAAGTCGCCCGGACCGAGCCGCTCCAGCGCCGTCGTCACGCGCCGACGATATCACCGTTGTCCGGCCTCCCAAGGTTTGGCATGCGTAGGGGCAGATGAACCCGACCCCGGAGATCGCCCGGCGAATCGAGCGGCTGGTCCGTCGCTTCCCGGACGACGACCTCCCGTTGCTCGTCGAGATGCTGGTGCTCTTGGCCTATTCCACGGGTCGCGTCGACCCCGACGAACAGGTCGCCGTCGCCGCGGGGATCGAGAGCGTCATGGGCAACCGGTTGCAGCCGGATCACGTCGCCGCCCTGGTGGCTGAGCTCGTGGATCAGCTGCTGGCTGAGAGCGTCGACCTGCGCGCGCTCTCCGTCGGCCACCTGCTGGCCGAGCGCGGGCGGGCCGACGACGGGCTGCGCCTCGGGATCGCGGTCGCGCTCGCGAGCGGTGCGCTCGCCGACGCGGAGCAGGACCTTCTCGGCACCGTCGCCCGCGCCGCCGGGGTTTCGGGCACGCGCCTCGACGGTCTGATCGACAAGGTCCGCGAGGCGCTCGCCTTCGACGCCTGACCGCGCTCGGCTCCTGGCGCTTGTGGGCCTGGCGCTTGCGGGTCCGGCGCGGTTGCTCGATGCTCCGCGCCATGGACGAGCGTGAACGGGAGGCGGAGCTGATCGCCGCCGCGAGGACCGGCGCCCCGGAGGCGGTGCTCGCCCTCGTGGATCGGTACCAGCCGGTGGTCTACCGGTTCAGCAAGCGGATGTGCCCGACCGAGCAGGACGCCGAGGACACGGTGCAGGACACTCTGCTCACCGCGGTGCAGAAGCTCGGCGACTTCCGCGGGGAGGCCTCGTTCACGAGCTGGCTCTTCACCATCGTCCGCAGCGGGTGCGGCAAGAAGCAGCGCGCGGCGACCCGCGCCCCCGTGCTCGAGCCGATCGAGTTGGTCGACGACCGCCCGCGGCCGGACGAGCTGATGAGCCAGCAGCAGCTCCGCCAGGCCCTCGAGACGGCCCTGGCGACCATGGATCCGATGTACCGCGAGGTCCTGCTCCTGCGCGACGTGGAGGGGTTGACCGCGCCCGAGGTGGCGAGCGCGCTCGAGCTCAGTGTCGCCGCGGTCAAGAGCCGCCTGCACCGCGCCCGGTCGATGCTGCGGGACCGGGTCGAGCGGATGTTCCCCCGCCGCCGGGCCGCGCTGGCGGCGCCGCTCCTGCCCGGCGAGGACCTCGGCGAGGTCCTGTCGCAGTACCTCGAGGGGGATCTCACCTCCGCCCAGTGCGCCGAGATCGAGGCGCGGCTCGGGCGGTCCCCGGAGTGCCAGGGGGCCTGCGACCTGCTCCGTCGGGTTCTCGGCGAGTGCCGCGCCTGCGGGGGGGAGAGGCCGCCGAGCCGGCTCGTGGACTCGGTCCGGGAGGCCCTCCGGTCGCTGCTCGCCCAGGGGGGCTGAATCCTTCGGGGGCCGCCGTGCCTCTCATTGAATGAAGCCGCCGGCACCCGGCCGCGGCATAGAGCTACCGAGGAGGCGAGAGATGGCCACCAAAGAGATCACCAACGATAACTTCCAGGAAACCGTGGACCAGGGCGGCGTCGTGCTCATCGACTGGTGGGCCCCCTGGTGCGGCCCCTGTCGGGCCTTCGGTCCCATCTACGAGCGGGTCGCGGCCAAGCACCCCGACATCACCTTCGGCAAGGTGAACACCGAGGCGGAGCCGGCGCTCGCGATGCAGTTCAAGATCAGCGCCATCCCCACCCTCATGGTCATCCGCGACAAGACCCTGCTCTACTCCCAGGCCGGGATGCTGCCCGAGCGCGCGCTGGAGGACCTGATCGCCCAAGCCGAGAAGATCGACATGGGGGACGTGAAGAGCAAGCTCGCGGCGAAGGGCGCGCCGGCGGGGGTCGCCCCGGACTGAGCGGCGGTCCGCAGCGCGGTCGGCGTGGGCCCCTCCTCGGAGGGGCCCGTCTTGTTCAGGAGCACATCGCGTCGAACACCTGCTGGGCGATCGCCGTGGCGGCGCCGCCGCCCGGGGTGTTCTCGCAGAGGTCGTGGCAGGCCGACGGGCTGCTGCAGCGGTTGGCGAGGAGGCAGTTGAGCACGTCCTCGCAGTAGCACTGATCGTCCTGGGTGCAGCCGGTGCACACGTCCCCGGCGGGGTCCAGATCCCAACCCTCCAGGCAGAAGGACCGCCCGCACAGGCCGTCGTTGCACTCACCCGACGCGCACTCGGCAGGGTCCGTGCAGGCCGCGTTGAAGCAGCCCGGACAGAGGCCGCCGCAGTCGAGCCCCAGCTCGTCGCCGTCCACCACGCCGTTGCCGCAGTGGGTGCAGCTGCCGGCGCAGACCAGGACGGGGGCGCAGTCGGCCTCCGACGCGCAGGTGGTTCCGACGCAGCCGCCGCACTCGCCGCCGCAGTCGGGACCGGTTTCCAGGCCGTCCTGCAAGCCGTTGCCGCAGATGCAGACGCCGTTGGTGCCGCACACGCCACTCTGGCAGTCCGTCATCCAGAGGCAATCGTCGCCGTCGCAGCCGGCCCCGGTGCAGGGCCCCCCGCCGCCACCGGTCCCCGGGGTTCCCCCCCCACCGCTGGCGCTGCCGCCGGTCGGGGCCCCACCGGAGCCGTCGCCGCCCGTCGCGTCCCCGCCGGTTTCGTCCCCGCCGGAGCCGTCGCCGCCCGTTGCCTCGCCGCCAGTCTCGTCTCCGCCCGTGGTTCCGCCGGTGTCCGGGGCGCCCCCGGTCGCGTCGCCCCCCGTGGCCCCCAGCTGACCCGGACCTTCGGAGGTCGCGCAGGCGAGGGCGAGGAGCAAGGCGAGCGAGCCGGCGGCGAAACGGTGGTGCATGAAGTCCTCGGTGCAAGCTGGGCTCGGCCGCGAGGCGAGCGCCCCTCCATGATAGCGCGGAACTCGAGCCGCGGTCAGCGGCGGGGGCCGACCATGTCCTCGGGTCGCACCCAGCGGTCGAAGTCCGCCTCGCTCACCAGGCCGAGGGCCCGCGCTGCTTCCCGCAGCGTCGTCCCGCTCTGGTGCGCGTGGGCGGCGACCTTGGCGGCGGCGTCGTAGCCGAGGTGGGGGCAGAGCGCGGTCACCAGCATGAGCGAGGCCTCGAGGTGGCGCCGGATGCGGTCGCGGTCGGGCTCGATCCCGACGGCGAGGCGAGTGCGGAAGGCGTCGCAGCCGTCGGCGACCAGGCGCGCGCTCTGCAGGAAATTGTGGATGAGTAGGGGTTTGTAGACGTTGAGCTCGAAGTTGCCGCTCGCCCCGCCGAGGTTCACCGCCACGTCGTTGCCCATCACCTGTGCGGCGAGCATCGTCAGCGCCTCGCACTGGGTCGGGTTCACCTTCCCCGGCATGATCGAGCTACCGGGCTCGTTCGCGGGGATGACGAGCTCTCCGAGCCCGGCGCGCGGGCCCGAGGCGAGCCAGCGCACGTCGTTGGCGATCTTGAAGAGCGAGGCGGCCACCGTCTTCAGCGCCCCGTGCGCGAACACGAGCGCGTCGTGCGCCGCGAGCGCCTCGAACTTGCTCGGCGCGGTCACCAGCGGTAGCTTCGTGAGCGCGGCGAGCTGGCGCGCGACCCGCTCGGCGAACTCGGGGTGGGCGTTCAGGCCGGTGCCCACGGCGGTGCCCCCGAGCGCGAGCTCGGCGAGGTGGGGGACCGCCTGCCCGAGGTGCCCGACCCCGTGATCGAGCTGCGCCGCCCAGCCGCCGATCTCCTGGCCGAGGGTGAGCGGGGTGGCGTCCATCAGGTGCGTGCGGCCGAGCTTCACCAGATCGGCGAACTCGGCGGCCTTGGCGGCGAGCACGTCGCGGAGCGCGGCGACGCTGGGGACGACGCGGCGCTCCAGCGCCTCCACCGCCGCCACCGACATCGCCGTGGGGAAGACGTCGTTGGAGGACTGCCCGCGGTTGACGTGATCGTTCGGGTGGACGAGGCGCCCCGGGCCGCGCGGGCCCCCGAGCAGCTCGCTGGCGCGGTTGGCCAGCACCTCGTTCATGTTCATGTTCGTCTGGGTGCCGCTGCCCGTCTGCCAGACGACGAGCGGAAACTCGTCGTCGTGACGCCCCGCGAGGACCTCCTCCGCCGCGGCCACGATGGCGCCCCCGAGGCGAGCGTCGAGCACCCCGAGCTCCTGGTTGACCAGGGCCGCCGCCTGCTTGACCAGCGCCAGGGCGCGCAGCAGGGCCGCGGGCATTCGCTCGCCCGAGATGGCGAAGTTCTCGAGGCTTCGCTGCGTCTGGGCGCCCCAGAGCCGGTCGCGGGGGACCTCGACCGGGCCCAGGGAGTCGTGTTCGGTGCGCGTGGGGGTGGTCACGGACATGGAGGGGCCATTCACGATCCGGGTCTCGGGATCAAGATCCCGGCGATCGTCCCCCGGGATTTGACCGGGCCGAGGGCCGCCGTTACGAAGCAAAGGTCGATGGTCGGGATCCGGACCCTGCAGCGGAGCCTGGTGATCGGGTGCGCGCTCGCCTGCGGCCT
>CAYOLF010000098.1:8127-23372 GCA_964404725.1 uncultured Polyangiaceae bacterium
GGATCCGGACCCTGCAGCGGAGCCTGGTGATCGGGTGCGCGCTCGCCTGCGGCCTCGGTCCGCCGGCGGCGCGCGCCGAGGGAGCCCCCGCGGCCGGGCCGGCCGTGATCGGTCCCGGCAAGGGCGGGGGCCAGCGCCACGTGGATCCCCCCCCGGGGACGGAGGGGGGAGGGGTGGCGGTCCGCCCCGCGGCCTCCACGGCGGACGCCGCCGCCAGGCCGCCGGCGGCCGAGCCCCGGCGCCCCGCGCCCACGCAC
This sequence comes from uncultured Polyangiaceae bacterium, assembly GCA_964404725.1. Lineage (GTDB taxonomy): Bacteria > Myxococcota_A > Polyangia > Polyangiales > Polyangiaceae > JAFGBI01. The sequence continues at coordinate 8,385 of CAYOLF010000098.1, forward strand.
CGTCGCGGCAAGGCGCCCAAGGAGCCCCGCGCCACCCTGCCCGAGGACGTCCCACCGGCCGAGCCGAGCCTCGCCTCTCGCCAGGGGGTGGCCCTCGGTCCGGTCGCGGCCGCCGGCGGGCTCGCGGATCCGGAGCTCTCTGCGCTTCGCCAGGCCGAGCTCGTGCTCTTCCCGCGGCCGCTCGAGGGCCTGACGCCGGGCTGGTCCTGGGAGCTGCCGGCGCCCGTCGCGGCCGCCTCCCCCGAGGTGCGCGCGGATGGCTTCCCGCCGTCCACCCCAGCGGCGCCGCCCGGCGGGGCCGCGGACGCCGTCACCGTGCAGACGGAGTGGCTCCGCTCGCTCGCGATGCCGACCCTCCCGGTTCGGCTCGACCCGCGCGTCGTGCGGTACCTCGAGTTTTACCGCGACAACCCCCAGGGGCGATCCATCGCGCGCGCCTGGGCGAAGAAGGCTGGCCGCCTCGCCCCGGCGGTGCGCGCGGAGTTGTCGCGTGCCGGCCTGCCCACGGATCTCGTCTGGCTCTCGCTCATCGAGAGCGGACACAACCCGACCATCCGCTCGCCCGCCGGCGCCGCCGGTCTGTGGCAGTTCATCCCCGAGTCGGCGCGCCTGTACGGGCTCACGGTGGACCGGTGGGTCGACGAGCGGCTCGACCCGCGGCGCTCGACCGAGGCCGCGGTGCTGTACCTGTCGGACCTCTACCAGCGCTTCGGCAGCTGGGATCTGGCCATGGCGGCGTACAACATGGGTCACGGGGGCCTGAGCCGCGCGATCGCCAAGTACAACACGAACGACTTCTGGGAGCTGTCGCGCCACGAGGCCGGCATCCCCTGGGAAACCACCCTCTACGTGCCCAAGGTCCTGGCCACGGCGATCGTGATGAACAACCCTCGGGCCTTCGGGCTCGACGGGATCGTCCCGGACGGACCCGCGAGCTTCGACACGGTGCTGGTGGCGCCGGGCGTCCCCCTGTCGCGGATCGCGGCGGCTGCGGAGGTGTCGGTCGCCGTGGTGGAGGACCACAACCCGCAGCTGCTCGCCGACCGCGTGCCGCCGTCGGCGACCGGCGACCGCCGGTGGACGGTCGCGCTCCCCAAGGGGACGGGCGCCATGGCGACGCGCAAGCTCGCCCGGGTCGCGGCGGGCGACGTCGAGCCCTACCAGGTGCGTTTCGGGGACACGCTCGCCAGCGTGGCCGCGGCCGGCGGCACCACGGAGGCCCGAGTGCGCGAGCTCAACGGCGTGCGGACGGACGAGGCCCTCGACGCCGGTACCGTGCTGCTCCTGCCGCGCGCGCGGGCGGCGACCGCGACGCCGCCGGGGGATCCGGAGGTGATCGTCGTCGCTCCGGCGCGGTTCGCGTACTCGGACCGGCGACGGGTGTTCTACCCGGTGCGGCGGAGCGACCGCCTCGAGGAGATCGCGAGCGCGTTCGGCGTCGAGTCGGAGGAGATCGCGCTCTGGAACGCCCTGGACCCGGCGGCCCGGCTCCAGTCGGGGATGGCGCTGCAGATCTTCGCGCCCCGGGAGCGCTCGCTCGACCGAGTGCGCCACGTCCGCGCGGAGGACGCGCGCGTCCTGGTCGTGGGGACGCCGGAGTTCATCGAGCATTTCGAGGGGCAGAAGGGCAAGCAGCGGCTGGTGATCACGGCGCAGCCGGGCGACACGCTGGCCTCGATCGGGTCGCGCTTCGGGATGAGCACGGGGTCGATGGAGCGGGTCAACCGCCGCTCCCGTCGCGATCCGCTCGAGCCCGGGGAGCCCATCGTCGTCTACACGGCGCGGCCGGCCGGGGCGTCTGCCGCGGCGCCCGCGCGCGCTCAGGCCGCGCGCACGGCGACGGCCGCGCCCGCCACGGCCGCGCCCGCCCCGCCGTGACCGGAGCCACCGCGCCCGCCGGCGACGCCCGCGCCCGCGCCGCGCTGGTTCTCGCCGTCGCGCTCGCGCCGGGCGTCGCGCTCGCCGAGCCCTCGCCGGGGGACGCTGGGCCCGCGCGCGGCGACGGGAGCTCGGCGCTGGAGCGGGTCCATCACCTCGACGCGAGCACGGAGGCGCCCCGGTTCGGGGTGGAGTGGCGCGAGGCCGCCCGCGCCCGCCTGGGGGCGGAGCTGCCGCTCGTCGGGCGCCGCGGTGCGGACCCGCTGGCGCTCCAGCTGACGCCGCTGCTCGAGCTCCACAACGGACCCCGACCCGACTCGCCGATCCCCAGCGAGAGCTGGCGCGGGCGCCTCGGTGTCGAGGCCTGGTGGCGCGTCGCGACCGCACCGGGGCGTCGCCACGAGCTCGGCCTCGCGCTGGAGCACGAGAGCGACCACGACTCGGCGCGCGTCGATTCGTTGCCGTGGTTCCTCTCGCTCAACGACCTGGCCCTCGAGAGCGCGCACGCGCTCGACCTCGGCGAGGTCGGCCTCGGGATCCGGAGCAGCGCGCGGTACTATCTCCTGACCTGCACGCGGATCGGGGCCTGCGCCGACCCCCTGGACGGACCCTCCACCGTCGGGGGCGCGCTCGCCGTCACCGCCGATCTCACCGATCTCACGCGCTGGCGCGGCCTCGGCCCCTTCGCGGCGGTCGAGGTCGCGGCGCTGGCGCCGCGCGCGGACGTCCACGGGGAGCAGCGGCTGGTGGCGCACCTCGGGGTGCTCCGCGAGAGCCCGCGGGGGGGCCGCTGGCAGCTCTACGCCCTCGTCCTGCTCGGGAGCGACGTGGGGCTCCGCCGCTACCGCGAGGTCGCGCAATTGGGGCTCGGGGCGCGGTGGGCTCCCCTCTGGTGAGGCCCCGGCGCCCCGCGCCGCGGCGCCCCGAACGGCGCTCCGGGACCGGCTCCGGCGGCTCCTTCGTTGCGTAACGTGACCCGTCGAGCCACACCGAACGGGCCGACCGCGGCGCTCCTGGCGGATTACGCCAGTTGATCGAGCTAGGCTTCCTGTTGGAATCTGCCTCGGATCGAGCCTTGGCCACCCGGCATCGCGAGCAGCAGCCCATCGCCCGCCTCACCGCGCGGACCGCTTCGTCGCCCGTGCAGTGCCGGCATGACGCGTCGCGCAACCTGGTGGTCTTCTCCGTCCGCGGCCGCTCGACGCTGCGGGACCTCACCGCCGCGGTCACCCGGTCGCTCGACTTCGGCCTCACCGAGCGGGTGCTCTGGGACCTCGAGGCGGGTGAGCTCGGCGCGTTGTCGCTCGCCGAGCTCGAGGCGTTCGTCGACGAGGTGTTCTCCGGCCCGTGGGCGCCGCGCCATTGCGCCATCGTGGGCGGTGTGGGGCCGGCGCTGGCAGCGGCCGCGGTGCTCGGCGCGCTCGCCGAGAGCCGGGGCTTCCCGGCCCGCGTCGAGGCGTTCGTCACGCGCGACGACGCGCTCGCGTGGCTCGGGCTCAGCGAGGAGCCGAACGACTCCCCGCCGCCAGCGAGCTCGACGTTCACGCGGTGAGCGGCCGGCTCAGAGCGGCTCGATCGCGATCCTCATCTCGAACGAGAGCGACTCGCCGGGCGCGAGGACGACGGTCCCCGTCCCTGCCTCGCCCTGATCGGCGCGGTTGAAGCCGTCGTTCATGTTGGTCACCGGCTCGACGCAGAAGAACCGCTGGCCCTCGGGGACGAAGATCACCGCATGTTCGGTGGGACCCTCGGCGGTGAGGCGAGCGCGCAGGCCGCGGCTCGGCCAGGTCACCAGCGCGGTGTGGCTCTTCCACCCCGTGAAGCAGTGGTCGAGCACCACGTCGCCGAGCGGGCGCCGCGCCGAGAAGTCCCACTCCTTCGGCACGGCGACGCGCTCGGTCGGGATCCCGTCGTTATTGGCGGAGAGCCAGACGCCGTCGAGCGCCACCTCGAGCTCGGTGTCGGCGGGCTTCTCGAAGAAGGGATGGAGCCCCAGGCCCGCCGGCATCGGCTCGTCGCCCACGTTCTCGACCGCGATCGCGATCGACAGGGAGGAGTCGGTCAACGTGAAGCGCTGCCGCGCGGAGTAGGCCGAGGGAAAGTCGGCGCCTCGATAGCCGAAGCGGAGCGAGAGCGAATGCGCGCTCCGGTCCACGATCTCCCACGGGCCCCGGTAGGCGTGGCCGTGCAGCGCATGCGGGTGCGGCGCGAAATTGGGCTCCAGCCGGTACTCGCGCCCGCGGAACCTCAGCCGGCTGTCGCGGATGCGGTTCGAGAAGGGAACGAGCGGGTAACAGGAGCTGTCGAGCGCGTTCTTGGCCGCGAGCGTCGCGGGGCTCGCCGGGCGCAGCAGCGCGAGCCCGTCCCGGGCGAAGGAGGTCAAGGCGCCCCCGATCTCAGGGTGGACGGTCGCCGTCAGGTTGCCACTCTCGAGGGTGATCGCGCTCATCGTCGTCTCCTTCCGGGCGGTGTCCCCGCCGCGCCGTCGCTCCGGCCGCGCCGGCTCCGATCTCCGGGCGGGCCCGGCCCGGACGGTTCCTCGACTACCAGCGCCGACGGCCCCGGGAAAGGGCGTTTCCGCTCCCGACGATGGCCTTCCCCGAAAAACGGTGGCATCAAGCCGGCCGATGTCTCAAGCCAGTGCCATCGTGCTCGCGGCGGGTCAGGGCAAGCGCATGGTGAGCGCCCTGCCCAAGGTCCTGCATCGCGCCGCCGGGCGCCCCCTGGTGCATTACCCGGTGCGGGCGGCCCGGGAGGCCGGCGCCGAGCACGTGGTCGTGGTCGCGAGCCCGGAGACGCGCGAGCTGCTCGAGCGGGACCTCGTCGCCGCCTTCGGTCGGGGGCACATCACGGTCGTGGTGCAGTCTCCGCCGCGGGGGACCGGGGACGCGGCGCGCGTGGGGCTAGCGGCCGTCGATGGCGAACGGGTCTTCATCCTCTGCGGGGACACGCCGCTCCTGCAGGGCGCCGATCTCGCGCCGCTCGAGGCCGCGCTGACCGCGGACCCTGCGCTCCGAATGGTGGTGTCGAGCGCGCGGCTGGACGATCCGACCGGCTATGGCCGGATCCTGCGCGACGGCGCCGGGCGCGTCACGGCCATCCGCGAGCACCGTGATCTGGCCAGCGACGGCGAGCGCGCGATCCGCGAGGTCAACTCGGGGCACTACGCCGCCGACGTCGCCTTCCTCCGCGCCGCCCTTGCCGAGCTCCGGCCCGCCAACACCCAGGGGGAGCTCTACCTCACGGACACCCTCGAGATCGCCGCGCGCAGCGGGGCGGCGGCGGCGGTGGTCGGCGGCGCCGACGGGCTGCTCGGCGTCAACGACCGCGTCCAGCTGGTCGCCGCCGAGGAGCTGCTCTTCGCGCGGATCGCCTGGCGCCTGGCCGCCGGCGGCGTGACGGTGCGGGCTGGGGCGCGGGTGGACGACACCGTGGAGGTCGGCGCGGAGACGATCCTCGAGCAAGGCGCGCGGCTCCGCGGCAATACCCGCGTCGGGCGCGACGCCGTCATCGACGTCGGCGCCGTCCTCGACGACTGCACGGTGGGCGACGGCGCCGTGATCGGCCCCCACGCCGTGCTCCGCGGCGTGACGGTGCCGGCGGGGGCCCGGGTGCCAGCGGGTGGTCCATCGTCCTAGGCGCGTGGGTACGGTCCTCCGTGACCCGCGCCCGGTAAGGGGATGCCCCTCTCGACCGAGCGCGGGGGATCACCGCCCGCCCTCGGCTCGCGCCTCGGTCGGGCGAGCCCCCCTGGCACCGCTCCGCGGTGCGGAGGGCTGCCGTGGCCCGAGGGCCCTTGGCCCGCGAAGGCCCGCCCGGTACGCGCGTATTCGACGCCATTTCCGCGCCGGGACACGCCGGTCTGGCGCTCGATGCCGGCACTCGTCAGCGAAGCTCAACGGAGCTTTTCCACGTTCGAGCGAAACCTGGAATCGGTGAGTCGATCAGCAACGCCGCGGATTGACACCGAGCCGCGAGCGCCGCGAGGATCCACGGCGGGTTCGGACGGGAGGGTGTCCATGGCGAACGGCGAACGGCGAAGAAGAGGACGCTCATCCGGCCGTGTACATCTTCGGGGGCCAGGAGCGTGAGCGCGGGAAGGACTGGAGCGACGATCGCGGTGTCCGCGCGATGGCGTCTGGCAACGTGGACGACGACCCCTGGGCGGAGCTTGTCGTGACTCGAGACGACGGCGGGGGCACGGACCCTTGCGACAACCCGCGCGTGATCGTCCACGACGACGCGCGCACCAACTGCGCAGAGATCGCTCAGCTCGAGACTTGCGAGTGGGGGAAGCACCGCTACGCCGCCCTGGCCGAAATTCCAGCATCACTGCGCGCGACCCCGCTGGCGCAGCCGATGTCGAGCCGGGCAACCCTGGAGCTTCTCGGGGCTTAACTCCAACGGCGCGCGCTGGGTGTCGCTCCACGGTCGCCCTGCCGACGACCAGACCCTGCGTGACCTCTGCGCCGCGTTCCAGAGCCAAGTGGTCGAGACGCTGGTCGGCAGGGCCGTGCGCGCCGCGCGGCAGGAGGGCGTCGCCGAGCTGGTGCTCGGCGGCGGCGTCGCGGCCAACCGGCAGCTCCGCGAACGCGCGACCGAGGTCGGCGTGCGGCGCGGGGCGGCGCTGAGCTTCCGGTCAGAGCGGGCGCCCGATTCGTCCGACGTCGACGACCCTCCTTCGCGCCGAGACGCTCCGATCTTGCGCTCGGTGGCGGCATGGTCGGTCAAGACCCATTGCTTCGGCGCCACCGTCATGATCACCCCATGGGGTGATTACCAACCGGCACCTTGGAGTCACGTCTCGAGGAGAGGCCGCGACCTCGGTGCGCCTTCCCGCGCCTGGTCGTTGCGAATTTTCCTCGAGGCATCGCGGACTTGGAAATCAGGCTCCGAAGTCTAGCTACGAACGCTGGCTACCCTTGCCTCTGGCAAGGAAAATACGGCTTGCCCCCCCCCCCCCAACCGCTAGGCTCCCGCGCACGGGCCCGGGGCAAGGGGTGTCTCGGCCAACGATTGGGGGTCGTCACCATGTCAGAGCAACACCGTGCGCGTCGCGAAACCAGCCGCAATTCCGTGAATGCGCCCGCCGCCGAACGCACCGGCTGCTTCGCGGGGGGTACCAGGCGTCAGAGAGCCCGCGGGCCGCAGCCATCGCCGTTTCAGCTGCGAGGGATCTCGCTCGCCGCCGCGCTGACCATCGGCGCCGGGCTCGCGTGGCCGAGCGGGGCCAACGCCCAGGACTTCGCCCGACCCAGTACCAAGACCTGGCCGCTCTCCGTCCAGATCGCCGGCGTGAAGCGCTGCGGAGGGACCTGCCCCGACGACGGGAACGTCTACGTCCGCATCTACATCGACGATCAAGGTGGCTCCAAGCGCCACGTGGATTACGGAAGGAAGGGGCCGACCGGCTGCGTTGCGGCCTGCGGGAGCCTGGGCGACGACATCTGCGTCGAGCTCAACGACGATGACGGCGACATCACGGAAACCCAGAGCTCGACGCAGCAGTGCAGCGGGCCCATTCACGTGCGGATCGAGCAATGGGAGGAGGACGCCACCTTCTGGAACTCCGAGGACAACTTCTGCGGGGCCTGGGATTTTGACGTCGATCCGAGCACCTTTGTCGGCTCACCGTTTCCGCAGTGCGCCACGGGCGGGAACGACGGGGGCGTGTGCTGGCTGACCACGCTGGGGGATCCCGAGGAGGTGGTCCTTCCAGATGCCGACGGTGATGGGCTTCCAGACGAGTGGGAGCTGAACGGTTATGACCGTGACTGCAACGGGCTCTACGAATGGGGGCCGGACGTGATCCTCCCCCAGCTCGGCGTGAATCCGAACACCAAGGACCTCCTGGTCGAGCTCGATTGGTTCGAGAACTGGGCCCCCAGCGCTGCCGCGGTCGACGCCGTCCGGCAGATGTTCGCTCGTGCGCCCGAGGACGCCGGTGGAGTCGTGGCCCCCGGGGGCGGAGGCATCCGCATCGTGTTCGACGCAGGAACGGCCGTAGACGCGTCGGGCGCCCGCATCGGAGACGAGCTCGAGCACTATTACGGGGGCTACGTCGTCGGTCCCGACTACGAGAGTCCGCGGACGGACGAGGAGGCCAAGACCCTCGCAGCGGACGTCGTGGATCCGCCCCAGGTCGGGCTTTACCGCACGATCGTCTTCGGTCCCGAGTACCTGGTGGCCGGTGGCCACACCATGGGTGACTTCATCTACCTCGATCGCACGGATGCCATGGGCATCGCGCACGAGCTCGGACATTCCCTGGATCTGCTGCACGGCGGCGACGAGAACTGGAACTGCAAGCCGAACCACTACAGTATCATGAACTACACCTACGCCGCGGCCGGCGGCCTGCCGTACCTCGACGCCGGGGTACAGCGGCACTTCCTGGACTTCTCTCCGGCGTGGATCCCGGACACGACCCTCTCGCAGAACGTCCGCATGCCGCTGATGCCGGATCTCATCGAAACCAACACCGACGAGGACGACTGGCGGCTCGAGACCCTCCCGAACTTCCTCCCGCGCCAGGAGATCATCTACACGAACAAGAACTTCGCCCCGGTCACCACCGAGGTCGGGGGTCCGAACTTCTCGTTCGTTGACTGGAACGACAACGGTAATCAAGACCGTGACGGTGACTCCACCGAGAACGTCGACCAGGGCTCGCTCGACGACGTGAACCTCGACGCCTTCGCCCCCAACGCGACCATTGGCTACTCCGGCATCCTGCCCTGCTACGACGATTACCTGAACAAGTCGATGACCGATGCGCCCCTGCGCCACGTCGACGAGTGGTCGCTCATCGTGATGCCACCGCACGCGGCCCCGGGCGATCCCCTCTACATCGGGCCCCTCGAGCACGATCCCCTGCCGTCGGCCGTGGAGACGACGGAGCTCGCGGACTTCACGACCCGCGCCGATCTGAGCCTCAGCGGCCTGTTCGACACCAGCCCGCCCCACGTGAACCAGCCCTTCACCGCCCTGCTCACCGTAGCCAACGAGGGACCCAGCCTGGCGCACGAAGCCGGGCTTCGCGTCACGCTCCCGGTCGGCGTGGAGCTCCTCGGCGCCTCCGTCGACTGTGTGGAGTCGTCACCCCGTGTCTTCGACTGCCCCCTCTACGCCGTTTCGCAGCTCGCGGAGTGGGAGATCTTCTTCGATCTCGTGGCGGCTCCGAACGCGACCCTCGGCTCGCGCGAGCTGACGGCTCAACTCTCCCACGCGGGAGGCGATCCGGATCCGAGCAACAACGCCCTGTCGCTCCCCATCGAGCTCATCCCGGCGTTCGCGAGCTTCGAGGATCCGACCGACCCGTGGGTCCGGTCGTGGACCGCCCCGCCCCAGGGCGCGACCCTCGCGGACCGGGGCTCCGACGGCGCGCACAGCTTGTCGCTCTCGTGCGGCTACGCGAGCTACGACAGCCCCACCTTCGACACCACGGAGTGGGAGGTCATCGGCACCGAGCTCCGGGTCGACGTGCTCGTCCCCCTGGCCCAATCGAACCCGGACTGGGTCGGCGACCTCCAGCTCTTCTTCGACCTCCCGGCGGCAGGCTTCTACAACCTCGCGATGGGGCAGGTGGGCCTCACGTCCCTCGCCCGCGGCACATGGACCACGGTGAGCTTCGCCGTGCCGGCCGCCGTCGAGGAGGCACTGCTCGGCGACTTCCCGGACGCACGCCTGCGGCTCGCCGGCAACGTCGGCTCCTGCCTCGCTCCAGTGCTCGTGGACCACCTGCGCTTCGGCGGCGACCTCACGCCCCGCTCGCAGTACCACGGCAATCTGCTCGTCGTGAACGTCATCGGCCCGCTGTCTTTCGACTCGGCCGCCGATTGGTCCTCGACTCAGGTGACGCTATCGTCCGATCCCGCGCTCCGGAGCGAGGGGGCGGCCTCGCTGGCGTTCGCCCCGGCAGCCTGGACTGAGCTCACGAGCCGACCGCTCACGGCCGCCGAGGCCTCGGCGGCGACCTCGCTGCTCCACCTCGACGTCCACGTGCCCGACCTGCCCCCGGATCCCTACTGGGTGGGAGCGGTCCAGCTCTACCTCGAGTGCCCGAGCCTGAACCTCTACAACCAGTACGCCGGACAGGTGGACCTCTACCCGAGCTTCGACGACGAGTTCAACTCGCTCCTCTTCGAGCTCCCCTCGCACCTCCTCGCCGCGCTCCACGGCGGAGCCTCCGACTGCAGCGTGAAGTTCGCCGTCAGCATGAACCCCGCCTGGGGCGAGCTACACTTGGACAGAGGCGGCTTCGTGGCGCCGTGAGCGAGGAGCGTCGAGTGAGCGAGGGCAGGCAGCGAATGGAAGCACGAGCGGCGCCGCCTGCCCTCGCGGCGCTCGCCCTGGCGGCGGGCGTGTCCTGCGGTCCCGGTGGCGTCGTGGTTCCGCCGCCCGGCTGGAATGGCGGTGGCGGAACGGACGGGAGCGCGGGAGCTGCCGGCGTCAGCGGGGGGCCGTCGAACGGCGGCTCTGCCGGTGCCTTCGAGGCCCCGGGCGTGGTGACCCACGAGGGACCCTTGGTCACGGGCGACGCCTGGTCGCGCGCCTGGGGCGGCGACGGCTGGTGCGAGAGCGAGGCGGTGGCGTTCGCGCCGGATGGCTCCATCTACGTCACCGGTTGGTTCACCAGGACCACGGACTTCGACCCCGACACCCCTATCGTGTCGGTGACCGCAGCCGAGAATAGCGGGATGTTCCTGAGCCGGTTCGATTCCGCGGGGAACCTCCTCCGCACGCTCACCTGGGTTTCGCACGATCAGACGCTCAATGACCGCTGGGGCAACGAGGGTTGGGCGCTTGCGGTCGATGCCGACGGTAATGTCTACCTCGGGGGACAGTACTCGGGAACGTTGGATGTCGATCCGGGGCCGCCAATCCTCGAGCAGACCGCCGTTGCCATCAGATTCGACGCCATCCTGCTTCAGGTGACCTCGGAGGGAGCGCTCGCGTGGCACACCGCGTGGAACGCGAGCGACATGGGCCGTGTGCGATCCGTGAGCCTGACGGAAGCGGGAATCGTGATCGGCGGGCAGCTAGCGGGCACGGTGGACGTCGACCCGGGTCCCGGCGTGGAGGAGCGAGCTGACGTTCCACCCCTCGAGGAGGGATTCGGCCACCTGGGTGACTGCGCGCTGGTAGCGCTCACCGAAGATGGGGCGCTCGAATGGGTCCATACCTGGGGCGACCGCTTCCTTGACGAGAATTGCGTGGCGGACGCTGACGCGCAAGTGGCGGTAAGCGCGGGCAAGTCCTCGACCGGCGTGTCGCTCGACGGTCTCGCCGGCGGGCGTACGATCGGTCCGGCAGGGTGGCTCGTGGAGTTCGGTGCGGACGGGGCCGATCGAGGAGCCACCATGTTCAACGCCGTGCCGGGCGCGGTGAGCTTGATCCCAGGAGGGGGTGCCGTGATCGGCGGTCAGTTCGCTGGTGACGTCGACTTCGGCACCGTCGAGCAGCCCAGTCTGCGCTCGACGGGGGACCGCACGAATGCCGTCCTCCTGCGGTTTGACGAGAACGGTGTGCCCCTGTGGGTGCGCACCTGGGGCGGCGATGATCATGCCTGGTCGTTGGACGTAGAGGCGACTTCCAGTGAGATCGTCACCTCGGGTCGCTTCGAGGGCACCGTCGACTTCGACTTCTTCAAGGCGACCGCCGACGAGGACCGGGCCTTCGTCCGGGCCTTCAGCCTCGACGGCGAGCCGCTCTGGGCTCACGTCGTGGACGGAGGAGGCAGTTTTGCCCCGGGCGTTGCCGTGCAAGACGGCGTCGTGGCAGTGGCGGGCGGGTTCTATGGTACGGCCGACTTCGACTTCGGCCAGGGGTCGGACATCTGGTCATCCCCTGGCCTGTACGGCTGCTGGCTCGCCCGCTTCCCCATTCCCGAGCGGTAGGCGCGCCCTGTCCGCCCGGCGGACCGCATCCGGCGGCCCCTCGAGCTGGCGGGGTGCGCCGGGCGCACGAAGACGAGCACGACGAAGCGGACCGACGCGGCGTTGTGGTCACGACCAGCGGGGGACTCGGATGAATACGGGTTTGGCGGGCGGCCGAGTACGGGGCCGGTTCGTCGACGAGCCCCTCGATCGATGAGTTCAATCGGACCGAGGGAGCTGGCGCGACCCTCGCATGCGGAAACGGGACGCAGATGTTCACGAGCCCCGCCTTCCGCACCGGCACCCTGCCCGAGCTCGGGACACAGGTGTCGGTGGACGTCTACAGCACGTCGGGTTCGACCTGTCGGCGGACGTCGTTGGGGCCCTCACCAGCGCGGGGAATCAGTGCTCGTGGCGTATCGCGCTCAACGGCAACGGCGAGTTCTTGCTCGACGCAATGGGGTTCGAGTGATGGCGCTCCTGCGCGCGACTTCTCGGAGGCTGCTCGGCGGCATTCTGCTGCCGCTCGGGTGCGGCGGGGTCGGTCCCCGGGAGCAGCCGCAGCGCCGGAGCGAGCCCTATGTCGCGATGGGGCCGCGGGCGCTGGCGGCACGTCCGACGGGCGAAACCCAGGAAACCCCGGTTTCCCTGACGAGGACCGCGTGGTACGACGAGTTCGACGATGACCAGGACTGTAACCAAGTCTACGAGGACATCCGGGCGGAGGTGGTGGAGTACCGCTGCGATGGGCTCGAGGCCGAGATCGAGGTGGTGCCGGGGGAGAGGATGTTTACGTACGTCCTCCGGACCACCTCCGGCGAGCCCGGGGAGTGCGATCTGACGGTGGTGCTGCGCGATCCGGGGAGCGGGACGGCTCGGGGTCGACTTCTTCCCGCTTCGCGGGCTGAGCGCGGGCGCGTCCGTCTCCGGGTGGCGCCATGCGTCGAAGGAGTGGACTGACGAGGAGGAGCTGACGGATCCGCTGCCGGACGAGTGGGCCGTGATTGCCGGACCCCGGCTCGGCTACGTGCTCGGGCTCGGCGATCGGGTCGCACTCTGGCCGCGCGTCGGGCTCTCGTTTTTCCGGTCGCGGTGGGAGGACGAGTACCGGTACGACGACGCCGTCTTCACGCAGCGGTACACGGTCCGCTCCGCGTTGCGGGTGCGCCGGCCGCGCCAGCGCCGGCGTTCGCTTGAACCGGGGTTTCGCGGACGGTCTTCCCGCCGCAACCGAGCCCACCGAAACCAGCAAGGCGGATAGCGCCAGGACAAACCCACATCGGACCGGTGCCATGGTCACACGGTTCGCGTCGGCTCGAAAGGCCGTCGTCCGTGGGCCTCGGCGCCGGGAGTGATCGTAGCCGCGCTCGCGCGGAGGTTCGGGGAACTCGCCCTCGCGCTGACCGCCGACGGCGGACGCTACGGTTGCGCCCGTCCGTTTCCCGAGGCTTACTTCCTAGCCGTGGATCCTGCCGAGGTTACTGTCGTCGCTCCGAACGAGGCCGAGCCGAAGGCAGACACGTGCGGTGCTCTCGTGGCGCAGATCCTGGCTTCCCTCGATCCCGAGATGCAGCAAGCCGTGGCGGAGGTCGATCGCTCGCTCATCCGTCTCTCCCTCGCCCAGTCGCCGCGTGATCGCCTGCGGTCCGCGTCCAACATGATGCGCTCCCTGGTGAGGTTCGGTCGTGTCCCATCATCCGCCGGCCGCTGACCTCAATGCACTGTTGGGCGAGCTCGTCGGCGCGGGCGTGGAGTTCGTGATCGTCGGCGGTGCCGCGGCGGTGCTCCAAGGCGCCCCGGTCACCACCCTCGATCTGGACATCGTTCACCGGCGAACGCCGGAGAACGTGGCTCGACTGCTGGCGGTGCTCGAACGCCTCGACGCCACGATGCGCTACGACCTGGCCCGCCGTAACCTGCGGCCAACCGCGGAGATGCTCGGTGGACGGGGGCAAATCAACCTGTCCACCTCGCTCGGGCCACTCGATCCGCTGTGCGAGATCGACGACGGGCTCGGCTACGAGGAGCTACTGCCCCACACCGACCAGATCACCGATGGGTCGATTGCTCTGCGCGTGCTGGATCTGCCCACGCTCATCTCCGTGAAGCTGAAGACCGGCCGCGCGAAAGACCGCATGGTCGTGCCCGTGCTCGTTGCCACGTTGCAGGAGCGCAGCGAGCCCAGTGAGCCTTAGACCAAGCGCCACGGCGTATCGATATCGGAGAAGACGTCCTCCGCTCGCATGCGACGAGGAGCGGCCCGACCGCCGCCCACGCCACGCGACCGCTGGCCGCCTACGACAGCACCGGGAGGAGGACCAGGTCGTCGAGGCGGGTACTGGGGAACGTCGAGCCGGCGGACGGCTGCGCGTAGATCCGTGCGGCCGTGAATTCGCTGGGCACGGTGTACATGCCGCCGGTCCTTCCGCTGGGCCCCGGTGACGGGCCGTCGGTCCGAGGGGGCGTCCAGAGACCGTCGGCGAACCGATCGGTGGTCCGGTAGAAGATCTCGCCCGGCACCCGGAGGCGGTACTCGCGCCCCTGCTGCCGACACTTGCCGCCGCAGCCCATCCAGCTCCAGCGGTCGCGAACGATGGAGGCGACGTCTCGGTTCGAGGCCCCCTCGTGGACGCGCGCGTGGCTCCGGTCGAGCAAGGCGGCGACGACGAACTGCGCCTGCGAGCTGATCGACGGCGCCGCCGCGTCGGAGACGGTGACGACCCCTTCGTTGGCGGGACGCGCCGCCAGGAAGTCGGTCACGAGCTTCATCCGGAGGCATCGCGCCGTCACGGTGAACTCCTCGAGACCGAACGTCATCGTCACGCCCTTGCCCTGGACCACGACGGTGCGGGGCTCTCGCGGAGCCACCAGCGCCACCGTCCTCGGGAGGACGGCGTCGTCGCCGTCGCTCACCGGAACCGTCCCGTCCGCGACGTCGGGAGGGCACGCCGGCTCGGGCTCCGCGTCCATCGGAGCGGCGGCACCGCTGGCAGGCCCCGGCGGCGCGGCGCTGCCGTCCGCGGCTCCCCGAGCGCCCGGCGCGGCGACTCGACCGCGCTCGCCCTTGGCCTCCGATGGGGCATGCGATTGGCAGGACGGCCCCGCGCCCGCGACCAGGACCATCACCGTCGCGAGCCCGTAGACGCGACTGGCGGCGGCGCGGTTCATGAGAACGGTGCGGACTCTATCCCCGGAACGAACGGGCGTCAGCCCGGGGCGGCGGCGGGCGGGG
>CAYOLF010000099.1:0-23334 GCA_964404725.1 uncultured Polyangiaceae bacterium
CCGCCGGTGGTCTGGACGCCGCCGGTGGTCTGGACGCCGCCGGTGGTCTGGACGCCGCCCGTCGGCGGGGTTCCGCCGGTGGTCTGGACGCCGCCGGTGGTCTGGACGCCGCCGGTTTCGGTGACGCCGCCGGTGGTCTGGACGCCGCCGGTGGCGGGAGCGCCGCCGGCGGTCTCGCCGCCGTCGCCGCCGGTGGCGGGAGCGCCGCCGGCGGTCTCGCCGCCGTCGCCGCCCGTCTCGGGGGTGCCGCCAGAGGTCTGGACGCCGCCTGTGGTCGGCACGCCGCCGGTGGCGGGAGCTCCCCCGACCTCTCCGCCTTCGCCACCGTTCGCGGTGCCGCCGGTGCGGGCGCCGCCCGTGGTCGCGGCGCCGCCGGTGCGGGCGCCGCCGGTGCGGGCTCCGCCCGTGGTGGCGCCCGCGGCGCCGCCTTCGGTCGTCTCGTCACCCGAGTCGTCCTTGTCTTTGCGGCAAGCGGTCGTCATCGCCACGCCCAACACCATCGCCAATCCCAGCCAGTAAGTCCTGTGCATCGCTTTCTCCTTGAGCTCGGTGAGAGCCGACTCGGCGCGCTCCCCTCATCGTCCTCCGCTGGTGCCAGTGGGTTCGGTTGGCAGGTGCCAGCCTTCGACCGCGGCAACAAGAGGGCAACGGAATCGTACTCGTGGTCGCGAACTTTTGCAGCACCGTTCGAGAGGGTCGGCGGAGAGCGACCTGGAGGGTGGCGGGAACCGCCAGCGGGCGGGGTGGTGTCGCGGATCTCGAGGCCTCGGCGGCGCGTGGCGCGCGCGGGTGACGCGCCGCGTTGCCGCAGTCGGGAGAGGACGCTCGGGTGCGTGACGGTGGGGCGAGGTGCTTCGTGCGCCCACGGGGGGCGAGGGCGCCTCACCGCTCGTCGGGGCACCCGCGCGCGAGCGGGACGGGTTCAGGTCACCGGGGGCTCGTGGCGCCGGGCGTGCTCGGCGCAGCGCTGCTTGACGAGGGCGGCGAGCGACTCGCGGGTGACGCCGAGGCGCTCGGCCGTCTGCTGGGCGAGGGAGGTCTTGGCGACGCCGGGGACGAACTGGAAGGTGGGGTGGAAATGCTCGTCGAGCTCGGCCTGGAGGAAGGTGAGCCCGGCGACGGGGAGCTCCTGCGCGAGGCGGCCCGCGAACTGGAGGAAATGGGTGGTGATCATCGCGCGCGGGGCGAGCTGCTCGAGCAGCTCCACCACCAGCTCGAAGATCTCCTCGCCCTCGGAGGGGTTGGTCCCCGAGCAGAGCTCGTCGAGGATGACGAGGCTGTTGCAGGACAGCGTCTCGAACATGCGACGGATGCGGAGCAGCTCGGTGCCGAGGCGCCCCTCTCGCGCGTCGGAGGCGATCTCCTGGACGAGGGAGACGAAGAGGCCGTCGGTCCACACCAGGCGGGCGTGCTCGGCGGGCACGGGGAGGCCGACCTGCCCGAGGAGCTGCGCCAGGGCCACGGCCTGGAGCAGGCGCGTCTTGCCGCCGGAGTTGGGGCCGGTGACGATCGCGAGCGAGCTGCCACGGAGCTCGAGATCGCAGGGCACCGGGGGGTGCTCCTCAGCGAAGAGGAAGGGGTTGAAGAGGCGTCGGAACGCGGTGCTCTCGGTGGGATCGGCGCCGACCAGCTCGGGCAGGCAGACGGTCAGATCGCGCGCCTTCGCCTGGTCCTCGAGCCCGAGGCCCACGAGGTAAAACTCGCAGTCGATCTGGAGCTGGAAGCAGAGCAAGAGCGCCGGCTCGATGCCGTCGAAGACGTGCTCCACCAGGCGCCCGATGATCTCGCGCTCGCGGAAGGCGTGGCCGCGGAGCAGCGCGATCAGGTGATCCCAGAGGCGGCGGAGCTGGGACTGGTGCAGGGGGTTGTCGCGGTTCTCCTCCGTGCGCACGACCTCGAGGGCGCGGATCTGGCCGTCGTAGCCGATGCGGATGCTGAGATCGATGCGGGCGTAGTGATCCTCGTGGTCGAGCACCACGCAGAGATCGGCCCAGCCGGGGGTGGCGAGCACGCTCTGGGCGAACTCGTGCACCAGGCGGAGCGCCGAGGTGCAGCCCTCGAAGCCATGGGCGATGTACTCGATGATGGCCTTGAACTGGCGCAGGAGCTCCAGGCGCCGGTGAATGGGGTTGACGCGCGCGAGCGACGTCGCCTCGAGGCTTTTGCGGAGCTGGTCGATGGCGACCCAGGCCTGCTCGAGCCGGGCGCGCAGGCGGGGATCGGCGAGCTCGCGGAAGACGGCGTGGCGGTGCGCCACGGTGGCCGGGTCCCGGGGCGGGTGGGTCAGCACGCGGTGGAGGTAACCCTCGTGGAGCTCGCGCGGCTCACCGGCGACGGTTAGGGCCAGGCAGTCGTGCACGAAGTCCTTGAGGAAGAGGTCGTGCGCGAAGCAGTCGGCGGAGAAGTCGCTCTCGCCGACGGAGGTGCGGCCGAGGGCGGGACCGAGGGCGGCGCCCCCGGTCGCGAAGGCGAAGGTGAGCGCGTCGGCGAGCTCGCGGTGCCGGATCCGGAGGCTCGGTTTGGGGAAGAGGAGGTCCGGGACGGTGGGCATGGAGCGCCGCAGGAGGGGAGATAACACGGAAGCGTTCGACCGGGCAGGTCCCGCGCCGAGCGCCGCGGCTGGGCCGTCACCGCCGGCGCTCAGAGCGCCGCGGTGAGGGCGGCGGCGAGCGCGTCGTCACCGAGCACGACGGGGTTGCCTCGCATGGAGCTCGCCTGTCGGGCGCGGGCGACGAGGTCGGGCACGGCCTCCGGGGTCACGCCGTAGGCGCCGAGTCGCGGGATCCGGAGGGCCTTGGCCAGCGCGGTGACCCAGGCGATGCCGGCGTCGATGTCCTCGGCTGGGCTGGGCTGGCGCCCGGCGAGCAGCGCGCCGATCTCGGCGTAGCGGCGCAGGGCGTCGTCGTCACCGGAGCCGGCGCGGAGCGCGGCGACGTTGGCGCCCATGACGTGGGGGAGCAGCGCCGCGCAGGCGACACCGTGGGGGACGGGGAAGCTCGCCCCGAGCGGCGCCGCGAAGCCGTGGACCGCGCCGAGCCCCGCGTTGGCGAGGGCGATGCCGCCGAGCAGCGCGGCGAGCGCGAGGTCGTCGCGCGCGGCAGTGTCGGCGCCGTCGCGGAAGGCGCGCTCCAGCGCGCCGGCCGCGAGCCGGAGCCCGGTGAGCGCCAGCCCGTCCGTGAGCGGCTGGGCGCGACAGGAGACGTAGGGCTCGATGAGCTGGGTGAGCGCGTCGAGGCCCGTGGCGGCGGTGACGTCCGGGGGGACGGAGTCGGTGAGCGCGGGATCGACCAGGGCGAGCCGGGGCACGAGCCGGGGGCTGCGGATGCTCGCCTTGAAGCGGCGCTCCGGGACGGCGATGACCGCGTTCTTGGTGACCTCGGCGCCGGTGCCGGCCGTGGTCGGGATGGCGACCACGGGGAGCGGATCGGCGCCGAGCGGCTGCCCGCGGCCGACGACCTCGAGGTGGTCGAGGAGGGTGCCGGGCTGCGGGACCAGGCCGGCGACGGCCTTGGCCGTGTCGAGGGCGGAGCCGCCGCCGAGGCCGATGACGAGCTGCGGGCGCGCCGCGCGTGCGAGCGCGACGGCCGCCTCGACCGCCTCGACGTCGGGCTCGCCCCGGACGCGGACCTCGGTGAAGGCGATCCCCGCGGCGTCGAGGGAGGCGGCGAGGCGGAGGAGCGTCCCGGAGCGCTCCAGGTGGTCACCGTCGCGCACCAGCAGGGCGCGGGTGCCGAAGGGGCGGGCGAGCTCGCCGACGCGCGCGAGCTCGCCGCGCCCGTAGACGATGGCCGCCGCCGTGTAGAAGTCGAACCGCACCGTCGTACCGTCGCCCGCAGCGCCGTCAGAAGGCGGCGTCGCTCGGAAAGACGCTGTGGTGCTTGAGGCCCTGGCGCGGCTCGGCCATCAGATCCGCCACCGCCTCGCGCCACGCGAGGTAATGGGGGGTCTGCTGGTGGGTCGCGAACGCCTTGGGGGACCGGTAGGCCTCGTACAGGAAGAACTGGGTGGGCGTGTCGGCGTGCTGCAGGACGTCGAAGCGGACGTTGCCGGGCTCGGCGCGGGTGCCCTCGTGGTTCAGGCGGGTCGCTTCGACGAAGCGCGCCTCAGTGCCGGGTTTGACGCGCACGGTGACGCAGACGACGTACATGGTGAGCGTGCTCCGGGGTTCGGGGTCCGTGACCGGCGCGGCCTTCAGCGCCGGGGCCGCCCGCTCAGGCGGGCGGGGTGAGGCGATCGACGCCGAGGTACGGCCGCAGTGCCTCGGGGATCACGACCGACCCGTCGCGCTGCTGGCACTGGTCGAGGATCGCGATCATCGTGCGGCCGACCGCGATGCCCGAGCCGTTCTGGGTGTGGAGCAGGCGGGGCTTGCCCTTCGGCTCCGGGCGGTAGCGGATCTTGGCGCGACGGGCCTGGAAATCGGTGCAGGTCGAGCAGCTCGAGATCTCGCGGTAGGCGTTCTGCGAGGGGAGCCAGACCTCGAGGTCGTAGGTCTTGGCGGAGGAGAAGCCGATGTCGGCCGTGCAGAGCTCGACCACCCGGTAGTGCAGGCCGAGGCGCTGCAGCACGACCTCGGCGTGCGAGGTCAAGAGCTCGAGCTCCTCGAGGGTGCGCTCGGGCGTCACCAGGCGCACGAGCTCGACCTTGTCGAACTGGTGCTGGCGGATGAGGCCGCGGGTGTCCTTTCCGTAGGAGCCGGCCTCGCTGCGAAAGCAGGGCGTGTAGGCCGTGTAGCAGAGGGGCAGATCGGCGCCCTCGAGGATCTCGCCGGCGTGGAGGTTGGTGAGGGGGACCTCGGCGGTGGGGATGAGGTAGAGGGCGCCCTGGTCGTCGGGATCGGAGCGGTGGGTCTTGAAGAGATCCTGCTCGAACTTGGGGAGCTGGCCGGTGCCCTGCATCGTCTCGGCGCGGACGAGGTAGGGCGGGTAGACCTCCAGGTAGCCGTGCTCCTTGGTGTGCAGATCCAGCATGAAGGAGATGAGGGCGCGCTCGAGCCGGGCGCCGAGGCCGTAGAGGACGGCGAAGCGGGCGCCGGAGAGCTTGGCGGCCCGCTCGAAGTCGAGGATGCCGAGGCGCGCGCCGAGGTCCCAGTGGGCCTGCGGCTCGAAGTCGAGGACGGGCTTCTCTCCCCAGACGCGCACGACCGGGTTGTCGGCCTCGCTCGAGCCCACCGGGGTTGACTCGTGGGGGAGGTTCGGGACGACGAGCAGCTGCGCCTCGAGCTCGGCCTCGAGCTCGGTCAGCGTGCCCTCGAGGTCCTTGATCTCCGCGGAGAGGGTCTTCAGCTCGTCGCGCCGGGCCGCGAACGCCGCCTTGTCGCCGCCCTTGGCGAGCTTGGCCATCTCGTCGTTGGCGGCGTTGCGCCGGGCCTGGAGCGCCTCGGTCTTGCCGACGAGCTCCCGGCGCCGGGACACGGCCTCGGCGAGGGGGTCGAGGGTGGCCGCGGCGGAGGGGGAGCGGGTGGCGAGGCGGGTGCGGACGGCCTCGAGGTTCTCGGCGACGTAGCGCGGGTCGAGCATGGGGTACCGGGCGGCCTCTTACCGCCGGGGGCGCACGGCGTCGACGGGCGCGTGCGCGCGTCGGGCCGGGAGGGATGGCCCCGCGCGAGCGAGCCCGCGGCAGGCTCAGAAGCCGATGCCGACCCCGACGCCGACGATAGGGCCGCCGTGATGGCGGTAGCCGCGCAGGGCGATGAGGTGGGTGATCAGCGTGCAGGTCCGGAGGACGGGGCCGGAGCAGCCCGTCCAGGCGCCATCCGGCTGGCGATCGCCGTCCGAGTCGAAGCGCATGACGGTCCCGTCGGGCATCAGGGCGAGCCAGGCGTAGGTGCTGCCCGGGGGCGAGGCGTTGGAGACGCCGACGCGGCCGAGGTCCAGGTCGTCGACCCCGGCGACCAGCCCATCGGGGAGCAGCACCGCGACCGGCTCGCGCCGTTGGTCCGCGACGCGCCCGGCCGCGTCGATGAAGAAGGTCTCGCGGCCGCGCTCCTCGACGATGCCGTCCGGGCGCAGCTCGGCGACGACACGGCTGCCGCGCTGCCAGCGAGCGGGGCCGATCGCGAGGGCGGCGCCCCCCTCCTGCCAGCGGACCGGCGGGGTCGAGGAGCAGGCGACGAGCAGGGAGACGAGCCCGCCGAGCAGGACCGAGCTTCTGCGGTGCATGGCGGGGAGGATAGCGCGTTCCCGGCGCTCCATCAGGGGGAGGTCCCCGCCGGGTGGGGCGCCGGCGGGGCTTCCGCGCTGGCGAGCGCGCACGGGCCGGGTTCCCCGTGCTAGCGTCGCGCCCGTGCAGTCAGGGCCGCTCTCGGAGGTCGCCGGGGTCGCGACGGGCGCGTTGGTGGTCACCCCGGGTCCTCGCACCGGGGTGGGGGCGCCCGGGGACGCGGGGGCTGCGCCGCCGCTGACGCGTTGGCTCCGCGCCTGGGCCCTGTTCGGCCTGGCGGGGGCCTCGCTCGGGATGGTGGTGTGGACGGTGACGCACCGCGCGCTGCTCACGCAGTATGTCCAGCACAACGCGGTCGAGCGCGGGGCGCGGCTCACGCTGCTCGCCTGGATGGCAGGGGCGGCGGCGGTGCCCGTGCTCGGGTCGATGCTCGCGGGGGTGATCGCCAGGCCGCGGCGGGCGATCCGCGGCGTCGAGCGCTGGAGCCGGCGGCTCTGCCCCGCGATCGTGGCGGGGCCGATCGCGCTCTTGCTTCACTGGCGCGCCTGGGGTGGCCAGGACCTGGCCTTCCTCGGGGTGACGACGGCCGTCGTGCTCGGTCTTGGGCCGTTGATGGAGACGGCGCTCGCCACCGCCCAGCACGAGCCCTGGTGTCCGCGCTGGCTCCGCGGGTGGCGCTGGCACGACGCCCCGTGGCTGCTCGCGCTGGGGTCAGCGACCTTCTTCGGCGTCTTCTTCGGGTACTACACCCTGCACAACCATTATAACTTCTGCACCTCTGCCTTCGATCTCGGGATCGAGCACAACGTCGTGTATAACACGATGTTCGAGGGGAAGTTTCTGCGGACGACGCCGCTCGGCGGCAACTTCTCGCACGCGGGGTACCACCAGACGTACTTCACGTACGTGATCGGCCTCGTGTACCTGCTGTGGCCACACCCCGAGACGCTGCTGATCCTGCAGGCCGGGTTCGTCGCGGCGGCGGTGATCCCGCTCTTCCTCATCGCGCGGCGCCTGGTCGGACCGGGGGTCGCCGCGACGCTGGCGGTCGCCTACTCGCTCTACGCCCCGGCGCAGGGCGGGGTCATGTACGACTTTCACTACCAGCCGTTCAGCGTCTTCTTCATTCCGCTCGTGTGCTACCTGTTCATGACGCGGCGGAACGTGGGGCTCGTCCTCGCGGTGGCGCTGCACCTTTCCCTGCGCGAGGACATGGGGGTGCCGCTCGGGGTGCTGGCCCTCTTCTTCGCGCTGACCGGGCAGCGGCCGCGGGTGGCGCTCGCGATCCTGGCGGTGAGCCTGGCGCACTTCATCGCGTTCAAGTTCGTGATCATGCCGCGCCACCTCGGCGGCGAGGCGGCGTACACGAGCATGTTCTCGAAGCTCGTCGCCGCGGACGTCGGCGGCATGGCCGGGGTCCTCGTCACCATCGTCGGCAACCCGGGCTACCTCCTGCAGACCCTGCTCGCCGCCGACCGGCTCGAGTACGTCCTGCTCGTCTTCGCACCGCTCGCGTTTCTGCCGCTGCGCCGAGCGAGCGGCTGGCTGCTGCTGATCCCCGGCGTGATGTTCACGCTCTTCACCACCGGGGTCACGGCGAGCCTGATGATCTCGTTCCAGTACACGGCGCTCTGGACGCCGTTCGTCTTCATCGGCACGGCCTGGGCGCTCGCGGCGGTGGAGGGGCCGAGCCGCCTCGTTCAGCGACGGCGGCGGGCGGCGTGGCTGGTGGCCCTCATGGCGGGGATGGTGATCACGACCGTCCGGCACGGGTACCTGTTCCAGGACGAAACCACCCTCGGGGCGTTCGATCCGGTGCACTTCGGCTCGACCGCCCAGGACCGGCAGAATCGCGCGGACTTCCGCGCGCTGGTCGCGCACATCGGGCCGAAGGACAAGGTCGTGGCGTCGGAGTGGCTGGTGTCGCACCTGTCGGCCCGTCCGGATGCGTACACGCTGCGCTTCGGGACGTTCGACGCCGAGTGGCTGGTGTTCTGGCACGACGTGCGGCGGGACGAGCTGCCCCACGTCGAGCGCGCGTTGCGTGAGGCGACGTTCGGGGTGGTGGAGCGGCGGGGCAAATTCGTGCTGGCGCGGCGCGGGCACGACCCGGCGCAGAACGGCAAGGTGCTGCAGTGGCTGCGCGCGCCGCTGCCCCGGGTGGAGCGGATCAGGAAGGTCACGCGCTGAGGCGCGCGGCGCGCGCTCACGGGGGCGGGCGGGTCCCGTGGCGGGCGATTCGGGCGACGTCCCACAGGGCTTGCGCCATCCCCGAGGGGCGGAGCTTGGAGCCCTTGGCGTCGTGCCACTGGCGCAAGGGGACCTCGACGAAGTCGCGCGGGCCGAGCGGATCGTGCGGGTCGCGGAGGAGTCGCTGGAGCAGCTCGAGGTCGAAGGCCCACCGCGACTGGAACGGCTCGGTGAGGGCGCGCAGGAGCGCGGGGTGACGGCTGAAGGCCTTGGCGCCGCACTGCGTGTCGTAGACGTCGAGGCGCAGGGCCAGCGACCCCAGGGTCGCGAAGATGCGACCGAGATAGTGGCGCCAGGGGCTGCGCTCGATACGGCGCCCGAGCAGGCGCACGCGCGAGCCGAGGGCGACGACGGCGGGCCCGTCGAAGATCGCCTCCACGACGCGGTGGAACTCGGCGGGGGGGGTCGCGAAGTCGGCGTCGAGATAGCCAACGATGTCCGCGCCGCGGTCGAGGGCGTGCCGGAGGCCCGCCCGGACTGCCTCGCCCTTGCCGCCGTTGCGGGGGAGGGCGACGACGTCGAGCCGGCCGGGGTGCTCGTCGGCGAGGCGCTGGAGCAGGGCCAAGGTGCCGTCGCGGGAGCCGTCGTCGACGAGCACGACCCCGACGCGCGGATCGGAGAGGAGCGCCGTCACCTGGGCGGGGTCGAGGCGGTCCTCCTCGTTGAAGCAGGGGACGACGATCAGGATCGACGGCATCGGGCCCACCAGCTCAGGCCGGGCAGGTCGAGGGAGGTGCCCGCGACCTGCCAGGACAGCTCGTTGTCTGCGCGCAGGGCGAGCTCGAGCGCGCGGCGCGCCACCTCGGGCCCGCGCCACTCGAGGGCGGCGGCTGCCTTCACGGAGCGACGGGTCGCGCGATCGCGCAGCGCGGCGAGGGCGCGCGGCAGGAGGAGGGAGTGGAACAGGCCACCCGACCGCTCGATGCGGAGGCCGGCTCCGGTGAGCAGCGCGCGGGCGTGCGCCGGCGTGTAGCGGCGGTGGTGCAGGAGCGCGACGTCGTGGGCGCTGAAGAGCAGGGGCCAGGCGGGGACGCTGAAGACCAGGGTGCCGCCCGGGGCGAGGAGCGAGCGGGCGATGGTGGCGAGGAAGCTGACGTCGTCCTCGACGTGCTCGGCGACGTCGAGCATGAGCACGAGATCGAAGGGGCCGGCGGGCTGCTCGGCGGTGAAGCGGACGCCCTCGCCGGTGGGGGCGGGGGGCGCTTGCTCCGCATAGCCGGTGTCCCAGCAGGTGACCGTGCTGCCCGGGGGGAGCGTCGGGAGGAGCTCGCCGGCGAACCAGGCGTCGCCGGCGCCGACGTCGAGCGCGCGGACGGCGGACGTCCCCAGGGAGGGGGCCACGACGCGTTGGAAGAAGGCCGCGCGCGCGGCCTCCCAGGGGTGGCGGGCGAAGTGACCTCGGGGCGTCTCGCGTAGGTCCACGGCGGGCGCAGCCTATCACGGCGTTGGTGACAGCGGGTGTGCGTCCGTGCCCGTTTGGGGGCGGCAGGGGCCCGGGGGGCCCGGACCCGGGGGGTCAGGGCCGGCGCGCCGAGACGACGAACTCGAACAGGCCGCGCTTGGAGGTGCGGGGGCGGAGGGTGCGGACCGCGGGTGCGGCGAAGCCCGCCGAGGAGAGCTGCTCGGCGAGCAGGTCGTGGGTGGGGACGCTCACGCCATAGAAGGCGCTGTTTCCGACGACGTAGTGCACCGAGCCGCCGGGGGCGACGTGCTCGAAGGCGGTGGTGACGTGGGCGTCGAGGTCGAGGAAGTAGCGGTGCACGTAGCGGCCGAGCAGGGCGTGGTGCGCGCCGATCCGCGCCACCAGGTCCGGGAAGCCGGCCGCGCGGACTCGACGGTCGGCGGGCGGGCTCCAGGAGCCGAGGCGGCTGGTCGCGCAGCCCCAGGTGCCGCCGATGGCGCGCCAGTCGAGCTCGCCGGCGTCCGCGGGCTCGCGCAGGTAGCCGAGCCAGTAGAGGTAAGGACGGAGCTCGCGGACGTAGCTCATGCGGTTGGCGTAGGGAGGCGAAGTGACGATGGCGCCGAAGCGCTTCCGACCCAGGGCACCGAGGGTGCGGGCGTCGTCCAGGTGGGCGCGGAGGGCGGCGCGGGGCAGGGCTGTCGCGGCCGCGGTGAGGAGGGAGTCGAGCGCGGCGGTGAGCGCGCTGGCGACCGTCGCGGCGGCGTCGCGCGCGTTCTGGCGGGCGGGCGGCGGCCGGAAGGACAGGGACTGGTGGCCGAAGGAGACGTTGGCGGTGTCGATCAGGGCGCGGCAGAACGCGAGCCGCGCGAGATCGCGCGCCCGGGGCGGCGCGGGGGTGGCGTCGAGGGCGGCGAAGGCGCGGCCGAGGGCCCGGGCCCGAGCGGGGAGCCACCAGCGATCGAGGCGGTGGAGCGACGGCAGCCACGCTGGTGGCGCGGCCGTGTCGAGCGCGGCGCGGGCGAGGGCGGCGGTGAGGGCGGCGGCCGCGTCGCGGTCGCGAGCGGTGTAGCGAGCGACCTTGGCGGCGGCGAGCCACCGGAGGAAGGGGTTGAGATCGACGGAGTCGCAGGCGATCCCGGCCTCGGCGCAGGCGAGGAGGGTCGTGCCCGTCCCCCCGAACGGATCGAGCACGGGGAGGTCGGGTCGGCCTCGCGCGGCGATGAGCTCGCGCACCAGGTGGAGGGAGTAAGCGGGGGTGAGCCGGAGCCAGCCGTGGCGCGTCTCGCGGAGGTTGCCGCGGAAGGTGAAGCGCTGACGGGATCCAGCGGGAGGGGTCGGTCGCGCCGGTGCGCCGCTCGGCATGCGTGGTGCCGGGAGTCCTACCACCGGGCGCGTCAGGCCGGGCGGACGACGACGGGGGGGGGGCGGTTGGGAGGGGGGTGGGCGCCTGGCTCCGGTGCCCGCCCCGGCGGGATGGTTGTCTCCCGGGGAGCCTCGTTCTGGGCTACCCTCCGCGGTCCCATGATCGTGGTGATGGAGCCGGAGGCACCGGAGCTTGCCATCGAGGCCGTCATCTCCCACCTGATCGGTGCGGGCTTCGACGTGCACCGCTCGAGCGGGCGGGACCGGGTGATCCTCGGGGTGGTGGGGGAGGTGAGCGAGAACGACGTCGCGGTGGCCCGGGAGCTGCCGGCGGTGGTCGAGGTGGTCCGCGTCAGCGAACCGTTTCGGCTCGCGTCGCGCCGGTTCCGGCAGCACCCGACCGTCGTCGAGGGGAACTTCGGGACCCTCGGCGACCAGCGCCTTTGGCTCGCCGTGGAGCCGGTGGGCCTCGATCCGACGACGAACCTCGGCGAGCTTCCTTACGAGATCGCCTCGGCGCGGCCGTTCGACGCGGCGGTGGTGCGGACGCGGAAGGTCCCCGCGAGTTTCGGCGCGCTCGCCTGCCTGACGCTGCACCCGAACCCGGAGGCCCCCCAATGCCCGGTCGCGTTCGTGGAGCGCGCGCCGAGCTGGGGAGCGAACGCGTGGATCGGCGCCGCGGAGCGTGAGCTCACGCGGGGCACCGCCAGGGTCGTCCTGCTGGAGGCGGGCGGGGAGTACCCGAACGGAGCGCGCACGCTCGAGATCGCCGCCATTGCGCGGGTGAAGCTGCGCAGCCACCTGCCGATCGTCGTGGACGCACCCACCATCGCTCAGCGGGCGCGGTACGTGCCGGCGGTTTCTAGCGCGGCGGTGGCTGCGGGGGCGGACGGAGTCATCCTGCGGGCCTGGGTGGGCTCACCGGGCGCGGTGCGCAGCGCGCCGGCAACCCTGAGCTGGGCCGAGGCGGTCGAGCTCGCCGAGAAGCTGCGCTCCATCGGAGCCGTCGTGAGGCAGTGACGGACTTTCTCGTCTTCGGCTTGGGGCTGATCGGGGGCTCGCTCGCGGCGGCCATCCGGGAGCGGGGGCTCGGCACCGTTACCGCGGTCGATCGCGCGGAGGTGTTGCAGAGCGAACGGGCGGCGGCGCTCGCCGAACGTCGGGTCGACGTCGCGGACGCAGCGGCGGTGGCGGCGGCGCTCCGCGGAGCCGAGCTGGTGGTGCTGGCGACGCCGGTGAGCTCTATCCTGGCGACGCTGCCGGCGGCCGTGGCCGCGGGGGCGGTGGTCACGGACTGCGGCTCGACGAAGCGCGCCATCGCGCGGTGCGCGGCCGCGCAGGCACGGGGCGCGCGGTTCGTCCCTGGACACCCCATGGCTGGCGCGCCGGTGGGCGGGCTGGCGAACGCGCGGGCCGATCTGTTCTCCGGTCGCCGCTGGATCCTCTGTCCGGAGCGGAGCGACGAGGAGGCGGTCGCGGTCGTGGAACGGCTCGCCCTCGCCGTGGGCGGGCAGGTGGTCCGGATGACCGCGGCGGAGCACGACCGGGCCGTCGCGATGACCAGCCACGTGCCACAGCTCCTGGCGAGCGCCCTCGCCGTGCTGGGGGCGCGGCGCAGCGCGCTGGCGGGCGCGGGTCCGGCGTTCCTCGACGCGACCGAGCGGGCCGGGGGGGGCGAGGCGATGTGGCGCGACGTCTTCGGGACCAACGCCGACGAGGTCGCCACCGCCCTCTGGGACCTCACCCAGGAGATCGAGGTGGTCGCCGCGGGCCTGGGGAGACCGGTGCCGGACCTCGAGCCAGCGCTCCGGCTCCTGGAGCGGGCGAGGAGGCAGCGGGAGCGGTGAGTCTGGCACCGGCCTTGCGTAGGTTCCTCCGGACGCGCACGGGTCGAGAGGTGATGACCGGGTATGACTAGGAAAGAGCAGGCTTTCTCTCGCGAGCTGGCGGGGGGGGCGCGGTTCCGGGGCCCGGTACCCGTGGCACAGCGATCCGTCGTGTGCCATTCTGTGTCAGGCGCGCCGTCGGCGGCATGGCTTCGGTGGGGTCTGTTCGGGGAAGAGATTCGATGAGCTCTTGGCGGGTCTTCGCGTTCTTGGCTCCGGCGCTGGTCGTCGGAGGGTGCCTGCTCAATCCCCAGCCCGATCTGCCGGACCCGGCGGAGGAGGCGCTGGGCACGGGGGGCACCGTGGGGAGCGGCGGTCGCACCCCGGGGGTCGGGGGGACCGGGGCTTCGTCGACCGTCGGCGAGGGCGGCAGCGAGGTTGGGACGGGCGGCGTCGGGACGGGCGGCGTCGGGACGGGTGGCGTCGGGATCGGCGGCTTGCCTGCGACCGGTGGCGCGGCTGCCACCGGTGGCGCGGCTGCGACCGGTGGCTCGGTTGCCACCGGCGGCACGGGCTGGAATACGGGTGGTACCGACGTGGCCGCCGGGGGAGCGTCCGACACGGCGGGCGGGACTGCGCCGGGCGCCGGGGGCGAGGCGGGGCTCGGTGGTGCCGGCCTGACGGGCGGCATGGGTGGCTTGGGCACGGGCGGCGCGGGCATGGGTGGCTTGGGCACGGGCGGCGCGAGCACGGGTGGAAGCGTGAGCACCGGCGGCGTGTCCCCGGGCGGTAGCGGCGCCGGCGGCGTGGTCGGGGGCACGGGCGGCGGGAGCGAGGGCGGTCGTCCCGGCTGGGGCGGCAGCATCGACAGCGGCGCGGGGGCCGCCGGCCGTGAGAACGCGGGAGGGGCCAGCGGTGCTGCGGGCGCGGGTGGGGAGCGCGGCGGCGCGGCCGGGTGCGCGGGCGTGGCGGGACGGGTGCCAGTGCTCGGGGACTGACGGCGCCGAGCGGCGCGCTCGAGCGGCGGCGGACGGTCGGGAGGGCGCTCGTCTGGCGCTCAGCGCGGTGGGCCGCCGTGGCGGGTCAGGTAGCCGTCGAGGAAGTTGGCGACGAAGTCGGCCATGATCGCGTCGGCGACGCGGAGGCGCCGGCTGAGTTCGCGCGCGAGGTTGAGCACCACCAGGGAGTAACTCCGGAGGTCGCGCCGGTACAGGGTGTCGAGATCCTGCGAAGAAAGGCGCACGAGGCGTGAGGGCGCCAGGGCGCGCACCGTCGCCGAGCGCGGCTGAACGTCGAGGATGCTCATCTCACCGAACCAGTCGCCGGGGCCGAGGATGGCGACCCGCGCGTCGCTGCCGGAGCGGCTCGCCTTGAGGATCTCGATCTCGCCCTCGAGCACGACGAACATGTCACGGGCGACCTCGCCCTCGCGGAAGAGGATGTGTCCCGCGGTGGGGGTGACGAGGGCGAGCGAGCTGGCCAGCGCCTCGAGGTCCGCATCGGTGACGCCGGCGAAGAGGGCGACCGAGCGCAGCTCGTTGGCGGAGAGCGGCACGGGGGACGGGCTCGATGACATGATGGTGCGCTCGGGGGACGGCAGGGGACGGGCGCGGGCCCCGAGGGATAGCAGAACGTGGCGGGTGCCGCACGGGGGCCGAGCCGCGCGCCGTCCCAGTCCGCGACAGGGGTCAGAGGTCCTTGAGGAAGACGACGCGGGGCCGCGCCGGGCCGGCGTAGTCCTCCACGAAATGGACGTTGAAGCCGTTGGCCTCGTGGAACGCGATGGCGCCCTCGTTGCCCGTGGTGCTGACGGCCTTGAGCCGAGCGCACCCCGCATCGCGGCAGTCCTCCTCGAAGGTGGAGTAGAGGATCTTGCCGACGCCGCGACGCCGGAAGTCGGGGTGGATGCCGACGAGGTGGATGTAGCCCGTCTTGGGTGGGCCGGGGGCGATGAAGGCGAGGAGGAACCCGACCGTGACTTCGTCGTGCTCGATGAGCCGGGCGAGCGACCCGAGCTCGTAGAACATCATGGGATGGGCGAGCACGGCTGTGGGCCCGCCCCACCAGCGGTCGATGAGCTGGACGATGTGATCGTAGTCGGCCTTGCCGAGCGGACGCGTACGCATCGGAGTCGATCCAGGAGGAACGGGTGAGTGGGCATGATACCACGTTCGACCGTGCCTCCGCGCGAGCGCGGTCGGCGGGGGGGCGGTCGGGATCGGCGCGTGTCCGGGCGGACATCACGCCGTCTCGGGGGGCGCCGTGGGGCTCGAGGTGGGGGCGTCGCCGAGACTGGCCGCGGGTCGCGCGGCGGTGTATCTCCCGCGCCATGACTTCTCCGGTCCGGATCGCACCGTCCATCCTGAGCGCCGACTTCGGTCGACTGGCGGCGGAGGTCGCCGAGGTGGAGGCGTGTGGCGCCGAGTTCATCCACGTCGACGTGATGGACGGGCGCTTCGTGCCCAACCTCACCATCGGGCCCGGGGTGGTGGCCGCGGTGCGGGGGGCGACGCGGGCGGTGGTCGATGTCCACCTGATGATCCTGGAGCCGGAGCGGCACCTGGCGGCCTTCGCCGACGCGGGCGCGGACGTGATCAGCGTGCACGTGGAGGCGACGACGCACCTGCAGCGCACGCTGGGAGAGATCCGTCGCCTGGGCAAGCGCGCGGGGGTGGTGCTCAACCCGTCGACGCCGGAGGAGGCGATCCGATACGTCCTCGACGACATCGATCTGGTGCTGGTGATGACCGTGAACCCGGGGTTCGGGGGGCAGCGCTTCCTGCCCAGCATGCTGCCGAAGATCCGGGCGGTGCGGGGCGCGATCGCAGCGACGGGACGCGCCATCGACCTCGAGGTGGACGGCGGCGTGGCAGCGGACACGGCCGGGCAGTTGGTGGAGGCCGGGGCCGACGTACTGGTCGCGGGCAACGCGGTGTTCGGGCGGCCCGACCGCGCCGGTGCGATCGCCGCGCTGCGGGCCGCGGTGGGGGCGTGACGGGGCGCCGGGCTCGTCGACGGGGGGGGGTCCTGGCGCTCGCGGTGGGCGTGCTCGGTTGCGGGCGCGCGGCGGCGCCCAGCGCGCCACCGGCGGCGGGCACCGCGCCGGCGCCGGCGGTCGCCCCCGGCCCGACCGAGGTTTCGGTGCCGGCAGAGGGTGGCGCGCTCGGCGCCGAGGTGGCCGCCATGCTCGCCCGGGTGGCGTCGGTGCGGGGGCTGGCGGCGCGGGCGGAGGTCCGCGGCGCGGTGATCGATCGTTCGGAGATGCTCGATCGGCTACGGCGCCAGCTGCGGGAGGAGGTCCCGGAGGCCGTGGTGGCAGCGCAGAGCGAGCTGCTCTTTGCCCTGGGGACGGTGCCCGCCGACTTCGAGTACGAGCGGAGCCTGCTCGAGATGATGGAGGACCAGCTGGCGGGGTTCTACGAGCCCGACGAGGGGGCGATGTTCCTGATGTCGGACCTGGGGGGCGCGGAGCGCGCGGCGACCCTGGCGCACGAGCTCGTGCACGCGCTGCAGGATCAGCATTTCGGCCTCGGTGGGCGGCTCGACTACCGCGACGATGCGAACGACGAGCAGTCGGCGCTGCACACGATGGCGGAGGGCGAGGCGACGAGCGTGATGCTCGAGGTCGTTCAGGGTCGGTCGGCGCTGGAGACGTCTGACGCCGCGCTGGCGCTGATGATGCGCGGTGGGGTCGCGCTCGGGAGTGGCGAGGGGGTCCCCGGGATCGTCAAGCGATCGCTGGTGGCGCCCTACGTCGATGGCCTGTTAGCGGTCCACCAGGCGCGACGAGAGGGGGGGTGGGCGGCGGTGGACGCGCTCTGGGCGCGACCGCCGCGGACGACCGAGCAGCTGCTCCACCGGGCGCGGTGGGCAGCCGACGAGCCGCCGATCGAGGTGCCGATCCCGCCGCCGCCGCTGGGTGGGCCGCGCGCGATCGCCTACCACGACGTGGAGGGCGAGCAGAGCCTGCGCACGCTGTTCGAGGAGTGGTCGCCGCGCTTCAAGGCGGCGGCGGCGGCCGAGGGGTGGGGCGGTGACCGCGTCGCCGTCTTCCGGGATGGCGCGGATTGCGCGGTGGCGTGGGCGCTGCGCTTCGACGACGCGGGCGGCGCGGAGCGGGCAGCGGTCGCGTTCGCGCGAGGGATCCTCGCCGCAGCGGGGACGGGGTCCGACGCGGCGGGGAGCGTGTCGGAGGAGGACGCCGCTCGCGCGGTCGCTGGCGGGGAGGCCTGCCGGGAGAGGGTCGGCGCGGGGCCGTTCGCGGTCGTGCAGCGCGGCTCGGCGCTGGGGGTGGTGGCCGGACCGTATCGGCACACCGGGACCGAGGCGAGCGCGCTCGGGGACTGCGCCGGCGCGATGGCCTGGGGCCAGCGCGTGGTCGGGGCTGCGGCTTCGGCGCGGTGATCGAGGGGCGCCCGGGGGGGCCTACCGCGGTCCTCGTCCCGGGACGGGGAGAGGCTGGCATGGAATGTGCTTCGTCCCGTTCGTTCAGGGCGGAGACCGAGTTCGAACGGAGATGGCGAAGCGGCGCAGCGAGCAGCGGAGGGGGACGCGCGAGGCGCCGCGCTGGAGCCATGCGGCGGCCGGCTCCTGGGCCGCGCTCGTCGCCGCGACGACCCTGGGCCTGGGGGCGACGGCGCCGCTGCGGGCCCAGGTGAGGGCTGGTGCGGCGCTTGTCGGGGACGGCGCCTACCGGCTCGTGGTGCAGAGCTACGAGGAAGAGAGCCTTCGAGGGGGGGGCCTTCCGGTCGAGGGGGCGCGGCCGCTGGGGTCGATGCAGCGGGAGGTGACGGCGGAGGAGCTGCGCCGGGGGGTGCCGGTGACGGTGCTGGAGCTGGAGCCCGCCCCAAGTGGGCGGAGCGTCCTGGTCGCGTGGGCGGAGCGGGCGACGCTCGATCAGGAGGTCGGCGGGTTCATGGCGCGACCAGGGCGGGACGCGCACGTCGGAGTGGCGCGACCGCGGGCGGACAGCGGGCGCGCGGCGGTCCTGCTGAAGCCGGCCGGTTAGTATTTTCGTGGGGGCGGCGTGGTGCGTCGGACACGGCCGGTGCGACAGGCCTGTCAGGGTCGCGCGGTGACGCGCGGCTGGCTCAGGCGGCTGCGGGCGGGTGGAGGTCGCGGGCCTGGCGTAGGAGCTTGACCCGTCGGAGGAAGTCCTGGCGCTCGACGTCGTCGAGCGAGCGGGTGCCAAAGCGCGCCTGGACGTAGGTTTCGGTGAGCTCGAGGATCTCGGACGCGCCCGGGTGACCGAGGGCGAGGAGGGCCCGGGCGTGGCCGAGCGGGGGGGTGCTGGGTTGACGGGGGACCCCGCGGGCGACGAGGGCGGCCTCGAGGGCACGGTAGAGCGCGACGGCGTGGAGCGCCGCGGGGGGCGGTGGGGCTGGCGCAGCGCGGGGACCGGCGGGGAGGGCGGAGCGGCGCCGGAGGGCCCACAGGCCGCCGAGGATCAGCAGGGCGCCGAAGAGGGCGAGGAGGGGGCGGCGCCACGAGCGGGGCGCCCAGACGGCGTGGCGCGTGCCCGAGATCCCCCGGCGCATCCCGCGCAGGAGCCCGAGCTGCTGATCGAGGTCGTAGTCTTGGACGTGGCGGTTCCAGCCCTGCGCCGTCGCCTCGAGGAGGTCTCGTACGACGGCGAGGGCGCCGGCGAGTTCGGACCGGGGCGCCGCGGTCGCAGGCGGCGTGGGATCGAAGCGGAGCCAGCCGGAGCCATCGATGAAGACCTCGACCCAGGAGTGGGCGTCGCCCTGGCGCACGGCGTAGAAGCCCCCGAAACGGTTGTAGGTGCCGCCGGCGAAGCCGGTGACGTTGCGGGTGGGGATGCCGACGGAGCGGAGCAGGATCGCCATCGCGGTGGAGTAGAACTCGCAGTGGCCGCGCCGGGACTCGAAGAGGAAGTGATCGAGGGGGTTGGTGGCGAGGCCGGAGGGGGACTCGAGGTCGTAGCGGTAGCCGCGGTGGAGCTCCGTCTCGATCGCCTTGGCGCGCTCGAGGGGCGTGGTCGCCTTGGCGGTCCAGCGGGCGGCGAGCGAGGCGACGCGGGGGGTGATGGTCGGGGGCAGGGCCGTGTAGCGGGCACGCTCGAGCGGCGTGAGGGTGAGCGGCGGCGGCTGTGTCGAGGCGGCGTAGTAGACGCGGTAGCGTAGACCGCGCTCGGCGGGGTTGACGTACTGGTACTGATCCTCGGGGCCAGCGAGGATCCGCGGGGAGCGGCGGAGCAGGTCCGGATCGCGGAGAGGCTCGAACGCGACGGTGTCGCGGGGCAGGAAGACCACCGGGGGATCGATGGGGACGAGGTCGATGAGCATGGTGCGATCGCCGTCGCGCGGGAGACGCTGGACGGGGACGACGTGGCTCCGCGGCGGCGGGGCGCGACGCGCGGTGCTGGATCGGGCCCAGGAGCGGCCGTCGTAGCGATCGAAGGCGGTGCCGCGCAGATAGAGCGCGAGGCGCGGAGGGGGCGTGGCGCCGAGGTCGGGGAAATGGACGCGAAGGGCGATGGTGGGATCGGAGCGGAGGCGGCCGACCCCGCCCAGATCGACCCGATCCGAGAAACCGACCATGCGCTCCGGCTGGTTGCGATCGAGCCAGAGGAGCGAGAGGCCGACGCGGGGGAAGAAGAGGAAGACGAGCGCGGTGAAGACGAAGATGGGGATGGAGAGCAGCGACGTGAAGGTGAGGAACGGCCTGCCGATCACGCGACGGCTGCGTAGGATCCGGGGGACGTCGACCGGTAGGCCCGTCCGATCGCGGGCGCCCTGGCGGTAGTTGCCCTCGACCTCCCGACGGAGGTGGCTGAGGACGAGGGCGGCTGGGGTGGCGACGACGAAGGCGAGGAAGCAGAGGCCATAGGTGAGGCCACCACCGAGGACGGTGGCGGCGACCAGCTGCAGGAGCGCCAGCAGGATCACCTGCTGGTCGTGGGCGGCGCCGCGGCGGGTGGCGACGCGGAAGGGCTGGAGGCCGGCGGCGAACTCGACCGCGGTGAGGAGCAGATCGGCGCCGTTGACGAGGCGAAGGACCTGGACGCCGAAGAGGGCGAGGGGCCCGACGACGCCGAGGCGCCGGAGCCAGAGGCGGTCCTGCCAACGGTCGGGCACGGCGAGGGCCAGGGTGAGCGCGAGCGCGAGCGTCACCACGACGGCGCGCGGGAAGGCACCGCTGGCGAGGAGGGTGAGCAGGCCGAGCGCGGCGAGGGCGCCGGTCATCACGCGGTGGAGCAGGCCGAAGCTCACGGGGCGGCCTCGCGGGTTGGGCTCGCCCGGCGCAGGGGGCGCAGCAGCGCACGGAGGAGGGCGTGCGGCGGAGCGGGAGCCGTGGTGGCGGGCTGCCCCGCGGAGGGCGGAGCCGAGGGCTCGAGCAGCGCGAGGAAGCGCAGGATGGAGTCGGCGCCCCGGGTGGGGTCGGTGCGGAGGCGTGCGCCGGACGCGAGGCTCAGGCGGACGGGGTCGCCGCGCTTGAGGTGCGCGACGGCGTGGGAGGCGACGTCACGGATGGAGCGCTCGAAGTGGTGGAGGAAGTCGGCGGAGGGGGTGGGGTCGGGGTGGATGTCGTCGAGGCGGAGCTCGGCGTCACGGCGGGTGTCGCGCGGGCGCTCGCGGACGACGAGGTGGTCGGCGAGGGTGCTCTTGCGCCAGTAGATGTCGCGAGGATCGTCGGACTCGCGCAGGGGGCGGAGGGCGACGATCTCGTCGCCGGCGCCGCGGCCTGGCGTGGGGAGTCCGCCCGAGAGCTTGCCGGGGGGGTGAGGGGGGAGCCGAACCGGGTCCACGGCGGGGTAGATGACGAGATCGCCGTCGGCCGCGAGCTCGCGGGACTTCTCGAAGAGGCCGAAGGGGAAGCGAGTGGCGACGCGGAAGCCGACGTGGTGGTCGCGGCCGCGGCGGGCCGGCGTGCGGCGGTAGGCCGCGATCTGGGCGGAGCGGGGGCTGATCTTGAGGAAGAAGCAGCGCTTGTCGGCGGGCTGTCCGTCGCGGAGATCCTCGATCTCGATGGCGTAGGAGGGGAAGCGACGCTTGTGGTTGTAGACCTCGATCTCGACCAGGTGAGGGCGGCCGACCTGGGCACGCGGGGGTAAGCGGCGGGCGACGGTGAGGCGGCTGAGGCTGAGCTCGCTGAGGACGCCGGAGACGATGATCAGGGAGAGGAGCAGGCCGAGGACGAGGTAGAGGAGGTTGTTGCCGGTGTTGATCGCGATGACCCCGATGGCGAAGGTGATGGCGATGAGGGTGCGGCCCTCGCGGGTCGCCTTCAGGCGGCGGGCGGGGCGGAGGTGACGGCGAAGGAACGCCAACCACCCGCGTCGGCCCGGCTGGACGGCGAGGGGGGCCTGGCGGAGGGGATGGTCGGCGATGCGAGGGCTCGCCATGGATCGCCCGTCAGAGGGGGACGGGGACGCGGGCGACGACGTCGCGGACCGCGGCCTCGGCCTCCTCTCGGGAGGGGACGTAGCCGTCGGTGTAGGAGGCGAGGCGCACGCGGTGAGCGAGGAGGGGGACCGCGAGGTCGTGGATGTCGTCGGCGATGCAGAAGGAGCGGCCGTGCAGCAGCGCGCGGGCGCGCGCGGCGCGCGAGAGATTCATCCCGCCGCGGGTGGAGGCGCCGAGGGCGAGGGCGGGGGAGGTGCGCGTGGCCGAGATCAACGCCTGCAGGTAGGTGGCGAGTGCGCCATCGATGGCGACGTGAGTGGCCTGGCGCTGGAGGGCGACGAGGGACTGGGGGTCGAGGACGGTGGGGACGAAGGGGACGCGGTCCGCTTCGGGTTCGAGCAGAATACGAGTCTCGACCGAGGGCGGGGGGTAGCCGATCCGAATGCGGAGCATGAAGCGGTCGAGCTGCGACTCCGGCAGGGGGAAGGTGCCGGCGATGTCATGGGGGTTCTGCGTCGCGACGACGAGGAACGGATCGGGCAGGGGGAGGGTTTGGCCGTCGAGGGAGACGGCCCCGTCGTTCATGGCCTCGAGGAGCGCGGACTGGGTGCGCGGGCTGGAGCGGTTGATCTCGTCGGCGAGCAGGAGGTTGGTGAAGATGGGGCCTGGCCGGAGCGTGAACTGGGCGCGCTGCTGGTCGTAGACGGTGACGCCGAGCACGTCGCTGGGGAGCAGATCGCTGGTGAACTGGACGCGGCGCATCTCGCCCCCGACGGCCTTGGCAAGGGCGCGGGCGAGCGTGGTCTTGCCGACGCCGGGGACGTCCTCGATGAGGATGTGGCCCCGGGCGAGGAGGGCGATGAGGGAGAGCTCCACCGCCTCGGGCTTCCCCTCGAGGGCCCGCTCGACGGCCCCGCGGAGCTCGACGAGTTGCTCGAGGCGACCGGCGTCGAGCGCGAGGGCGGGGGTCGTCATCGGAGGCATCGTAGCATGGTCCGGGAGGGGCCCGGGGCGGGGGTGAGGGGGCCGTGGTATCGGTGGGGCGGTGAGCGTCGGAGGCGAAGGGCGGATCGAGTATGTCGAGGCGCGGGACGTCACCAAGAGCTACGGCGCCGTGCTGGCGCTCCGGGGGGTGAGCGCGCGGTTCGAGGCGGGGACCGTGACGGTGGTCGAGGGGGCGAACGGGGCGGGGAAGAGCACGCTGCTGGGATTGCTCGGCGGGCTGGTGCGGCCGACGCGGGGACGCGTGTGGTTCGAGCCAGGGGGGGAGCTCGGGGTGCGGACGAGGGGTCGCGTGGGATGGGTTGGACACGAGGGGTTCCTGTACGCGGGGCTCACTGTTCGGGAGAACGTGGAGCTCGCGGCGCGGCTTCAGGGCGTCGGGGCCCCGGAGGCGTGGGGCGAGGTGGCGAGGCGGTTCGGCCTGGAGGGGTTGGCAGGGCGTCGAACCGGGGACCTGTCGCGAGGGCAGCGGCAGCGCGTCGCGCTAGCGAGAGGGATGGTGAACCGGCCAGCCGTTCTATTACTCGATGAGCCGTGGGCGGGCCTCGATTCGGCGGGACGGTTGCGCCTGGACGAGGTGATCGGTGAGGAACGTGCGAGGGGGACGGTGGTGGTGGTGGTCGCGCACGAGGGCGGTGCAGCCGAGCGCCTGGGGGGGAGTCGGCTGCGCCTGGAGCGGGGCGGGGTGCGGCGAGGCGCCGTCGGCTGAAGGGCGGCGAAGGCCTCGGGGTCGGCTGCCGGGGGCTGGAGCACCGATCGGTTTGCTAATCGCTTCGGATCGCTGGAGAGCGCCGGCGTGCGGGGCGAGGAAGCGTTTCCTGGGGCGCCTTGGCCGAGCTCCGCTGCTCGCTCGGCTCGCCCGGTCGTTGATGCTCCGCGGGGGTTGCCGCTCTAGAGCACCGATCAGGCTGCCAATTGCAGCAGCGCCGCTGAAGACGCACCCCCCTCGGGGCGAGGGTGCGTC